>NZ_VFUW01000007.1:0-353375 GCF_006441385.1 Mesorhizobium sp. B2-4-18 | reverse complement strand
CGTCGTTGGTGAGCGCGTCGATCGTGAACGGCGCATTCTCCGTCGCCTGCGTGGCACTGTCGTTGTTGGCGTGCGGCACGTCATCAGTAACATTAACCTGAACCGTCGCGCTGGCCTGGCTACCGTCCGTATCGGTGGCGACCACGTTGATGCCGGTCAGGTTGATGATGTTCTGTCCGCCCGCGTCGGGATGCGGGAAGTTGTCGAGCAGCGTCACATTGACTGTCGCCGAGCCGTTACCTCCCGCCAGGATCGGCAGGGACGATGCGACGAGGTCGATCTGGATGGCTTCGATGCCGTTGATGGAACCGACAATCTGAGTCGGCCCCGCCAGCGTCCAGACGATGTCGGCGCCGGCAACTCCGTTGACATCCGCCGTGATCCCGGCAACCGACGAGAACGCCAGCCCGGTGATGTTGTCGGAACCGGCGTGGAACGTTACCGTCCCGCTGCCGTCCTCGACGTTGGTCGCGGCCGCGCTGCCGGTCGCATTGGCGGTGCCGAGCCCTGCCTCGTCCACCGAAATGATGGCGTTCAAGACCACCGACGGGCCTTCCCCATCGCCTATGGTGATATTGAGCGTCGTCTGCGAGGTGTCGCCGTCGCCGTCCTTCAGCGTGTAGGTGAAGGTGTCGGTCACCGGAGAGGCGTTGTTGATGTTGGAGTTGGCTACATAGCTATAAGTGCCGTCCGGGTTCAGCGTCAGCGTGCCGTACTGGCCGACGACATGGAAGTCGCCGCCTACCACCGTCGTTGCCCCGGCGCCCGTAACTCCGCTCACCGAGGCGCCGTCCGCGCCCTTGGTGTCGCCGCCGGCAGCATTGCCGTCGCTACCAAGCCCGGTGATCACGTTGCCATTCGCTGTGCCGCCTTCCGTGGTACTGTCGGTGTCGACAACCGCCGTCGGCACGTCGTCGATGATGGCAACGGTGAAGGTCGTGCTCGCCGTATCGCCGTCGACATCCGTGACGGTGATGCTGAAATTGTCCGGAACCGTATCGTTGGCGTCGTATCCGGTCGTGCTGACGGGATGCGTCACCGACTGGGTCACGGTGTAGTCATACTGGATGGCACCCGTGCCAGGATCGTACGACAGGATCGTGATGTAGCCGAACTGCCCTGAAATTTGCTGGCCGACGCCGGTCACGGTGGTGCCGTTGATGACGATCGAGCCGATGCCATCGGGTGCGTCGATGCTGATCGTCCCGACGCCGGAAGTTTCGGAGTTGGTCGGTGCCTCGCTGCCCGGCGATTGTTGCGCGCCGCCATCGAGTCCGGTTTCGCTGGCCGCCTGATCAGGGTTGGTCAGCGACATGGCCACGACGGAGACGCCTCTGTCGACCAAAGAGGGAAACAGCTCATGCCGCTCGAGCTGCCCAAACTGCAGGTCCGTCGGCGGCAGGAGCGCCGACAGGCCGAAGCCGTCGCCGATCCCGCCGGCAGGCTGTTCGAAATTCCCGCCGGCGCTCGAGGTCGTGCTGCCACCGGCCGATATCGAGCCGTCCGCGCCAAAGGCGACATCGACATGGCTCGCTTCCAGCGCTGCGATCAAGGCCACGCGCGGCACTTCGACGTCGCCGATGATGAAGGTCGGCACATGCAGGGCACCGTCCTTGATGACGATGACCGAGCCGTCCGCCTGCTCGAGCACGAGGTTGTGGCCGTCGACCTTGATGTTGTCGATCGAGACATTGGCGGGAAGTTTGACGACGTTGCTTGCGTCCGCGACGTATTCGTGCGGGGCGTTTGCCGCTGGCGGAGCTGCCGCCGGCGCACCGCCACCGACATCGACCGGCACAGGCTCGGCCGCGGCCGGCGCTGTTTGGACCGGTGCCGCCGCTTGCTCGGCCGGCGCGGCTTGCGCCACCACCTGGGTCGGCGCTGTCAGGTCGTGATGATCGCTGGAGACGGAATGCTCGTCCCACGAGTTCGAAAGATTGTCCAGTTCAATACTGTTCGCCATAGCTCAAACCCCTCCGGTATTTCCCGGATAGAGACAGGCGGCGGCTTGACTTTGCAACGGTCCGTCAATGCATTCTATATATTTGGATATGCCTCCGATGACTTTTTTTACGCTTGGTAAACTGTGAACATATAATCAGTTATATGTTGTCTGGAAGGCATAGCGCTTCGCCACCGGCGGCGCGGAAAACTTGGTAAATATAAGTATAAATACATGTAAAATTTTACTAAAATCAGCAAAGTGAATTCGTAGGAAACTTATCCATCTTCCTTTTCAGTAATTTGAGACAAAATTGGTAGCGTCCCACAGTTAAAGGTGGGCGTCATGAAAAAACAAAGGAATGCTCCGGGGAAGTGCAAGCTCAAGCTGCTTCTGCTGGCGGTGGGGATAGCCGGCTCGGCGCAGCCAGCCCTTGCCGGACCCGTCATCAGGAATTTCATGCCCGAAGCAGCACTGCTTGGAGTGGTCCAGGCGCCGCTTGGCCTCGGCGGCATTTCGCTGCAGAGATACCAGCCCTGGCAGCCGGCCACCCCCTACCGGATCAGCCTTGTCCTGAACGGATATGGTCCCGTTTCCGCTCAAGACGGGTCCAGCGCCTCGATGGCGCAAGAGGGCAGGGGTGTCGACCCGATGCAGACGGCGTCGATTATCCCGGGCGTGTTCGGGTCGGTTGCGCTGTCCATGCGCAATTTTCCCGTTTCGGCGCGTTGGGCACCGGTCTACCGAGCCATAACCGCTTGCACCGCGGGCAGCCCCTGTGACCACGAGAGCCCAGCCTTCGCGGCCATGGTCTCGGCCGCCCAAGGCAAGGGGTTCGTCGAAAAACTGTCGTTCATCGACAGCGGCATCAACCACCTGATCGCCTATAAGAAGGACAGCGTCGTTTACGGCAAGCTTGATTACTGGGCGAAGCCTTCGGAGATCCTCGCCAATCGTGCTGGCGACTGCGAGGACTTCGCCATTCTCAAGATGACCGCGTTGCTGAGGGCCGGCATTCCGGCACGCAGCATGTCGCTCGTCGTTCTCCAGGACCGCAAGCGGGGCTTCTTCCACGCCGTGCTTTCGGTCAGCACCGCAAGCGGCGCTTATATTCTCGACAGTCTCAACGATACGGTGCTCAAGGACAGCGCCCTTCCGAATTATCAGCCACTGTACTCGTTCAGCACCGACCGGGCCTGGATCCACGGGTCCAAATCGGGAGACGCCCAGATGGCCGATGTCAAGGGCGGTTTCGCAACCGTCGCCCCTGGCGAAGGCGTCCAGGCGGAAGTCAAGTAAGGGGCCCGCGCGCCGGCTTTCTTGTCCCGGTTGATTGGCGGACAATTTCGGGAAAAGTCCCTTGGTGGTTTTCCGGCGGAATTGCGTCAGCAGATAGGGCGGTTCAGCGTTTGCGTGAAACGAGGAACGGCGCTAGCCGTTGAAGACGAAAGCCATCAGCAATTCCAGGTCCAGCACCGGCGCCCGCACCACGTTCAATTGGCCCCGGTAACGGCGTTCGCCGGCTCCAATCACAAATCCGCTCGCAACGGCAACATCGCCATTGGTGTCGAGGCGGGCGAATATATCGGCCACGTTGAGATCCAGCGCCAGCTTCAGGTCCTGGCGCGTGTCTTCGTCGAATGCCGCCGGCAATTGTCGTTTGACCAATTGCTGGAACGGCGCATTGAAGGTCACGATCTTCTTCGTCGAGGCCAAGGCGAAGGCCGGCGACGGGCAGGCAAGCAGAATGGCGTTTATCGTCCTGATCGATGCAAGCCTACGCAAATTCAGATTCTCGCGCCCCAACTCGCGTATGCAGGCCACCCGGATTGCCGAGGTCAAGTTTCCTTTCTCCGCGTGACCTTCGGCGATCTCGTCGACCAGCATGCCGATCGTGCATTTGCGGCTTTCAGCCATCTGTTTCAGCGAAACCCAGAAAGCCCGTTCAAGCCGAATGCCGCGCCTGATGCCGCCGCGCGCCACGACGCGGAACTCGAGTTCGAAATCTTCTGTCGGGAGTGGCAGAAGCAAGTGGTCGCTCCGGGTCGCGGGAGAGGTGGCGCTAGCGCTCACTCATTGCCTCCTGGCGGGCTTTGTTGATCGGCTTCAGCAGGTAGCTCAGGATCGTCTTGCGACCGGTCTTGATATCCACGGAACAGATCATGCCGGGGATGATCGAATATGCCTTTCCGTCTCGCTCCAGTGTCGATCTATCGGTTGAAACACGCACCTGATAGTAGGGCTCGCCCGTCTTCTGATCGACCAGGCTGTCGGCGGTAATGTTTGAAACCTTGCCTTCAATGCCGCCAAAGATCGAGAAATCATAAGCCGTGACTTTGATCAAGGCATCCTGATCTGGGCGGATAAACGCGACATCGCGGGGCGAAACACGTGCTTCGACCAGCAATGTCTCGGAAGTGGGCACGATGCCGGCCACGACAGTACCCGGCTGGACGAAGGCGCCGACGGTGTTCAGTTCCATCGTGTTGACGATGCCGTCCACCGGCGAGCGGATATCCGTTCGCGCGACCTTGTCGGTCGCGCCGCGAATGGTTTCGTCCACCACTGAAAGATCGGCCAAGGCCTGCGTCAGGTCATCGAGCGCTTCCTGCTTCAACTGCAGCCCGAGTTCCTCGACCTGGAGCTGCGCCTCGGTGATCGCCGACTTGCCCTTCTTTATCGTCTCGCCGGCCAGGTTCAATTGGCCGTTGAGTTCGGTCTGTTCCTGCTCGACCTTAAGCTGCTCGGTCCTTGCCATCAGACCTTTCTTGACCATCGCCTCGACCAGCTTCGCCTGCTGGTCGCTCACAGCCAGGTTTTTTGTCAGGCGGTCGAGATTGGCGTTCGCCTCGTCCAGTTCTTTTTCGCGCTGGTCGAGTCGCGACTTGAGCACCGACAGCTTGTTGTCGAAGTTTTCGCGCCGGGCAACGAGGAGATTTTGTTCGTTGTCACAGATTTCCGGCGCCACGGATTGGATGTCCTGCGGACAGGGAAACGATCCGGTGATGCTGCCGCTCTGTTCGTATTTGAGCCTGGCGATGCGTGTTTGCAGGGCCCGCGCCTTGGCTTGCTGTTCGCCGAGGCTGGATGTGTTCAAAGTATTGTCGAGGCGGATAATAAGGTCGTTCTTCCTGACGACCTGCCCCACCTTCACGGCGATTTCCTGAACGACGCCCGGCTCGCTGGCTTGAATGACCTGGGTCTTGGAGGCCGGTATGACCTTGCCGTCGCCACGCGCGATCTCGTCGACCTCGGCGAAGGACGACCAAGCGACAAAGGCGACGAAGAGCGCCCCTATGATGAATATGGACGCCGTCGCGAAAAGCGGCGGGCGGTCTTCCCTGGCAAGCATTTCCCACGCCCCGTTATCATATCGGTTTCAGCCCGATATAATTTGTTCATTCAGGAATTCGTTCTCTGCAGCGCCTGAATGACTTGTTCTTTTGGCCCGTCGGCAACTATCTTTCCTTGTTCGATAACAATGAGGCGATCAGCCAATTCGAGCATGCTGAAGCGATGCGTCGAGACGATCAGCGTCGTGTTGTGGTCGAAAGCGGTCTTGAGTTGCTTTATCAGTTGCCGTTCCGACGCCAGATCCATCGAGCCGGACGGTTCATCCAGAAAGACGATCTTCGGCTTGGTCAAAAGCAGCCGGGCGATCGCCACCGTCTGTCTCTGCCCGCCGGAAAGATTGGTGCCCCGTTCACCGACGTTCATGTCGTAGCCACGCGGGTGGCGAGACACGAACTCGTCGACGCCGGCGGCTTTCGCGGCTTCGATGATCTGCTCGTCGGTCGCCTCCGGAGATGCCATCAGCAGGTTCTCCTTGATGGTGCCCGAAAACAGATCGCCGGCTTGCGCGACGATGCCGACGGCGGCGCGCACCTCTGACGGGTGATACTGGCGGATGTCGATGCCATCCAGCAGCAATTCGCCGGAGCTTGGCAGAAAAAGCCTGCCGATCAGGCGTCCCATCGTCGTCTTGCCCGATCCGATGCGGCCGATGATGCCGATGCGCTCTCCCGGCTTCACCGAAAAGTTCAGGCCGGACAGAACCTCGTTTTCCGATCCGGGGTAGACAAAGCCGACATTCTTGAACGTCATCGCGCCATTGCGAATCGGGCGATTGACGAAGCCCACAGTATCCGGCCGGTCCTCCGGCTGTGCCATGATGGAATTCACCATTCTCAAGGAGAGCATGGCCTGGCGAAATCTCGACAAGGTGATCGCGATCTGGCCGAGCGGAGCCACGGCCCGGCTCGCCAGCATCACCGTTCCGATGATGGCTCCTGTCGAAACATGCCCTTCCGAAAAGGCGTAGGCTCCAGCCACGACCAGGGCGACCGTCACAAGCTGCTGGATGGCCTGGGTGATGTTGCCGGCCGCCGCCGAGAGCTGCTTGATCTTCTCGGAAGTGTTGGCCGCATTCTTCGAATGCTCGCCCCACTTCCTCAGCAAATAGGCTTCGGCTCGCAGCGACTTGATCGTTTCCAGCGTGGAGATGGACTCGACCAGCAGAGCCTGGCGCTGGGAGGCTTCATTCATGGAGGCTGCGACCCGTTTGCCGATGCGGCGTTGCGTGACCAGGCCAACGACCACCGACGCCACAAATGCGAGGGCCGGGATGACGACCAGCCAGCCGCCGATCGCATAGATGACGAGCAGGAAGATGAAGACGAAAGCCGTATCGATGAACACGCTGATCGTGTTGGAGGTGAAAAATTCCCTGACGAACTCATATTGGGTGACGCGGTTGGCATATTCGCCTGTCGAGCCCGGGCGCGCGGACAGGGATGAATTCAGCACCTTCTCGAACAGCAGATACGATATCCGCAAGTCCGCCTTGCGCCCGGCATAGTCGATGAGCGAGGCTCGGGCCGTTTTCAAAAGCAGATCGAAGAGAATGACGGCGCCAATGCCGATCGCCAGCACCCAAAGCGTCGATATCGCCTTGTTCGGCAATATGCGGTCATAGACATTCATGGTGAAGATCGGCGAGGCGATGGCCAAAAGATTGATGAAGATCGCCGACAGCACGACCTTGGAATAGGTGCGCCAGAAAGCGCCCATCGTCCCCGTCAGCCAATGGCGCCGCTCGATCTGCTGCGCCGACCCGACCTTCATGCCCTCGGTGGCGTTGGCATAGGTGATCGAGAAGGATACACCGCCACTGATGTAACTTGCGGCCAGCTCGGATTTGCCGATAGTCGTGCGCCCGTCTTCCTGCGGGGCCGTAAGATACCCGTCGCCGTCGATTTCCGCCAGCAGAGCGACCGGCAACTGACTGACACGGAAGAGAATTGCCGGAAGATCGACACGACCGCGCAGGAAGTCGCGATGGTTGAATTCCTGGGTCTCGAGACCGATGCGCTCGGCAAGATGCCGGATCTCGGTGACCTCGATGCGCGTGTCCGAAATCGGCACTCCGGCAAACAGCACGGTCTCGGCGCTCGGCCTGCCGAGATAGGCAGCCACCGCCGAAAAGCAGGCCTTGAACGCCTCCTTGGGCGACAGAATATGTGGCTGCTGATTCACGACCCGCCCGCCAGAACCCTCAACACTCCTTACGGCTCACTTCTTCCTGACAGGGGCGAGGATATCGAAGGGCAGGTCGTTCTTCTGTTCCGACGGGGTCCGTGCATAGGTTTCGGTGTCCGGGATCTCCGGAACCGCGAATTCATCCTTGGCGTAGGCCGCGGCCTGCTTCGGCGGCTGGATGTCCATCGTTTTCAGCAACTGCCCGGTTGCCGCCAGAAGTCGGTATTGGGCAAAGAGGGATGCGTAGGACGCGGTGTCCGCCAGCGTTGCTGTGTTGAACCGCGTATTCTGCGCATCCAGCACATCGAGCAGCGAGCGCTGTCCGACCTTGAACTGCTCGCGATAAGAGGCAACCAGCTTCTCGTTGGAAGCGGCTTGCAGCTTCAGGGTCTTTGCCAGGTCGGCTTGCCGGAAGCGGCGATCCCACGACGTGCGAACGGCTTCTTCGATCTCCCGCAGAACCTGATGCAGCCCAAGCCGCTGTTCGCTGGCGCGGCGGATCTGCTCCTGCTCATTCGCTTTGTCGATGCCGCCCCGATACAGGTTCCACCGCAGCACCACCCGTGCCTGCAGATCGGAGGTGTCTCCATTGTCGCCGTCAATGTCGTATCCGGCCCGGGCAACGCCTTCGGCGACGACCGACGGGCCGTATTTCGCCCGAGCGGCGTCAACCTGCGAGCCCGCGGCGGCGATATCGCTATTGGCCATGTGGACGCGCGGGTTGTTCTCCCGCGCAATGCCCAGCGCGTCGTCCAGGGACCTTGGCAGTGCAGAGGAAACGTCGCCTGGCCGCGATGCATTGGTCAGCGGTTTCCCGACGGTCTTGAAGAAACGTATTCTCGAGGCCTCGAGTTCCTCGGAAGCCTCCTGCATGCGGGCCTTGGCCGCAAACAAGCGCTCCTCGGCCTGTTGCCGGTCGGCTTCGTTCAATCCGCCGCCTGCTATGCCTTCCCTGATGTCGTGGAGAATCGCTTGGTGAAAGCCCAGATTCTTCTTTGCCTCGGCCACGATCGAGGCCTGAAGCATGTATTCCAGGTAATCCTGGACGACAGACAGCCCGATGAACTCAGATCGCTCCAGCACGCGGAATGAGGCGCCATCCACTCGCGAGGCTTGACGGTTGAGTTCGGCTCGCCTTGCGCCACTATCATAAAGCGTTTGCGAAACCGTCAGATCGGTCTCCGCGGGATAAAGCGCATCGTGCTCGATGGAGAGCGCGCGGCGGGAGGAGTTGTCCAGGCGGCGAGCACCAGCGGATGCCTCCAGGTCGACGCTTGGAAGATAGAGCCCTTTTGCTTGCCGCAGTTCGAACTCGATGGCCTCGCGGTTTTCGATGGCCTGGCCGATTTCCGGGTTGGATTCCACCGCGACCGCCATGGCTTCCTTGAGTGTCAGCGCATGCGCGCCCCAGCAGCTCAGCATGGTAGCCGTCATCAAGAGACCAACGCCCATGACCTTGGTCGACAGACCTGTCGTCTTCATTTTCCCACCCACGTTTCCCCGCGCTTTTTAAGAGCGCCCCAGCCGGGCTTGGCGCCTGACCTTGCCACTATCTTGCAAATTAACGTGCGCGTTTCATTATTAAGCTGTGACTAAATCATAGAATTTAGGCAGACGGTCAAAAAATGTAGCAAAAATAGCACACATTTGGGACGCCGGCGGGATCAAATGCCGGCATCGAAACTTGAAGCCCCGAGACAAGATATTGAAGATGGGCAACAGCAAGCCTGTTCTGGCATATGCCGATGAGTACGCATGTCCGCAAACAAAGTTGCTCTCGCGGAGGCAATAAGGCGCCTTCAACAGCTCGGGTGCAGAAGGATTTGGTCCGGCCCACCCAGATTGACGACATGTTCTGGTCGCGCCCGCTGTGGTTTGCGAGATCGCTGACGCACTGCCGAGCGTGACACTTCTTGGTTAAGTCTAGGCTGCAGAGTGTTTGGATCAGGGCTTATTCGGTGCGCGCTTCGGCCTCGAATGGAGTCTGCGCTTGGCTGGGGCGCCAGGATTCGAACCTGGGAATGTCGGTACCAAAAACCGATGCCTTACCACTTGGCGACGCCCCAATAGCCGTCAGAGTCGCTGTGCGGCGCGTTATTAGCAGAGCAGCCGAAAAGCACAATGCTTATGAACGACCGCGAAGACGCTCGGCTGACCAGCGGTGCAATCGGCGCTTGGTGATCCACAAGCGGACTAGTGGGACCACACAGCCAGCTCGTTGCCGGCTGGATCGACGAAGTGGAAGCGTCGGCCGCCGGGGAATGAGAATATCCGCCTGACGATCGTTCCGCCGGCGCTTTCGACGGCGCGAAGGGTTTCCTCCAGATTGTCGCTGTAAAGCACGGGCAACGGCTTGGCCGGTGCTTCCGCGGCATCGGCCTGAAAGCCGCCATCCAGGCCCTCGGCGAAGGCCGAATAGGTCGGCCCATAATCTGTGAAAGACCAAGCGAAGGCGGCGCTGTAGAAGGCCTTCAACCGATCCAGCGTGCCGCCGGTCGCCGGCATTTCCAGATAGTCCAGTTTTCCAGGCTGTTTCATGACGCACCTCTTGTTCCCTTTATGTTCTAGACGTCGAGCCGTGAGGTGGCAAGTCTTTTTGCCACAGGCCCAGGCGGAGTTTTTTCTTAATCGATTGTAGCGGCCGAACGGCTTGCCGACGCCTTGCCTTTCGCACTGCAGCATCATATCGCTCCAAAGTCGGGCACGGATGGAACTTTGCGTTTCGCCAATCTTTCCAATCTCCTGCAACCGGAGAGCAAGCATGACCAAATGGGTTTTCACCTTTGGCGATGGTGCGGCGGAAGGCCGTGCCAGCGACAAGAATCTGCTGGGCGGAAAGGGCGCCAACCTGGCCGAGATGTGCAGCCTGGGGCTGCCAGTGCCGCCGGGCTTTACGATCACCACCGAGGTCTGCAATGCCTATTATGCCAACGGTCGCACCCACCCGGCGGGATTGGAGGCTGATGTCGCAGTCGCCCTCGACCATATCGGCCGGCTGACTGGCCGCCGGTTCGGCGACCCGTCGAAGCTGCTCCTGGTTTCGGTGCGTTCCGGCGCCCGGGCGTCGATGCCCGGCATGATGGACACCGTGCTCAATCTCGGATTGAACGACGAGACAGTCGAGGCGCTGGCCGCCGATTCCGGCGATGCGCGCTTTGCCTATGACAGCTACCGCCGTTTCATCCAGATGTATTCCGATGTCGTCATGGGCCTCGATCACGAGGTGTTCGAGGAAATCCTGGAAGACCAGAAAGCCAGCCTCGGCCACGAGCTCGATACCGAACTGACGGCGATCGAATGGCAAGGCGTCATCGCGCTCTACAAGGCCAAGGTCGAGGAGGAACTCGGCAGGCCGTTCCCGCAGGATCCGCACGAGCAACTCTGGGGCGCGATCGGCGCGGTGTTTTCAAGCTGGATGAACAACCGGGCCATCACCTACCGGCGTCTGCACGATATCCCGGAAAGCTGGGGCACGGCGGTCAATGTCCAGGCCATGGTGTTTGGCAATATGGGCGAGACCTCGGCCACCGGCGTTGCCTTCACCCGCAACCCCTCGACCGGTGAAAAAATGCTTTATGGAGAGTTCCTGGTGAATGCGCAGGGCGAGGATGTCGTCGCCGGCATCCGCACGCCGCAGAACATCACCGAGGCGGCGCGCATCGCGGCCGGTTCCGACAAGCCTTCGCTGCAGAAGCTGATGCCGGATGCCTTCCAGTCCTTCGTCACCATCTCCGACAGCCTGGAAAAGCACTACCGCGACATGCAGGATCTCGAATTCACCATCGAGCGCGGTAAATTGTGGATGCTGCAGACCCGGTCCGGCAAGCGGACCGCCAAGGCGGCGCTCAGGATCGCGGTTGAAATGGCAAGGGACGGCCTGATCACGAAGCAAGAAGCCGTCGCACGCATCGATCCTGCTTCTCTTGACCAATTGCTCCACCCGACCATCGACCCAAAGGCCGCACGAGACATCATCGGCGTCGGGCTGCCGGCGTCTCCGGGTGCTGCCACCGGCGAGATCGTCTTTTCTTCCGGCGATGCCGAGGATCTGAAGACGCAGGGGCGCAAGGCGATCCTGGTGCGTATCGAGACCAGTCCGGAAGATATCCATGGCATGCATGCGGCCGAAGGCATCCTGACCACGCGCGGCGGCATGACCAGCCACGCAGCGGTCGTCGCGCGCGGCATGGGCAAGCCTTGCGTGTCGGGAGCCGGCTCGCTGCGCGTCGACTACAAGGCAGGCACGCTGGTCTCGATGGGGCAGACCTTCCGCAAGGGCGACATCATCACCATCGACGGCGGCAACGGCCAGGTGCTCAAGGGCGCCGTGGCGATGCTGCAGCCGGAATTGTCCGGCGATTTCGCCGCCATCATGGAATGGGCGGACGCGGTACGCCGCATGAAGGTGCGCACCAATGCCGAAACGCCGCTCGATGCCCGCATGGCGCGCTCCTTCGGCGCCGAGGGCATCGGGCTATGCCGCACCGAGCACATGTTCTTCGACGGCGCCCGCATCGTCGCCATGCGCGAGATGATCCTGGCCGACACCGAGAAGGATCGCCGCGCGGCGCTGGCCAAGCTTCTGCCCATGCAGCGCTCGGATTTCCTGGAGCTGTTCGAGATCATGGCCGGCCTGCCGGTGACGATCCGCCTGCTCGATCCGCCGCTGCACGAATTCCTGCCCAAGACCGAAGCGGAAGTCGCCGAAGTCGCGGCCGCCATGAACGTGTCGGCAGACAAGCTCAGGCAGCGCACCGAGGCCCTGCACGAATTCAACCCGATGCTAGGCCATCGCGGCTGCCGGCTCGCCGTCTCCTACCCCGAGATCGCCGAGATGCAGGCGCGCGCCATTTTCGAGGCGGCAGTCGAGGCCGGCAAGAAAGCCGGCGCGCTGGTCGTCCCCGAGATCATGGTGCCGCTGGTCGGTCTGGCGAAGGAACTCGATTTTGTGAAGGCACGCATCGACGCCGTCGCCAAGAGCGTCATGGACGAGAGCGGCGTCAACATCGATTACCTGACTGGGACCATGATTGAGCTTCCCCGCGCGGCGATCCGCGCCCATGTCATTGCCGAGTCGGCCGAGTTCTTCTCCTTCGGCACCAACGACCTCACCCAGACCACCTTCGGCATCTCGCGCGACGATGCCGCCTCCTTCCTGGAGACGTATCGCCAGAAAGGCATCATCGAGCAGGATCCGTTCGTTTCGCTCGACATTGAGGGCGTCGGCGAACTGGTGCGCATGGCGGCGCAGAAGGGCAGGGCGACGCGACCCGACATCAAGCTCGGCATCTGCGGCGAACATGGCGGCGATCCCTCGTCGATCCGCTTCTGCGAGGAGGTCGGGCTCGACTACGTCTCCTGCTCGCCCTACCGCGTGCCGATCGCCAGACTGGCAGCGGCGCAGGCTGCAGTGCAGACAACGACCACGGGGCGTGGATAGACCGGTCCGAGCTTACGGTTTTGTATGAAAACTCACGCGAACGTGCTAGAGGTATCGCGCAATCTCGCCATTGTTTCTGACCAATTTCGTGATGATCGCCAAACGTCTCCGGAAACATATGTTGCAGATTTCACCCGCTCCGTTCCGCTCGATCCTGATCATTCAAACGAAGTTCATAGGCGATATCGTCCTCGCTTCGACCCTCGCCAGGAACCTTCGGCTCGAATTCCCCGGTGCCAGGATCGTGTTCCTCTGCGAAGCGCACTTGGCGAGCTTCGTGATTGCGCATGGCATCGCTTCGGAGGTGGTTCCGTTCAGGCGGGCTCGCGCGCGGGGCACCCCGCTGGAGCGCGGAAAAGAGCTCTACGCAACGGTGAAGGCGCTGCGCGGCTTCTGCTTCGATTTGACGATCGACCTGACCGATTCGAAGACCTCTCGGCTTATCAGCGGCTTGGTCAACGCAAAGACACGCGTCGGCTACAATCCCCCGGAAAGGCCGCTGAAGCTGCTGGAGCGGCAGCCCGCCAATGTGTTTGCCAAACCATTCGGGTTTGGCGGCCAGCATTTTGTTTATCGCTATCTCTCCCCTCTTGAAGCGCTCGGCATCGATCTGCGGGTGACGGTACCGAGCCTCCAGCCGCCGCCATTCGAGGCCGCGAAAGCCTTGGCGCTTCTGGGCACGCACCACATCCGTCCGAACGCCTTCGTCGCTGTCCACGCAGGCGCGAGTTTCAAGGGCCGGCAGTGGCAGCCGGAACGGTTTGCCGAGGCGATTGACCAGATTGCGGCCGAAACCGGACTGGGCATCGTCCTGGTGGGAGGGCCGGGCGAAGGTGAAACCGCCGCGCGGATCGTTGCCGAGACGGCGACGCCGGTGGTGGACCTGGTCGGAGCGCTGTCGCTCGAGACCCTGCTGGCCGTCCTGGAACAGGCTCGGCTGTTTCTGGGCAATGAAAGCGGGCCGATGCATATGGCCGCTGCCGCCGGCACCCCGGTTGTCGGCCTTTTCGGCCTGACGCATCCGTCACGCTGGGGACCTGTCGGCGTGCCCAGCATCGCGCTTCGGCCGTCAATGCCATGCGACTGCGTGGCCAAGGATTTGTGTCGCCGAACCGATCCCAGCAAGGCGTGCTGCGTTTGGCGCCTGGAGGTGAAGCCGGTTGTCGAAGCGGCGCGCGAAATTCTCGCGCGCACCGAGCTGAAAAATGAACGCGCTGTCTGAGGGCGATGGAACGGCAAGACTGTCGCTGAACGGCTCGTCGACCAAGTGGGAGGTCAAATTGCCGCGCCAGGCGTTTTTCTGCTATCCCTCGTCCGATTTCCGCCTTCATGCGGGTCTTGGGATGTCGGCTTGAAACCGCCGGTGGGGAACTTGGTTCGATGCATTTGCCGCAAAAACATCTCTGCATGATCGCCATGTCGGTGGCGCTGATATCCAGCGCCCATGCCACGCCGCTGGTCGAACCCACGCTGCACATCAAGCCGGCTGCAAGCGGAACCGGTCGCGTTGCACTCACGCTCGATGCCTGCGGCGGCAAGACCGACACGCGCATTCTCTCGGCGTTGGTGGACAACAAGATACCGGCTACCATTTTCGTCACCGGCATCTGGCTGAAGCGCAACGCCGAGGCCGTCGCGATCATGCGGGCGCATCCCGACCTGTTCGAGCTGGAAAATCACGGTGGCCGGCATATCCCGGCGGTCGACACGCCACAGAAGATCTATGGCATACGCAGCGCCGGCAGCCCGGAAGCAGTCCTTGCCGAAGTCGAATCGGGGGCCGCGGCTCTGGCCACGACCGGCGAACCGGCGCCGAAATGGTTCCGTGGCGCAACAGCCGAATACAGTCCCTCGGCCATTGCGATGATCCGCAAACTCGGCTTCAAGATTGCCGGCTTCTCGATCAATGGCGACGGTGGCTCGCTGCTCGGCGCCAAGGAAACGGCCAGGCGCATCGCCGCCGCCAAGGACGGTGATGTCATCATCTCCCACATCAATCAGCCGACCCATGCCGCCGGCGAGGGCGTGGTTCAGGGCCTGCTGGCGCTCAAGGACAAGGGCATGACCTTCGTGCGCCTCGACGATGCCGACGGAACGGGTAATCACGGCACCACCGACTAAGGGCCGGCATCACCCGAATATCAATGCCCCTGAGTGTCTTCAAGCCGAAGCGTTCAGTCCGGCTTGGCCTCGATGCTGACCTTGCTGGCGTAGAACGCGCCGTGGTCGCGGATGTCGGTCATCTCGTCGAAGGGCTGCCGATAGGCCCACATCGCGTCCTTGCCCGCTTCGCCCGCCGGCAGCACGCTCCAATAGCTGGCATCACCCTTGTAGGGGCAGTGCGTCGCGTGATCCGTTCGGCTGAGCTTGTCGAAATCGATGTCGGCGAACGGAATGTAGAAGGCGGCGGGGTAGGGGGCCTCCGTCAGCACTTTCGCCCTGGCGGAAGAAGCGATGACCGTACTGCCGGCGTGGATTGTGACGGTGCCGGAATAGGGCTCTATCGTGATGATCTTGTCGGGATTGCGCTGGAAGCCGGGTGCCGGGTTGGCGATCTTGTCCATGCTGGTTCTCCTTGCCCCGACTTTAGGTGTGGTGGGCGACCGGATAGAACAAGGCCCGTGGTCACAAACAAGCAGACACCAAGCGCCCGTGCGTGGCGCAAGACTGGCCTTGGCGTGGCAGCGGAAAATCAGGCAGCGGTTTTAAAGGCGTCCATCAGCCCGGCATAGGCGGCCGCGATGCCCGCCACCGGGTTGCTGCTTCTCGAGATCGTCTCGACCTTCAGCGCCCCTCCGACGGTTGGCAAGGTGAGCAGGAGGAACTGGCGATTGCCGCCATCACCGACGGATGCCGCCGCGACGTGCTGGCCTTCGCCTTCGTTCTGGACGCACATCTTGAACAGCAGTGTGCCGCCGACCGCTTCGAGCGCGCCGCCGACAACTTCGACGAACTCGTCTTCGGAAACGGTCTTTTCGTCCGGCACCAGATCGGCCAGGCTTTCGGCAAGCGTACTCTCGAGAACCTTATCGTCGAGCGCGTCCATGCGAACCTCTTTCAGTCGCCAATCGCACCCCTTTGCCCGTTAACGAAGCTTAACACCGACGATGGCCGGATTATGGCACTTTTTGCTGTTGGTCCGATCACGAGGAGTTTGCGCCGATGGAATCTATTTGAAGCTCCTGCCATTCGATCGGCGGCAGGGACCCCCAAATTTCAGGAGCGCTTCAGCAACGACCAGACGGCCGGCACGAGGCTGGCCGCGAGCGCGACCTTGATGAGATCGCCGACGATGAACGGCACGACGCCGAACTGCCAGGATTTTTCCGGACCGATGAGCAGCGCCAGCCAGGCAAAACCCATCGCCATCATCACCCCTTCGGCAACCAGCATGGCGTTGAAAAGCTTGATCGGATGACGGTCCCAGCCGCGGTCGGCGGCCCAGCCGACAATCGCCGCCAGGACCACGAAGCCGGCGAGATAGCCGCCGGTCGAGCCGAGCATATAGGCAATGCCGATGCCTTTTTCCGGCGTGCCCTGGAAGACCGGGAAGCCCATGGCGCCTTCCGCCATGTAGAGCAGCAGGGTGGCGACGCCGAGCCGCATGCCGAAGGCGGCGGCGATCAGCAGGACGGCAAGCGTCTGCATCGAGAGGTCGACAGGCCCGAGCATCACCTTGGTCTTGGCCGAAAGAGTCAGGAGCAGCGTCCCGGCGATCGCCAGCAAAAACTGCGTTGCAAGTCGCGCGGCACCTTCCTGCGGCAAGGCCAGGAAAACAAGCGGGCGCGTCGTCGTTGCGGTTGTCATGGTCTTCCCCAATCCAAACTTGCCGCGAACCAGAAATCGCGGTCTTGCATTTTCCTATATTGGCTTGCGTGCTATGCGGCAATCGG
This sequence comes from Mesorhizobium sp. B2-4-18, assembly GCF_006441385.1. Classification (NCBI taxonomy): domain Bacteria; kingdom Pseudomonadati; phylum Pseudomonadota; class Alphaproteobacteria; order Hyphomicrobiales; family Phyllobacteriaceae; genus Mesorhizobium; species Mesorhizobium sp. B2-4-18. The sequence goes on along the minus strand of NZ_VFUW01000007.1, from coordinate 336,562 downwards.
TTTTGCGTTCCGGGAACAATGCGCCGACATGGCTCTCAAATTCGATATCAGCTTCGACCCCGCTTACGGCCGAGGTGTAAGCGTGGCCCCCGACGTGCAACGCGTCACGGCCCCTAATCCCAGTCCCTTCACTTTCCATGGCACCAACAGCTACGTCGTGGGCCACGATACGCTGGCGGTGATCGATCCGGGGCCCGATGACGAGGCGCATCTTCAGACCTTGCTCGACGTGATCGCGGGCCGGCCGGTGAGCCACATTTTCGTCAGCCACACGCATCGCGACCATTCTCCGCTGGCGGCCCGGTTGAAGGAGCGCACCGGCGCCCAAGTGCTGGCGGAGGGACCGCACCGGCGGGCGAGGCCCTTGCACATTGGCGAAACCAATGCGCTCGACGCCAGCGCCGACACCGCTTTCGTTCCCGATATCGCCTTGCCGGACGGCGAGTTGGTCAGCGGCGACGGCTGGGCGATCCGGACCGTCCTGACGCCCGGCCATACCGCCAACCATGCCGCATTCGCGCTGGAAGGCACCGGCATCCTGTTTTCAGCCGATCACGTCATGGGCTGGGCAACCTCGATCGTCGCGCCGCCGGACGGGGCAATGGCCGACTACATGGCATCGCTGGACCGCCTGATCGAGCGCGGCGACCGGCTGCTGCTGCCTGGCCATGGGGGACCGGTGACGGCGCCACGCGCTTTCATGCGCGGGCTGAAGACCCATCGCAAGATGCGCGAACGAGCCATATTGGAACGGATCAGGGCCGGCGACAGGACAATCCCCGACATGGTCAAGGCGATCTACAGGGATACCGATCCCCGGCTGCACGGCGCCGCCGGCCTGTCGGTGCTTGCCCATCTGGAGGACCTGGTGGCGCGCGGCGTGGTGGCGACGGACGCCGCTCCCGCCATAGATGGCATTTTCACGCCTGGCCGATAGCCCTGCCGCCGCCCACCCGTTCACCCAAGCATCGTCGCGGCGCGCGATTTGCTCGAAAAATGGCTATTGTGCCGGCGCCGCGCCGATCTGGCCGGCGACTTCCTGATCCAGTTCCGTGAGGAATTCAGTGATGCGCGCGGCATTGTCGCCAAGGTCATGGCGGCCGTAACGCGAGGCGGAGCGCATGTCGACGATGACCGTGTCGCCGTCATCCGTGACGCGAATGGCGACGTCCGCGGGAAGGCCAAGAACGAAACTCGAGGCGACGGCAGTGATTGTCACCTCCGTCTGTCCGGCGAGTTCGGGATAAGGCTCCGAAAGGTCCCAGCCGCGCCGGTCGAGCACGGTTTCAACGGCATTGACGACGGTCTCGAACGGCAGGTCGTAGCTGCGTGCGGTGACCAATGGATAGCTGTCCGTCTGCAACGTCTGCTCACCCGGCGTCGACGGGGACACTGCGTTCATGTCCTTGGTCCGGTCGCTGACATCGAGCGCGGGCGGTTCATCGAAATCGGTCGAAATGTCCCGCAGCGGCGGATAGATCGTCGCCCAGTAGGCGGCAACGCCGTACGGGGTGAGCACCAGCAGCGCCAGCAAGGCGCCGACGGTGAGATCACGGCCACCACGGTCACCGAAATTCCACAGCCTCGCAAAGGCCAGGCCGGCAAACAGCAGCGCCAGCGCCGCCAGCAGGGCAGCAATGCCCAGCACCCACAGGAAGACCGGCGTTTGGACGAGGCCGAACCGATGGCCGACAAAGTTCGTCAGCAAAAGCACCGCTGAAAAGGCGCCCGTGCGCCGCGACCAGCCGGCAGCCTTCGACGTTTGCCGTTCGGGAATGCTAACCATTATTCTCTGCGCTGCCCCAACCCGGATGGAGGTTTAGTGCCTTTTTGCGGAAACACGCAACATCCTCTCAATCCGTCGGCAAGCGATAGTCCCTGAACTGCTGACGCAAGGTGATCTTCTGGATCTTGCCTGTGGCGGTATGCGGTATCTCACCGACGAAAGCGACGTCGTCCGGCATCCACCATTTGGCCACCTTGCCATCCATGAAATCGAGAATCCCGGCCTTGGTCGGTTCCTTGCCCGGCTTGGCAACGACGACCAGCAGAGGCCGCTCGCCCCATTTCGAATGCTTGACGCCGATGGCCGCGGCTTCCGCCACATCGGGATGGCCAACGGCCAGATTCTCCAGGTCGATGGTCGAAATCCATTCGCCGCCGGACTTGATGACGTCCTTGGCACGGTCGGTGATCTGCATGTAGCCGCCGGCATCGATATGGGCGACGTCTCCAGTGTCGAACCAGCCGTCCACGTCGAACTGCTCCGCGCCCGCACCGCCATAATAGGCGCGGGCGACGGCCGGGCCGCGCACCTTCAGCCGGCCGAACGTTTTGCCGTCCCAAGGCTGCGGATTGTTCTCGTCGTCGGTCACCTTCATTTCGACGCCGAAAGGCGGGTAACCCTGCTTGCTCTGGACGTCGAGCCGAGCCTCGCCTTCGAGGCCGGCATAGTCCGGCTTCAAGGTGCACAGCGTGCCGAGCGGCGACATTTCGGTCATGCCCCAGGCATGGATGACCTGGACACCGTAATCGTCCTGGAATTTCGTCATGATCGTGCGCGGGCACGACGAGCCGCCGATCACGACCTTGCCGAGATGGGGAAGCGTCTTGCCAGTCTCCTCCAGATATTGCAGCAGCATCATCCACACGGTCGGCACGGCGGCGCTGAACGTCACCTTTTCCTGATCGAGCAATTCATAGATAGAGGCGCCATCCATCTTGCAGCCGGGCATGACCAGCTTGGCGCCGATCATCGGGCCGCTCTGGCCAAGACCCCAGGCATTGGCGTGGAACATCGGCACCACCGGCAGAATCGTGTCGCGCGACGACAGGCCCATGGCGTCGGGCATGGCCGCGATCATGGCGTGCAGCACGTTCGAGCGATGACTGTAGACGACGCCCTTGGGATCGCCCGTCGTGCCCGACGTGTAGCACATGCCGGCGGCGGTGCCTTCGTCGAAGCTCCTCCAGGCGAAATCGCCATCGACCTCTCCTAGCCACTCCTCATAGGCGACGGCGTTGGGCAGGGTCGTTTGCGGCATGTGCGCCTTGTCGGTGAGCACGATCACTTTCTTCAGCGATTTGACGGCACCCGCGATCTTCTCGAGCAACGGGATGAAGGTGAGGTCGACGAAGACGGCCTTGTCCTCGGCGTGGTTCATGATCCAGACGATCTGTTCGGGAAACAGGCGCGGATTGAGGGTGTGGTAGATAGCACCGATGCCCATGATGCCGTACCAGGCCTCGATGTGGCGGGCGGTGTTCCAGGCCAGCGTCGCGATGCGGTCGCCCAAGGCAAAACCGTCGCGCTCCAGGCGCTGGGCGACCTTGAGGGAACGACGATGAAGGTCGGCATAGGTGGTGCGCACGATCGGCCCCTCGATCGAACGCGACACGATCTCCCGCGCACCATGCTGCCGCTCGGCGTTGTCGATCAGCTTGTGGCACAGCAGCGGCCATTCCTGCATCAGTCCCAGCATACCGGGTTCCTCCATCACGCTTTTCACGGTGCGCTTTTGATCGCATTGTGAAGCGAACCGGGGAATTGTCCAGCGTCCACAAGCGCAGCGGGCGAAAGTCGGAGTTCGAACCTGTATCGGCAAACGGTTGAATCCGGACGGCTTTTTGATTTCGCTTGGCTGCATCGGGCCCGGACCGGCCATCGATGGCGATCTGGCCAGGCGGTTGGCCGATTTGGCATGGGCGCTTGGTCGGCACCAAAGACATCACCTCTATATATCGGCTGAGGGTTCGGCAGGTTTCTCAAGGATTGGAGAATAAGCCGGACATTAGCCGCGGCTTTTAAATTGCAATGCAGCAATGCTGCCGATCAGAACTTCTGCCAACTATTCCCGCTAAATAGATGCTTGCTGGTGAGGTCGCACTGGCGTAGCTCTTGATCTTCGACTGAGTCGAATCGCCAATGGTGAGGGGTCCGGTTCGCTTTGCGAAGGAACGGCCTGCCAAGTGTAGTGGCGATTGCCGACACGGGCACCTTTCGGGGGAAGGGGAAGAAGTTGAATGTCGCAACATCAACGATTGTCGGAAGCCGGCACTTCCTGTTCAGAATTCGTTTTCAACTCATCGGCGGACTGACATTCGCGATCATCGCGCCAGCACTGATCCGGATAGCATCCTATCCGGACGCGATCTATTCGGCCAATCTGCAGATAACGGTCGCGGCTGCCATCATTGCGCATGTTACCGGCTTTCTTGCCTATCGCCGCATTGGCAATTTTCCGGGCGTGGCCGCGGCCAGTTATATCCTGCCGACATTCGTCCTGTCCTACGGTCTTGTTTTCTTGACGATTTTCTTTTTCCGCTTCGAGTATAGCCGGTTTCAGGCCGCCGCCAGCTTCACGCAGTCCACGCTCTGGTATTTCGGCCTGAGCCTCATGACCCGGCGTCTTGAGCCGTACCGGCTGGCCGTCATTCCCGGCGGCAATGTCGAGCGCCTCAGGGCCCTGCCGGGCGTGCACTGGTTCTGGCTCAAGTCGCCCGGCACCGTTATCGAAAGAGTTAACGGCGTTGTTGTCGATTTGCGTGCGGACCTCGGCGCCGAATGGGAGCGCTACATCGCCGACCGGGCGCTGTCGGGCACGCCCGTCTATCACGTCAAGCAGGTCAGCGAATCGTTGACCGGTCGTGTCGAGATCGAACATCTATCGGAGAACACGCTCGGCTCGCTCAATCCGAACCAGGCTTATCTCAAGATCAAGCAGGCCATCGACTGGACCTCCGCGCTTGTCCTTGTCGTGGTTCTTTGTCCCGTTCTGCTGCTGGTCGCCCTATCGATCCGGCTGGACTCGGAAGGCCCCGTGCTGTTTCGCCAACCCCGCATGGGCTACCGGGGCAGGATCTGCACCGTCTACAAATTTCGTTCGATGAGGCAGCAGACCGGCTCCGGCAGCGACAAGGACAAGGCGATCACCAAACGGGATGACGATCGCATCACGCGGGTCGGGAGCTTCCTGCGCAAGTTCAGGATCGACGAGCTGCCGCAGGCCATCAACATCCTGCGCGGTGAGATGAGCTGGATCGGGCCACGGCCGGAAGCTGTCGTGCTGTCGCAATGGTATGAGGCGGAATTGCCGTTCTACCGGTACCGGCACATCGTCAGGCCGGGCGTGAGCGGGTGGGCACAAGTAAATCAGGGCCATGTCGCAGCGGTCGGCGATGTCATGGAAAAATTGCACTATGATTTTTACTACATAAAGAACTTCTCACCTTGGTTGGACGTGCTGATCGTTCTCAGGACCATAAAAACGATGTTCACCGGTTTTGGTGCGCGATAGCCAAATCAGGGCCTGAATCCGATCGCACGTGCAGGAAGCAATGGATCTCGCCTCAAGGAAAATAGCTGTCATCGGACTTGGCTATGTCGGTCTGCCGCTGGCTGTGGCCTTCGGGGCGACCAGGGATGTGATCGGCTTCGACATCAACCCGTCGCGCGTGGAGGCACTGAAGCGCGGCGAGGACCATACGTTAGAAGCCAGCGAGGAGGAAATCGCCGCCGCCAGAGGGCTGAAGTTCACCAGCGAGAAAGCCGATCTGCACGACTGCGGAATTTTCATCGTTACCGTGCCCACGCCGATCGACCGGGCCAACAGGCCGGACCTGAAGCCTCTCGTCATGGCGTCGACGACGGTCGGCGAGGTCATATCCCCGGGCGCGGTGGTGATCTTTGAATCCACCGTCTATCCCGGCTGCACGCAGGAAGTCTGCGCACCGCTGATCGAGAAACATTCCGGGCTGCGTTACAACAGCGATTTCTTCCTCGGCTACAGTCCAGAGCGCATCAACCCCGGCGATCGCGAGCACCGGCTGCAGACGATCGTCAAGGTCACCAGCGGTTCCACGCCAGAGGCGGCGGAGGCCATCGACGCGCTCTATGCCTCGATCGTGCCGGCGGGTACGCATCGTGCCTCCAGCATTGCCGTGGCCGAGGCCGCCAAGGTCATCGAGAACACGCAGCGCGACTTGAACATCGCCCTGATGAACGAGCTGTCGCTGATCTTCGGCAAGCTGGGCATCGACACGTCGGAGGTGCTAGAGGCGGCCTGCACCAAATGGAATTTCCTGCGCTTCACGCCGGGCCTCGTCGGCGGGCACTGCATCGGCGTCGATCCTTATTATCTCACCCACAAGGCCCAGGAACTCGGCTATCATCCCGAGGTGATTCTTGCCGGGCGCCGCATCAATGACGGCATGGGCCAGCATGCGGCGGACCAGACGGCCCGCCTGATGATGCGCAAGGGCATACCTGTCGTTGGCAGCCGGATTCTGGTCATGGGTGCGGCCTTCAAGGAAAACTGTCCGGACTTGAGGAATTCCAAGGTCGTCGACGTCGTCGCGCAACTGAGGCAGTACAATGCCGGCATCGATATCTGGGACCCTTGGGTCGACGCGCAGGAATGCGCACGCGCTTTCGGCACGGCGAGCGTGAAGGAGATGCCCGCCGCGCGCTATGACGGCGTCATCGTCGCTGTCGGACACGCGCAGTTCCGCAGCTTGGGCGTTGCGGGGCTGAAGTCGCTTTGCAAGGACCCCAGTGTAATCTACGACATCAAGGGGCTGTTCCCTAGGGACGTTACGGACGGGCGCTTCTGATGAAGGTACTGGTCACCGGCGCTGCCGGCTTCATAGGCTATCATGTCGCCAGGCGGCTCCTGGAGCGCGGTGACGAGGTTGTCGGCATCGACAGCATCAACGATTACTACGACCCGCAAATCAAGCAGGCGCGGCTGCGGCTCCTGGACGAAGCGAGCCGCAAGACCAATGCCGGCTATCATTTCATCCACGGCGATCTCGCCGACAGGGGCGTGATCGACGGCTGCTTTGCCGACCATGGCTTCGACCGGGTGATCCATCTCGCCGCCCAGGCCGGCGTGCGCTACAGCCTGGAAAATCCGCGCGCCTATGTCGAGAGCAACATCATCGCCTACACCAACATGCTCGAGGCCTGCCGCGGCAGCCGTGTCGGGCACCTGACCTATGCCAGCACCTCGAGCGTCTACGGTGCCAACACCGACATGCCGTTTTCCGAGCATCGGCCGGCCGACCATCCGCTGCAGTTCTACGCCGCCACCAAGCGCGCCAACGAACTGATGGCGCACAGCTACAGCCACCTGTTCGGCCTGCCGACCACGGGGCTGCGCTTCTTCACCGTGTACGGCCCCTGGGGCCGCCCTGACATGGCGCTGTTCCTGTTCACCAGGAACATCCTGGCCGGTGAGCCGATCAAGCTGTTCAACAACGGCAACCACACGCGCGACTTCACTTATGTCGAGGACATCGCCGAGGGCGTGATCCGTGCCAGCGACAGCCCCGCCGCGGCCAACCCGGCCTGGGATTCCGGCCGCCCGGATCCGGCGACCAGCAGCGCGCCCTGGCGCATCTTCAACATCGGCAACAACAACCCGGTGAAGCTGACCGCCTATGTCGAGGCGCTGGAAAACGCGCTCGGCCGCAAGGCGGTGATCGAGCTGCTGCCGCTGCAGGCCGGCGACGTGCCCGACACTTTCGCCGACACTTCGGCGCTGCAGGCGGCGGTCGGCTATCGTCCCCGCACCTCCGTCACCGAGGGGGTGGGGCGGTTCGTCGCGTGGTACCAGGATTATTTTGGGCGGGGATAGCGCGAACCGATAAGGAGGCAGTGTCGTTGCTGAGGGGGTTTGTACGCGCGAACGTGGCGGTCTCTGAATATCTTGACAGGGCTTTGCCGCCACGCCTTCGCGCGGACGGCAATAGCACGTTTGCGACCGAAATCGCGCCGGCGCTGCTGTCTCCGGACACATTGGTCTACGATCTGGGTGGAGGCGCAAGACCGCTCGTCAGCCTGCCGCAGAAGCGGTGCCTCGGGCTCGTCGTGGTCGGGCTTGATCTCGCTGCCGAGGAACTGTCCAAGGCCCCCGATGGACTCTATGACGAGCAGATCGAGGCGGACCTTACCGTGTTCAAGGGAAGGCAGGACGCTGATCTGGTCATATGCCAGGCGACCCTGGAACATGTTCGCGACGGAGAGGGCGCGCTTCGCGGCATCGCCAGTTGCGTCAAGCCGGGCGGTTTGGTTGCCATTTTCTCGCCGTCACGCAATGCCGTTTTCGCCAGGTTGAACCTGATTTTGCCAGAGAGGATCAAGCGGCGGCTGCTGTTTGCCATCTATCCCGACAAAGGCAGGGGTCATGACGGATTTCCGGCTTTCTATGACAAATGCCTGCCAAGCGAAGTGGAAAGGATCGCGGCGCAAAATGGGCTGGAGCTTGTCCAGCGGCGCCTGTTCTGGAGAAGTTCATACTTCTATTCCTTCGTGCCGGCTTTCCTAGCCTGGCGCCTCTGGCTTGGCATCACCGCTCTCTTGCTCGGCAAGGATGCGGCGGAGACCTATGCCTATGTCTTTCGGCGAAAACAGTGATCCGTCGAAGATATTCTCCGCCGGTCCTGGCCCGTTTCCGGTTGCGCCTGCTTTCCAACGGGAGAGGTAGAGCCGAACGAAGCGGTATGGCGGCGACCGGGCTTCGAACCGGATGAAGCGAACGAGGAAAGATAGAAAGTCGCCGGGCGGTCCGGATGCCCGGATCGCCGTCTTCATCCCCTCGCTGCGGGCAGGTGGCACCGAGCGCGCGATGCTTACCCTGGCCCGGGAATTCGATCGGCGTGGGCTGGTGACGGATCTCGTACTTGGATGTGCGATAGGTGAATATCTTCCCCTGGTTCCCGACACGATAAGGATAGTGGATCTGCAGGCGTCTCGCATGCTGTTTTCCCTGTCCGGCCTTATTCGCTACGTCAAGGCGGAGCAGCCGCGGGTGATGCTGGCGGCGCTGCCTCACGCGAACATCCTGGCAATAATGTCGTCCTTCCTGTCACGGCAAGGGGTGCGTACGGTCATATCCGAGAGAAGCAACCTGTCCAGGACCCTTGCGGATACGAAACTGATCCGTGAGAGATTTCTGCCGTTCCTTATGCGAATGACATACGGTTATGCCGACAGGATAATAGCCGTCTCACATGGCGTTGCGGACGATCTGATCAGGCGCATCGGGCTCGACCCGAATTCTGTCGAAGTGATCCACAACCCGTTGGATATAGAACACATTCAGGCACAGGCCAGCGCGCCCATCGATCATCCGTTCGCGGACGAGGACGGCAGGTCCCTGCTGGTCGCCGTCGGTCGCCTCGATTTCGCAAAGGACCATGCCACTCTGATTAGCAGCTTTTCACAGGTCGTAAGGAAACGACCCGTCAAACTGGCGATTGTGGGGGAAGGGCCGCTGCGCGCGTCGCTGCAGACGATGATCGATGAACTCGAGTTGCGTTCCTCGGTCGCCCTGGTCGGCTTTTCGAAAAATCCGTATCCGTGGATGCACCGCGCCGCGCTGTTTCTCCATTCGTCGCGAAGGGAGGGCTTTCCCAATACGATTATCGAAGCCATGGCCTGCGGAGCCAGGGTGGTGAGCACGAATTGCGAAAGCGGCCCAGCGGAAATCCTGGAGGACGGCAAATGGGGGCGGCTTGTCGCGGTGGGCGACGTGCAAGCCTTCGCGGCCGCGATATTGGCCGGCCTCGATGACGTCAGCCCGCCCGACGTCAGACGTCGGGCCCAGGATTTCAGTGTCGAAAAAGTGGCTGACGCGTATCTGCTCGCGATGGGTATGGGCTTGGCGAGCGCTACCCGAAAGGAGATCCCGGATTAAAGTCCTGCATGTCATCACCGGGCTGCACAATGGCGGTGCTGAGGCGGCTTTGTTCCGTCTCTGCATGGCCGAGCACACTCATTCGCACGCAGTGGTCTCGCTTTCAGACGAAGGAAAATATGGCCCGCTGCTTCGGGAGGCGGGGGTGCCCCTGACCTGTCTGTCGATGCCGAAGGGGAGGCTAAGCCTCGGCGGGCTCGCGGCATTTCGGCGTGCCTTGTCAACCCATCGGCCCGATATCGTCCAGTGCTGGATGTACCACGCAAACCTGGTTGGAGGCGTCCTGTCGCGGCTTGCGGGTATCCGGCTGGTGGTTTGGGGGATGCACAATTCCGGTCTGGATCCGCTTGTCGCCCCCTTGGCCACGCGGATGGCGGACCGGGCCTGCGCGCTGATATCCCGGGTGGTCCCGACCCAGATCGTGAGCTGTTCGCAACAGGCGTCACGGCGCCATATGAGTGCGGGTTACTCGGCTTCGAACTGGACGATAATTCCGAACGGTTATGATCTGGCTGTCTTCGAGCCGGATGAGAGGGCGCGCAGTCGGCTGCGTCGGACCTGGTCGATAGATGAAGGCCAATTCGTCATCGGAAGCGTCGCCCGCTGGCATCCCGACAAGGATCACAGGAATCTCGCCGCTGCCTTGGCCAAGCTGTCCGCGCGCGCCGAGTTCCCTTTCAAATGTATTCTCGCCGGCCCCGGAATCTCTCCTGAAAATACCGACCTTGCCGGACTGCTGGACCGTTACGGCGTTCGCGACAAGGTGATGCTGCTTGGTCCGAGCGACGGTGTCGCTGCTCTCATGAGTGCGTTCGACATCCATGTCCTTGCCTCGAGGCGCGAGGCATTCCCTAACGTCGTCGCCGAAGCCATGGCGTGCGGTACGCCTTGCGTAGCGACGGATGTCGGCGATATCGGCATGATTGTCGGCAACACCGGATGTGTTGTTCCGAGCCGGGATCCCGACGCGCTTTCTCGCGCCATTACAAACATGGCTCTGGAAAACCGTGACTCGCCATCCTGGGAGACAAGACAGCAGGCATGCCGCAACCGCGTCGCTTCCGATTTTTCAGTTGAGCGGATGGCAAGGGCATACAGCGCGCTATGGGAGAGATTGTCTGCCAAGGGCTAGCGCACGGAAAACGACCAGGAACAGACAATTATATGTTAAGCTTGCGAGTCATCAGGCAGACGGTGGGGATTGTCATGTTGGAAACCGACAAGCTGTTCGCGGGCTCAATTCCGGAAAACTACGACCGCTACATGGTGCCTTTGATCTTTGAGCCGTTCGCTGCGGATATCGCGCGGCGAGCAGCGGCCCTATCGCCCGGCGCGGTCCTGGAAATCGCCGCGGGCACCGGGGTCGTCACCCGCGCATTGGCGCCAAGACTGTCGCCCGACGCAAGCTATGTCGTGACCGACCTAAACCAGCCGATGCTCGACTACGCTGCTTCGCGACAAACTCCTGATAGCCGCATCGAGTGGCGCCAAGCGGATGCGATGGCGCTGCCATTTGAAGATGCGGCCTTCGATCTTGTCTGTTGTCAGTTCGGTGCGATGTTCTTTCCGAACCGCACGTCCGCTTATCGCGAAGCCAGGCGGGTCCTGAAGCCCGGCGGACGGTTTTTGTTCAATGTATGGGATCGCATCGAGGAGAATGTGTTCGCCGATGACGTGACCAACGCTCTGGCACGGATCTTTCCCGACGATCCCCCGCGCTTCCTGGCACGCACGCCGCACGGCTATCACGACAAGGTGCTGATCCGTCGCGACCTAGAGGATGCAGGCTTCTCTCGAGTGGTGATCGAGACGAGAGCCGAACAGAGCCGCGCATCCTCGCCACGCCTTCCGGCCGTTGCCTACTGTCAAGGCACTGTTCTTCGCACCGAAATCGAGGCCAGGGAAGCTGGAAAACTGGACGCTGCAACCGATTACGCGGCATCCGCCATCGCTGACCGACACGGCAGCGGTGAAGTCGCCGCCAAAATTCAGGCCCATGTAATCATGGCCGAGGTCTAGGTGTCGGCAGGCCCGTTCCGCACGACATGTCGCCCGCCGTACCGCACTCGGATGGCATTCGGAGGGCCGCAGACACCAGCCGGATTTGTGAGCCGCCGGGCGTGAGGATATTGGGAGCTAGGCAATAGGGTGAAGGCGCGGGACGTCAGAAGAGATTACCTGGTTTCACCCTTTGCGCTTACGCCGCAAATGCTTTTGCTTATATCGAGCCTACTTTATTTTGTTCCATTTCTTGCCGGCGGCTTTCAGTACGTTGACGTTGGCGGAAGGAAGTATGATTTTACATATGATTTGGGCACGGGGTATGCCATCGCCGTTTCCATGGTTTGCATCGCCGCGGCGATGGTTGGCTTCGTTCCGAGACGCCAGAGTTTCGAAATTGAGGGAGATAGCCAAGGAGAGTCGTTGATAATAATCGCGATGATCATTATTTTCGGCGGAATTTCGATTGCGAACCCGGCACTTTTCTCCGCGTCTAAGGCGGATGTTTTATCGTCAACTAGTCGGTTTCAGTATATATTTTACAATGCCTGTATCATCGGCGTGGTCTTTGGGGCTCTGGCCGGGTGGAGGAAATCCAAGCTTGTTATGGCCCTGAGCTGCCTAGGATTAATTTTAACGCTCTATATTGGGCATAGATCCTCGGTTGCGATAACTATCCTATCTTTACTGTATTTAAGATACAGGAATGTTCCGTTGATGATGATAAGAAAACGGTATGTTATCGGCGGATTTTCAGCATTCTTTTTTTTGGCGGTGTACAAGTCTGTCTACTCCGCGGTGAAGGCGGGGAATTTCGAACTTGTCGGCCAAAAAATAAAATTCGACCAGTTGTCAGATTCCACCCTTGTCGGGTTGGAGCAGTTCGTGACATTGGCTCATTTGGACCTTATCGTAAAATATAACTACACCTTGCCTTGTTCCAATCTCTGGTTGGTGCCACTTTCTTTCATTCCATTTTCGGATGCGGTCTTCGGCAAGGATGGCTGTACTTACAACGAGCAGGTCCAGCCGCTGCTTTTTCCGGGCTACAGTGGCGGTGTGGCGGCAAATATCTGGGCGGAGTTCTATGCAAATTTCGGATACGCCGGATTTCCGCTGCTCGTCATTATTCTTTCCCTGGTCTGTGTCGCCATCGAAGCAATAATCCGCAACGTGCGCAGCGCGACGCTCAAGTCTGGTCTGATCGTGGCGATCATCCACCTCACATTCTACATCCAGCGCAAGGAACTGCTCGGCGCGTTCATCTCCGCCAAGCGGGTCATCCTTGTGTCGCTTTTCATATTCGGGCTGGTGTATGTCCATCGAAAGTGCTTCCCGCAAGCGCCTGCGATGGAAGCGGGAGTGCGGGGCCTGCGCCGGGACCATGGCTGAGGACATGACGGCGATAGCCAAACCTTCTGGATGGATACGCGCGCGCAGGGTCGCTCGGGACGTCACCATGACCACATCCTCAAGTGGAGTGGCGGCTTTGTGTTCCGTCATCGCGTTGGCGCTCAATGCACGCTCGCTCGGCCCCGGAGATTTTGGCACCCTCGCCGTAATCCAGGCCTATGTCACGTTCATCTCCGGCCTCGCTACTTTTGAGAGTTGGCAGCCTGTCATCAGGCTGTCCGCCAGGTCCCGCTCGCGCCTTGGCCGGGCAGCTTCATGCGGGATCGCGCTCGACGTTTCGGCGGCCGTTGTCGCCACTGCGGTGGCGGTTGGTGGGGTCCTGCTGTTTGGGGAGTCGATCGGCGTATCCCACCAGGATCGGCTTCTGGCGCTGATCTATAGTCTCACCTTGCTGGCCAGCCTCGCGGGCACCCCCAAAGGCGTGCTTCGCCTGAATGGGCGGTACGACGTCATTGCCGGCAATCAACTCGCCCAGGGGGCTGCCGTGGTTGTTGCCTCGCTCGTCCTTTGGGCCATCGAAGCGCCTCTGATCGCCTATGTGGCTGTGTTGGCGGCGATCGGTGCGCTCTACAATCTGACGCTGTTCGTCCGGCTGCTTGTCTATGCCCGACGCGAGAACATCAAGCTATTCAATCCGCTTCGTTCCCGTTCCAGGCGGCGTTTCTTTTGGACATTCCTTGTCATGGCCACTGGGACCAGTGTGCTGTCGACTCTGGTGAGTGCTAGACGACATGTAGCCTTGTTCCTTGTCGCCGGTCTTTTAGGAGATGTTGCCGCCGGCGCCTATTCCGTGGCGTCGCGTCTGGCGACGATGATGTCCCGGTTGACTGGGCCCTTGAACCAGGTGATCTTTCCCGAACTCGCGAGACTGTCCAACGAAGAATCTCCGTCCCGCCTAAACAGGCTGAACGCCCGCATCACGATGGTCTCGGCATGTGTCGCCGCGGGCATGGCGGCGGGCGGTGTCGTGCTGCAAAAATTCATCGTGGTTCTGGCCGCCGGTTCGGCCTATGCCGATGCCTCGCTGCTTTTCGCTATCTTGTTCGCGGCCGAGTGTCTCGGCCTGGCCGGAATGCATTTCAATCCTTTGATCCAGGTTCTGGCCGGAACAAAACCGCTTCTCAAGATCATGGCGTCGGCATTCATCGTCTACCTGCCGCTTTCGTTCGTCCTGTCGGGGTGGATCGGAATTCCGGGTATCGCCTGGGCCGGTCTGATCGCATCGGCGCTGGTCTACACGGCAATGATGGTGGTTTCGCAATTATTGCTGAAAAAGCAGATCCGAATCACGGAAAATATCCCAGGTCTGACAGTTTGAGATACTTGTTTTGCCTACCAAGATACCACACCAATGTTGTGCCTTGGGTGCGCATACTGACCTCGGCCGGGCATCATGTTGCAATCGACGTCGTCGAAACAGGGGCAACGGAGAATTACACACTTGTTTCTCCCAATGTAGTGGCACCATCGGCGCTGTCACGAAGAGTTATGCACATGGGTCCGAGCGATATCCCAAACTCGCCCTTTTCCTTTCCCGGTCTTGTTTCCTACTGGAGACATCTTCGGGTCGAGAATCCCGATGTGGTGATCGTGCGCGGCGTGACGCGATGGTTCTGCAGGGTCGCCGCGTTGTGTGCGATTTTGCAAGGCCGCAAGCTGGTTATCTACGATCAGGAGAATGTCAGGCCTCAGGCATGGAGCGGCACATGGATCCGCAGAGCTGTCTTTCGGCAACTCGGGATTGCGCACTTCACGTCACGGCTCCCGTCGAATCCTGGCTCCGTCGGTGCGGGAGGCGCCATGCCCCTGCCATTCGGAAATCCCTTCGAGCCGATCCGGATCGGAGCGCTGCGAGGCAGGCCGTTGCATTCGCCGCCCCGAATCCTGATGGTGGCAAAATACCGGGAGCGAAAGGGGCACAGTTTGCTTCTGAGGGCACTGGCGGTGATCTCGGCGTCCACACCATTCTCCATAACGTTGTGCGGCGAGGAGGCGACGCATTCCGACGCGGCTTTTTGTGAGGCCTTGCGGCAAGAGGCCCAAGCGCTTGGACTGGCGGACAGACTTCGGTTTCAAAACAACATAGCTCATGACAGGATGATCTCGATCTATGCCAGCCATGATCTCTTGATATTGCCCTCGCGTACGGAACCTGCCGCGGTATCTCCCGTCGAGGCCGCCTGGGCGGGATGTGCCGTATTGATGTCGCGCGACAGCGGCACGAGGCATTACCTCCCTCCGGGGTCCGGGTTCGACTTTGACCCAGACGACCCGCAAGACATCGCTCGCGCGGTTGCCGGGCTTATTGCCCGGCCCGAGGACCTGCGGCTTGCAAGGGATGCATGTTTCATGCGCATTTCTTCAGTTGCGGATGATGACGTGATCTTGCGGTTGTTCGAGACTTTTGGGACTGGAACCGGGCGGACGCGCGCGTCGATGAGCTGAAGGACATCCGGAGGGGCGGGGAGTGGGGTCCGAGGTGGGAAGGAAGATTGTCATCTCGATCAACACGTCCTGGAACGTAGTCAATTTCCGCAAGGGCCTGATCGAGGCGTTGCGGCGGCGCGGCTATGATGTCGTCGTCGTCGCGCCGAGGGACGAGTATTCATCCTTGATCCCAGGGATGGGTTGCCGCCACGTCGACATCGAAATCGACAATTCCGGCACCTCGCCTGTTCGCGACCTTGCGCTTCTGTGGCGCTACTGGCTTATCCTGCGCCGCGAGAAGCCGCTGGCGTTCGTAGGCTTCACCATCAAGCCCAACGTGTTCGGCTCGATGGCTGCAAACCTGAATGGCATTCCGGTCATAAACAATGTTTCAGGGCTCGGCACTGTCTTCCTCCAGGGCGGCCTTCTCCAGGGAATCGCCAAAGCCCTTTATCGCCTGGCGCTGGCCCGTTCGAAGGTGGTCTTCTTTCAGAACGACGACGACCGGATGCTGTTCGTCGGCGCGCGCATCGTGCGCAAGGAACGGACCGCGCTGCTGCCCGGCTCAGGCGTCGATCTCGCGCGCTTCTCGCCGTCGCCGCGCCAGCGCGCGCCGTCCGGTGCCATCGTATTTCTGCTGGTGGCTAGGCTGCTATGGGACAAGGGTGTCGGTGAGTTCATCGAGGCTGCCCGCCTCGTCCGTCGCCAAGCGCCTGCGGTGCGCTTCCAACTCCTTGGCTTTCTCGATGTCGAGAACCGAACCGCGGTCAGCCGCGCCGAAATCGAGCAATGGGTCGACGAGGGTTTGGTCGAGTATCTCGGTGCCACCGACGACGTTCGCCCTTTCCTGGACGCTGCCGATTGTGTCGTCCTGCCTTCCTACAGGGAGGGTACCCCACGCTCACTGCTCGAGGCGGCCGCGATGGGCAAACCTCTGATCGCCACGGACGTGCCCGGTTGCAAGGAGGTGGTGGACCATGCCGTCAACGGTTTCCTTTGCAAGGTCAGGGATGCCAGCGACCTGTCGGCACGGATGATCGATTTCGTGACGATGGACGGCCACTCCAGGGACGCGATGGGGAACGAGAGCCGGAAAAAGGTTGAACGGCAGTTTTCGGAAACGATCGTCGTCGAGAGCTACATGCATCAGATAGAGAAGCTTACGGCTGCCGCCACGTGATGAGCGGCCATCGCCTTCCGCTTCTCGGCCGTGAGCCGGCTGACACCGGATCTATTTCCGTCTTAGCGGCCGATCGCCGGGGCTTCATGAGCCGCTGCCAGTCCACGATTGTCCGACCAGGCGCAAGCTGCCGTGGCTGCATCGGTGATGGTGAACCACCTTCCCGTTCGCCAAGTCTGATCAGGAGCGCTCGCGCGCAGTCACGGGGCAAAGGATATCTCAATTGTTTTTCGGGTAATCTGAAATTCGCCGGCGATAATCAGAACTTTTCATGCGCTATTGCTAAAGTGGTGAGCTCCCAAAGGCACGAGGCAAGTCAAAATTCTAGCGCCGGCGCGAAACAGGTTGGAATTGTGGCAAAAAACTGTTACGCGCTGATGTCATAAACTTTTGATTTGCAAGTTCCAAGGAGCGGCTTCGAGAGAAGGGCAAAACGAATGAATCTCATCGTCAGAACCGTGGTGGTTGGATTTGTTGTTTCCGTCGGTTTCGGTTCCGCTTCCGCATTTGCTCAGAAAGCATCTTGCAGTTGCGCGACTGCCTATCATGGTGCGTCAAATCCGGTTGGATCCATTGTTTCCGTCAATGGCGATGTGATGGTGTCGCAGGCCGCCGGCTACGGCCCGGCCAAGGCAGGAAATATGCTTGATTCCGGCAGTCGTGTGGTGGTCGGCGCCAAGGGGTCGGCGTCCGTGGCCGTTGGCGGCTGCAACCTGGATGTGCCGGCGAGTTCGAGCCTGGATGTCTCTCGCGTCGAGGGCAACATCTGCCTCAAGCTGGTTGGCTCCGAGCAGACCGCCGCCATCCAGCAGTCTGGCGGAGCGGTCGGCGGTTTCGGTCCGCCCGAGGGAATTTTTTCTGGTGCGCTTCTTGCGACCGGCGTGCTTGCGGCCACGCAGGACGACGACAGCGCTGTCAGCCGTTGAAGGCTGTGGCCCATTGCCGTGATTGGCCGCGGCGCGCCGATAGTGTCTTTAGATGGGTTCGTTAACTATATTGCATTAGTAGTTGTTGAAATAGTGTGGGCGATCCTGGCGGGGAATAGCTGGTTTCGATGGGGCGGAAATGACGGGTCGAGTTGGAGTTGTTATTGCTTTTGTAGCGCTCGCAGCGGGAAATGTTTTGTTTGCCGGGTCCGCGGCTTTCGCACAGGCAGCGCAGTGTTCCTGCCTTGCGGCCATACCGGTTTCGGGAAGTGTGGTCGGCCAGTTGACCAACGTCCAGGGTGACGTGCGGATGTCACAGGCTGGCGGTTATGCCGGTGTGAATGGCGAGGCGCCGGTCTATTCGGGCGCACGCATCATGACAGGGGCGCAGGCTTCGGCTTCCCTGGTTGTAGGCACCAATTGCGGGTTCGACGTTCCGGCGAATGTGACCGTCCAGATCGACGCTGTCGAGGGCGGTATGTGCGTGTCGTTCGATGCACCGCAAGCCGCTGTCGTGCCGGCCGGTTCCGAGCCCGGCGTTTTGCCGGTTCTCCTCGGTGCCGGTGCGATTGGCGGTGGCGCGGCCCTTCTTCTCGGCCTGCAGGATGACGATGACGCCGTCAGCCGCTAGTCGGTCCCCAGCGTTCCTGTTCTGCGTAAGCTTGTGAAATGCGTCATTCGCCGCCATGCGGGTGATGCGTTTGTATTTTGTCGAGGCAGCGGCATCGCTTTGCCTCCATGCAGACAGAAACGCCAATGATTGACCTGCATTCCCATATTCTGCCTGGTCTCGACGATGGCTCTTCCAGTCTGGCTGAATCGCTCGAAATGGCGCGGCTGGCAGCGGCTGATGGGACAACGCATATGGTGTGCACCCCGCACGTCATGCCCGGCGTCTATGAGAACGGCACGACAAATATTGCCCAGGCAGTCGAGGCGCTGGTCAGGGAACTTGCTTGCGCCAGCATCCCGCTTGTCCTCTACGTCGGCGCCGACGTTCATGTTTCGCCTGATCTTCCCGACCGGCTGAAGCTCGGCAAAGTGCCGACGTTGAACGGATCGCGCTATTTCCTCTTTGAGCCACCGCATCACATCTTGCCGCCGCGGCTCGAGGATCTCGCTTCCCGCCTCGTTGGCGCGGGCTATATTCCGATCCTGACCCATCCTGAACGGTTGACCTGGATCAAATCGAACTATGACGTAGTCGAGCGATTGAACGCATTGGGCTGCCTTATCCAGCTCACGGCGGATTCGGTCGTAGGAGCCTTTGGCCGGACCGCTCTCTACTACTCGGAAAAGCTGCTCGACGAAGGCAGGGTGGACATCATCGCATCCGATGCGCACGGCCCGTCGAGGCGTCGGCCGGGGCTTTCCCAGGCGGTGGTCGCCATCGCAAATCGGTGCGGCGAAGATGAAGCCTACAATATGGCGGTGAAACGCCCGGGCGCGATATTGCAGAATCAGCTGCTCGCGCCCATTGGAAAAGTGAGCACCAAGAAATTGTATGCCGGCAGCGCGAGCCGTTTCGGCGGATTGGGTCGGCTGTTCAAGAGCGGGTCTCTGGGATG
The DNA here is from genome assembly GCF_006441385.1 of Mesorhizobium sp. B2-4-18. Classification (NCBI taxonomy): domain Bacteria; kingdom Pseudomonadati; phylum Pseudomonadota; class Alphaproteobacteria; order Hyphomicrobiales; family Phyllobacteriaceae; genus Mesorhizobium; species Mesorhizobium sp. B2-4-18. The sequence goes on along the minus strand of NZ_VFUW01000007.1, from coordinate 317,349 downwards.
AACATTTTCGATCTTGCCAGAAACAATGCAGGTATGCCGACGCTGGCCGCGTTGCTTGCACTCTCTGCTTGCGCGAGCTCTTCTTCGACATCATCGACGGCCTCCGTCGAAGCGTTGCAACCGACATCGTCTTCGACGGCCCTTGCCGGCGGTGGTGCGCTGCAGGTGGTGAAAGACCTGCCAGCGCCGCAAAACACGCAAAATGGCAGCGAGCAGCCGCTGTCAGCCAACGACGTGCTCGAAGTCAGCGTCTTCCAGGTCGATAATTTGAACAGGACCGTTCAGGTCGATGCCAGCGGCCAGATTTCCCTTCCGCTCATTGGCGCGATGACCGCGGCCGGCAAGACCGTTCGTCAGCTCGAGAAGGAAATCGAGACCGCGTACGGCGCAAAATATCTGCAATCGCCCGACGTGACGATTGTCGTGAAGGAATCGGTAGGCCAGCGCATTACGGTCGACGGCGAAGTCAACAGGGCAGGCATCTATCCGGTGTCCAGCAGCGCTTCCCTGCTGGATGCGATCGCACTCGCCGGAGGATTCAATGCTGTCGGCGACGCCGGCAAGGTCTTCGTCTATCGCAATTTTGGCCAGAGCAGGCTGGTCGCCAACTACAATGTCGAGGAAATTCGCGCAGGCAAAAATCGCAACCCGCGCATCTACGGCGGCGACGTGATCGTCGTTTTCGCTTCGAAGTCGAAAATCGCGATGAACAATCTCAAGGACGCGTTGGGTCTCGCCTCGAGCGCGGCCCGCATTGCGGTCATTCCATAAGACAGGCACGGCCGGCCACGGACAAACCAGGATGACTTTGCGCCATGCTCGATCGCAACAGGCAGCCCCAAATTGCCGGCCCCGGATATGGCCAAGCCCTGTCCGCGGATCTTTATTACGATGGGGCGCAGAATTATAGCCCGTATGGTCGTGACTATGCCGCCCAGGACGAGGGCTTCAATCCGCTCCGTTTGCTGTTCTATGTCATCCAGTATCGCTGGCTGATCGTCATGATGGCCGTCGCGGGCCTCGTCGCCGGTGTCATTGTGACGATGATGCAGACACCCAAATATCAAGCGACGACGCAGCTGGAGGTTCTGGTCCCTTCGGCAAAGGTCTTCCAGGACATTGAGGTGGTTTCCGAAAACAGTGACGTCCGGGCGTTTCTGACCGCCCGGGAGAAATTGAAGAGCAGGGCCTTGGCGCAGCGCGTGGTCTTTCAACTGGGCCTAGCCGAAAAGCCGGACTTCCTGTTTCCGACTCCGAGTTTTTCAATCGGCAACATCTTCTACCGCGCCTTCGGAATTTCCAAATCGCTCTCGATCCAGGAAAAGACGCCCGAAGAGCGGGAAGGCATGGCGATCAAGCGCGTCCTCGATGACCTCACGGTCAATCTGGTGACGAACACCAGCCTGCTGTCGATCACCTTCGTCGACCAGAAGCCGAAATATGCGAGCGATGTCGCCAATCAGGTCGCCCAGAGCTTCATCGATCAACGTCTCGACCAGACCAGCGAGACGTCGGATCTGGCAAGGCAGTTCATTCAGGAGCAGGTCCTGCAGGTCAAACAGAAGCTGCAGAAGTCCGAGGAGGAACTGGTCGCCTATGCCAAGGATGCCGGCATTACCGTCACCGGCGGCGACAAATCGCTGATCGGGTCAAACATCGAGGCCCTCAACACGGCACTCGCGACCGCAATCCAGGAGCGTCTCGATGCCGGGCGGATGGTGGATCAGGTGGACAAGGGGCGTGGCGCCAGTCTCGGTCCGGTTCTGGAGAGCGAAGGCCTGCAGAAGCTCAGTGAAAAGCTCGCGGACCTCACAAGCCAATACCAGCAGAAATTAGGCATCCTGAAACCTGGCTTTCCAGAAATGCAGCAGTTGCAGTCGCAGATCAAGGAACTGCAGCGGCTCTACAACAATGGCGTGCTGGCGATAACCGACTCGCTACGGTTGAAATTTCAGGAAGCGCAGAACAAGGAAGCCGACCTCAAGGCCAAGCTCACGGAGCTGGAAAAGCAGCAGATCGTCTTCAACGACAAGAACATCAAATACACCATCCTCAAGCGCGAGGTCGATTCCAACCGGTCGCAGTACGACGGCCTGATCGCCAAGCTGAACGAAGTCGGCGTGAGTTCTGAGCTCAAGACGCAAAGCGCTGCCGTTGTCGATGTCGCGACCCGGCCCTTGAGCCCTTATTCTCCTCGCCTCAGCATCAATCTTGCAATAGCCTTGGTGCTCTTCATGGCCTTGAGTGCGTCGATCATCTACATCGTCGAATTGCTCAACAACACCTTCACAAATCCGGAGCAGATCGAAAAAGAGCTCGGATTGGCCATGCTCGGCATCTTGCCGCTCGTCGACGACCGGGAACTCATAGCCAGCATAGCCGATCAGAAGTCGGGGCTTTCGGAGGCCTATCGTTCGTTGCGGACGTCGCTGCAATTCTCAGGAGCGGAAGGGGCGCCGCGTTCGCTGCTGATGACCAGCTCCGAACCGTCGGAGGGTAAATCGACCACATCGTTCAAGCTTGGCCAGGATTTTGCCGCTCTCGGCGCAAAGGTTCTGCTTGTCGACGGTGATTTGCGCAAACCCAATCTGCATCGGCTGTTCGGCCTCGACAACGCGATCGGCTTAAGCAATCTCCTGACAAACACCGTTCGCAAGGAAGATCTGGCCGGTATCTTCAGAGCGACGAAATATCCCAATGTGACTGTTCTGACATCGGGGACGATACCGCCGAACCCGGCGGACCTGCTCTCTTCGCCCAAAATGGCGCTGATCATCACCAATCTCGGCAAGCGCTTCGATCTGGTCATCATCGATGCGCCGCCCGTCGTTGGCCTTTCGGATGCGCCGATCCTCGGCCGGCTTGCCGAAGGCACGCTGATGGTGATTTCCACCAACCAGGTAACCCGCAAATCCGCCAAAACGGCTCTGAAGCGTCTACGAGCAGCCGGAGCGAATGTCATCGGGGCAGCGATGTCGAAATTCCAGGTGAACAAGTTCGACTACAACTACGCCTACAAATACATGAATTCCCAGTATTACGAATACGGCACGAATACCCCGAAAATCGAGGGCAAAGTCGATGGTGGAGCAGGCCAGCCCGCGCGTGCAAAGTCTCCTGCGTTCAGGCGTTTGGTTCGTCGCCTCCGTTCTGGTGTTGATGGCTTCGTCGACCGGGCTAAGTCGTCTTCTTGAGACGGGGACGCCAAGCGTCTCTCTCGCGCTGGATCCGTTGAACGTAGATGCTTTGATAGGCGAGATCGCCGGCGAACTGAACCAGACGAACGACGGTGCCGATCTCGACGGGTTGGCCGCAAAGGCCCGGAATGCGCTTCGCTTCAACGTCGCGGATGCACGCCTCTATAGCCTGATCGGTGAGATCAAGTATCGCCAGGGCGAGAAGGACCAGGCGTTCGAACTCTTTGATCGGGCTCGAATGCTGTCCAAGACCGAAATACACGCATTGCAGAGATCCATCGATCGCTCCGTCGAGACGGGCAACCTGGTAAGGGCTGTAGCCGAGATCGATATCTTGCTGCGTCGGTGGCCTGATCAATTTTCAACCGTGGCCGCCGGTTGGCCGGCCATTCTCGCCAATCCCGAAGGGTACGGGGCCGTGCTCGCCGCCATCCGGGCGGAGGCGCCATGGCGGGGCAAGCTTTTTTCGACCCTTGGCCAGAACCCCCAGGGTTTGGCAGCCGCAAACCAACTGTTGCTCGATCTCGCGGGGTCCCCGACGTCTCCAACGTCCAACGAATTGTCGGCCGTGATCGATGGCTACATCAAGCAAAGGCAATATGACCCGGCCTATCGGCTGTTTCTCTTCAGCCTGTCCGACGAGGAACGGAAACTGGGCGGCTACATTTTCAACGGCGGCTTCGAACCGGTCCACAGCGGCAAACCATTCGACTGGGTGATACACGACCGGTCGGGTATGGAGATCACCTTCGCCGGATCGCGGGATGCAGGTGAAAGCGACAGCGGAGCGACGATTCGATTTCTGAACACGCCCGTCAAGAACGCGGCGCTTCAGCAATTTATCGAACTTCCTCCTGGCTCCTACAGGATTTCCCTGAACGCTTCGGCCACGAATCTCAAACTGCCGAAGGAATTGTTCTGGTCTCTCAGATGCGTCGCTCCCTCACATGAGATCGCGCGCTTCAACATACCGGAAGGCACCTTCAACAGGCGAAGCCTGAGCCTGGACTTCACGGTTGGGCCGGCGGCGTGCCCGATGCAGTTGCTGAGACTGGAAACGGCCGCGATCGCACAGAGTTGGCGGTTTCGATATGTCGGGACGTTGGTCATGCACAAATTGAGCATCGAAAGAGTATCGTCGTGAGAGAACGGTCGCGACAGCCCACGCAGTGGGATAAATATCTTCTTGGCTCGGTGCTCTTTCTATCGATGCTGATTGGTGGCGGCACCGCGAGCGGTCTGTACACCGAGACGCTGATCGAGATTGCGGCGGTCATCTCCGCCACGGCGATCCTCTCGAGGCCGTCGGAACAGGCAATTCCCCGCGCCGTGTTGTGGTTGCTTGCTCTTGTGGTTGCGGTGTTCTGTTTTCAGGTCGTGCCGCTGCCCGGCGCCCTGCTCGAGGGGGTGCGACCCGCGGTGCTGCTTGCGGATCCATGGCTGGATGGCGAAAGCCGGTTGCGCTTCGTCAGCGTCGGAGTGGGGCGCACCATCGAGTGCATGCTCTATTTTGTCGCGGCCGCGGCGTTCTTCCTCGCCGTCCTGCGCCTGCGCGCCGAGCAGGTCCACGGTCTTCTGCCGTTCTTTTTCATGGGGGTGATCTGCAATGGCCTGGCGGCGGCGATCCAGTATTCGCTCTCCGATACCGTCGCCATCGAGGGACTACTGCCGTTTACCATCAATGCGGGTCTCTTTGCCAACCAGAACCACTTCTCGGCCTTGCTCTTCGTCTCGATCCCCTTCGTGGTTTATTATGGCTTGTTCCGCCGCCACCTTCTTTCAGGAGCGCTCGGTCTGGTAACCCTCCTGCTGCTGCTTCTGGCCGCCGGTTCGCGGGCCGGCATTTTGATCGGGCTGGCGATCACCGCCATCTCCGTTGTCTTCCTGTCCGCGCGCTCGAGGGTTGGTGGTTATGGCATCCTCGCGGTTTTCATCGGCCTTTCGATCTACACGATCGGCGCGTGGGCAAAGATCGATGCCAAAGTGGTCGACCCGGCCTTCGGACGAGCCGAATTCGCACGGACCACGATTGAGGGAATTGAGCAGAATTGGACCACCGGTGTCGGATTTGGCGCTTTTCAGAAGGTTTACCAGATCCATGAAAAAGGCAGCATGATCTTCAAGTCTTATGTCAATCATGCGCACAACGATTATCTGGAATTGGCGCTAGAGGGCGGTTTGCCAGTTATCTTGCTGATGGTTGCCTATGCGGTGCTGCTGTCCGCATCGTCCACCAGAATTCGCGGGGAACCGTTGCAGAAGGCGGCTTTTCTGTCGCTAGCTTTTCTGCTCGTTCATTCCCTCGTCGATTATCCCCTGCGAACCGCCGCCCTTGCGATGACGTTTGCCTGTTTGAACGGTATTGTCTTTCACCGCGGTTTTGCCGATCGGCTCAACCAGAGGGATGTACCGGGCAAGGCCAGCCGCCGTGACGAGGACAATCTGCTTGTCCCGGCCAGGGCATCGGCCTTGCCAAGGTAGGACCAGGTGGGTTCGGCCGAAGCGGGAGGCGCCAGCCGATTGCCCGTGCGTGGCCAATGCGTTTGTTGTGTGCCGCATTGACAAGCCAATGCATGAAACCTAAGCACAGGCACTCAGGGCCGGGGGGCTTTGGCATGTCGAGGAGAGCTTCTTGAAAGGAATTATCCTTGCTGGAGGCAGTGGAACGCGTCTCTATCCACTAACATTAGCAGTCTCTAAGCAAATTCTTCCCATCTACGACAAGCCGATGATCTATTATCCGCTGAGCGTTCTGATGCTCGCGGGGATAAGAGAGATCCTGGTCATTTCGACGCCGCGTGATCTGCCGGCTTTCCGTGACTTGCTCGGCGACGGATCGGACTTCGGGCTGGCGCTGTCCTACGCGGAGCAGCCGCAGCCCAATGGCCTTGCCGAAGCCTTCATCATCGGCCGCGATTTCATCGGCAAGGACAGCGTGTCGATGATCCTGGGCGACAACATCTATTTTGGTGACGGGCTGTCGCAGCTTTGCCGCGCCGCTGCATCGCGCCAGACAGGCGCTTCGGTGTTCGCCTACCATGTCGAGGATCCCGAACGTTATGGCGTGGTGTCCTTCGACAAGGCGACCGGGACCGCGCTGACGATCGAGGAAAAGCCACAAAGCCCGAAGTCCAACTGGGCCGTCACGGGTCTCTATTTCTACGACAATGACGTCGTCGACATCGCCCCGACCATCCGCCCTTCGGCGCGGGGCGAGATCGAGATCACGGCGGTCAACAATGTCTATCTCGAGCGCGGACAGCTCCATGTTCACCGGCTGGGACGCGGCTATGCCTGGCTCGACACCGGCACGCATGACAGCCTGCATGAAGCCTCTTCCTTCGTGCGCACGATCGAACACCGCCAGGGCATCAAGGTCGCCTGTCCGGAGGAAATCGCCTTCGAACAAGGCTGGCTGAGCGCTGACGAGGTGTTGCAGCGTGCAGCTCGCCTGGGAAAGAACGAATACGCCGCCTATCTGCGCCGGCGTGTCGCCGATCTGTCGGAGGGCTAGATGCTGGAGGTGAGATCCCTTGGCATCGACGGGGTGCTGGAAATCGTTCCCAAACGCCATGGCGACGCGCGCGGTTTCTTCATGGAAACCTACAATGCCGAGCGCTTTTCGCAGGCCGGCATCGATCTGGTTTTCGTGCAGGACAACCACTCCTATTCCGCCGCTGCCGGCGTGCTGCGCGGGCTCCATTACCAGCTGGCGCCGCGTGCCCAGGACAAGCTGCTGCGCGTCATCAGGGGCGCGCTGCTGGACGTCGCGGTCGACATTCGCCGCAGCTCGCCGACTTTCGGAAGATGGGTTGCGCTCGAAATTACCGCCGAAAAAGGCAACCAGATCCTGGTGCCCAGGGGCTTCGCGCACGGCTTCGTCACGCTCGTGCCCGACACCGAGGTGCTGTACAAGGTGACCGACACCTATTCGCCCGAGCATGACCGGTCGATCCGTTTCGACGATCCTGCCATCGGCATCGAATGGCCGTCGCTGGCCGGCGGCTTCCAGCTTTCGGACAAGGACCTCAAGGCGCCGCTGCTCGCCGTCGCCGAGGTATTCGCCTGATGGGTGTTTGCGTGAGGACTGCGGTATGAATTTTCTGGTGACGGGCGGTGCCGGCTTCATCGGCTCGGCGGTATGCAGGCATTTGTGCGCCAACCCGGCCTACCGGGTGACCAATCTCGACAAGCTGACCTATGCGGGCAATCTGGCCTCGCTGCGGCCGATCGAGAACGCCCATAATTACAGCTTCGCCCAGGCCGACATCTGTGACGAGAGGGCGGTGCTCGACCTTCTGCGCCGGCACGACATCGACATCGTCATGAACCTGGCCGCCGAGAGCCATGTCGACCGCTCGATCGACGGACCGGGCGCCTTCATCGAGACCAACATCGTCGGCACCTACAAGATCCTCAACGCCGCGCTGGAATACTGGCGTGGCCTGTCCGACGACAGGAAAAGCCGCTTCCGCTTCCATCACGTCTCCACCGACGAGGTGTTCGGCGACCTGCCTTTCGACGGCGGCATGTTCGTCGAGGAGACGCCCTACGCGCCGTCCTCGCCCTATTCCGCGTCGAAGGCGGCCTCGGACCATCTGGTGCGCGCCTGGCACGAGACCTACGGCCTGCCGGTCGTGCTTTCCAACTGTTCGAACAATTACGGCCCCTATCATTTTCCCGAGAAGCTGATCCCGCTCGTCATCCTCAACGCGCTCGACGAAAAGCCGCTGCCGGTCTATGGCGCCGGCGCCAATGTGCGCGACTGGCTGTTCGTCGAGGATCACGCGCGCGCCCTGGAACTCGTCGCCACGAAAGGGCAGCCGGGCGAGAGCTACAATGTCGGCGGCAATTCGGAACGCACCAACCTTGCCGTCGTCGAGACGATCTGCGACCTGCTCGACACCAGGCGTCCGCGCGCCGGCGGCAGGCGCTATCGCGAGCTGATCTCCTTCGTCACCGACCGTCCCGGCCACGACCGCCGCTACGCCATCGACGCCACCAAGATAAGCCGCGAGCTCGGCTGGACGCCCAGGGAGAATTTCGACAGCGGCCTTGCCAGGACCGTGGACTGGTTCCTCGACAACGAATGGTGGTGGGGGCCGATCCGCGAACAGCGCTATGCCGGCGAAAGACTGGGCGAAGCCCGCAAGGTGGGCGCGTGAGGCTGCTTGTCACCGGACGCGACGGCCAGGTCGCGGCAAGCCTGCTCGCGGCCGGCCAGGCGCGCGCGGGCGTGGAGGTCGTCGCCATCGGTCGCCCGGAGCTTGACCTGGCATGGCCCGACACCATCATCGACGCCATCGCGGGTGCCAAGCCCGATATCGTCGTGTCGGCCGCCGCCTACACCGCCGTCGACCAGGCCGAGGACGAGCCCGATCTGGCCTTTGCGGTCAACGCGACCGGTGCCGGCAAGGTGGCGGAGGCCGCGGCGAGGCTGGGCGTGCCGGTCATCCATCTTTCGACCGACTATGTCTTCGATGGAACCAAGGCCGATGCCTATATCGAAAGCGACCCGACCGCGCCGCTCGGTGTCTACGGTGCCTCCAAGCTAGCCGGCGAGCAGGCGGTGGCATCAGCCAATCCGCGCCACCTGATCCTGCGCACCGCCTGGGTCTACAGTCCGTTTGGCAAGAATTTCGTGAAAACCATGCTGCGGCTCGCCGCCGACCGCGATGAGATTTCGGTGGTATCAGATCAATGGGGAAATCCCACATCCGCGCTTGATGTCGCCGACGCGATCCTGCATGCGGCCACCATGCTGCATGGCGACAAGAGCTTCGCCGCGTTCGGCACCTGTCATCTGGCCGGCAGTGGCGAGACCAACTGGAGCGGCTTCGCCCGTCATATCCTCGACACAAGCCTGAAGTTTGGTGGTCCCTGGGCGCGGGTACGGGATATCACGACGATGGACTACCCAACCAAGGCGCGCCGCCCTGTCAATTCCCGGCTATCGAGCACGAAATTCGCCGGGGTGTTCGGGTGGGATGCGCCTGATTGGCGGATGTCGACGGGGGAGGTGGTGCGGCGGCTGATGGTTGACGAGACGAGACAGATATTGAGCGCATGAACAAGCATCCATCCCCTGAGAACCTGCAAGGCGCGACGCCTGATCCGCAGCCGGCCGACCGACGGCCGGCAAAAGCTCGCACCAAGGCAAAGCCGGCGGCTGCAAAGGAGCCAGCGATCAAGCGCACATGCATCATGGTGCTCGGCATGCACCGTTCGGGCACCAGCGCGCTGACGAGGGCCATCAGCCTGCTCGGCGCTGAACTGCCGAAGAATACACTTGGTGCCAATCCAACGAACCCCACTGGCCATTGGGAGCCGCTGCGGCTGATGGAACTTCATGATCGTATGCTTGCGGAGGCCGGCAGCAGTTGGGATGACTGGCGGCCCTTCGAGCAAACCGATCTTGGCGCCGCTCGCTTACGTTTTTACAAATCGGAGATCGCAAGGCTGATCGACGAGGAGTATGGCGCTGCGTCGCTTTTCGTCCTTAAGGAGCCGAGAATCTCACGTTTGGTGCCGCTTTATGCTGAAATCCTGAAGCGGATAAATGTCGAGGTTCGCTATGTCTTGACGCAGCGCAATCCCTTGGCGGTGATTGCTTCACTCGAAAAGCGGGATGGATTCACATCAGGCTTTAGCGCCCTTTTATGGCTGCGGCACGAGTTGGAGGCCGAACATGACACCAGAGGCAAACCTCGCGTGTTTGTCTCCTATGAAGCTTTGCTTGAAGATTGGCGGGTCGACATTGAGAAAATTTCCGGGGCTCTGCATATAAAATGGCCGCAATCCATCTCTGCGCTGCAGACAAGCCTGTCGACCCATTTCTCTACTGATCATCAGCATCATGCCGCAAGCGCGGATCTGCTCGACGCCGATCCACGCATCGCTGATTGGGTAAAGCAAGCTTACGGTGCGTTGAGAGCACTTGAAAAAGACCCCAATGATCCTATCGCGATGGCGTTGCTAGATGCCGTGCGGATCTCCTTCGACACAGTCAGTCCGGTGTTTGGCGAAGCGTTCTTCGATGAGATGGGTTCGCGCGTCCAAAGATTAAAGCAGGCGAGTTCACTGGCGCAGCATTTAGCGGACGAGAGGGCGGCTGAAATAGACCAGCACACAGTCGAGTTGACGAGTGTCCGTCGAGAAGTGGAGCTAAAAGACGAGCAATTATTACGGCAGCAAGAAGCTCTCAAGCGTTTGGCTGACGAACGCAATGCTGATACTTACCGATACACAACAGAACTCGAAAAGTTGCGAGTGAAAATAGCGAGGAAGGATGTCGAACTCGCCGGAGTACGCAACGCGCTGGCTGAGACCGAGCGGGAGCGGCAGCGTGCTACCGACGCGGAAAGCCGAGAGCGTCATTTAACTCAAGAGTTGGAGGCGCTTCATTTCCGTCATGCAAGTGTATCGTTAGAGCGGGATCAAGCTCTCGGCGAGCTTCAGAGCGTACGAGATCGCCTTGATGCCGTTTATAGCAGTACGTCTTGGCATCTGACGTCTCAACTCCGTTCGACAACGCGTCTCGTAAAGCGCGCATCGTTCGGGCTCGGCTATCCCTTTTCGGTTCTTTGGAACGCTGCAACCAAGCTTTCCCTAAGTCCAGTGCGCGACGTGCGGGCAGCCGGCATCATCAGGCGATCCGGAGCTTTCGATAGGGGCTGGTACCTCAAGAACAATCCTGACGTGGCTGAGTGGCGAATTGATCCGCTGCGGCACTACGTTGTCTTTGGTGCTCGCGAGGGGCGCGATCCAAATTCACGCTTCAGCAGCAGTAACTATTTGCTCCGCAACCCCGACGTTGCGCTCGCCGGCCTAAACCCTTTTGCCCATTTCTTGGCACACGGCAGAAATGAAGGAAGAGAGGGCGAAGGACACGAACTTAGTTCGCCAAAAGAGTCGTTCACCCCACCTCGTCAGCGTCTGAGCCTACCGTCTGTCCTCAGGTTAACTCCCGATGCTTTGCGGTTCTCGGGTGGTGTCGCGCCCCTCGTAGCCACCAGTTGGCGTGTACTTCGTAGAGAGGGCATTAGAGGTATTGGATATCGTATTAGAATTCTGATGCAACGGAGAGCGAAAGAGGAGCACGTTGAGCAGTGTTTCGACGTGGTCTCGCCGCATGACCAAGCATTCCCCCAACGTTCGAAAGTGGTTCGCCGCCATGTTGCGAGCGTAGATATTATAATTTGTGTCCATAACGCTTTGGAAGACGTTCGTAGATGTCTGGAATCCGTGACAGCACGTACAATGCCTCCTTACAATTTGATTATTGTGGATGATGGCAGTGACGAGATAACTGCGTCATATCTGAGAGAGTTTATGATTGGACAGCCTGGTCAACTGTTGAGGCATGAAATCGCGTTGGGCTATACACGTGCAGCAAACGTTGGTCTGAAGGCGTCCAGCGCCGATTTTACTGTCCTCTTAAACAGCGACACTATCGTTACCCCATTTTGGCTTGACCGCTTAGTCGAATGTGCTCAGTCCGACGACAAGATTGGAATCGTTGGCCCTCTGAGTAATACTGCATCATGGCAATCTGTGCCCTTGACGACGGAAGGCGGTGACTGGGCGCTGAATTCGCTTCCAGAGGGTTTGGATGTGAATAGCATGGCCATGTGCGTTGCGGAGTGTTCCCCCCGTGCCTATCCCAAAGTCGGGTTTCTCAATGGTTTTTGTATTCTTCTCCGGCGCTCCCTGATCGAAGACATAGGTTACTTTGATGAGGCGGCGTTTGGCGAGGGCTATGGAGAGGAAAACGACTACTGTTTGCGCGCTTCTGGAGCCGGATGGCTTCTTGCTGTGGCTGAGGACACGTATGTTTACCATGCGCAATCCAAAAGCTACTCCAATGAACGGCGGCGCAAGCTTGTGGAGCGCTCCGATCAGATGCTGCGTGAAAAACACGACAGCCGGATTTTGTTGTCTCTAGATGCTACTAAAGAAAATCCTGGTCTCGCGGCAATGCGGGCCAGAATATCAGTGGGCCCGGAACGCATCCTGAACCGAGATCAAATTCGTGATCGCCATGAGGGGCGTCGTGTCTTGTTCTTGCTGCCGGTACGCGATTCTGGCGGCGGCGCCAATGTTGTGCTCACAGAGGCGCAATGCATGATGCGGGCGGGTGTCGATGTGACGATTGCAAACTTGAAAATGCATAAAGATGCGTTCGAGCTTAGCTACCCCAATGTGGAGGTTCCGATAATCTATCTGGAAAACCCTCAGTCGCTGTCAAAAGTAAAGAACAGTTTTGACGCAGTAATAGCAACTGTATTTTTTACAGTAGAATGGTTTAGGGGGCTAGGGTTAGGCGAACGGCAATGCTTTGGTTATTACGTACAAGATTTCGAACCCTATTTCTTCGATGAATCGGACCCATTGCACGCGCAAGCATTGAGCAGCTACACAGCGATACCAAACATGAAGTTATTCACCAAAACCGCTTGGAACGCCAGGGAGTTAAAACGGTATACCGGCATTGATCCTTCAATTGTCGGACCGAGTTACGATTGCGACCGCTTTTTCCCGAGCGCCCGAGGCGACACCGGTGTCACACGAATCGCCGCCATGATACGTCCGTCAACTCCCCGTCGGGCGCCCGAACTAACCGCTTCTGTGTTAGAGCGCATCTGTCGGAGTGAGCCGAAGCGTGTAGAAGTCCATGTCTTTGGCTGCTCCCCAGAAGATCCGCTCGTGAGGCGATTCGTTCCGCTTCCGAATGCCGTGATAAGAGGCCACCTAAATCCTGACGAAATGTCGGCACTTCTCGCGTCTGTAGACATCTTTGCAGATTTTTCGGTTTACCAAGCGATGGGCCTGACTGCGCTGGAGGCGATGGGTTGCGCCACCGCCGTGGTAGGTCCGGCAAATGGAGGCCTGGGAGAGATAGTCACCGACCACAGGAATGGATTGATCGTGGATACCACGGATGAAAATGCCTGCTACGAGGCGCTTGTGGAGCTTGTTAGCGACAACGAGTTGCTTAGGAAAATACAGTTGGGAGGCGTTGAAACTGCCGCAGGGTACTATTCGGAAGGAGCAGCCGTTCGAATCCTGGACGCTCTGTTTCCTGAAAGCGACCTGAGCCAGTGATTTTGGGAATGTAGGATGTTGTCAAAAAAGCTCAAGGTTCATGTGCTGTTTGAAAGTGGAGATGGTCGGACACCTTTTGGGACCAGCTATATCCGGCTGCTAAGGCCGCTTGGACACCCTTCAAACGCTCAGAGGATCGAACTGTCGTCCGGCGTGGAGTTGCCCGGTGAAGCAATCGACGTTGTCATTGTGGACCGCTTATGGCGTCAAGATTTGGGCGGTGAGGGTCAAGCGGATGTGCAAAACGCTCTATTCTCTGAGCTCGAATATAGAGGAATCTCTCTTGTTTACGCTCTAGATGACAATCTTCTTGATCTAAATGATGAGCCGGGGCGTGCATCTTGGCCAGGGGCGCTGCAACGGACGATATGCCGGCGCTTTATTCAAAGAGCAGTCGGCGTTATCACTTCGACTCCTAACCTGGCAAAGCGTATCGCTAAGCTGAACGGCAACGTTGCTATTCTGCCTAACCAAATAGACGATACGTTATTCAGACGCCCTAGACGGAATGCACTCCCGTCCAAACCAGAGAAGCTTCGCTTTGGATACATGGGCACTTTTACCCATCTGGAAGATCTCTTAGGCGTCATACAGCCAGTTCGTAGATTGATATCGTCAATCTCTGACATTGAATTCGAAGTCGTGGGTGTTGCCGATCCTTCAGATGTTCTTTCTGTGTTCGGGAATCTCCCTGTTCGTCTGTCAAGCGTTCCACACGAAAGTGTCGAGTATCCGAAATTTGTAGAATGGATGCAAAATAAGATAGACTGGGACTTTGCAATCGCCCCTTTAAGCAGAAGTCGATTTAACGACTCCAAATCTGACATAAAATTTCTAGACTACAGTGCACTTGGTATTCCTGCCATATATAGTGATGTGCCAGCATACAGAGATACGGTGCGCCATGAAGGCAACGGTCTTCTGATCGGTACAAATTACGACGACTGGACACGTGCCCTGGAGCAGATGGCCCAGGATGCTGAGATGCGCAGTCGCATTGCGCTCGATTGCTCGAATGAAGTGTGGCATTCGCGGGTACTGGCGGCGCACGCAGGAAAATGGGTCGACTCAATAGAACGTTTCTTATCGGAGAACCGATCGTCGCCGGGAAATCTCAGCTTCAGCGCTTATAATTTGGTCTCGTCTCAAACAGGGAGAGTTTCTTCCGACCTTAAAGCGGGTCAGGATGTTGAGGCCGCTGTGAATTTGAGAAGTGCAAAGAAGGAAAGAGCGAGCCAACAATTGGATAGGCGGCAGAAATTGCTGTGGCACATCGACCCCAGCGGTATAGGCCTGGAAATAGGTCCAGGGTACAATCCACTGCTTCCAAAAGCGCAGGGATATCGTGTCGAGACCCTGGACCATGCGCCTGCCGATGAGCTGCGCCGAAAATACAAAGGCATGGGTGTCGACACAAAACTAATTGAGGAGGTCGATTTCGTTTGGCAAGGTGAGCCACTCGATGGCCTGACAGGCCGACGAGATTATTACGATTTTGTTCTCGCATCACATGTCATTGAGCATACGACGGACTTGGTCAGTTTTGTGCAGCAATGCGAGTCTATGTTGAAGCCGGGTGGAGTGCTTTCGTTGGCTATACCCGATTGCCGGTATTGTTTCGATATTTTCCGAGGTGTAACGACGACAGGAGATGTCCTTCAAGCCTTTCTCGAGAAGCGCAAGCGCCATACTCCAGGAACCATCTTCGACCACGTATCCCTCGCTGCGTTTCTAGACGGCAAGCCGTCATGGCATCATGGGGCCAATGGAAACTTGGAATTCTTGCATACTTTCCAGCAAGCTGAAGAACTATATGAAAGGGTTCAGAGGGAGCCGCAATATTTTGATGTCCATAATTGGCGGTTCACACCGTCGTCATTTTCTTTAATTATGAACGACCTTCGGTCACTTAATTTGATTTACTGCTCCGAGCAGATTTCATTCGACACCGAGGGGTATGAATTCATCGTTAATTTAGCCAAGGGCGGCCCCCGAGGACTTGCTGATCGGTTGGTTCTGGCTCGATGCGCTCGTGCCGAGATCTCCGAATCTCACGTTCCCGCAAAGTAGAGTTGCCGTAGTGGCGGTCGCGCACAACATGCCAAATGCAGATATCGTTTTTTCCCTCGTCCGCCGAGAAGTTACCGGGCGCTACCGCGGCTCCGCCCTGGGGCTGTTATGGTCCCTGCTCAATCCCCTGTTCATGCTCGCTGTCTATACATTCGTGTTTGGTGTGGTGATGAAGTCGCGCTGGACTATCCCCGGTCAGCAAAGCGGCACAGATTCAACGGGGGAGTATGCGGTCGTTCTATTCTGCGGATTGATCGTTTTCCAATTTTTCGCGGAGGTGGTTTCGCTGGCGCCCGGTCTGATCGTTGCCAATGCCAACTACGTCAAAAAGATCGTGTTTCCGATTCAGATCCTACCCTTGGTTTCTGCCGGCGCGGCGTTGTTCCATGCGGCAGTCAGTTTGCTCGTGCTATTGGTCTTCGCCTTCATCGTTTTTGGCCAGGTTCCGCTTACGGTGGTTCTGGCACCATTGGTTTTCGCGCCTCTGATCATCATGGTGCTCGGCATAGCCTGGATATTGGCATCAATCGGCGTGTATTTTCGTGACATGAGCCAGATCGTAGCACCTCTGGTGACGGCGACCATGTTCCTTTCGCCGGTTTTCTTCCAGAGAACCTCGCTGCCCGTATGGCTCCAGCCATGGCTTTCACTAAACCCGCTCGCTATTCCCGTCGAAAGTTTCCGCGACGTAGTTCTTTTTGGTGTGCAACCGAATTGGCTGGCGCTTTGCTACTATTCGCTCGTGGCGATTGCGATCGCATTTCTCGGCTATCAATTTTTCCAAAAGACACGGCGGGGATTTGCCGATGTCCTCTGATAAGCCCGGTGCTTCCGACATCGCTATTCGCGTGCACGACATATCCAAACATTATGTCATGTTCGAACGGCCTGAAGATCGCTTCAAGCAGATGGTGGTGCCGCGGCTGGAGCGGCTGATCGGCCGTCCACCGCGTCGCTATTTTCGCGACTTCGCAGCTCTGTCGCGAGTGTCTTTCGAAGTTGGTCGTGGCGAAACTGTCGGTATCATCGGCCGCAATGGCTCCGGCAAGTCGACGCTGCTGCAAATCATCTGCGGTACGCTGCAGCCAACCAGCGGCTCGGTCGAAGTCAACGGCCGCATCGCCGCGCTCCTGGAGCTTGGTGCCGGGTTCAACCCCGAGTTCACAGGCCGCGAAAACGTCTTCCTCAATGCCTCGATCCTTGGTGTGCCCCGCAAGGAAATGGAGTGGCGTTTCGATGAGATAGCCCGTTTCGCGGATATCGGCCCGTTTATGGACCAGCCGGTGAAGACTTATTCGTCAGGCATGTACGTGCGGTTGGCTTTCGCCACCGCTATCAATGTCGATCCCGATATTCTGATAGTGGACGAAGCGCTATCGGTGGGGGATGAAGCCTTTCAGCGCAAATGTTTCGCCCGCATTGAGGATATCAAGGACAAAGGCGGCACCATCCTTTTTGTCAGTCATGGTGCGCAAACCATTGTGCAGCTATGCACGCGGGCAATCCTTCTTGATGGCGGCGAAAAGATTCTTGAGGGTAAGCCGAAGGCTGTGACCGGCCAGTATCAGCGGCTGGTAAATGCGAGTGCTGATGGCGCCGCGGAGATCCGATCGAATATCCTCTCCATTAAGGGGTCATCTCCAGATGAGCCTTCGGTGGCGAAGGCCCAGGTACGCCAGCAAGCAGTTAGTAATCCAAGTGACAGCTCCCTCTGGGCGGAACATTTGGAAGAATTCCCCGGGGCATTCACGGACATCGGCGATTATCTCGATGACGGCATGCAGTCTCAATCGATTGAGTCTCACGAAGTTCGTGGGGCACGCATTCATAGCATGCGCGTATTGACGCTCAGCGGTAAACCTGTGAACGTCCTCCGTCTTGGGCGTCGTTATGTCTTTGAATACCAAGTCGATTTCATAGCCAGCGCCCGGGATGTTGGGTTTGGAATTTGGATTCGAACCACTGAGGGTTACGGGCTCGGTGGGGCTCAAACCATTCGCTCTCCGGATCAAAGAACGAAGTCTGTGTCCTCTGGGCAATCGATCTCTGTTCGTTGGGAGTTTTCTTGCTCGATGCTTCCAGGTGTCTATTTCCTCAGCAGCGGCGTTAGCGGAACACGAGATTCCGAGCGCATCGTGATGCATAGGATTGTGGATGCGGTGATGGTAAGGGTGGCGCCTGAAATCGGATCGCTTGCGGTAGGGCGTGTCGACTTCGGCGCACAGCCCTACCTATCAACGGTTACCTCAAGGGTTGAGGATCGGTGAGCTTGTGGATGGCAGCCTGGTCGATGCGTTCGAGTCATGAATTGTGAACCAGCAGTAGCCTGGTTCCACTTTAACCGAATTGGCGAAGAATTTTGGCAATTTCAAATGAGACTGCTCGTAGGAGAATATATAACCGGCCCCCTCATTTTGCACGATTGCGAAGAATGGGGACCCGGCTTCTGGGCCATAATCGGCTTTCAGGTCGTATTGCGTCAGGTTTTCGAGATTAAATATCATAGGCTGGAAACAGATATGGAGGGAGCTTGATCGGTTCTTTGATATCTCATGATGTATTCTGTCCAGGTAGTCTTGTCTAATGAGGTCGTCGCTGTCAAGTCCAACCTGTATTCGATAGGGAGGAAGGCCAACAACATCTCGCCAGTAAGTAAAATCAATATGGTATTCGGCCGCTCGCTCAACATCCTCTGTACGAATGAAGCCGTCAACTTCGGGGCGTACGCCGAAAACTCTGATTTTATCAGAAAGGGCGAGAAACATGTCTTGGTGCCAGGGGTTGCACCAGATGGCGATCTCGAATTCTTTGACGGTCTGTGAGAGTATACGTGGAAGCACTACAGAGCGAAAATACGCAAACCGCCAGTCAAACCGTTGATCACTTGGACCGTAATGAAACCGAATTACAAAAGCCGTATCCATCGTTTCCTGCTTAAGACCGTGAGAAGAGGATCAGTGGGCGTCAAGCCGACGCCATCCGATGTCCCAATTCGAGAGTGGCATTTTTCAAGGATTGGAAACATCGGTGACGTGGTGAGCCCGGACGTGATTGAGCATGTCTCGCGTCAACGTACAATATTTTCCACTGACTCCAATCAGGCGAGGCTTTTTTCAATCGGCAGTATCGCAGGTAGCGCCAACTCTAGGACGATCTTGTGGGGGACCGGCCTCATGGACCCGGATCAGCAAGTGTCGCAAATCCTTGCCTCAAATGTGTATGCATTACGAGGCAAGCTGACCCATCAGAAGTTTAAATCGGCGGGCGTCGATGTCCCTGACATCCCACTCGGTGATCCGGGTTTTCTCGTACCCGATTTCCTTCCCCGGCTAGACTCTGAGCAAAGGTTCCGTATGGGGCTTATTCCCCACTACGTGGATCGCCAACATCCTCTTTTTCAGCGCCTTCTTCGCGAAGAGGGGGTGGTTGACGTTAATGTCCACGGCTCACCCGCCGAGTTTTTTCGCACCCTGCAGTCATGCGACGCCATAGTAAGCTCAAGCCTACACGGGTTAATATTCGCCGAGGCATTTGGCATCCCCAATCTTTGGATCAAGCTTTCGGATCGCGTCGTCAGGAGCGGATTCAAATTTCGGGATTGGTTCTCGCTGGCCAATCAGCCTCAGAATCAACCGTATGAACCAGCAATCGACATAGACGTTAATGAATTGGTGGCTCGTGCCACTTTGCATGACATGCAGATCGATCGGGCGGCTATGATTTCGAATTTTCCTAACAGCCGAATAGGCGAGCTTTCGCATGACCTTGGCCAGCGCTCTTATCAGACTTTGTCATCATGCAGGAAAAACCCTTTGCCGATTTTCGTAATCTCTTACAATCGCGGCAAATTCTTGAGAACTGCGATTAATTCATATAGGAAAATGAAAAGAAGTGTCGAAGTAATCATACATGACAACGGATCCGATGACCCTGAAACACTTCACATTCTGGATGATTTAAAATCCGAGGGGTGCATAATATATAAGAGAGAAAGAATTTTTAACCAAGATGACCTCAATGACGTTGATGAAACGATTAAAGACTATTTTTCATCATGGGCCCAGCCAACCAGATATGTTGTAACAGACTGCGACATCGATCTTTCTGTCGCGAATGCCGAAGCGCTCGACGTCTATGACGAGCTCCTTGATCGCTATACCTCAGTGCAATGCGTTGGGCCGATGATTCGCATCCGCGATATTCCACACGATTACCCACTGTTTCAAGATGTGATGAATCGCCACATTGAGCAGTTTTGGCATCGCAAGCCTGAATGGGTGGAGACTTCGCATGGCCGAATTGCCAGTATTGAAGCCCCAATTGATACCACTTTTGCGCTGCACAGAGCTGGCGAGCCGTTTAACAGAATGAAGACGGCAAGGCGTGTCTACTATCCTTTTGAAGCCGCGCACCTCGACTGGTATTTAAAGGCAGCCGATTATTCGTCCTCCGCATATTTCAAAACCTCTTCTGGTTCTATCTCTCACTGGAACAACCTAGCCGCGGACAAGCTTGCGACAAACGGGCCAACGGAGTTCGGCCATTTCATCTATGTCGACACCGATGCAAATGGAGTTTTGGTTGAACGCACGCAGTTCTTAGATCAGGGAGCACCTACTCCTTGATCAGGTCTAGCGCTCCGACCGCGCAGCCCCCAAAAAAACATCTGGCTATGCCTCGCGGCCCGCAGTATGCGATACAGCACGGCGGGGGCCGGAGATGCTGCTGGAAGTGTGATGGTCGCGAATGATTCTCGTGCTCACACACTTTGCTGGCAGTCACTCCGACAGCCTGGAGTTTAGTACTGCCTAATGAATACTTCCCTGGAAGCTGTGTTCGGGCTTAGGCCACAGATTCGGCGCGCCTTCATCATGGTCCAGGATGTGGTCATGGTCCTGGTCGCCGTGGCGCTCAGCCTTGTCCTGTCGCGGTCGGATCTTTCGTTCGGGGCGCTCTCCACGGAGGGCCTTGTCACCTGGGCCGGCATCGTGCTCATCAGCCATCTTCTGTTCAGATATTGCGGCCTCTACACCACGGTCTGGCGCTTCGCCTCGACGCCTGATTTCTTCAACATCCTGAAGAGCTGCGCGATACTGACATTCGTGCTCTACGCCGTTTCGCTGGTCGTGCGTTCCTTTCAGCCTGTCGCGGGGCTCAACGAGCGCCAGTTCATCGTCTTCCTGCTCGTCTCCTTCACCATCATCTCGGCGCCCCGGCTGTTCTACCGCTTCCTGCGTGACGGCGCGAGCTGGGGTGTCCTCAGCGGCAAGGCCGACACGGCGCGCACCAAGCAGGCCCTGTTCGTCGGGCGGCTCGGCGAGGCTGACCTGATCATTCGTTTCACGCGCACGGCGCACCCCCCCGACCATACAATAGCGGGCATCATGGCCACCGAGCATGGCGCACCGCTCGGCACGCGCATTCAAGGGGTCCCGGTGGTGGCGACCCGGCCGCGCCTGATCGATGTCCTGGAGGATTATGCGAGCGGCACCAAAAGCCTCGATCTGCTGATCTTCGGCAGCGGCGCCGAGCATGAGATCGAGGAATATTCGGAGCTGGTCCGCGTCGCGCGTCACGGCGACATAGCGGTCGTGCAGTTCGCGGGGCTTTCGCAGGTCGGCCAGGAGGGAAAGCTCGTTCTCGACGCCGTCGAGATGGAAACGATCCTGCGACGCCCGACTGTGCCATCCGACATCGAGCGCATCGGCGCCTTCGTCGGCGGCAAGCGCGTCCTGGTCACGGGGGGCGCCGGCTCCATCGGGCGAACGCTGGTCAAGCGGTCGCTGGAGCTTGGAGCCGAGGCCGTGCTGGTCGCCGACAATTCCGAATTCGGCATCTTCCAGTTGAGCCAGTATGTCGACGAGAAGCACCATGAGCGCCTCAAGGTCCGCATCGTCGATGTCGCGGACCGGCGCCAGATGACGCGCGTCGTCACGGAGTTCAAACCCGACATCATCTTCCATGCCGCGGCCTTGAAGCATGTTCCGCTGCTGGAGGAGAATTGGGAATCCGCCATCCAGACCAATGTCTTCGGCACGCTTGTCTGCGCCGAGGTCGCCGCCAAATGCGGCGTGGCGCAATTCGTCATGGTCTCGAGCGACAAGGCCGTCGATCCGACATCCGTGCTCGGCATGACCAAGCGGACCGCCGAACAGATCGTCAGCGCGCTGCACGGGACACCGGCCGGCGAACCGGGCGGCCGCCGCGCGGCCACCAAGTTCATCGCGGTGCGCTTCGGCAATGTCTTCGGCAGCAATGGCTCGGTGGCGACCATATTCCAGGCGCAGATCGAGGCCGGCGGGCCGGTCACCATAACCGACCGGCGCATGACGCGCTATTTCATGACCGTCGCCGAGGCCGTCGATCTCGTCATCATGTCGGCGGCCGATGCCGCCTCGCGGCCGGCCGGCCAGGACTACGCCGTCTACATGCTCGACATGGGCAAGCCCGTGCCGATCGTCGAAGTGGCCGAGACGATGATCCGCATGGCCGGAAAAAGCCCCTATACGGATATTCCAATCCGCTTCACGGGCATTCGCCCAGGCGAAAAGCTCCACGAGACGCTGCACGGCGAGGACGAGGAACTGGTCGAGCTCAGCATTGCCAAGATCTTCGGCCTGAGCACCGATGTCGCACTGTGGTCGGATGTCCAGGCAGCACTTGCGGCGCTGCAGCAATCCATGAAGGCCCAGGACAAGGCAGCCTCGCTCACCATCCTGGCCGATCTCGACCGCGCGACGAAGACAAGGGCGAACGCGCGGCAGGGCGCGGTCCCGAAAACGGCCGGGCAGGCGAGCTAAAGCAATTCCAGGAAAAGTGCGCAGCGGTTTTCCGTCCGGAATTGCGTGAAGGCAAGGATGAGCAATTCCAGGAAAAGTGCGCAGCGGTTTTCCGTCCGGAATTGCGTAAAGGCAAGGATGAGCAATTCCAGGAAAAGTGCGCAGCGGCGGCAAGGCGTTTGACATCGGTGGATAAGACAGATCTGCGCATTGCGGTCCTGATGGGCACGAAGGATGGCGCCGCCTTTATCGACGAGCAGGTGCAGTCGCTGCTCGCGCAGACCCATCCTCTGATCGACCTTTGGATATCCGACGACGGCTCCGTCGATGGCACGATTGCCGTCGTCGAAGCCTGGAAGCCCCGCTGGACAAAAGGTCGGATAAATCTGGTGGAGGGGCCACGGCAAGGCTTTGCCGCCAATTTCCGGTCGATGATCCTGGACCCGAGCATCGACGCGGATTGTTACGCCTTCTGCGATCAGGACGATGTCTGGGAGCCCGACCGGCTTGAAAGCGCCCTTGGCTGGATGCAGGCGTTTGATGCTGACATTCCGCTGATGTTCTGCTCGCGAACCGCGACCATGACCGAAACCGGACGCCTGGTCGGCCATTCGCCGCTGTTTAGCCGTCCGCCGTCGTTCCGCAATGCGCTGGTGCAGAGTATCGCCGGCGGCAACACCATGCTGCTCAACCGCGCGGCGCGCGATCTGCTGGCCAAGGCCTCCGCGCGCACCGGTTTCGTCAGTCACGATTGGTGGGCCTATCTGATCGTCACCGGTGCCGGCGGGGTCGTCCGCTACGATCCGCGGCCATTGGTACGCTACCGCCAGCATGCGGCAAATCTGGTCGGCGCCAATGCATCGTGGCAGGCGCGGATCTCCCGGCTGGGTCGCCTGTTCAAGGGCCAGTTCGCGGACTGGACCGATCTCAATCTTGCCGGCCTTGCCGTCAATCGCGATCTCCTTACGAAGGATGCGGTGGCGTGCCTCGACCTGTTCGCGAACGGTCGGCGAGGTTCCCTTTTCCAACGCCTGGGCGCCCTGCGCAAAAGCGGCGTCTATCGACAGACTTTCGCCGGCACCCTTGGGCTCTATCTCGCCTTTGTCCTGGGTCGTATCTGAAATCGCGGACCGCGCGGCGCGCTTGGTTGGGAAGGCGACCTCGTGCTACGCCGGCCGGATTGACGGGCATCGCTGGCGGTTATCGCGTAGAGCCCTGGCAGGGAGCCCTATCGGCCACATGAAGACAGCCAAGACAATCTTCGATCTCGCCGGTGCGGCTGTGCTGCTGGTGGCAACCTCTCCCATTCTATTGCTGGCCATTGTCGCCGTCCGGGTATCCTCGCCCGGTCCGGTGATTTTTTCACAAACGCGGATTGGCCGCGAAGGTGTGCTTTTTCGCTGCCACAAGTTGCGGACGATGTACCAGGGAACGCCATCCTTGCCCTCGCATGAGACCCCGGTGAGCGCCGTGACATCGGTTGGAAGGGGCTTGCGGAAATTCAAGCTCGACGAGTTGCCGCAGCTGTGGAATGTCCTGCGCGGCGAAATGAGCCTGGTCGGGCCGCGTCCTTGCCTGCCGACCCAGACGGAACTGATCGAATGCCGCAGGCGGCTGGGCGTTTTGCAGGCTTTGCCCGGGATGACAGGCTTGGCCCAGATCAGGGGCATCGACATGTCGAACCCGCAACTTCTGGCCGAAACCGATGCCACCTATCTCAGGACCGCGTCGTTCTGGCTCGACCTTCGGATCCTGTTTGGAACACTTTATCGCGGCTGAGCAGCCCCGCTCCTGAAGCGGAAACCTGTCTTTGAGCCGGGATCAAACAGGACGTCGAGGGTTTCGGAGGCGCGCTATCTCGGTCAGCCGCTCCAGCGTGCTGGTTTCCGGCGCCCAGCCTTCCGAGACAAGCAGCGACGGGTCGCATATTTGCGTCGCCGTCAGGCTGTCCCAGAACATCCGCTTGCCAAGCAGTGTGGCGGCTGTCCGCATTGGTCCAGCCGGCACGGTCATCAGGCGCGTCGGCCTCCGCAAGCCGCGGCGAAAGGCACCGATGACGGCAGCGACGGACACCGGCGGCTCGTCGCTGGCGAGATAGATCGGACGAAGTGGCTGGGAATGGCAAAGCAGATGCCACACCGCCCGTGCCGCGGATTGCGATGACAGCAGCGAACGGTTCGCCGTCAATGCGCCCGTTGGCATCGGCAGAGCCGTATCGGCGAGCCGCATCAGCGTCGCCAGGTTTCCTTTCATGCCGATCCCGTAGACTGGCGGCAGCCGCAATATGGCCGCGTCGGCACGGCCATGCGAGGCATAGGCGCCCAACACGGCGATTTCTGCTTCACGTTTCGAGCGCCCGTAGGCGTCTTGTGGGTCGGGGATCGTGTTTTCGTCGATGGTTGCGCTGGCACGCGCGCCGATCACGGCCCGGATCGAGGAAAGATGAATGAACCGTCCGCTTGCCTGCGTGGCGGCGGCATGCGCCAGGCGTGCGCTCAATTGCGCATTGGCTGCTCGAAAATCAGCTTCGGTGGCATTGCCCTGATCATTGTTCAGACCCGCGCAATGGACGACATCCGTAACATCCCTGGTCAGCGCCAGGAAAGCCTCGGCAGGTGCATCGTACCCCGGCATCTGCATCGCGTCGGGCCCGGCATCAAGTCTATCCGGCTGGCGGGAGGCAAGGCGAAGTTCGACGCCGGCCTCACGAAGCCGATGGACCACCTGGCGGCCGATGAAACCCGTCGCGCCCGTAACCAGGACTTTCATTGTCTTGCCCGGACCGGCTATCGGGCGGCTGGCGGAGGCGCCAGGTCTGATGGAATGGCTTCCGTCACCAGTGGAACGGCTTGGCTTTTCGGTGGTGACATCGCCTGGGCTCCCACCACTGGTGGAAGGGCTTGCCTTTCCACCAACACGGCCTGGCGCCCGCAGGCAAGATATGTTCCCGACACCAGGAAGACCATAAAGACCGAGTCCAGAATGTCATGGCCGATCAGAATGCCCGTCATGCCGGCAGTCAGGTAGGTGATCACGACGGCGACGATCATGGTGGCGCCGAACCGTTCGATCGGATCGGTGCTGTCGCGAAGGGCCAGGGCTGCATTTCTAACGGCAGCCACAAAGATCGCCGCCAGCGTCACCGCACCCAAGATTCCCGCTTGTACCAAGGCGGTCAGGAAGCCGTTGTGGAAATGACTGAAACCTGCATCCATCCCGAACTGATCCTGAAAGCCCTGCTTGATCAAGAGCCGGGTGGCACCCACCCCATGTCCAAACAATGGCATCTCATGAAATGCCTTCAGGCCGATATCCCAAAGCGCGACGCGTAGTCCCAAAGCAGTCGTGTGGTCACCATGGGCCGCCAGCGCATCCCAGTCGGAGTGCAGAAATGCGACGCGCCCCGCTATCGTCTGGAACCCGAAAAACGCGATAGCGACCGCAATCGCGGCCAGCAGCAAAAGCACGCGAACGGCATCTCTCCCTCTTAGCTTCTGCTGGTTGATCAACAGAACGGCGACACCCGCAATCAGCAGTGCCAGCCAGACGATGCGCGTACCGGAGTAGATGATGGCGATCGTTCCGCCGAGTGCGGCGCAGGCGAGGGCGATCCTGTATTTCTCTATACCGGATACGGCAGCGGCCACGCAGATCACCACCGCAAGGCAGAGGACCTCAGCAAAAACGATCGCATTCCCCGCCCCGCCCTCAGCGCGCATACCAAGTCGATATTGCTGATAAACCGCCAGCAGCAGCGCTCCGAAACAAGCCGCCATGCTGGCCAACACAATGATGCGGACGAGCGTTGTTTTTTGCGTAGTGCTCCAGGTCGAATAGGAAATGGGAAAAAACAGAAAGGTGATCAGCGGGACAAGATGCCGTGCGTCCTTGACGATCGCGTGGTTGACGATGGACGCCAGGACATTGCTTGCGCAATAGGCGTAGATCGCGATCGTTAGCGCCATCATCGCCCGGTCGACATTGAAGTGCCTTCTCTTCAAGACGATTAACAGGACGGACCATAGTCCGCCGCCATTGAACACGAAGCTGACCGCCGATCCCAGGACCGGGGGAGAAAAGAAGCAGAGAATGGAGAAGTAGACATTGATCCGCGAAGGCGTGATTTGCTGTCTTATGAATGAAAGCCGGTTCAATTTTCGGACCCGCTATTCTCGAGAAAATTTATGCGGCACATCGTGTTCGGTGAAACCCAACATGCTCACCTCGAAATTGGCCATTCATAATGCATCTTGCCCTCTCTCAAAAAGCGTATAGCGGCTGTGCCGCTGTTTCGATAGTGCGCCCTGATCGAAACCTGCGGTCGGCACCGGTTGACCCTGCAGCATCCCCAGCGATCTCGCAGGCAATATTTTTCCAGCCTTTTCCCGGCTGGAAGCTCTCCAAGCAGAAATTTCCGGGTTTTGGCGCAATCGTGGAAAATTCATTCCCGAACGGATGGCTGTCGGGCTCGTCTTGCATTGTTCTGGGCCGCGACGATCTGCTAGAACGCCCGCACGAAACACTTGTGCAGAAGCGAAGCTTTGAACCGGGCGCAAAAGGCTCGATGATTTGACGCAGGATCTTCTATTGCAAGGCATGAGAGAACGCTCACGGTCCATGGTACCAGCGATTACGCATCTGCAGCGGCTTGAAGCCGAGTCCATTCACATATTCCGCGAGGTCGCGGCAGCCTTCACCAAGCCGGTCATGCTCTATTCCGTCGGCAAGGATTCGTCGGTGCTGATGCATCTGGCGATGAAGGCGTTCTATCCGGCCAAGCCGCCATTCCCGTTTCTTCACGTCGACACCACCTGGAAATTTCGCGAGATGATCGCATTTCGCGATCAGATGGCGCAGAAGCTGGGTTTCGATCTTCTGGTTCATGTCAACGAAGATGGCGTGCGCGACAACATCAATCCGTTCGATCACGGCTCGAACACCCACACTCATGTGATGAAAACCGTGGCGCTGCGCCAGGCGCTCGACAAATACGGCTTCGACGCTGCCTTTGGCGGCGCCCGTCGCGACGAGGAAAAGTCGCGCGCCAAGGAGCGCATCTTCTCTTTCCGCAACGCCCAGCATGTGTGGGATCCGAAGAACCAGCGGCCCGAAATGTGGAAGATCTTCAACACACGTATCGCGCAGGGTGAATCGATCCGCGTCTTCCCGCTGTCGAACTGGACCGAGCTCGACATCTGGCAGTACATTCTGCAGGAAAATATCCCGATCGTGCCGCTCTATTTCGCCAAGCGGCGGCCGGTTGTCGAACGCGATGGCATGCTGATCCTCAAGGATGATGATCGCATGAAGCTACTGCCTGGCGAGGTCGTGGAGGACAGGTTGGTGCGATTCCGTACGCTCGGCTGCTATCCGCTGACCGGCGCCATCGAATCCGACGCCGACACACTTGAAGCCATCGTTGGCGAGATGCTGACGGCACGCACCTCCGAACGGCAGGGTCGGTTGATCGACCGCGATGAAGCCGGTTCGATGGAAAAGAAGAAGCGCGAGGGGTACTTCTGACCATGCGCCACATCATGGCAAAGAGCCTCGCTCCAACGGACGGCGTCCGCGATTATCTGGCCGCGCAGGAGAAGAAGTCGCTGCTGCGCTTCCTGACCTGCGGTTCGGTGGATGATGGCAAGTCGACGTTGATCGGACGCCTGCTCTCCGACACCAAGCAGATTTTCGAGGACCAGCTCGCCGCGCTCGAACGCGATTCGCGCAAGCACGGCACGACGGGCGACGACGTCGACTTCGCGCTGTTGGTCGACGGCCTCGAGGCGGAGCGCGAGCAAGGCATTACCATCGACGTCGCCTACCGCTTCTTTGCCACGCCGAAGCGCAAGTTCATCGTCGCCGACACGCCCGGCCACGAGCAATATACCCGCAACATGGCGACAGGCGCTTCGACCGCCGACCTGGCGATCGTGCTGATCGATGCCCGGCAGGGGGTGCTGCGCCAGACGCGGCGCCATTCGATCATCGCCTCGCTGCTCGGCATCCGCCACATCGTGCTGGCGGTCAACAAGATCGATCTCGTCGGGTTTGACCAGGCGGTCTTCAACAGGATCGTCGAGGACTACCGGCAGTTCTCACGCGATCTCGGCTTCCAGAGCATCGCGCCGATCCCGATGTCGGCCCGCTACGGCGACAATGTCAGCGGCCGCTCCGAAAACACGCATTGGTATTCCGGCCCGACATTGATCGAGCATCTCGAAACCGTCTCCGTCGACGAAGCCACGGCCGAGCTGCCGTTCCGCTTTCCGGTTCAGTACGTCAATCGCCCCAATCTCGATTTTCGCGGTTTTGCCGGCACCATCGCGTCCGGCATTGTTGCGCAAGGCGACGAGGTCGTGGTCGCCAAGTCGGGCAAGTCCTCGCATGTCAAACGCATCGTCGCCTATGGCGGCGATCTCAAACAGGCGGTGGCCGGCCAGGCCATAACGCTCGTTCTCGACGACGAGGTCGAGGTTTCCAGGGGCAACATGCTGGTTTCGCCGTCCGCACGGCCGCAGGTCGCCGACCAGTTCGCCGCCAACATCGTCTGGTTCGACGAGCACGCCCTGCTGCCGGGCCGTTCCTATATCCTGCGCACCGAGACCGACCAGACCAGCGCCACCGTCACCGACTTGAAGTACCGCATCAACGTCAACGACTTTGCGCATGAGGCGGCCAAGTCGCTTGAAATGAACGAGGTCGGTATCTGCAACATTTCGACCCGGGCGCCGATTGCCTTCGATCCGTTTGGCGAGAACCGGACCACTGGCGCCTTTATCCTGATCGATCGCATCAGCAACGCCACGGTTGGCGCAGGCATGATCGTGCACTCGCTGCGCCGCGCCGAAAACATCCATTGGCAATCGCTCGATGTCGGCAAGCGCGTGCGTGCCGACATGAAAAACCAGCGGCCCGCCGTGTTCTGGTTCACGGGGCTTTCGGGCTCCGGCAAGTCGACCATCGCCAACCTGTTCGAGAAGAAGCTTTTCGCTACTGGGCGTCATACCTACATTCTCGATGGCGACAATGTCCGCCACGGTCTCAACCGCGACCTTGGATTCACCGATGCCGATCGCGTCGAGAACATTCGCCGCGTCGCCGAAGTGGCCAAGCTGATGGCCGACGCCGGGCTGATCGTCATTGTCTCCTTCATTTCCCCGTTCAGCGCCGAGCGGCGGATGGCCAGGGAATTGATGGCCGATGGCGAGTTCATCGAGGTGTTTGTCGATACGCCTTTCGAGGAATGCGCCAGGCGTGATCCGAAGGGCCTCTATGCCCGCGCGCTGAATGGCGAGATCAAGAATTTCACCGGCGTCGATTCGCCTTACGAAGCACCGGAGAAACCGGAGATCCATCTGAAGACGCTCGGCAGATCGGCTGAAGAGATGGTAGATGCCCTGGAACACTGGCTGAACGAGCGTGACATTGCCGAAGACCAATATGACAATGGCGGCGGTATCTGACGACACGTCGATGCTTGAAATCTTCGAGCGGCTGGCGCTAGCGGCCGGGCGCGAGGTGATGCGCGTATTCCACGCCGGCTGCGCGGTCGACCGCAAGTCGGACGCCTCGCCGGTCACCGAGGCGGACCGCGAGAGCGAGAAGATCATTCTTGCAGGCCTGCGCGCCGCATTCCCCGATATTCCCTGCGTGGCCGAGGAGGAAGCGGCGGCCGGCGTCATGCCGGGCGAACTTGGCGAGGCCTTCTTCCTCATTGATCCGCTTGATGGCACCAAGGAATTCGTCAACCGGCGCACCGACTTCACCGTCAACATCGCGCTTGTCCGCCATGGCGTGCCGGAAGTCGGCGTTGTCTTCGCACCCTGCAGCGGCCGGTTTTTTTCCGGGCGACCGGGCAGGGCGGAAGCCCTCGAAGTCGATGGCGACTACCAGATCGTTTCCCGCCGGCCGATTTCGGTGAGAACGGCCGCGACGCCGCTGGCCGTGGTTGCCAGCCGCTCGCACAACACGCCGGAAACCGAAGCCTATATTCGCGACCTTGGTGCCGCCGAGATCGTCTCGGTCGGTTCGTCACTGAAATTCTGCCTCCTCGCCAATGCCGAGGCGGATGTTTATCCGCGGTTCGGTCGCACCATGGAATGGGACACCGCTGCGGGTGACGCGGTGCTGCGTGCCGCCGGCGGCACGACGCGGACGCTGGACGGCAAGCCCTTGACCTATGGCAAGCGCAACCAGGCCGATGACGCGGACTTCGCCAATCCGCATTTCATCGCCAGCGGCGAGGCTGCAATCGGGGGACGTATCGAACGTAGGTGAAAAGCCCTCGTCGATGGCTTATCCTTTGCCGACGTCCCCTGAGTCGGTAAGTGAATGTCCTTGTTTCAGAAATGCCATGCCGTCATTTTGGGCGGCTTTCCCGCATGGACCAGCAATCGTGATGAAATAGTCTTCAGGATGTTGCTGGGCCTCTACGCCCTCTCTCCCGCCCTTTTCGCCTTCGTCGAAATGTCCCCAACGGTCTTGGCGCTTGTCGGGGCACTCATGGGCGCTCTCGCCCTTTTGACGAAGCGTGCGCGTTTTGGCAGAGGCACGATAGGCCTCGCAATTGTTCTCGCTCTCTTGTCAGGCTTTGTCCTTTCGAGCGCCCTGTGGTCGGTCGATGCGAGCCGCTCTCTCACGGCGGCGAGGGACGTGTTTGGCTACTCGATCGCCGCTATCCTGCTGTTTCAGGGCGTCCTCGCGCTTGCGAGCGCTCAACGCGAGCGGCTCGCGCGGGTGTCATTGGCCGGCATGCTGATCGGCGTCGTGTCGGTGATGGGCTGGGAACTGTATTTTGCGTTTCTGACCGAAGATCCACGCTTTGTGGAGAACGTTTTCACCCTCCACAAGATCACGGTGTACGGAGCTTTTTTTGCCGTCATATTTCTTGCCCAGCCGAGGCTGGTCTGGAAAGGGCTTGCGGCTCTCTTCGCCGTGCTGACATTGCTCTACGGCCAATCGACCGGCGTCAATCTGGCGATTGTCTTCGTGGCGGTGATGTTTGTCATGCCCGCGAAATACCACCAACACGTTTTGGTTGGATTGTTCTCCGTCTATTTGTCTCTTGCCCTGATTGCCCCCTTCGTCGTCGCGCCGCTGTTCGCCTACCTCAAAACAACGGGATGGCTGGTTTTCTATCCAGGAACCTTCGCAGCGCGGCTTGATCTATGGCAGATGATTTCGCCCCACATCGCGGACCAGCCGATCCTCGGCCATGGCGCCAATACGATGAGAAACGCGGCCGGGGTCGTCGTGAGTCCCACATATTATGCCCAGGCGGATCTCCCAAGCGCACATAATATCGTATTCGATTTGTGGTACGAACTGGGAGCGCTGGGCATCATCGTATATGGAGTGCTCCTGGCGGCGATCATAAGAATGATCGGTGGTTTGAGCGGCCCCTGCCATTTCATAGCCAGCTGCTACCTGATGATAGCTGTCGTCGAACTCTCGGTCGACCATCGGATCTGGTTGTCATGGGTGCTGGGCACTTTGGTCTTCGCGGCGGGGATCTGCATAGTGCAGTGCCGTTCCATGACCCGATCGGGAATGGAAGAGGGGATCACCAGACACGCGGCGGCCTTCTCAAAATAACGGGCGAAGCGCACGGCCTGCGCCGTCGTCGCCCTATGCCAAGGAGGTGTCGGTCGGATATCCCGTGCCCGACGCCTATTCGGCCGCGGCCTGCGCCGAGTTCGAGCCGATATAATTGCGGATCGTTTCGATGATCCGGTCCTGGTCGGCCTCGCTGAGATAGGGGTGCATCGGCAGGCACAGGATGCGTTTCGGCAGGTCCTCCGAAACGGCAAGACCGGTCGGCGTGCGCGGGTAGTCGCGATAGGCGATCTGCTCATGCAGCGGCTTGACGTAGTAGATGACGGACGGAATGTCCTTTTCGCTCAAATGCGCTCTAAGCCCGTCGCGTTTCGGCGTTTCGATCGCGTATTGCGCCCAGGCCGAGCGGCTGCCACCCAGGTTGCGGGCTGCGGTGACGACGTCACCGAGGCCTTCAGCGTAGCGTTGGGCCACCACCTGCCGCGCCACCATCTCTTCCTCGAGGATGGCGAGCTTCTCAAGCAGGATCGCCGCCTGCAGCGTGTCGAGCCGTGAATTGATGCCGACGCGAATGTTGTCGTACTGCGTCTCGCCCTTGCCATGGAAGGCGAAGGATCTGAGCGCGTCGGCCAGCGCGTCATTATTGGTGAACATCGCACCGCCGTCGCCATAGCAGCCGAGCGGCTTGGCCGGATAGAAGCTGGTCGAGCCGACATGGCCGAACGCGCCGCACATCCTGCCTTCGAGCGAGCCCCCCATGGACTGGGCTGCGTCCTCGATCACCAATAAGCCTTCGCGATTGGCAATAGTCATGAGCGCCTCATAGTCGGCGGCAAGACCGAACAGGTCGACAGGGATGATCGCCTTCGGCTTCAGTCGACCTTCCTTCTTGACGGCCGCGATCGCCGCCTCGAGGCTGGCGATGTCGATGTTGTAGGTTGTCGGATCGACATCGACGAAAACCGGCTCGGCCTTGGCCAGCGCCACCACTTCCGCCGTGGCGGCGAAGGTGAAGCTCGGCACGAACACCGCGTCACCCGGGCCGATGCCGGCGGCGAACAGCGGCAAAAGCAGTGCGTCGGTGCCGTTGGCGCAAGCAATCACATGCTTGACGCCGACATAGGCGGCGAGCTTCTTCTCGAATTCGGCGACCTGCGGGCCAAGGATGTAGCGGCCATCCTCGACCACGTGGTCGATCGCGGCTTTCAGCCGATCGCGGATTCGTTCGCGCTGCGCGCCAAGATCGATGAATTGCATGTCGGCCTCAATATACCTGCCAATAACCGGCCCGCTGGTACCAGACTTGGCGCGGCTGAAAAAGCCAGCTGCGGATCGGGGACTTGGTGCAAGTGTCGCAGCCCGTTACCACGTTTTGCCGGCATATTGTCCCACAAAGCCGGGAATCCGGGCTTGGCGGTGCAATTCAGCCCATTCTTATCGAGGTTTTCCGGCGCCTGGAAACATAAAGTGATCGCGCTGGAGAGCCGATTAGCCGATCTCGTGCCGCCAGGGGGGATTGGCGCCGGCTCGTGAGACTGTCACTGCCGCCGCCTTGGCGCCGAGCGCCAATGCTTTGCGGATGGCGTCTTCGGACAGGCTGGAAATCGCCGCCTTCGTCAACAGGCCTTGCTCATGCAGGGAGGCAAGGATGCCGGCGTTGAACGTGTCTCCGGCGCCGACGGTGTCCACCACCTTCACTGTCTCCGGCATGACGGTGACACGATGCTGTTTGCTGTAGCCAACGGCACCCTCGCTGCCATGCGTGACGACGATCAGCTTCGGGCCGCGGTCGAGCCAATTGCGCACGACATCCTCGTGCGAGCCGGCTTCGCCGAACCAGTGGAGGTCTTCGTCCGACAGTTTGACGATATCGGCCATCGCCATCATCTCCCGGATGCGCCTGAGGTGCTTGGCCTTGTCGGGAATGAAGTTCGGCCGGATGTTGGGATCGAGCATCATCACGCGGGTCTCATGCTCGCGCTGCATGAATTCCTCATAGGCCGACCCAGCCGGCTCCGAGATCAGGCTGATGGCGCCGAACAGCATAGCCTCGATCTCGCTGCCGAGTTGCGGCAGGTCTTCGATGGTCAGCATGCGCCCGGCCGTGTTCTCGTCATAGAAGGTGTAGGTCGCCTGGCCATTGTTCAGCCGCACGAAGGCCAGGGTCGTCGGTCGGGGCGAGGTGTGCGCGTAGGTGGAACTGACCTTGCTCGCCCCCAACGCGTCCCTGAACTGACCGCCGAACAGGTCCGACGACAGGCCCGAGAAAAAGCCGGCCGGCGCGCCCAAGCGGCCGAGCGCGATCGCTGTGTTGAAGACAGCGCCGCCGACATAGGGGGCAAAAGCCGGCTCATTCTCCGTAGTGGTGCGCGGCAGCATGTCGATCAGGGCTTCGCCGCAGCAGAGGATCATGGCTTCTCGGTCTCCGGCGGATAGATCACGCCCTTGCGGATGATGATATTGGCGTAAAGCCGCGGCTCGCTTGTCGCGACGATGGCATGCGCCGATTTGACCCGTGCATAGAAGTCGGCGCCGGCCAGTGCAACCACCTTGCGGCCAGGCGCGCGTTTGGCGCAGATCGCCTCCATTTCACGATGGACGGGGTCGGCAAGCGACGGATCGCCTTTCACCGAGGCGCGAAACAGCGCCTCCGGCACGACATCGTCGACCGGAAGCAGCGTCAGTATCGCGTCGAGTACGGGCATGAGGGCGTGGCCGTCGGTCCTGATGAGGCGCCTTGCCTGCTCCTGTGCCGGATAGTTCCCGTCGACCACGGCAATCTCGTCACCATGGCCCATGGCGCGCAACGTCGCCAGAAGCTCTGGACCAAGCAGCGCCGGAATCCCGATCAGCATTTCACGCGCCCCTGGAGATCGTCGTCGAACCGATCAGGAAGCGTTCGGAAAGCGGCAGGCTGGCGCCGCCGAGCGCCCGGGCATGGATACCCACGCTTCCCTCGCGGACGGCCGGAAGTTTCAGCCCTTCGCCGTCGATCGCGCCGATTGCCGTCACGACCGCCTCGACCAGCCTCTGGCGCACGGCCTTCGGCATCCAGCCGTCGATCACCGCGGCTTCGAAATCGATGACCGAGGACGCTGCCACGATGGCGTAGGCGAGCGCCTGCGAGGCGCTGGCGATCCACTCGTCCAGCGCGGCGCCGATCTCCCCCCAATCCTCGGGTGAGGTCCACAGATAAGAGGCCTCGACGCCACGCGCGTTGAGTGTTTTTTCGAGCATGGCGATCGAGGCCACGTCGATCAGCTGGGTCGGCTTTCCATCCGGCCCCGGCACAGGCATTGAGCCGAGCGCGCCGGCATTGCCGGTCGGCCCGCCAAACAGCCGGCCGTTGAGCACGATGCCGCCGCCAGCAAAGGCGCCGATATAGAAATAGACGAAATCCCGCGCCGCGCCCGTCTGGCCAAAGACCAGTTCGGCGCCGCAGGCGGAGGTGGCATCGTTCTGCAGATAGACCGGAAAATCGCATTGCGCCTGGATGTCGGTCCTGATGTCACGATGGCGCCATTCGTCCATCACGTCGCGCGGCGCGCCGGCGGTGTCGGCCCAGTTCCAGAGCTCGAACGGCATTGCGATGCCAAGTCCGGCGATGCGCTTGTCCTGTGCCGGCGTCAGCTCGCCGCGCATCGTCTTCATGCCTGACGTGACGAACTCGACCGTCTCGTGGGGGGCAGGGTAGCGGTAGGAATGCTGCAGCATCGCGCGCACCTGTCCGAGGAAATCGATCAGCACGAGTTCGGCGCTGCGGCGGCCGATCTTGAGGCCGATGAAGAAGGCGCCTTCGGGGTTGAGTGCCATGGGGATTGAGGGCTGTCCGATCTTACCGCGCAACGGCGCCTGGCGCACGAGCAGGCTTTCTTCCTCCAGTTCGCGCATGATGACCGAGACCGTCTGCGCCGAAAGTCCGGTCATCCGGGCAATGTCGGACTTCGCCAGACTGCCGTGCTGGCGCACCAGCGAAAGCACCAGGCGCTCGTTGTGGTCGCGCATGCCACTCTGGTTGGTGCCGCGGTGAATGAGGCTCTCGTTCGCTTCGGGCGAACCATGCCTCGCAGTGGCCGTCTCCACCCTGTTCCTCCCGTCGTTTCCCCACAATGCTTTTGGGTCAGAATGAGTGAACGACGCAAGGGTGTCAATAATAAATAAGAGTGATTTAATTATTGACAGATGCGCTGGCGTGGTGTTCCTTGAGGGAGCATCCGCGCTGGGAGAAGTCGCTGGATGCCGTGCGGGTGCCGGTTGGCCGGCATTCGAAAAATGTTCCACTGGGAGGAAATCGTGACCAATACAAAACTGTTGAAGTCCACCGTTTTCGCGGCGGCCGCGCTGGGTCTGATGGCGTTCGCTTCGTCTGCGTCCGCGGCCGGCGTCGGCGCCTGCCTGATCACCAAGACCGACACCAATCCGTTCTTCGTCAAGATGAAGGAGGGCGCGACCGCCAAGGCCAAGGAACTTGGTGTCGATCTCAAGACCTATGCGGGCAAGATCGACGGTGACAGCGAGAGCCAGGTGGCGGCGATCGAAAGCTGCATCGCCGACGGCGCCAAGGGCATTTTGATCACCGCGTCCGACACCAAGGGCATCGTGCCGACGGTGAAGAAGGCGCGCGATGCGGGCCTGCTGGTGATTGCGCTGGACACGCCGCTCGATCCGATCGACGCCGCCGACGCGACCTTCGCCACCGACAATCTGGAGGCCGGCAAGCTGATCGGCGCCTGGGCCGCCGCCACGCTCGGTGACAAGGCCAAGGACGCCAAGATCGGCTTCCTCGACCTGACACCCTCGCAGCCGACCGTGGACGTTCTGCGCGACCAGGGCTTCATGATGGGCTACGGCATCGACGTGAAGGACCCCAACAAGATCGGCGATGAGACCGATCCGCGCATCGTCGGCCATGATGTGACGAACGGTAACGAGGAAGGCGGCCGCAAGGCGATGGAAAACCTTCTGCAGAAGGACAACACCATCACCGTCATCCACACCATCAATGAGCCGGCCGCGGTCGGTGCCTACCAGGCGCTCAAGGCTGTCGGCCTCGAAAGCCAGGTGCTGATCGTCTCGGTCGACGGCGGTTGCCCCGGCGTGAAGTCGGTCGCCGAAGGCGTCATCGGCGCCACCTCGCAGCAATATCCGCTGCAGATGGCCGCACTTGGCATCGAGGCGATCGCCGCTTTCGCCAAGGACGGCACCAAGCCGAAGCCGACCGAGGGCAAGAACTTCTTCGACACCGGCGTCAACCTCGTCACCGACAAGCCGGCGACGGGCGTCAAGTCCATCGACACCAAGGAAGGCCTCGCCAAGTGCTGGGGCTGATACTGGCCTGACCGGCAACGGAACCGATGCGACCGGGGGGACTTGATCCCCGGTCGCATCGGGTGGACGATGCATCACTGTAAACGCGAATAATCCCGGCGACAGACCGGAAGGCGTGGACGGCGTCAGCGTGTGGCTGAAGCCCTACGGGGAGGAAACATGGCTCAAGCTCAGGAATTCGAGAAGGTTCTCTCGGCCAGCGATACAAGTGTAGCCGCTTTTGACGAGCACAAATCAGCCGTCAAGCGCATCCAGCATTTTCTGCATTCGACGCCGGCGGCGGTGCCGCTGATCGTGCTGCTTCTGTCGATCGTCATCTTTGGCATCACGATCGGGGGGCGGTTCTTCTCGTCCTACACGCTGACACTGATCCTGCAGCAGATCGCCATCGTCGGCATTCTCGGCGCCGCGCAGACACTGGTCATCCTGACCGCCGGCATCGACCTGTCGATCGGGGTGATCATGGTGATTTCGGCCGTGATCATGGGCAATTGCGCGGTCAGCTACGGCATGCCGAGCGTGCTCGCCGTGGCGATCGGGCTTGCCGCCGGTGCGGCTTGCGGGCTGCTGAACGGGCTGCTGGTCGCCTATATGAAGCTGCCGCCCTTCATCGTGACGCTTGGCACCTGGAACATCGTCATGGCCACGAACTTCATCTATTCGGCCAATGAGACGATCCGCGACACCGACGTCGACAACCAGGCACCGCTGCTGCACCTGTTTGCCCTGAGCTTCAAGGTTGGCACGGCCGTGCTGACGCTCGGCGTCATCGCCACGGTCGTGCTCGTGCTGGTTCTTTGGTACGTGCTCAACCACACCGCATGGGGCCGTCATGTCTACGCCGTCGGCGACGACCAGGAGGCGGCGAAGCTGTCGGGTATCCAGACCAAGAAGGTGCTGATGACGGTCTACACCCTTGCCGGGCTGATCGCCGCTTTCGCGGCCTGGGTCTCCATCGGCCGCAACGGCTCGATCTCGCCGTCCGCCGCTGTTACCGACTACAATCTGCAGGCGATCACCGCGACCGTGATCGGCGGTATTTCTCTCTTCGGCGGCCGCGGCTCCATCCTCGGCACGCTGTTCGGCGCGATGATCGTCGGCGTCGTCTCGATGGGCCTCAACATGCTCGGCGCCGATCCGCAATGGAAAGTGCTGCTTACCGGCGTGCTGATCATCGGCGCCGTCGCCATCGACCAATGGATCAGAAAGGTTTCGGCATGACCCAGGAACCCATCCTCACCGCACGCGGCCTGGTCAAGCGCTATGGCCGCGTCACCGCTCTCGACAATGCCGATTTCGACCTTTACCCCGGCGAAATCCTTGCCGTCATCGGCGACAACGGCGCCGGCAAGTCGTCGCTCATCAAGGCGATTTCCGGCGCGGCCGTGCCGGACGAAGGCGAAATCCGGCTTGAAGGCAAACCCGTCTCCTTCAAGTCGCCCATGGAAGCCCGTGAAGCCGGCATCGAAACTGTCTACCAGAACCTGGCCTTGTCGCCGGCGCTTTCGATCGCCGACAATATGTTCCTTGGCCGCGAGATCCGCAAACCCGGCTTCGTCGGCCAGTGGCTTCGCATGCTGGACCGTCCGGCAATGGAAAAGCGTGCCCGCGACAAGCTCACCGAACTAGGCTTGATGACCATCCAGAACATCAGCCAGGCGGTGGAGACCCTGTCGGGCGGCCAACGCCAGGGCGTGGCTGTGGCCCGCGCCGCCGCCTTCGGGTCGAAAATGGTCATCATGGACGAGCCGACGGCGGCGCTCGGCGTCAAGGAGAGCCGCCGCGTGCTTGAACTGATCCTCGACGTGAAGAAGCGCGGCCTGCCGATCGTGCTCATCTCGCACAACATGCCACACGTCTTCGAGGTGGCGGACCGTATCCACATCCACCGTCTGGGCCGTCGACTGTGCGTCATCGACCCCAAGCAATATACGATGTCCGACGCCGTTGCCTTCATGACCGGGGCAAAAGCACCCCCGGAGGCGGCATTGGCGGCCTGACTGCCAACTTGCCGCAGGGTAAGTAGATGATGGCGATTCTCTAAATCGATTGAAAAGATGTTGCAATGCACTAGGATGGGCTGGGAGAAACGGTGAAAGCCGGTATGATCAGGCCAAACCGAACGAGAGGCGATATGACATCCGCCATGACGATCGAAGCACCCGCTCTCGACAATCCCGATCCCAAGACGCTTGCTGAAGAAGTCTTGATGTCCCTGAAGTACCGGGTCGGCAAGGACACCACCGTCGCGACCCAGTACGACTGGCTGACCGCCACGATCAAGGTCGTGCGCGACCGCGTCGTCGACCATTGGATGCAGGCGACCAAGGAAGCCTACGACCAACAGGAAAAGCGCGTTTATTACCTGTCGCTCGAATTCCTGATTGGGCGTCTGATGCGCGACGCCTTTTCCAACCTCGGCCTGATGGAGAACATGCGTGAGGCGCTGTCGTCGCTCGGCGTCGATCTCGACCTGATCGCCGCGCTGGAACCGGACGCGGCCCTCGGCAATGGCGGCCTTGGCCGGCTCGCCGCCTGCTTCATGGAAAGCATGGCCACCGTCGACATCCCCGCGCATGGCTACGGCATCCGCTATGCCAACGGCATGTTCCGCCAGGAAATCCACGATGGCTGGCAGGTCGAGTTGCCCGAGACCTGGCTTGACCACGGCAACCCCTGGGAATTCGAGCGGCGCGAGCGCTCCTTCGAAGTCGGTTTCGGTGGTTCGGTCGAATCGATCACCTCGAAGGACGGCCGCCTCGAACGCCATGTCTGGAAGCCGAGGGAGCATGTGCTTGCGGTCGCCTATGACACGCCCGTGGCTGGCTGGCGGGCCAAGCGCGTCAACACGCTGCGCCTTTGGTCCGGCATGCCGATCGACCCGATCCGGCTCGACAAGTTCAACGCCGGCGACCACATCGGGGCGCTGGCCGAAAGCAACAAGGCCGATGCACTGTCGCGGGTGCTCTATCCAGCCGATTCCCACATGGCCGGCCAGGAACTCAGGCTTCGCCAGGAATACTTCTTCTCCACCGCTTCGCTGCAGGACATCCTGCAGCGCCATCTCAGCCAATATGGCGATCTCAAGTCTCTGCCCGACAAGGCGGCGATCCACCTCAACGACACCCATCCGGCGATCGCCGTGCCCGAGCTGATGCGGCTCTTGATGGATGTCCATGGCATGGATTTCGATCTCGCCTGGGATGTCACCAAGCGCACCTTCGGCTACACCAACCACACGCTGTTGCCAGAGGCACTGGAAAGCTGGCCCGTGCCGCTGTTCGAGAGGCTTTTGCCCCGCCACATGCAGATCGTCTACGCCATCAACGCGCAGGTGCTGCTCGAAGCCCGCGCCACCGATCAGTTCTCGGACGAGCAGATCAGCCGTATCTCGCTTATCCAGGAGAATGGCGACCGCAGGGTGCGCATGGGCAATTTGGCCTTTGTCGGCTCGCATTCGATCAACGGCGTGTCGGCGCTGCACACCGAGTTGATGAAGGAGACGGTCTTCGCCGACCTCCACAAACTTTATCCCGATCGCATCAACAACAAGACCAACGGCATCACGCCGCGGCGCTGGCTCATCCAGTGCAATCCAGGCCTCACCGCGCTTGCCCGCGAGGCGATCGGCGACCGCTTCATGGATGACATCGAAGCGATCAAGGGGCTCGATCCCTTAGCCGACGACACCGCCTTTCGCGAAAAATTCGCCGCGGTGAAACGCCAGAACAAGGTGAGGCTTGCCAATCTGGTCGCCGATCGCCTTGGCATCAAGCTCGACCCTTCGGCGCTCTTCGACATTCAGGTCAAGCGTATCCACGAATACAAGCGCCAGCTGCTCAACATCCTCGAAGCGATCGCGCTCTATGACCAGATCCGTTCGCATCCCGAACGCGACTGGATGCCACGCGTGAAATTCTTCGGCGGCAAGGCCGCGCCCAGCTACCATAACGCCAAGCTGATCATCAAACTGGCCAACGACGTCGCCAGGGTGATCAACAGCGACCCTTCGGTGCGCGGCCTGCTGAAGGTCGTGTTCGTGCCGAACTACAATGTCAGCCTGGCCGAGGTGCTGATGCCAGCCGCCGATCTTTCCGAGCAGATCTCGACCGCCGGCATGGAAGCCTCCGGCACGGGCAACATGAAGTTCGCGCTGAACGGCGCGCTGACCATCGGCACGCTCGACGGCGCCAATGTCGAGATCAAGGAGCATGTCGGCGACGACAATATCTTCATCTTCGGCCTCACCACCGAAGAAGTCGCCGAGCGGCGCAACAATGGCTACAATCCGCGCGGCGTCATCGAGGCATCGCCCGAACTGGCGCAGGCGGTTGCGGCCGTTTCATCGGGCGTCTTCTCGCCCGATGATCCCAATCGCTACCGCGACCTCATCAATGGCGTCTATGACAGCGACTGGTTCATGGTCGCGGCGGATTTCGACGCCTATGCCGCTTGTCAGCGCGAGGTGGACGCTGTCTGGCGCAACAGCCCGGACTGGTACGCGCGCGCCATCCGCAACGTCGCGCGCGTCGGCTGGTTCTCCTCCGATCGCACGATCCGTCAATATGCGAAAGAAATCTGGAACGTACCCGTCTGATATGATTGCATAAGGCCACGAACGATGGCCGCAAAAACAAACACTTGGTGCCCGGGGAGGGCGACCGCCTGATGAGGAAGCCGCGCGCGACCGCTGCGACAAGCGGGCCGGACGGACTGGCGCCAGCCAGCGATGTCGAGGCGATTGTCGCCGGTACGCACGGCAATCCCTTTGCGGTTCTCGGTGTCCAGGAGGCCGGCAAGAGCCTGTTCGCACGCTGCTTCGTTCCGCACGCGGAGTCGGTTACGGCCTACACCCTGACCGGCGTCGAGGTCGGCGAATTGACCAGGCGCGACGAGGCCGGTTTCTTCGAAGGCAAGCTGTCGATCAAGAAGCGCCAGCCGCTGCGCTACCACGCCCGCAATGCCGGCGGCGACTGGTGGCTGACCGACCCCTATTCGTTCGGTCCGGTACTCGGTCCGATGGACGATTACTACATCGCCGAGGGTTCGCACCTCAGGCTGTTCGACAAGCTCGGCGCGCATGTCATCGAGCACGAAGGCGCGTCCGGCGTGCATTTCGCTGTATGGGCCCCAAATGCCAGGCGCGTTTCGGTGGTCGGTGACTTCAACGACTGGGACGGCCGCCAGCATACGATGCGCGACCGTCGCGACACCGGCATCTGGGAGCTGTTCATTCCCGATATCGGTGCCGGCCGGCCCTATAAATATGAAATCATCGGTCCCGATGGCGTGAGGTTGCCGCTGAAGGCCGATCCGTTCGCCTTCAAATCAGAGCTGCGCCCGGCAACCGCCTCGGTGACCGCGATGCCGCCGGCGCATGCATGGGGTGACGAGGCGCATCGCAATTTCTGGCGCAACGCCGACCCTCGCCGCGAGGCCATCTCGATCTACGAGGTCCACGCCGGGTCCTGGCAGCTTGGCGATGACGGCTCCTTCCTGTCATGGGATGAACTGGCCGACCGGCTGATCCCCTATGTAATCGAGACCGGTTTCACCCATATTGAATTCCTGCCGATCTCCGAGCATCCCTATGATCCCTCCTGGGGTTACCAGACAACCGGCCTCTACGCGCCATCGGCCCGCTTCGGCGATCCGGACGGCTTTGCCCGCTT
Organism: Mesorhizobium sp. B2-4-18; assembly: GCF_006441385.1. Taxonomy (NCBI): domain Bacteria; kingdom Pseudomonadati; phylum Pseudomonadota; class Alphaproteobacteria; order Hyphomicrobiales; family Phyllobacteriaceae; genus Mesorhizobium; species Mesorhizobium sp. B2-4-18. The sequence goes on along the minus strand of NZ_VFUW01000007.1, from coordinate 274,644 downwards.
TGTCGACGGCGCCCACCGTGCCGGCGTCGGCGTCATCCTCGACTGGGTGCCGGCGCATTTTCCTGTCGACGAGCACGGTCTGGTCCATTTCGACGGCACCGCGCTCTACGAGCATGCCGACCCACGCAAGGGCTTCCATCCGGACTGGAACACCGCGATCTACAATTTCGGCCGCCGCGAGGTAGTGTCGTTCCTGGTCAACAACGCGCTGTTCTGGGCCGAAAAATACCATGTCGACGGTCTTCGCGTCGACGCGGTCGCCTCGATGCTCTACCTCGACTATTCGCGCAAGGCCGGCGAATGGATCCCCAATGAGAAGGGTGGGCGCGAAAACCTCGAGGCGGTCAGCTTCCTGCAGAAGATGAACAAGGAGGTGTACGGCCACCATCCGGGCGTCATGACCATCGCCGAGGAATCGACCTCATGGCCAAAGGTCTCGGCGCCTGTCCATGAAGGCGGGCTGGGCTTCGGCTTCAAATGGAACATGGGCTTCATGCACGACACGCTGGAGTATTTTTCCAAGGAGCCGATTTTCCGCAAGCATCACCACAACGAGCTGACCTTCGGCCTGACCTACGCCTTCTCGGAGAATTTCGTGCTGCCGCTCTCGCATGACGAGGTCGTGCACGGCAAAGGCACGCTGCTGGGCAAGATGGCCGGCGACGACTGGCAGAAATTCGCGACCTTGCGTGCCTATTACGGCTTCATGTGGGGTTATCCCGGCAAGAAGCTGCTGTTCATGGGCCAGGAATTCGCGCAGCGCCGCGAATGGAGCGAAGCGCGCGCGCTTGATTGGGACCTGCTCGATTTCCGCCCGCATCGCGGGGTCTGGCAGACGGTGCGCGACCTCAACTATCTCTATCGTTCACGCCCGGCCCTGCATGGCCGCGACTGCGAGCCGGAAGGGTTTTCCTGGCTGATCGTCGACGACAGCCAGAATTCGGTTTTCGCCTGGGTGCGCAGCGCTCCCGGCGGTGATCCGGTCGCCGTCATCTCCAATTTCACACCGGTGCCGCGCGACAATTATCGTGTGCCGCTGCCGAAGGCCGGCAAGTGGCGCGAGATCATCAACACCGACGCTTCCGAATATGGCGGTTCCGGCATGGGCAATGGCGGCATGGTCGAGGCAAGGGCGGAGGGCAAGGGCATCTCGGCAACGATGCTCCTGCCTCCGCTGTCGACGATCATGCTTGAACTCGCTGCCGACTGAACTCGTTAAGGCTGGTTAGCGCATCGATACGAGTAACTTGGGAGGGTATAAATGGCAGACTTGAAGAGAACGCAGCCGCTGGCCCGCGACGCCATGGCCTACGTGTTGGCCGGCGGGCGCGGCAGCCGCCTCAAGGAACTGACCGACCGGCGCGCCAAGCCCGCGGTCTATTTCGGCGGCAAGACACGCATCATCGATTTCGCGCTCTCCAATGCGCTCAACTCCGGCATCCGCCGCCTCGGCGTCGCCACCCAATACAAGGCGCATTCGCTGATCCGCCACCTGCAGCGCGGCTGGAACTTCCTGCGGCCCGAACGAAACGAGAGTTTTGACATCCTGCCGGCCAGCCAGCGTGTGTCGGAAACGCAGTGGTATGAGGGCACGGCGGACGCCGTCTACCAGAACATCGATATCATCGAGGCCTATGGCCCGGAATACATGGTAATCCTGGCCGGCGATCACATCTACAAGATGGACTACGAGATGATGCTGCGCCAGCATGTCGATGCCGGCGCCGATGTCACGGTCGGCTGCCTCGAAGTGCCGCGCATGGAGGCGACCGGCTTCGGCGTCATGCATGTCGATGCCAAGGACAACATCATCGCCTTCGTCGAAAAGCCCGCTGACCCGCCCGGCATTCCGGGTAACCCGGAATTCGCCTTGGCCTCGATGGGCATCTACGTCTTCAAGACCAAGTTCCTGATGGAGCAACTGCGCCGCGATGCCGCCGAGCCGGGCTCCAGCCGCGACTTCGGCAAGGACATCATCCCCTATATCGTCACGCACGGTAAGGCGATCGCGCACCGCTTCACCAAGTCCTGCGTGCGTTCGACCGCCGAAAACGAGGCGTACTGGCGCGATGTCGGCACGGTTGATGCTTATTGGGAGGCCAACATCGACCTGACCGACGTGACGCCCGAACTCGACCTCTACGACCGCGATTGGCCGATCTGGACCTATGCCGAACTGAAGCCGCCGGCAAAGTTCGTGCATGACGAGGACGGCAGGCGCGGTTCCGCCATTTCGTCACTGGTGTCGGGCGATTGCATCGTCTCGGGCGCTTCGCTGAAGAAAAGCCTGATCTTCACCGGCGCGCGCATCAATTCCTATTCGACGCTGGAAGAGGTTGTCATGCTGCCCGACGTTCATGTCGGCCGGAACGCAAAGTTGAAGCGCGTCGTCATCGACCACGGCGTAAGGATACCCGAAGGGCTGGTGGTCGGCGAGGATCCCGTCCTCGACGCCAAGCGCTTCCGGGTTTCGGAAAAGGGTATCTGCCTGATCACACAGGACATGATCAACAAGTTGTCAACCTGAACAGGTGATCAACAAGCTGTCACTTTAGGGTGTTTTGTGCATGTCGTGGTCCAAACCGCACACGGTTGGGCGGCATGGATGGGAAGCGGATCGTTAAGCGCATGCAGGTTCTGTCGGTCACTCCCGAAATCTTCCCGCTGATCAAGACCGGCGGGCTTGCCGACGTGACCGGGGCGCTGCCCATCGCGCTCGCGGCCAAGGGCGTGGCCATGCGTACGCTCGTTCCGGGCTTTCCTGTGGTGATGAGCGCCTTCAAGAAAAAGAAGGCCGTCTATCAGTATCCCTTGCTGCAAGGCGGCAAGGCCGCGGTCCATGCTGTCCAAGTCGCCGGGCTCGATTTGTTCGTGCTCGACGCGCCGCATCTGTTCGACCGCCCCGGCGGCCCCTATGGTAACGCCTCGGGCGCGGACTGGCCGGACAATTGGCGGCGCTTCGCGGCGCTGAGCCAGGCCGGCGCCGATATCGCCGGGGGCGCCATCTCGGGCTACCTCCCCGACATCGTCCATGCCCATGACTGGCAGTCGGCGATGACGCTGGCCTATATGCGCTATGGCAAGGCGGTCGGCACCCCATCCATGATGACCGTCCACAATCTCGCCTTCCAGGGCCAGTTCGGGGCCGGCATCTTCGGCGAGCTCGGCCTGCCTGCCGCGGCGATGGCGCTTGATGGCGTCGAATATTATGGCGGCGTCGGCTTCCTCAAGGCTGGCCTGCAGGCCGCCTGGGCGATCACCACGGTGAGCCCGACCTATGCGCAGGAAATCCGTTCGCCGGAATTCGGCATGGGCCTCGACGGCCTTATCAACATGCGTTCCAGCGATCTCCATGGCATCGTCAATGGCATTGACACTGCCATCTGGGATCCGGCAACCGACAAGCATCTGGTATCGACCTATACGGCCGAAACCTTGAAGGCCCGCGCGCCGAACAGGGCCGCCGTCGAGGACCGTTTCGGCCTCGACCGCGACGGCAGTCCGATTGTCTGCGTCGTCAGCCGCCTGACATGGCAGAAGGGCATGGACATATTGGCGACTGTGGTCGACGGCATCGTCGCGACAGGCGCAAGGCTGGCCATCCTCGGCTCGGGCGACGCCGGCCTCGAAGGCGCGCTGCTGGCCGCGGCCGCACGCCATCGTGACCGCATCGGCGTGGTCGTCGGCTATGACGAGGGACTGTCGCACACCATGCAGGGCGGCTGCGACGCCATTGTCATCCCGTCGCGCTTCGAGCCTTGCGGGCTGACGCAGCTTTACGGCCTGCGCTATGGCTGCGTGCCGGTCGTCGCCCGCACCGGCGGCCTGGCGGACACCATCATTGATGCCAATGAAGCAGCGTTTGCCGCCGGCGTGGCGACCGGCTTCCAGTTTGCCCCCAACAATGGTGGCGCGCTGCTGCACGCGATCCGACGCCTGGCCGACGCCCACGCCAGTCCCGCAATCTTCGAAACCATCCAGCGCCAGGGCATGAAGACCGATGTGTCGTGGGATCGAAGCGCCGAAAAATACGTCGAACTCTATCGCCTGCTGCTTTCGAAAAGGGTTGCCTGAAGCATGATACGCACCGTTCCCACCAAGCCCTATTCCGACCAGAAGCCCGGCACGTCGGGGCTGCGCAAGAAGGTGCCAGTGTTCCAGCAGGAGCACTATGCCGAGAACTTCATCCAGTCGATTTTCGATGCGCTCGACGGGTTCAAGGGCAAGACCCTGGTGATCGGTGGCGACGGCCGTTTCTATAACCGGGAGGTCATCCAGAAGGCCATCGCCATGGCGGCCGCCAATGGCTTCGGCAAGGTGATGGTCGGGCAGGGCGGCATCCTGTCGACGCCCGCGGCCTCGCATGTCATCCGCAAATACAAGACCTTCGGCGGCATCATACTCTCGGCTAGCCACAATCCCGGCGGCCCGCACGAGGACTTCGGCATCAAGTACAATGCCGGCAATGGCGGCCCGGCGCCGGAAAAGCTGACCGACGCCATCTTTGCCAAGACCAAGACGATTTCGAGCTTCAAGATCGCCGACATCGACCCGATCGACATCGATACGGTCGCGACAGTCGAGGCTGCCGGCATGACCGTCGAGATCATCGATCCGGTTACCGACTATGCCGAGTTGATGGAGAGCCTGTTCGATTTCGATGCGCTGCGCAAACTGTTCAAGTCGGGCTTCCGCATGCGCTTCGACGCCATGCATGCGGTGACCGGGCCCTACGCCAAGGAAATCCTCGAACACCGCCTCGGCGCACCGAACGGCACCTGCCGCAATTTCAAGCCGCTGCCCGATTTCGGCGGTCATCACCCGGACCCTAACCTGGTCCATGCCAAGCACCTTTATGATGAGATGATGGGACCGGACGCGCCCGATTTCGGCGCCGCCTCCGATGGCGATGGAGACCGCAACCTGATCATCGGCAAGGGCATTTTCGTCACCCCTTCGGATTCGGTCGCCATGCTCGCCGCCAATGCCCGGCTGGCGCCGGGCTACAAGGATGGGCTGAAAGGCATCGCCCGTTCGATGCCGACCAGTGGCGCGGCCGACCGCGTCGCTCACAAGCTAGGTGTCGGGATTTACGAGACGCCGACCGGCTGGAAGTTCTTCGGCAATCTGCTCGACGCCGGCATGGCGACGATCTGCGGCGAGGAAAGTGCCGGCACCGGTTCCAACCATGTCCGCGAAAAGGACGGCCTGTGGGCGGTCCTCTTGTGGCTCAACATCCTCGCCGCGCGCGGCGAAAGCTGCAAGCAGATCGTCACCGAGCATTGGGAGACCTATGGCCGGAACTACTACTCGCGCCATGATTATGAGGAGGTTGAGAGCGGCCGCGCCAATGCGCTGGTCGACGAACTCAGGGCCAAGCTCGGCTCGCTACCGGGCACCAGCGTGCGCGGCCTGAAGATCGCCAATGCCGATGATTTCGCCTATCACGACCCGGTCGACGGCTCGACCAGCGAGCACCAGGGCATAAGGGTGCTGTTCGAAGGCGGCTCGCGCGTGGTCTTTCGGCTTTCGGGCACCGGTACGTCTGGCGCGACCTTGCGCGTCTATATCGAGCGCTACGAGCCGGACAAGTCGAGGCACGACCTCGACACGCAGGAGGCGCTCGCCGACCTGATTTCGGCGGCCGACGACATTGCCGGGATCAAGAGCCACACCGGGCGCAACAAGCCGAGCGTCATTACTTGAGGGCGGTGGAGCGCTCTTGACCCAGCTCGGCCCCACCATCACCAGCGAAGGCATCCGCTTCGCCGCATGGTCCTCGTCGGCAAGACGGCTCTGGGTTTCGATCTTTGACGAGCAGGGAAACCGCGAACTCGATCGTCTCGAGCTGGCGTCGGAAGGCAACGGCGTCCATTCACTCTTTGTCTCCGGCCTGGCCGCGGGCGCGCGCTATGGCCTGCGCGCCGATGGCGACTATGCGCCCGAGCGGGGGCTGTGGTTCGACCCCGACAAGTTGCTCACCGATCCCTACGCCGTCGAAATCGACCGGGCCTACGCCTATCACTGGCGGCTCGCCGCGCGGCGCAATGAGGGCGCCGACACCGCGTCGCTGATGCCCAAGGCCGTGACCAAGGCCTCGCCCACGGCTCCACCGATCCTGCCGCCCCTGTTTCGCCCGGGCGGCCTGATCTACGAACTGAACGTCCGCGCTTTCACCAAGCTGCATCCGGATGTACCGCAAGAAAAGCGCGGCACGATCGCCGCTCTTGCCCATCCGGCCATCATCGAGCATCTGCAAAGGCTCGGCGTCTCCGCCGTGGAACTGATGCCGATCACGGCCTCCATCGACGAGCGGCATCTGCCGCCGCTGGGCCTGAGCAACGCCTGGGGCTACAATCCCGTCACCTTCATGGCGCTCGACCCGCGCCTCGCGCCCGGCGGCCTGACGGAATTGCAGGACACGGTCGCCGCGTTGCGCCGGGCCGGCATCGGCACCATTCTCGACCTGGTCTTCAACCACACCGGCGAAAGCGACAGGCTGGGGCCGACGCTCTCGCTGCGCGGCCTCGACAATAAGGCCTATTATCGGCACTGGCCGGATGGCGGGCTGGTCAATGACACCGGCACCGGCAACACGATCGCTTGCGACCATCCGGTGATGCGGGAAATGGTGCTCGACACACTTCGTCACTTCGTTCGCCAGACCGGTGTCGACGGCTTCCGTTTCGATCTGGCTCCGGTGCTGGGCCGGGTCGATGGTGCTTTCGATCCGGAAGCGCCGCTGCTCCAGGCCATCACCCATGATGCGGTGCTTTACGACCGCGTGCTGATCGCCGAGCCTTGGGACATCGGGGCAAACGGCTATCAACTCGGCAATTTCCGGCCGCCTTTCCTTGAATGGAACGACCGCTATCGCGACGATGTCAGACGCTTCTGGCGCGGCGATGCCGGCATGGTCGGTGCTCTCGCAACGCGCCTTGCTGGTTCGTCCGACGTGTTTAACAGGGCAGGGGAGCCGGCAAGCCGCGGCGTGAATTTTATCGCCGCCCATGACGGCATGACGCTGGCTGACATCGTCGCCTATGAGCGCAAGCACAACGCGGCCAATGGCGAGCAGGACCGCGACGGCCATAACGAGAACCTGTCCTGGAACAATGGCGTCGAAGGCGAGACGGACGACACGGCGATCGTCAAGGCCCGTTTCGACGACCAGCGCGCTCTGCTCGCCACGCTGTTCGCCTCGCACGGCACCATCATGCTGACCGCGGGCGATGAATTCGGTCGTACCCAGAAGGGCAACAACAACGCCTACGCCCAAGACAACCCCACCACCTGGCTTGACTGGGCAGGCCGCGATCAGAAGCTGGAGCGTTACGCATTCGTACTCGCGGCACTTCGCCAGGCGGTGCCCGCATTGTCGGACACGCGTTTCCTGACCGGAGAACCGATTGCGGCTTCAGGCGTTCCCGAAATCGTCTGGCTGACCGAGACCGGTGAGCCGCTCGACGCGACCGACTGGAACGATACCAGCCGGCATCGCCTCGTCATGCTGCTTGGCGGCGAGGAAGGCAGGCTTGCCGTCCTGATCAATGGCGACCGCCGCCAATGCGTCTTCACCTTGCCGGCGCGGGAAGGTTTTCGATGGCATCCGGCGATCGAAACGCACGTGACTGACCTTGCGCGCCCGCTGCCGGGGCGCAGCGTCAATTTCATGATCGAGAGCCGAACCGGAAACGGCGGCGTCAGGAAGGGTTCGTGATGACCGGTGAGAGTTTGGGGCAGGGAGCCGAATGGTGGCGCGGCTGCGTCATCTATCAGGTCTATCCGCGCTCTTTTCAGGACACGACCGGTGATGGCAGCGGCGATCTCGGCGGCATTACGTCGAGGCTCGCTTATATCGCCTCGCTCGGCGTCGACGCTGTCTGGCTGTCGCCCTTCTTCAAGTCTCCGATGGCCGACATGGGCTATGATGTATCGGATTATCGCGACGTCGACCCGATGTTCGGCACATTGGCCGATTTTGATGCGCTGGTCGCCGAAGCCCATCGGCTCGGCCTGAAGATCATCATCGACCAGGTGCTGTCGCATTCATCCGACAAGCATGAATGGTTCATCGAAAGCCGGGCCAGCCGCGATAATGCCAAGGCCGACTGGTACGTCTGGGCCGATGCGAAGCCTGACGGCGGCGCGCCCAACAACTGGCTGTCGGTCTTCGGGGGGCCGTCCTGGGAATGGGACGCGACCCGCCGCCAATATTACATGCATAATTTCCTTGCCTCGCAGCCAGACCTCAATTTCCACAACCCGGAAGTCCAGGATGCGTTGCTTGACACGGTGCGGTTCTGGCTCGATCGCGGTGTCGACGGCTTCCGGCTCGACACGGTCAATTACTATGTCCACGACCGCTGGCTGCGCGGCAATCCGCCCTTGGCGTCGAGCGTCGCCGGCACCAACACAGAGACCAATACCTATCTCTATCAGGAGCATCTGTTCGACAAGACGCAGCCCGAAAACCTGGCGTTCCTGCGGCGCTTCCGCGCGTTGCTCGACGAATATGGCGACCGCGCCGCCGTCGGCGAAATCGGCGACGAGGGCCGCTCGCTGCAGACGCTCGCCGCCTACACCTCCGGTGGCGACAAGCTTCAGATGAGCTACACTTTCGACCTGCTGGGTTCGCAATTTTCGGCGGCGCATGTGCGTGGCTGCGTCGAGGCCTTCGAAAGCGCGGTGGCCGACGGCTGGGTTTGTTGGGCGTTTTCCAACCATGACGTGGTGCGCCATGTCAGCCGCTGGATGCGGCCTGGTGGCGATCCCGATCTTGTGGCCAAATTCTCGATCATGCTGCTCGCCTGCTTGCGCGGCTCGATCTGCCTCTATCAGGGCGAGGAACTCGGCCTTGAGGAGGCGGAGCTTGCCTACGAGGATCTGCGCGATCCGGTCGGCATCCGCTTCTGGCCCGGCGTGAAGGGCAGGGATGGTTGCCGCACGCCGATGGTCTGGGAGGCCGACGCCGACAATGCGGGTTTTTCCACTGCAAAACCCTGGCTGCCTGTGCCGGCAAGCCATCGCGCCCGCGCTGTCGATGTGCAGATCGGCGATGAGCAATCGGTGCTGTTGGCCTACCGCTCGGCGCTTGCCTTGCGCAAACAGCATCCGGCGCTGGTCGGCGGCTCGATCCGCTTTCTCGATACCGAGGGCGACGTGCTCGCCTTCATCCGCGAAGGTGGCGGGGAGAGGTTGATCTGTGTCTTCAATTTCGCTGAGGAGCCGGCGACCTTGCCGTTGGTGGGTGATATCGGACCCGTCACGGCTATCTTCGGCGGGACCGCTTCTGTCGAGGAAAACACCCTCTCGCTGCCAACTCTCGGCTGCTTTCTCGGTCGGCTCGACTGATTGGCACTTCGGTTGTGGCTAGGCGGTCCTACTGAACGAGCACCGCCCGGCCGCAGGTCGCGCCGGTGACGCGCACGTCGGCCTGGCCGACACGCACACCAAGGGCTCCGAGCAAATTGTAAACCAACTCGTCGACCGGCGCCGCCACGCCGTTCAAGAGCGCAACCACTGCCGGCCGCACGGTGGAAAGCAAGGTATTCAGATTCAGCAGCGGCAAGCCCAGCAAATTGGTCGTCAGCGACAGATCAGTGATCAGGGAGGTCGTCAAAGACTGTGTCAGGTTTTGCGTGGAGACTGTCTTTATCGTTTTGGCGTCGATGTCGGCCTTGTTGAAGGTCAATGCGGTCGGCGCGTTGTTGGCCATTTCAAATGCCGCTGAGCCCGTCACTGAAAGTAGATTGATCAGAAGACTGACCTTTGCGATTTCAGTGTCGGAGAACGATTCCGGTTTGGTGAAATCGGCAAAGCCGGAGCTACTGCTGTCGGCCAAATGCGCTTCCACAACACCGGGGCGGGCAGAAACGGTGACCTTGATGCTGTCGGGACCCGTAGGACAGCTTATGTCGGTGAGTTTGGCTTCGGCGTAGGCGACTTCCACATGCAGTGGCAGGTTGACCGACACCAGAGTAATGCCCCCACCGACATTGCCGCCTGCGCCGCCGACTGTCGCGGCTACTTTGATGCGCGTCTGGGCGGTCCGCACGACAGTGCCGATACCATCGATCGCCAGCCAGGGCGAGGACTGCATCGGCTCGCCGATGGCGATGCTGAGTTTGGTGGAGAGCAGCCCCGGAATGGTGGCGCCGAGATCGATCGCGGCCTGGTTGGTACCGTTGGCGAGCACGGCGGCTGCCGTCAGCATGCCCATGGCGCTTGCGTCTACCCCAAGCCCGGACGGCTGTTGGCCGAGGCCCAGGCTGCCGACCGAACCAAGGTCGACAAGGCTGCTGAGCGGGATCTTGACGGTGCTGGTCGATTTGGAGGCGATGGTCTGCAGGGCGACCTTGGCCGTATTGCCGAGGCCGGGAACATTGGCCATGGCGGTAGCGATCTGGCCGACCGTCGCCTTCGATGCCAGAACGTCGGAATAGGTACCGGCCGTGATGTTCAGTTGCGTGGCGAGCGCACTGATGAAGGAAAGCACGCTCACATCCGCCGAGATCAGCCCGTTGTAGTCCATGACGCTGAGAGAGATGTTGCCGCCGAGAAGTCCGCTCAAAAGTGCGTTGAGGATGCCGCCATTGACGCTGAGCAACCGCGATCCGACCGAGAACGTCGCCAGCGGCGTCATGCTGGCCGTGGCCTGGGTGCCGATGACGGGAGTGGGGATCAGCGAACTTGCGAAATAGCGGTTCGGAATCTTTGCCAAAGTGACGCGGACGGCATTGTAAGGCGTCACACCCGCCTGGAAGCGCTGGCTGACATTGGCGGTCGATGAGGCGTATCGGCCCTGCGTGACCGTCACCACCGTTTTGCCGGTGGCCGGGGCAATGGTCTGGCCCGAAGCTTGAACGACGACGCCCGGCATGCCGTTGTCGGTCAGTGTGGTGACGACCGCGGTGTTGACGTTGTTGATGTTCGAGGCGGCGGTAATCGCCGCCAGGTCGACCATCGCCTGGGCTTCCCGGCGCTCGGTATAGATGGAGGCTTCGTCAATGGCCACCGCTGCCAGCGCCAATGCAACCGGCGCGCTCAATGCGGTCATGACGGCGAAGTTCGCCTTCCTGTCTCCCATCATCGACCGTGCAAGCCGACCCATACCCTTGCCCGCCCGCCGCAGCATTCAGATACCCCCGACCCTGATCGTTGACTGACGCTTGATGGTCGTCCCTGGCATGGCTATGCCGGGGAACAGGTTCCAGATCGGCAGGTTGCGGGCATCGTAGGAGATGGACACCACGAACTGGCTTCCGTCGGCGATGCTGTCGTTGGCCTGGTAGGTCAGTTTGCTGGCGTCCACGAAGGGGTAGCCGCCGGCATTGTTGGTGAGATAGCTGGCCACGAGCGTCTGCCGCTCGGTCTGGTTCACCCCAGCGATGGCTGTTCGGGCAGCGTCGGCTGCAATTTGCTGGATCGAATTGGCGGCGCCAAAATAGATGCCGTATGCAACCATTCCGAGTAGGAGAAGAATGAAAAGCGGTGACAGCAAAGCGAACTCGACGGCTGAAGTTCCCGAGTTGTCTGATCGGAAACGGCGACTTCGGGCCTCGAAAATGGGGTGGTGAACCATGGCACCAGCATGCCCAAATTCGCATGCAGAAAGCGAAAACTCTGGGTGCAACCAAAGGGTGCGGTCGATTGAAAACGAATCTCTAATTTAGCCGTTGCTTTCTCGACAATGGGGATTGACTTAGGGTCAATCAGTACTCGGTTGAAAAGAGCTTACCTCCTGTCTAGTCTCCTGCCACCAGCCGCCGGAGGGAACCGGGGGCGCGCTCAAAGGAGCCAGTCATCGGCTTCGGGGCGTCAACACGTAAGGCGCGCCGATGGCAGCGCCGACAGGGAGAACTTCATGCTGAAAAACATGCTGAAGGCGACGGTATTCGCCACCACCATGGCCGTAACCGCCGGCGCATTCTACACGCCGGCTTTCGCGGAGAGTGTCTATAACAGGGGCACCGCCGCTGAATCGGAGTCGGTCGATCCGCACAAGACCTCGACGGTCTATGAAGCCAATGTGCTGCGTGACCTGTTCCAGGGATTGGTCATGCAGGACCAGAAGGCGAACCTCATTCCGGGCGCGGCCGAAAGCTGGACGGTATCGGATGACGGCACCGTCTACACCTTCAAGCTGCGCAAGGACGGCATGTGGTCTGACGGCAGCCCGGTGACGGCGGACGACTTCGTCTATGCCTTCCACCGGCTGGAAGATCCGGCGACCGGCGCCGAATACGCCTCGATGCTGTATCCGGTGAAGGGCGCGGAGGACGTCAACACCAAGAAAGGCAAGCCCGAGGACATGGGTGTCAAGGCGATCGACGCCGGCACCCTGGAGGTGACGCTGAAGGCGCCGACGCCGTACTTCCTGGAGATGCTGACCCATCAGGCGACCTATCCGGTCAGCAAGGCCTCGATTGAAAAGCTTGGCGCCGACTGGATCAAGCCCGGCAATCTGGTTTCGAACGGCGCCTATACGCTGGCCGAATGGGTTCCCAACGACCACATGAAACTGGTCAAGAATCCCAAATTCTGGGACGCCGCGACCGTCAAGTTCGACGTGGTCAACTACATTCCGACCGAGGATCGTTCGTCGGCGATGAAGCGCTTCGAGGCGGGCGAACTCGACAGCTATGACGATCTGCCGACCGAACAGCTCGCCGACCTCAAGACCAAGTTCGGCGACCAGATCCATGTCGGGCCGTATCTCGGCACCTACTATTATGCCATCAAGACCGACAAGGCGCCGTGGAACAACCCCGAACTGCGTAACGCCATCTCGATGGCGATCGACCGTGATTTCATCGCCGAGAAGGTCTGGCAGAATTCGATGCTGCCCGGCTATTCGATGGTGCCCCCCGGCATCGAGGGCTATACGCCCGCAATGGCCAAATACGCCGACATGCCGCAGATCGACCGCGAGGACGCGGCCAAGAAGATCCTCGAGAAGCTTGGCTACACCCCCGAACATCCGCTGAAGATGGAAATCCGCTACAACACCTCGGAAAACCACAAGAACACGGCAGTGGCGATCCAGGAACAATTGAAGCCGCTTGGCGTCGACGTCACGCTGCTCAACACCGACACCAAGACCCACTACTCCTTCCTCGAGCAGAAGGGCGACTATGACGTGGCGCGTGCCGCCTGGATTGCCGACTATAAGGATCCAGAGACCTTCCTCGGTATCACGCGCAAGGCCAGCGGCAACAACTATTCCAACTACAACAGCCCGCAATACGAAGCGGCAATGGACAAGGCGGCGGCCGCGGGCGGCAAGCCCGAAGAGCGCATGAAGGACCTCTCCGCGGCCGAGCGCATCCTCATCGACGACGTCGGCCAGATCCCGCTTCTCTACTACAGCTACCACGACATCGTTTCCTCGAAGCTGCATGGCTTCGTCGACAATGTGATGGACGTGCATCCGTCGCGCTTCGTCAGCAAGGATTGATCCCTGGCCAAGCCGCCGCGCTCTAAAGAGCGCGGCGGCTGGTTTGCCATCGCATCGGCCCGGGAAGCGGAAATCGATTTTCGGAAGAATCCGGTGTGAAGATTTGAAGGCTGGAGCGCAATCGTCCGAGTGGAAGGGCGTGCTCTGGATCAAGTGGGGCACCGATGCTGCGATACGTATTCCGGCGGCTTTTGACCGCCATCCCGACGCTGTTCGTCATCGTGACGATGGCGTTCTTCCTCATGCGCGTCGCGCCAGGCGGTCCATTCAACCAGGAGCGGGGGCTGAGCCCAGAGATCAAGGCCAACTTGGAAGCCCAGTTCGGCCTCAACGATCCGCTCTGGCTGCAATATGTCCATTATCTCGGCAATCTGCTGCGCGGCAATTTCGGCCCGAGCTACAACATGCCGGATTTCACCGTCACCGAACTGTTTGCCAAGGGCCTGCCCATTTCCGTGCAGCTCGGAGCCTCGGCGCTGATCCTGGCGCTGCTGCTCGGCAGCGTGCTCGGCACCATCGCCGCGCTCAACCAGAACAAGCTTGGCGACTATACGGTGATTGCCCTGGCGACCGCCGGCAGCACCATCCCGACCTTCGTCATCGCGCCGGTGATCCAGCTTGTCTTCGGGCTGACCTGGAGGCTGCTGCCGATCGGCGGCTGGGGTGACGGCGCCTTCATCAACAAGGTCGGCCCGGTGCTGACACTTGCCTTGCCGCAAATCGCCATCGTTGCCCGGCTGATGCGCGGCTCGATGATCGAATCGCTGCGATCCCATCATATCCGAACGGCGCGCGCGCTCGGCCTTTCCGACTGGTCGGTGGTGGTCAAGCACGCGTTGCGCGGCGCCATCCTGCCGATCGTCTCCTTCACCGGCCCGGCGGCGGCGGCACTGCTGACCGGCTCGGTCATCGTCGAGACGATCTTCTCCATTCCCGGCGTCGGCCGCTATTTCGTCGATGCCGCGCTCAACCGCGATTATACGCTGGTGATGGGAACGGTGGTGGTGATCGCCATTTTTACCATCGTCTTCAACCTGATCGTCGACGTCATGTACGCGGTCGTCGACCCGAGGGTGCGCTATGACTGACATCGCAGCCACGGCCCCCGCAATCGTTGGTCGCTCGCTTTGGGGCGATGCCTGGGCGCGCCTCAAGGCCAATCGCGCCGCCATGTTCAGCCTCTACTACCTCGTTCTGATTGGGATCATCAGCGTCTTTGGCCCGTGGTTCGTGCCCCATCAATACACGACCATCTACGCCGACTACGTGCGCATGCCGCCAAGCCTCTCGGCCTATCCGAAACCCGATATGATCGAGACCGCGCTCACTGAAGCGATCAAGCGCATGCGGGTCGACATCAAGGAGTGGCATCAGGAGGGGAGCCAGGTCTTCGTCACGGTCAAGTCGACCAAGCCGATCGACGACCGCAACATCCGCTACCTCGACCGGTCCGATGCCTTCGACGACACCAAGATCGAAAACAAGTCGCCCGACGGCCTCGAAGTGACGATGAGCGCATCGGTCAAGCAGCAGTATTTCCTGTTCGGCACCGACAATACCGGCCGCGATCTTCTCTCCCGCACGCTGATGGCCGGGCGCATATCGCTGGCCATCGGTCTGCTGGCCGGTGTCGTGGCGGTGGTGATCGGCGTGATCTACGGCGCCGCCGCCGGCTTTTCCGGAGGGAAGGTCGATGAAGTGATGATGCGCATCGTCGACGTGCTCTATTCCTTGCCGTTCATCTTCTTCGTCATCATGCTGGTGGTGTTCTTCGGCCGCAACTTCGTGCTGATGTTCCTGGCGGTCGGTGCCGTGCTGTGGCTCGACATGGCGCGCATCGTGCGCGGCCAGGCGCTGTCGATTCGCCGGCAGGAATATGTCCAGGCGGCGGAAGCCATGGGCATTGGCCAGCGTGGCATCCTGATCCGCCATGTCATCCCGAACCTGCTTGGCCCAGTGGTGATCTACATGACACTACTGGTGCCGCAGGTCATCATCCTGGAGAGCTTCCTGTCGTTCCTCGGGCTTGGCATCCAGGAGCCGATGACCAGCTGGGGCGTGCTGATCTCGGTCGGCGCCAAGAACATCGGCACCGCCAACTGGCTGCTCCTGTTTCCCGCCTTCTTTCTGGTCTCGACGCTGTTCGCCTTGAATTTCGTCGGCGACGGCCTGCGCGACGCGCTCGACCCACGGGATCGATAAAGATGGAGACCGCTGAAATGGCTGCTTCCGAAACGATCCTCAGCGTCAAGGACCTTCGCGTCCGCTTCCGCACGCTCGACGGTGCGGTCGAAGCGGTCAAGGGCATCAACATCCACGTCAACGCGGGCGAAACGGTTGCCGTGGTCGGCGAGTCCGGCTCCGGCAAGAGCCAGACGATGATGGCGGCGATGAGCCTGCTGGCCTCCAATGGCGAAGCGTCAGGCCATGTCGACTATCGCGGCCGCAACCTGCTGACCCTGAGCAAGTCCGAGCTGAACAAGGTCCGCGGCCGCAAGATCAGCATGATCTTCCAGGAACCGATGACTTCGCTCGATCCGCTCTATTCGATCGGCAACCAGCTGATCGAGCCGATCCGCCGCCATCGGGGCCTGAGCGCTGCCGCAGCGCATGAAGAGGCGCTCAAGCTGCTGCGGCTCGTGCATATTCCCGATCCGGAACGGCGGATGAAATCCTATCCGCACGAAATGTCCGGCGGCCAGCGCCAGCGCGTGATGATCGCGATGGCGCTCGCCAATGACCCAGACATCCTGATCGCCGACGAGCCGACGACGGCGCTTGACGTCACCATCCAGGCGCAGATCCTGATGCTTTTGGCCGAACTGCAGCGCAAACTCGGCATGGCGATCGTCTTCATCACCCATGACCTCGGTATCGTCCGGCGCTTTGCCGACCGTGTCTATGTCATGCGCCAGGGCGAGGTGGTCGAGGAAGGCGAGGCGGAAGCCATTTTTGCCAATCCGCGGCACGCCTACACCAAAATGCTGCTGGCGGCCGAGCCGACGGGAACCAAGGCGCCGCCGCCAGCCGATGCGCCGGTGGTGCTCGAAGGTAGGAATGTCGAAGTCACATTCAGGATCGGCGGTGGGTTTCCAGCCGGCGAACCGCTGATGCTGCGGGCCGTCGATCACATCTCGATCCGGCTGCAGCGCAACCAGACCATCGGCATTGTCGGCGAATCCGGCTCGGGCAAGTCGACGCTCGGCCGCGCCTTGCTGCGGTTGCTGCCGAGCGATGGGCTCATTCGGTTCGGCGATCGCGATATCTCCACTGCCGACCGGCAGCAGATGCGGCCACTGCGGCGCCAGATGCAACTCGTCTTCCAGGATCCGTTCGGCTCGCTGTCGCCGCGCATGACCGTCGGTCAGGTCGTCACCGAGGGGCTGCTGGTGCATGAGCCCAACCTTTCAGGAAAGCAGCGCGACCAGCGCGCGGTCGAGGCCCTGCGCGAGGTCGGCCTCGACCCCAATGCCCGCAACCGCTACCCGCACGAATTTTCCGGCGGACAACGGCAGCGCATCGCCATTGCCCGCGCCATGATTCTGAAGCCGAAGATGGTCGTGCTGGACGAGCCGACATCGGCGCTTGACCGCTCGGTGCAGAAACAGATCGTCGAACTGCTGCGCAAGCTGCAAGCCGACCACGAACTGTCCTACCTCTTCATCAGCCACGATCTGTCGGTCGTGCGCGCCATGGCCGACTACATCATCGTCATGAAGCAAGGCAAGATCGTCGAAGAGGGGCCGACGGAAGAGATCTTCAACAATCCACGGGCGCATTATACGCAGACGCTGATGAACGCCGCGATCGACGTCACACGGTTTCGACTGAGCGCGTAAGGCGCCGGCAGGGGCAATTGTCGTGGCGTCGTCTGTCGCTCAGCTCGCGCACTTGCGTGCGCGCACAGCGACAATGGCATCCTGCTGTCGCTTCAGCCGGTCGATCCTGGCCGTTTCACGGTTGGCGACCGCGGTCTTGACGCGCGATCCGCCCAGCAGCCAGCGCGGCACGCTGGTGTTGACGACCTTGCCGCGGGTGATCGCCGTCTGCGAGATGTCGCGCGCGCTGCTTCCCAGCGCACTGTTGAGGTCGCTACAGCTCATGCTCTCGTATTTGGCCGGATCGGCCGTCCTGCCGATCGATGAGCATCCGGCAGCCATGAAGGCCGCAGCCAGAAGAGCGGGTGCCGACCTTGTCCTTGAAATCAAACTCATGCGCGCGTCCGGCCCGGCCGTTTTTGCCGCCTCCCCGATCTTCATCGATCAACCTAGCGCTGATAGCCAATTCGTCAAAGTTTCACCGGCCGGCCAGTGCTCGCGTTCTGCACTGGCTATCGGCCAATTATCGCTGTCGGAATTTTTACGCTGCTTGGGCGGCCAATTCGGTCATGGAGTCACAACCGCCGAGCATCATCTGGGCAATGTCGGTCGCATTGTCGTCGACATGCGCCGTCACCAGCACAATCCCCCCGCCAATACTTGGCCGCTCGGGTCTTCTGGCGGCCGCGACAATGGCTTCGAGCAATCCGCCAAGGCCGCCGCAGAACACGCTGGCCAAGGCTATAGCCGATAGGCCGGTCGGGAAAAGGTTGATGTCGTAAACAGCAACGGCGCCGAGGCACGCCAACAGCCCGGCGGCAGCGCCCAGCATGACACCCGGAGACCTCAGGACATCGATTTCGTCACGGTAGGGCCCGATAATGGCGACCTGTACGCGCGGAACCCCGGCCGCCAACAGGTCGCCGGCAATCCGCGCCGCTTCGGCATGGGATTCGAAAAGCTTACTGATTGTTGGCATGGTTACTCGGACATCGCGTCCGTCAGCGTGTCGGTAACGAAGGATGCGGCGATCAGATCGTCGCCGTCGATGCGGCCTCGCCCGCCTTCAATCACGGCCGCTACCTTTTGGAAGGTCTTCATTTCACCCTCGGTGATCTGAGCGTGTTGCATTCTGGTTTTGAGGCTATCTATGCGCATCCCCAACACATGGGATGTTACAGTCTCATGGTTCGACATGGTGGTGCTCATCCGTTCCCGCTTCGCTTGGTTTTCCCGCGCCCGATCTCGAACTTGGGCCGAGCGGAAACGTTCCCAGGGCAGGGCTTCGGTCGGGCGGAGGTCGGACCTAAGTCTGGGCCTGGAACGCATTGGTCTTGCCAAGCGGGCCGGCCGGAACAGTCGCTCTTCGTCACCGTTGTCTGCTGCAAATACCGGAGGAATTTGATGGAGAAGAGTGTTGGTCAGGCGCGCTGGTTGCTCGCACCGATTTTCGCGGTTGCCATCACCTTCATGGTGGCTGGAATAGTCCTCAGCTAGTCTCTTGGCACATTGGCGCAGCCCAGTTCTTTCCTAGGCCGATAGGCTTCGTCCGTCGCATGCAAGTGTGAGCGAGCATGGATCTGGCGAACCCTGAAGTCTTGGCCAGGCCAGCTCAATGACCTGGTCAACCAGCAGAATTCCCACGCTTCCGAGCGGTATGGAAGATTCGAAGTTGAAACGATCGCTTCGCATGGTTGCATTTCAGCCGCGGGCGAGAACTCGAAGCTATTCGCATGAAACGCGCGCGCAGCGTGCTGGGCAAAGTCACCTGGTGGCCGGGCTCGCGAGAGCCCGGCCCCTAGTCGGGCATCAGTAACCGCCGTTTTCCATTACCACCGGATGATGGTGACGGTGGTGGGTGGAAACGGAGCCGGTGACGACGACTGCATTCCGATCGTGATGCCGGCGGCCATGGTCATAGAATGCCACCGTCCCGTGGTGTCGGTGATGCAGGCGCTGGCCTTCCTCATTGATGATCCTAACGTTGTGGTGGTGCCGATGGTGGGTCCTGATGACGACGTCGGCCTCGGCTGCCGAAGCCAAAGCGGGCAATCCCATTGAAAGCGCCAAAGCGCACATGATCATTGTTTTCATTGCAAGTTCTCCAACTGCTTTGATTAGCCCTTCGTTGGTTACAACTGCTGCTGATCCCTTTGGTTCCGGTTCCCGGGGGACAGCCGCACGCAAGCGAAGGGCTGGCTATCGCGTCGCCACGATTGGCAAAGAGGAGGCTTGCTTCCGGCCATCTGCGCAGGCGGCGGCAAACGTCACCCGCGTTCTGTCACTGCCAGGGAGGAACGCTCTGTCGCAATTGTTAAGACAGTTCGCCCACCTGTCGCCAGATCCCCGTCAGGCGACGGAACATTAGGCCGGCCTAACAGTTCTTCCCGCAGCGGACATCACGGTTTGGTGTTCGCTGAAGATCAGCAGGCAAAGGCTGATCGGCCCGCGTCCTCCGCCAGAGGCGCGGGCTTCACCAGGCAACAGGAGTGAGATTATGAACAACATCATTTGGCTTGTGGGAGCGGTGGTCGTCGTCATAGCGGTATTGAGCTTTTTCGGCCTGCGTTAAACGCCTGCATATGGGGGCAGGGACTTCGTGGCCCATGCCCCAAAGAGGAACGAATCTCGTGTCCGTTCCCTAGGAACAGGCATCATCTTGGACAAGGCTCTATCTCTGGTGAATCTCGGGTGGGGCGCCAAAGTCGGGATGCGCTAACACATTGTTTTTTCTGGTCGGAGTGGCAGGATTTGAACCTGCGACCCCCTCGTCCCGAACGAGGTGCGCTACCAGGCTGCGCTACACTCCGTGACCAGATCGCGGGCTTATAGCCGCCACACATCGTTCCTGCAAGCGGCAATGGCAGCCCTTCTGTCGCATTTCGTCCGCTTTCTGCGGGCATTGCCGGAAGGCCCGAATTTCCATCCGGGATAAACGTGGCTTAAAGCCTTGTGTGCTAAGCCGCTGCCTTGATGGATCGTATTTCTGCCGCTAGGAGCCCTGCCGTCTTGCCCCTAAAAATCGTCGGCGAAGCGTGGCCAAACAGCTTCGAATTCGAAACCGCGGCGCTGATCAAGCCATCCGGTTTTCGTGAATATGATGCGCGCTGGTGGTTCGGCCATCCCGGTTCGGCAGTGCCGCCTGAACTCAATCTGATCGGGGTCCAGGCGCTTGGCATGGGGCTCGGCACGCTGATCCGGCGGCTCGGCGCCGGGCCTGACATCGTCACCGGGCATGATTTCAGATCCTATTCGCTCGGCATCAAACTGGCGTTGGTTTCTGGACTGATGGCGGCCGGCGCACAGGTGAAGGATATCGGTCTGGCGCTGTCGCCGATGGCCTATTTCGCGCAGTTCGCGCTGGAGACGCAGTCGGTGGCCATGGTCACCGCATCGCACAACGAGAATGGCTGGACCGGCGTCAAGATGGGAGCGGCGCGGCCGCTGACCTTCGGCCCCGAGGAGATGAGCGCGCTGAAGGCGATCGTGCTGGCCGCCGATTTCGACCTTACCGGCGGCGGCTCCTATGATTTCGTCGACAATTTTCGCGCCACCTATCTCGACGATGTGACAAGGGACAAGCGCATCACACGAAAGCTGAAAGTGGTCGCCGCCTGCGGCAACGGCACTGCTGGCGCCTTTGCTCCGGAAGCCCTGCAGCGCATCGGCTGCGAAGTGATCCCGCTCGATGTCGAGCTTGATCATACGTTTCCAAACTACAACCCCAATCCGGAAGACATGCAGATGCTGCATGCAATCCGGGACAAGGTGCTGGAGACAGGGGCCGATGTCGGTCTGGGCTTCGATGGCGACGGCGACCGCTGCGGTGTCGTCGACAATGAAGGCAACGAGATCTTTGCCGATAAGGTCGGCGTCATGCTTGCGCGGGATATTTCGCGGCTCCATCCGGGTTCGACCTTCGTTGTCGACGTCAAGTCGACCGGACTGTTCAACACCGACACGGTGCTGCGCGCCAATGGCGCCGTTACCGACTATTGGAAGACCGGCCATTCCTACATCAAGCGCCGGGTTGCCGAACTCGGCGCGGTCGCCGGCTTCGAAAAATCAGGCCACTTCTTCTTCAACCCCCCGATCGGGCGCGGCTATGACGACGGACTGGTCACGGCAATCGCCATCTGTCAGATGCTGGACCGTAACCCCGCCAGTTCGATGGCCGATCTCTACGGGGCACTGCCACTGACCTTCGGCACGCCCACAATGTCCCCGCAATGCGCGGACGATGTGAAGTACGGCGTGGTCGAGCGGGTGGTCTCCGATTTTCACGCGATGAAGCGGGACGGCTCCAGTTTCGCCGGCCAGAAGATCGTCGACCTTGTCACCGTCAATGGCGTGCGGGTCATTGCGGAGGACGGCACCTGGGGTCTGGTGCGCGCCTCGTCGAACAAGCCGGAATTGGTCGTGGTCGTCGAAAGTCCGGTCTCGTCCGAGCGTCGCCGGCAGATGTTCGATGCCGTCGATGCCGTGCTGCGCCGCAGTCCGGAAGTCGGCGCTTACAACCAGACTTTTTGACAGGGCATCCATGGGCCAGCGCATCGTCAGTTTTGTCATGAGCGGCGGCGTCGGCTCTCGGCTGTGGCCGCTGTCACGCGAGGACAATCCCAAGCAGTTCCACGATCTGTCGGGCGACGGTTCCATGCTCGCCAAGACCTTGCGCCGCCTGACGGCGAGACCGGCTGGCGAGTCGCCGATCTTCCTGATCGCATCGGAGCGTCACGCCGATCGTGTCCATGCCGACTTGGCCGGTCTCGATCTTGCCGGCGGCGGCCCGCTGTTCGAGCCGGCGGGACGCAACACGGCCGCCGTCGTCGCACTGGCGACCCTGCGCACGCTGTCGGAATTCGGCGACAGCCTGGTTCTGGTGGTGCCCTCGGACCATGAAATAGCGACGGCAGGGCAATTCTGGCAAAGTATCGAGGCGGGATCGCAGGCGGCGCGCGCCGGTCGTCTGGTGGTGTTCGGCATCAAACCGACCCAGCCGGAAACCGGTTACGGCTATATCGAGGTATCGGCCGAGAAGGGCGGGGTGTTCGACGTTTCGCGCTTCGTCGAGAAGCCCGACCTTGCGACGGCCAACGACTATCTCAAGGCGGGAAATTTCTACTGGAACACCGGCATCTTCCTGTTTCGGGCCGGTGCCATGCGCGACGCCTTCAAGACATTCCAGCCCGACATCTGGCACGCCACCGAAGCGGCCTACGAGGCGGCCACGACGGACCTGTCCGGCCTCTATATGCCGCTGGAACTTTACGCGGCGATCCCGTCGAACTCGATCGACTATGCCATCATGGAGCGGGCAAAAGACATAGCCATGGTGCCGGCCGGCTTCCGCTGGAACGACCTCGGCTCCTGGCAATCGCTCCTCGATGTCGGTCCCGCCGACGACCGGGGCAACGTCGTTGTCGGCGATGTCGTCGCCATAGATTGCGAGAATTCCTATATCCGCAGCGACGGCCGCCTGCTGTCGGCGATCGGCATGAAGGACGTTGCCATTGTCTCGACGGCGGATGCCACTTTCGTTGCCCCGGTGAGCCACAGCCAGCACGTCAAGAAGATCGTCGAACAACTCGAAAAATCGGGACGGCTGGAAACCAGGTTCACGCCGGCGCATGACCGCGTCATCGAAAGTGGCGCCTGGCGGCGGCGCGTTCATCACTGGCTGTTCCAGGAGACCTTGCCGTTGTGGTCGACATCAGGCGTCGACGAGCGCCACGGTGGCTTCCACGAGGCGCTGGGTTTCGACGCCAAGCCGCTCGTCAAGCCCAAGCGCATGCGCACCCAGGCCAGGCAGGTCTATGCCTTCGCGGTTGCCAAGGAGCGCGGTTGGACCGGGCCGGCCGACCGGCTGATCGCGCATGGCATCGACTTCATGGCGGGGCAGGGCCGCACCGAACGGGGCGGTTGGGTGCGCACGCTGAATGTCGATGGCTCCGTCGCCGATCCCGTCGAGGACGCCTACGATCATTCCTGCATCCTGCTGGCGCTGGCGTATGCGCATATGTCGGGCAATGCCGATGCCTTGCGGCTCGGCCAAGAGACCTTCACCTTCCTCGATGCGCATCTGGAGGACAGCCGCATGACCGGCTTCCTCGACACCTCGGACGGGGCGGGCGAGCGACGCTCCAACCCCCACATGCATCTGCTCGAAGCTTTCCTGGCTTGGCACCAGGCAACCGGTGAGCGTGCGCATCTGCGTCGCGCGGCGCGCATCATCGACCTCTTCCGCAGCCATTTCTTCGACGCCGAGAGCTGGACGCTCGGCGAGTATTTCGATGCAGAATGGAAACCGGTACCGGGAGAGAAGGGGGCCTGGACCGAACCTGGCCATCACTTCGAATGGGCCTCGCTGCTGGTCGATTTCGCCGGCCGCAGCGGTCAGGCCGAACTGAGCGTCTTTGCCCGAAAACTCTACGCCTCGGCAATCGCCAATGGCCTCAACCGGGCCACCGGCCTTGCTTATGGCGCAGTCTCGCGGCAAGGACTGCCGCTCGACCTGATATCGCGCAGCTGGCCGCAGGCCGAGGCGCTCAAGGCGGCGATCGCGCTGGATGGCTCGGGCGGCCCCGATCTGAAGCCGGAGATCGAGGCGAGGGTCGGCCGGCTGTTCCGCTGGCATATCGACCCGGCGCCGCTGGGTCTTTGGATCGATCGCATGGACGAGCGCGGCCGCTCGCTGGCATCTGACGTGCCGGCGAGCATCTTCTACCATCTGGTCTGTGCGCTGACGCAGTATCTGGATGGAACGGCGGAGAAGTAGGCGGGATCAGTACGGACTGGCGACGTCCCCGGTCTCGACATAGATCGACTTCAGCTGCGAATAGAGCGCCAGCGCCGCCAGCGAGTTCTCCCGCCCGATGCCCGATTGCTTGACGCCGCCGAAGGGAATTTCCACCGGTGTCAGATTGTAGGCATTGATCCAGCAGGTTCCGGCCTGCAACTCGGCGATGACGCGGTGGGCGCGCGGCAGGTCGCGCGTGAAGACGCCGGCGGCAAGACCGAACTCGGTGTCGTTGGCGCGGTCGATCACCTCGTCCTCGCTGTCGAATTTCAGCACGCTCATGACCGGGCCGAAAATCTCCTCGCGGGCGATCCGCATCGTGTCGGTAACGGCGGTGAACACGGTCGGCTCGACGAAGAAGCCGCCCTGGAAGCCCTGCAGCGACGGCACATTGCCGCCACAGGCCAGCGTCGCCCCATCGTGCTTGCCGGCCTCGATATAGCCGACGACTTTGTCTTGCTGTGCCTTGGAGACCAGCGGCCCCATCTGCGTTTCCGGGTCGAGCGGATCGCCGATGCGGATTTTCTTGGTCCGTTCGATCAGCCGCTCGACAAAGCGGTCGTGAATGCCACTCTGGACGAAAACGCGCGTGCCGTTGGAACAGATCTGGCCGGTCGAATAGAAGTTGCCGAGCATGGCGCCGCCAATCGCATTTTCGAGATCGGCATCGTCGAAGACGATCAGCGGCGACTTGCCGCCGAGTTCCATCGTCGCGTGCTTCATCCTGGAGCCCGCTAGCGACAGCACCTTGCGCCCGGTCGGCACCGAGCCGGTCACCGAGACCTTGGCCACGACATCATGGCCGACAAGGCCGGCGCCGACGTCGCCATAGCCTTGCACGACGTTGAACAGCCCGTCGGGCAGGCCGGCTTCCGAGTAGATCTCGGCCAGCGCCAGCGCCGAAAGCGGCGTGTTTTCCGATGGCTTGAACACCATGGCATTGCCCATGGCGAGTGCGGGTGCGGATTTCCAGCCGGCGATCTGGATCGGATAGTTCCATGCGCCGATGCCGACACAGACGCCGAGCGCCTCGCGGCGCGTATAGGCGAACGGCCCGCCGAGGTCGACCGCTTCGCCGTTGAAGACAGCGACCGCGCCGGCGAAATATTCAAGGCAGTCCGCAGCGGAAGGTGCATCCGCCACCAGTGTCTCCTGGATCGCCTTCCCGGTGTCGAGCGTCTCGATGCGGGCAAGATCGGCGTTGCGGGCGCGCAAAATGTCGGCGGCTCGGCGCAGGATGCGGCCGCGCTCGACCGGCTTAAGCCGCGCCCAGGCCGGCTGTGCGGCGCGGGCGGCCTCGACCGCCAGTTCCAGCACGTTCGGCGTCGCCGATCGCAGCATGGCGATGGTCTCGCCCGTGGCCGGATAGATCACCGGCAGCGGCGCGCCGCCTTCGTCCTCGATATAGCGTCCGTTGACATAGTGCGAAGCCGTGGGCTGGGCGCGCATGGGAGGTCTCCAATCGTTGTGCCCAAGACGGCTATTGGGCGGGCGCCTGTCGGGCAGCTCACTCTATCGGCGGATCATGGCCTATCTGTCGGAAGCCTGCCAGCGCGGATTGATCCATGGTTCCTGGTTGGACGGCGCGAGCGGCGTGCGGCCAAGGATGTGATCGGACGCTTTTTCGCCGGTCATGATCGATGGCGCGTTGAGGTTGCCGTTGGTCACGCGCGGGAAGATCGAGGAGTCGGCGACCCGCAATCCGTCGACGCCGATGACCCGGCATTCCGGATCGACCACGCTCGATTGATCATCGACGCGGCCCATTCGGCAGGTGCCGCAGGGGTGGTAGGCGCTTTCGGCATGGTCGCGGATGAACACGTCGAGATCGTCGTCCGACTGGACATGGCTGCCCGGCGAGAGTTCCTGTCCGCGATAGGCATCGAAGGCCGACTGGCCGAAGATCTCGCGGGTCAGGCGGATGCAGTGGCGGAACTCCGCCCAGTCGTCCGGATGCGACATGTAGTTGAAGCGGATGACCGGCTTCGCTTTCGGATCCGGCGAGCGCAGCGTCACCGAGCCGCGCGACTTCGAGCGCATCGGTCCGACATGCGCCTGGAAGCCGTGCGACTTCGCCGCCGCCTTGCCGTCGTAACGCACCGCCGCCGGGATGAAGTGGTACTGGATGTCGGGATAGTCGACGCCTGCCTGCGAGCGCACGAAGGCGGCCGCCTCGAAATGATTGGTGGCGCCAAGGCCCGATTTGAAGAACAGCCACTGCGCCCCGATCATCGCCTTGGAGAACGGGTTCAGCACTGAATTCAGCGTGATCGGTTTGGTCGATTCCTGCTGGATGTAGAGCTCCAGATGGTCCTGCAGGTTGCCGCCGACGCCAGGCCGGTCGGCCACGACGGCAATGCCGTTTTCGTGCAAATGCCCGGCCGGGCCGATACCGGACAGCATCAGGATCTTCGGCGAGTTGATCGACGACGCCGCGACGATTACTTCACGTCGCGCCTTAACGACCTGAATCTGTTTGTGAGCTTCGATCTCGACGCCGATGGCGCGTTGATTCTCGATGATCACCCGGCGCGCAAAGCCTTTGACCAGTCTGACGTTTTTGCGCCGGAGCGCCGGCTTCAGATAGGCTGATGCCGCCGACCAGCGGCGGCCGCCCAGAATGGTCTGCTCCATCGGGCCGAAGCCTTCCTGCTTGGCGCCATTGTAGTCGTCGGTCAGTTCAAACCCTGCCTGGCGGCCCGCTTCGACGAAGGCGCCATAGAGCGGATTGCGCCGGGAGCCGCGCTGCACATGCAGCGGGCCGCCGTGCCCGCGCCAGCCATCCTCGCCGCCATCTGAATCCTCCATGCGTTTGAAGTAGGGCAGCACGTCGGCGAAGCCCCAGCCGGCCGCGCCCTGTTCGGCCCAATGGTCGAAGTCGCGGGCGTGGCCGCGCACATAGACCATGCCGTTGATCGAGGACGAGCCGCCGATCACCTTGCCGCGCGGCGTCGCCAGCACGCGGCCACCCAGATGCGGTTCCGGTTCACTGGCGAATCCCCAGTCGTAGAGGCTCATGTTGAGCGGTATCGACAGCGCCGAAGGCATCTGGATCAGCGGCCCGATATCAGTGCCGCCGAATTCGATGACGATGACCGAATGCTTGCCGTCTTCCGACAAGCGATAGGCCATGGCCGAGCCGGCGGAGCCGGAGCCGATGATAACGAAATCCGCTTCAAGCATGGTTCATATGCGCCATAAAATCGGCGAGCGAAACGTTGCCGCCGGTAGCCACCACCAGGACGGTTTTTCCCGCCACATCCACCTTGCCACCGAGCAATGCCGCCAGCGACGCCGCACCTGACGGTTCGAGCACCAGCTTCATCCGCTCGAAAGCGATCCGCATCGCGCGCCGCACCGACTGATCGTCGACCGTGATGCCGCGCACGCCAGCGGTCTTGACCGCGGCGAACGGCGCGTCGCCGGGCCGGCGCGACATCAGTCCGTCGCAGATCGATTTCGGACCGATCGGCATGGTCTCGATGCTGCCATGCGCCAGTGAAGAGCCCATGCCGTCGAACCCTTCGGGCTCTACGCCGATGATCTCGGTCGCCGGCGACAGATAGTGGAAGGCGAGCGAAACGCCGCCGATCAGCCCACCGCCGCCGACCGAGCAGAACAAGAGATCGGCGCTGGCATCCTTACCCGACAGCTGGTCGAGCGCTTCGAGGCCGGCACCCGCCTGACCGGCGACGATCTCGGGATCGTCGAATGGATGCAGGAGCGCTAGCCCTTCTGTTTCAGCGATTTCGCGCGCCTTGGCCGCCGCGACCTCTTCACGCGCGCGATCGTCATGGTCGGTCAGCACGACGCGCGCGCCATAACCCGCGGTAGCATCGCGCTTGGCGGCCGGCGCGTCGATCGGCATGACGATGGTCACGGGAATGCCGAGCGCCTGGCCGGCCGCGGCCAGCCCTTGCGCGAAATTGCCCGAGGAATAGGCGACGACGCCCTTCTTCGCCTCGTCGGGCGAAAGCCGCTTCAGCCGCCAATAAGCGCCGCGAACCTTGAAGGATCCGGCCCATTGCAGCGATTCCGGCTTGATGAAGACCCGGGCCGCGCCGGTTTCTCTGGCGAGCGCCGCCGATTCCAGCAGCGGCGTGACCTGTGTCGCCCGTGACGTTACCGCGTAGGCCTGCCTGAGATGGTCGAGAGTGGGAACGAGAAGGTCTGCCATCATTCGCCTCGCGGATACCTTTTGCTCTCTTCGAGATTGTCGAGGTTCATGTGATTGCGCATGTACCGCTCTGACGCTTTCTGCAACGGCTGGAAATCCCAAGGGTAGTAGGCGCCGTTGCGCAGCGCCGGATAGACGACCCAGCGGCGTGCCTGGTTTTCGCGCACGGCGGCATCGAAGCCGGCCATGTCCCAACGCGCCCGGACCTTTTCCAGGAATGCCGCCACAAGACCCGCATTGGCGGGGTCGGCGGCCAGATTGTCCCGCTCGAGCGGATCGGCTTCGAGATCGAACAATTGCGGCGGATCGAGTTCGCAATGGACGAATTTGTACCTGCCTTCGCGGATTGCCACCAAGGGCGCATAGGAGCCCTCCGCCGCGTACTCGATCAGCACCGGTGCCGTGCGCTGCCCGCCCTTGGTGAACGGCAGCAGCGACTGGCCGTCGGTCCACGGCGCGATCGCCCCGATGTCGATGCCGGCAAGGTCGCAAAGCGTTGGTGCTACGTCGAGATTGGAGACCGGCGCCTCGATCAGCCCGGCACGAATGCCCTTGCCGGCAATCATCAACGGCACTCGCGCCGAGCCTTCGAAGAAGCTCATCTTGAACCACAGGCCTCGCTCGCCGAGCATGTCGCCGTGATCCGAGCAGAACAGGATGATCGTGTCGTCGAGCATGCGCGTCCGCGTGAGAACGTCGAGGAGCTCGCCGACCTTGTCGTCGACATAGGAGATGTTGGCGAAATAGCCGCGCCGCGAACGACGCACCTCTTCAGGCGTGATCTCGAAAGAGGGATAGTCGCTGGCATGGTACAGCCGCCGAGAATGCGGATCCTGCTCGTCTTCGGCGATGTACCCGGTTTCCGGATCCAGCACCTGGCAATGCTCATAGAGATCCCAATACTGCTTGCGCGCGACATAGGGATCGTGCGGATGCGACAGCGAGACGGTGAGGCACCAGGGCCGATGGCTCGCATCGTCCTGTTCGCGCGAAAGCTGATAGACCTTCTGAGACGCAAGGAACACGACCTCGTCGTCATACTCCATCTGGTTGGTTGTTTCCGCAACGCCGGCGCCGGTCACCGAACCCAGATTATGATACCACCACTCTATGCGCTCACCGGGTTTGCGGTAGTCCGGCGTCCAGCCGAAATCCGCCGGATAGATGTCGGTGGTCAGCCGTTCCTCGAAACCGTGCAGCTGATCCGGTCCGACGAAATGCATCTTGCCCGACAGGCAGGTGTAGTAGCCGGCCGCACGCAAATGATGGGCGAAGGTCGGGATCGACGAGGCGAACTCGGCGGCATTGTCATAGACCCCGGTGCGCGACGGCAACTGGCCGCTCATAAACGAGGCACGGCCCGGCGCGCAGAGTGGCGAGGCGGTGTAGTTGTTGGCAAAGCGCGCCGAACGCGCCGCCAGTGCCTTCAGATGCGGTGTGTGCAGAAATTCCGCCGGCCCATCCGGGAACAAGGTCCCGTTGAGTTGGTCGACCATGACGATCAGGAAATTGGGTCGCTTCGCTGTCACTGCTTGTGCCGTCCGCCAAGTTTGGTTTCGAGATAATCCTCGACCAGCGCGATCGCGGTCGCGGCGTCAGGCACGCCATCCTTCAGCGCGCGCCTGATGTAGAGCCCGTCGATCATCGCCGCCGTCGCTTCCGCGGCGCGGTCGGCTTCGGTCCTCGGCAGGATGCCGGTCAATCCACTCATCAGGTTGGAATGCAGCCGCCGGGCATAGATTCTAAGCAGCCGGCGCAGCGAAGACGATTGCTGCGCCTCGACATAGAAAGCGAGCCATGCGGCAATGGTTTCGGCCTGGAACTGGACATCGGAGAAGTTGACGGCGACCACGGCCGAGACGCGCTCGCGCGCGGTGCCGGCGCACTGCAGGGCGCGGCGCATATCGATGGTCAGTTCGGCCAGGATGTGCCGCATCGTCGCGAACAACAGCTCGTCCTTGGCGCCGAAATAGTGGTGGGCGAGCGCCGAAGACACACCGGCGCGTCCGGCGATCTCGGACATGGTCACGTCAAGCGAGCCACGCTCGCCGATCGCCGAGATCGTCGCGTCGATGAGCGCCCTGCGGCGCAATGGCTCCATTCCGACTTTTGGCATGCCGTTTCCGATTTTTGCGGGAGATTATTTTTTATTGACGCGTCAATCAATAAAAAATCGACCTCGACGCGACCTGTACCAAGCGATTGTTGCGTTGCGGCCCTTCACGGCCCGGGCGAGAATGTTTATATTTGAACAATAAAGGCGAAGTGCGTCACGAGCCGTGGGCGCTGGCGCCAAGGATGGAGACCGCCATGACCGCATGCATCGTTGGCTGGGCGCATTCGCGCTTCGGCAAGCTTGAGGGCGAGACGCTCGAAAACCTGATCGTCAAGGTCGCGACGGACGCGCTCGACCATGCCGGCATCGGCCCGGACGAGGTCGACGAGATCGTGCTCGGCCATTTCAATGCCGGGTTTTCGGCGCAGGATTTCACGGCAAGTCTGGTTCTCCAGGCGGACGACCGGCTGCGCTTCAAGCCGGCGACACGCGTCGAGAACGCTTGCGCCACCGGTTCGGCGGCGGTCAGGCAAGGCATCCGCGCCATCGATGCAAACGCCGCCCGCATCGTGCTGGTGGTTGGCGCCGAGCAGATGACGACGACGCCCGGGCCCGAAATCGGCAAGAATTTGCTGAAAGCTTCCTATCTGCCCGAGGACGGCGAGACGCCAGCCGGCTTCGCCGGCGTCTTCGGCAAGATCGCGCAGGCCTATTTCCAGCGCTATGGCGACCAGTCGGATGCGCTCGCCATGATCGCTGCCAAGAACCACAAGAATGGCGTCGACAATCCCTATGCGCAGATGCGCAAGGATTTCGGCTATGACTTCTGCCGGCAAGAGAGCGAGAAAAACCCGTTCGTCGCTGGACCCTTGAAGCGCACCGACTGCTCGCTGGTCTCCGACGGCGCTGCTGCCCTTGTCCTTGCCGACACGGCAACGGCGCTGAAGATGCGCCGCGCGGTCGCCTTCCGCGCCAACGAGCATGTGCAGGATTTCCTGCCGATGTCGAAGCGCGACATCCTGACCTTCGAAGGTTGCGAACAGGCCTGGACCCGCGCGCTGAAGAACGCCGGCGTCACGCTCGACGATCTCTCCTTC
Source organism: Mesorhizobium sp. B2-4-18 (assembly GCF_006441385.1). Lineage (NCBI taxonomy): Bacteria > Pseudomonadati > Pseudomonadota > Alphaproteobacteria > Hyphomicrobiales > Phyllobacteriaceae > Mesorhizobium > Mesorhizobium sp. B2-4-18. Next base: position 243,241 of record NZ_VFUW01000007.1, on the reverse strand, counting down.
GTCGAAACGCATGACTGCTTCACCATCGCCGAATTGATCGAGTATGAAGCGATGGGACTGGCCAAGCCGGGTGAGGGCGCCAAACTGGCGCTGGATGGCACAACGGCGAAAGACGGCCGCCTGCCGGTCAATCCCTCCGGCGGACTGAAGGCCAAGGGCCATCCGATCGGCGCCACCGGCGTCTCCATGCATGTCTTGACCGCCATGCAGCTTGTCGGCGAAGCCGGTGGCATCCAGGTGCCGGGCGCGAAACTCGGCGGCATCTTCAACATGGGCGGTGCGGCGGTCGCCAACTACGTTTCCATTCTCGACCGGATCAGGTAAACCGCCCCGGCATTCGCGGGAGGTAGCATGGCAAATCCGGTTCTGATCGAAGTTTTGCGCGGTGCCATTGTCGAGAGCGCCCATCGCGGCGCCGTTGCCGTCTTCGATGCCGACGGCAAGCCGGTGCTGGAGATCGGCGATACGTCGAAGCCGGTCTTTCCGCGTTCCGCCGTAAAGGCGATCCAGGCCCTGCCGCTTGTCGAAACGGGTGCCGCGGATGCCTATGGCTTCGGTGACCGCGAACTGGCGCTGGCCTGTGCCTCCCACTCCGGCGAGCCGGCGCATGTCGAACTGGCGCGGTCCATGCTGGCCAGGGCCGGGCTGGACGGGTCGGCGCTCGAATGCGGGGTCCACTGGCCCTCGAACCATGACGCCGAGATTGCGCTCGCGCGTGCCGGCGGCTCACCGAATGCGCTGCACAACAATTGTTCCGGCAAGCACTCCGGTTTCCTCTGTACCTGCGTCCATTCGGGCATCGCGCATCGCGGCTATGTCAGGCCGGATCACGCCCTGCAGGAAATGGTGCGCGACGCCATGCAGGCAGTCACCGGCGCTGTGCACGGCCCCGCCGAACGCGCGATCGACGGCTGCTCGATCCCGACCTACGCGGTGCCGCTCAGGAGTTTCGCGCTCGGCTTTGCCCGCATGGCCACGGCCCAGGGCTTTGGCCCGGAGCGGGCGAAGGCCGCGAAGCGGCTGCTTTCGGCCTGCATGGCGGAGCCGTTCTTCGTCGCCGGCACCGGCCGTGCGGACCTGTTGCTGATGGAAGCCGCTCCGGGGCGAATTTTCGCGAAAGGCGGGGCCGAGGGCGTCCACTGTGCCGCAATTCCGGAACTCGGCCTCGGCATCGCGGTCAAATGCGATGACGGTGCCGGGCGCGCCGGCGATGCAATCGCCGCCGCGGTCCTCGCCAGGCTGCTGCGGGCGGACGAGGCCTTGGCGGCGAAGCTGCTCGAACTGGCGAATGCGCCTATCGAAAGCCGGATTGGCGCCAAGGTCGGGGCGCTGAGGCCGACGCCGGCCCTGAATTGAAGGTGGTAATCAGCTGACGCGGTTGCGCTCGACGGTCAAGTGCGCATAGCCGCTGCTGCTGGTCTGGGTGAGGTCTGATGTCACCGGCTCGGCCCAGCGCTGGCCGATGACCGCTCCGTTCGACGCGCCATCGATGACGTTGTCGGAGATGACGGCCGTGCCGGCACCTTCGACCACACTGACGACGATGCCGGTGCCTGCCTTGCGAATGATGTTGCCGGTGGCCACGACGTTGCGCAGATACGGCCCCCAGCCGATCGACATGCCGTAGAGCGGCGCGTTCTCGATGACATTGTTGGAAGCGACGGTGTCGGCCTCGACGGCGATGCCAACGCCGAAGCCGGGTGGATCCGCGGTGTAGGGGCCTGATGTCGACAGATTGCGCACGATGTTGCCGGAGCAGACACCCATGCGGCCGCCCTCGTTGAAGTTGACGATCGAGATGCCGTTGGCGGCACCGTCGACGATGTTGTTGGAGATGACGGCGCCCTCGAACGAGAACTCGGAATAGACCGCGGTCTCGCCCGAGCGTGAGCAGGTGTTGCCCGATACCTGCAAATTGCTGGAGCTGTTGGCCCGGATCGCCGAGAAGGCGCAGTCGGAAACCACATTGCCCGAGATGACGACATTGCCAGCGCGGAAGGCATTGATGCCGTTGCCGTTCTGCCCTGTACCGCCGCTGCGCGCGCCAATGCGTTCGACGCGGTTGCCGGTGACCATGGTGCCGTCTTCCGCAGCTTGCCAGCGATGCACCAGGATGCCGCCATTGGCGCAATCGGAGACGGTGTTGCCTGATATCGCCAGCCCTGCGGCCTCCACCGAATAGATGCCGGCGTCCGCCGCCCCCGATATGTCCGAACGCTCGATCCGGCCCGTCGCATGTTCCAGCGCCAGCCCATTCTTGCCGCTGCCCGTGATCTGGCAGTTGCCCACCACCAGATGCGCCACCCGGCGCAGATCCAGCAGCCCTTGCGCGTAGTCGCCCATAGAGCGATTCGCGCCGTCGAAAACCAGTCCGCTGAGTTCGATATGGTCGGCCTGTTCGGCCATGAACAAATGGCCATCGCCGCCATAGACGATCCGCGTCGCGCCCGGCACGCCGGAAAGACGCACGCGGCCAGGCAGCGAGAGATTGGAAACCACATAGGTGCCGGGCGGCAGGAAGACCGGCATGTCGCGGCCGTTCGCGTCGCGCAGCAGCTTGGCGAAGGCCTTGCTCTGGTCGTCAAACGTACCGGGCTGGACGCCAAGTTCGGTGGCGTTGATCGAGCCGCGCATCGAGGCTTTCTCGATGCCGGTCAGGCTGGCGGCCGCCGCCTTGCCGAGCGCGAGGCCCATGACGGCAAAGCCGGTGGTCTGCGTCAGCAGCGTTCGTCTGTTCAACATCGGCACAGAATCCCAGTGTTCAGCCCCGACACCGCAGGAATCATGCCAGACGTTCAACGCGCCTCTTCTCGGCGGCAATGACTTGTCGGGCAGCCACTCGGCGCCTAAGTTCAGGGGATGAGCAGAGCTTTTACCCGCGAAGAAGACAGCGAAAACGCCATCGCCGGTGTTGGCGAGCGGCCGATCAGCACGCACCGCAACCTGGTGACGGAGCGCGGCCTTGCGCAGATCGACGACAATCTGGCCGATCTGCGCGATATCATGGCGAAAGCGGAGCGGAAAGCCGATCGCGAGCGCATTGCGGTCGTGTCGCGCGACCTGCGCTACTGGACCGCGCGGCGCGAGAGTGCCGAGCTTTCCGTGCCGGAGCCCGGCAGCGATGTCGTCCGCTTCGGCATGGGTGTCACGCTGCAAAGTGACGACGGCAAGAAGGTGCACTGGAAGATCGTCGGCGAGGATGAAGCCGATCCGGCCAAGGGCAGCATCTCGCACGTCTCGCCTATGGCGGTCGCGCTGTTCGGCAAGAAGGTCGGCGACGTGGCCAGCGTCAACGGCAAGGAGTGGGAGATCGTCAAGCTCTCGGAGAGTTAGTCCTCAAGCTTGACGACATGGTCGCGGAAGAATGCGGCCGCACCCGCTTCGTCGATCTCGCCGGCAGCGACCATCATCACCAATTGGATGATCTCTTCCTGTTCGGCTTCGATGCTTAACCCGTTGAAATACAGAAACAAGTCGGCCGCAGCGAAGGCCGTGCGCTTGTTCCCATCGACGAACGGATGGTTCTTTGCGATGCCGAAGAGATAGGCGGCAGCGAGTTCGCTCAGATCCGGCTCGCCATATGCTTCTTTCTGTTGCGGACGTGCGAGCGCCGATTCCAACAGGCCTTCATCGCGGATCCCCGACGCGCCGCCGTGAAGACGCAACTGCTCGGCATGCATCGCCTCCACGAACTCTCGCGAATGATGTGCCGTCATTTTGCGAGCGCGCGGTAGGCAACCTCGTATTTCCTCATCCGCTCGCGCGCTACCTTCATCTTGCGCTCGAATTCTTCGGCAGAATCTTCCAATCGGCGCAAGCGAAGCTCTTGACCTTCCTGGACGACGACCACGTTGTCGCCTGTCTTGAGATTCAATCGATCGAGAAGCTCTTTCGGCAGAATCACGCCGTCCGAATTACCGATCTTGCGAATTGTGGTGTTCATGATGAAACATCCTGTTGCAACGCTAATTATAACGCGGTGCGCCGGGTGTTGCAACAGATATTATAACAGATTCGTCACGAGGATAGCAGCCGATCCAGCAGCCGCTCCGCCGCTTCCGGAATGACCGTGCCCGGCGGGAAGATTTCCGCCGCGCCGGCTTGCAGCACCGCATCATAGTCCTGCGGCGGAATGACGCCGCCGGCCACGATCAGCATGTCGCCGCGGCCGAGCTTCTTCAGCGTGTCGCGCAATTCTGGGATCAGCGTCAGGTGACCCGCTGCCAGCGATGAGGCGCCGATGATGTGGACGTCATTCTGGACAGCCAGTTTCGCGATCTCTTCCGGCGTCTGGAACATGGCGCCGACGGTAACGTCGAAGCCGAGATCGGCGAAGGCCGTGGCGATCACCTTCTGCCCGCGGTCGTGGCCGTCCTGTCCCATCTTGGCCACGAGGATGCGCGGCTTGCCGCCGTTTTTCTTTTCGAAGGCACCGAGCTTGTCCTGCAGGCGGTCGACCACCGGACTGTCGCCAAGCGCCTTGCGGTAGACACCGGAAATGGTCTGCACCGTGGCCACATGGCGGCCATAAGCTCTTTCCAGGGCGAACGAGATTTCGCCGACAGTGGCATTGGCGCGCGCGGCGCGGATGGCGAACTCCAGGAGGTTGTCCTCGCTCTGTGCGGCACGGGTCAGCGCATCGAGCGCGCTTTCGACGGCGGCGACGTCGCGCGTGCCCTTCAGCCGTTGCAGCTTCGAGAGTTGCCGGGCCCTGACCTCGGCATTGTCTATCTTCAGCACGTCGACCTCGATATCGGTCCCGGGGCGATGCGCATTGACGCCGACCAGCATCTGCTCGCCGGAATCGATGCGCGCCTGCGTGCGGGCGGCGGCTTCCTCGATGCGCAGCTTGGGTATGCCCTTTTCGATCGCCGCCGCCATGCCGCCGAGAGCCTCGACCTCCTCGATATGGGCGAGCGCACGCGCCGCCAGATCATGCGTCAGCCGTTCGAGATAGGCCGAACCGCCCCACGGATCGATGATGCGCGTGGTGCCGGATTCCTTCTGCAGGACGAGTTGCGTGTTGCGGGCGATGCGCGCCGAATGGTCGGTCGGCAGCGCCATTGCCTCGTCGAACGAGTTGGTGTGCAGCGACTGGGTATGCCCCTGGGTCGCGGCCATCGCCTCGATCATGGTGCGGATGATGTTGTTGTAGGGATCCTGCGCCGTCAGAGACCAGCCGGAGGTCTGGCAATGGGTGCGCAGGGACAGCGACCGCTCGTCCTTTGGCGCGAAGTTCTTTTTCATCAGCGTCGCCCACAACAGGCGTGCGGCCCTGAGCTTGGCCACTTCCATGAAGAAATTCATGCCGATCGCCCAGAAGAACGACAGGCGCGGCGCGAAACGGTCGATGTCGAGCCCCGCCGCGACGCCGGCGCGGGCATATTCGATCCCGTCGGCGATCGTATAGGCGAGCTCCAGGTCGGCGGTCGCGCCGGCCTCCTGCATGTGATAGCCGGAGATCGAAATCGAATTGAACTTCGGCATGTTCTTCGAGGTGTAGGAGAAGATGTCCGAGACGATCCGCATCGAGGGCTTCGGCGGATAGATGTAGGTGTTGCGGACCATGAACTCCTTCAGAATGTCGTTCTGAATGGTCCCGGCCAAATCCTTCTGCGCGACGCCTTGCTCTTCCGCCGCCACGATGTAGAGCGCCATGATCGGCAGCACCGCGCCGTTCATCGTCATCGACACGGTCATCTCGCCGAGCGGAATGCCGTCGAACAATTGCCGCATGTCGAGGATGGAATCGATAGCCACACCCGCCATGCCGACATCGCCGGCGACGCGCGGATGGTCCGAGTCATAGCCGCGGTGCGTGGCGAGATCGAAGGCAACCGAAAGGCCTTTCTGGCCGGCGGCAAGGTTGCGCCGGTAGAAGGCGTTGGATTCTTCGGCGGTCGAGAAACCGGCATATTGCCGGATGGTCCAGGGTTGCTGGACATACATGGTCGGGTAGGGGCCGCGCACGAAGGGCGGCAGGCCCGGATAGGTGTCGAGATGCGACAATCCCTTGAGGTCGGCCTGACTGTACAGCTGCTTGACGACAAGGCCTTCCGGCGTTGTTCGCTGTCCCTTGACCTCGACAGGCGCGCGGCGCGGCGGCACCCAGCCGATCTGACTGAAATCCGGAATCAAGAAGCGGCCCCGATGGATTGATCGATGCGGACCGGAGACAACGCTTCGCACAGGACGACGCCCTCGGTGAAGGCAGGTCGCTTCTCTGCGTCCAGCGTCTCGACCGGGCGCTCGCTTTTCAACGGATAAAGCGTGGCGCCGACAATGGCCCGCTCGTCTGACTTGAAGGCTATGGCGCGATGGGCGGCGGCGTTGCGGACGCGCTGCTGGATATGTCCGTCCCGAAGGCTGGACAGCACGCCACCCTCAGCCTCGATGGCCTGTAATTCCGCCCACGCGGCTTCGCAAAGGTCTGAGGTGAGCGCTTCGACGGCGCCGGAGCCATGGGCGGGATCGGCGACATGATCGACATGGCTTTCATTGGCCATGATCAGCTGCGCGTTGCGCGCGACGCGGCGGGCAAAGGCCGCCGGCAGGCCGTGCGCGATCGTATGCGGCAGGATTGAGATCGAATCGGCGCCTCCCGCCGCCGCGGCGAAGCAGCCGATCGTCGTGCGCAGGATGTTGGTTTCGGAATCCAATGCCGTCATCATGCGAAATGATGTCTCGGCATGGATGTTGGCCGTGGAATTGGGGATCGAGCAGGCCTCCTGCACCCGTGCCCACAGCCTGCGCAGGGCTCGCACCTTGGCCATCGACAGGAACTGGTCCTGGTCGACGCTGAGCGCGAAACCGATATGAGGCGCGGCATAGACGAGCGGCTGCCGCGCCTTCTCGAACATTCGCAGATACGAGACCGCCGAGGCCAGCATGATGCCGAGTTCCTGCGCTTCCGTGGCGCCGGCATTGTGGAAGACGCGACCGTCCGCCTCCAGAAGCACACCCGGAACGCCCATCGAGAAGAAATGCGCCAGCGATTGCGGCATGGATTCCTGCAGCGCCTCGATCGACATGCGCAGCCGGCCGGTGCCGGCGAGGATAGCAGCCGGATCGATGCCGAAGGAAAGGTTGAGCTTTGCCGGATCGGAGCGGCGCTTGCTCAGGAACGCCACCAGCCAGTCGGCCATGGGGCGGCTCCAGGGGTGGGTGTCGATACGGATCTGGACCCGGTTGAGGGGCACGCCCTCCAGCACCGTCTCGAGCGCCTGCGCCGTCCTCGGCAGGCCGTAGCCAAACGCGTTCGGGGCGCCCTCGAAGACGAGCGACAACCCCGTCGCGCCCTGGGCGACATCTTCCAGGACCTGCCTCTTGGCGCGTTCGACATCGGGGTCGTCGACGCGCTGGCTGACGATCCACGGCGATTGAGGATTGGCGCGCACGATCGGTTCCGTTCCGGTCGCGCGTTCATAGAGCGGCTCGACGCGGATATTGTCGTCGGTATGCGAGACCAGCTTTTCCTCGAAGGAGGCGCCGGCCAACGCTTTTCCCGCCAGCGTCAGCCATCGCTGACGCTCCGCATTCGTTGGCTCAACATCCCTGGTCAAGGCTCCGGCGCCCATTCATCGTCCTCATTCTATATGGCCGCACCAGCCCGGGCAGCTCAATCTACGGTCCCCGGTCAGTTATCGCAATGCACGCCCAAGGCTTGAATTCGACCCACCTGATATTCGATCCACCTGATATAGGTCGCTTGCGTGGACGGACCATGAACGATTGCCAAACACCATCGAAATCCGCAAGTTCCAAAATCCGATTTTGGCGATTGGTCCGATTTGGACGATAGCCCTGATTGGACGATTGGTCCTGCCTTGGACAATTGTCATTGTCGCTGTGCGGCAGCCTCACTATACCATCGGGCAAAGGCTGGCTTTAGACACATCAGTTTTGCGGAGACCCGAGCTATGGCTGACGACACCAGTATTTTTATCGGCGCCAGCCGCAAGCCCGACGACAGCTATCAGCGCGCCGAAAACCTGCTGCTGCAATACGGAAATCGCCATGGCCTGGTGACCGGCGCCACCGGTACGGGCAAGACCGTCACCTTGCAGATCCTGGCCGAGGGATTTTCCAACGCCGGCGTTCCGGTCTTCTGCGCCGACATCAAGGGCGACCTTTCCGGTATCGCCATGATAGGCACCGCCCAGGATTTCCTGGTCAAGCGGGCAGAACAGGTCAAGCTCGACCCTTACGACTTCCAGGAATTTCCCGTCATCTTCTGGGATCTGTTTGGCGAGCAGGGTCACCCCATCCGCGCCACCATTTCGGAGATGGGACCGCTGCTTCTGTCGCGGCTGATGAACCTGACCGACGCGCAGGAAGGCATCATGAACATTGCCTTCCGCATTGCCGATGAAGAGGGCCTTCTTCTCCTCGACCTCAAGGACCTGCAGGCGCTGCTCGCCAACATCGCGGAGCGCGCCGAGGAAATCAGCGCCCGTTACGGCAACGTCACCAAGCCGTCGGTGGGGGCGATTCAGCGCACGCTGCTGGTACTTGAGCAGCAGGGCGCGGCGAACTTCTTCGGCGAGCCGGCTTTGCGCATTGCCGACATCATGCGCACCACCCGCGACGGTCGCGGCGCCATCAGCGTGCTGGCCGCCGACAAGCTGATGATGAATCCGCGCCTCTACGCGACGTTCCTGCTCTGGCTGATGTCGGAGCTGTTCGAGGAACTGCCGGAGGTTGGCGACCCCGACAAGCCGAAGCTGGTGTTCTTCTTCGACGAGGCACACCTCTTGTTCGACGAGGCGCCGAAGGTGCTGATCGACCGGGTCGAGCAGGTGGTCCGCCTGATCCGCTCGAAAGGCGTCGGCGTCTATTTCGTCACGCAGAACCCCTTGGATATCCCCGAAAAGGTCCTGGCCCAGCTCGGCAACCGCGTGCAGCACGCGTTGCGCGCCTACACGCCCCGCGAGCAGCAGGCGGTGAGGACGGCGGCCGAAACCTTCCGGCCCAATCCGGATTTCGACTGCGCCATCGCCATCACCCAGCTCGCCACCGGCGAGGCCCTGGTCTCGACCCTGGAGGCCAAGGGCATTCCGTCCATGGTCCAGCGCACGCTGATCCGTCCGCCGTCATCGCGGCTTGGACCCATCACCCCGGCCGAGCGGCAGAAGCTGATCGGGGAAAGCCCGGTCACCGGCCAGTATGACCAGGTTATCGACCGCGAATCGGCCTTCGAAATGCTGCAGAAGAAGGCCAAGCAGGCGCAGGACGCCGAGGCGCAGGCGCAGCAGGCCGGCACCGGCGGCTCGCGCTGGACCATTCCAGGCTTCGGTAATGACGATCCCGCGCCGCAGTCCGGTGGCCGGCGCGCGCCGGCGCCGCGCCCCTCCAATCGCCAGACGGTGGCCGAGGCCGCGATCAAGTCGGTGGTCCGCTCGGTCGGCTCGTCGGTTGGACGTGCCATTGTGCGCGGGATTCTGGGTAGTTTGTCGCGGGGACGGTAGGATCGGGGCAGCCGCAACGCCACTGCCCCCTGAAACTCAGAAGCACCTGAAACTCAGAAGATCGCGTTCGTGACCGCTTTGACTGGGCCGAGCAGCACGGATCCATCCGGCACGCCGGCATCGATCGGGATCGCCTTGTGGTTGGCCGTCGCCACCATCGGCTGGCGAGCGTCGCTGGTCACGATGACCGGCGTCTTCGAGGGCACGCGGTCATAAAGGTCGATAATGTCCTGGTTCATCAGGCGCACGCAGCCCGACGACACCGATTTGCCGATCGAGCGCCATTCCGGCGAGCCGTGCAGGCGATAGAGCGTGTCCACATTGCCCTGGAAGAGATAGAGCGCACGTGCGCCGAGCGGGTTCTTTAGGCCGCCGGGCATGCCGCCATTGTCGGCGCTGTACTGCTTCAATTCCGGCTGGCGGGCGATCATCTCATCCGGCGGCGTCCACTTCGGCCATTTCTGCTTCCACTGGACGACAGCGTCGCCCGACCATTCGAAGCCGGCGCGGCCAAGGCCGACACCATAGCGAATGGCCTGGCCGCCAGGGCGAACCAGATAGAGGAAATGGCCTGTCGTATCGACGACGATGGTCCCCGGCTTCTGCCCGGTCGGGTCGGGTACGATCTGGCGCAGGAACTGCGGATCGATCCTGTCGACGGGGATGGCCGGCAGATCGAAACCGCCATCGTTGACCGCAGCGTACATCGACGCATAGTCGGCGAGCGGAGGCTCGACATACGTTGGTGGCGGCGGCGGCTCGACTGGTCCCGGTCCGGTGGTGGCGCATGCGGAAACCGCGATCGAGGCGGCGCCCAGGGCTGCGGCGTTGAGGAAGCCGCGACGGCTCAGGCGATAGGATTCGATTTCGGTTATGGACATGGCTGCCTTCTTTAAGACTCAAATCGCAACAAAGCGTCAACACGCGACGTTCGCTGCGGGTGCCTGACAACACCTGAGGCGATAGGCGGTTCCGATTCTGGCTCGAACGTGGACAAACAAAGGCGAAGCTGTGACTGCGCCGCCACTGTGGCGCTGGGGCCACAGGTCAGTTAGGCGCCGGATACGAGTGCCTCCAACGATGGCAGGATCAGGGCCGGTGGCAAGTCCTGGTATTCCTCCGGCTGGTTGGAGCGGTTGATCCAGACCGTGCGGAAGCCGAATTTGGTGGCGCCCGCAATGTCCCAGCGATTGGAGGACTGGAAGGAGACCGCGCCGGGATAGAGGCGCCATCCGGTGGCGACCATGTCGTAGACAACAGGATCGGTCTTGAAGCGACGCACCGCGTCGACCGAATAGATGTCGTCCAGGACTTGGTCGAGTGCCGCCGACTTGACCGCTGCCTGCAGCATTTCGGGCGAACCGTTGGAGAGGATCGCCAGCCTGGCGCCCGAAGCCTTGAGCGCTTTCAGCACGGCCGGCACTTCGGGATAACAGTCCAGCCGCCAGTAGGCTTCCAGAAGTTTCGCCTTGAGGCTCGGATCGGCCGAAGGGACCTTGCGCAAGGCGAAGTCCAGCGCCTGTTCGGTCAGCTGCCAGAAATCGGCATAGGCGCCCATCAGCGTGCGAACCCAGGAATACTCGAGCTGTTTGGCGCGCCAGATTTCGGACAGGAGTTGGCCGTCCGGGCCGATCGCGTCCGCATGGCGGCGCACGGCGGCGTGCACGTCGAACAGCGTGCCATAGGCGTCGAACACGTAGGCGGCGTATTGCATGGCAACAGTTTTGAGGCGAGGCGGGACAAGGTGCAAGCCTTGATTGCAGCGCACCCGTCGCTGGCCTCAACAAAACTCCCCGATGCTGGTTGACGGCGGCGGTCAAAGCGTCATCCAATGTTGTCACAAGATTGACCGGAACGGGAAAACGCGATGACACTGGCGGCGGCGGCGCAATCCGCGACATGGACTTTCGTCGATGGCGATTGGTACGAAGGCAATGTCGCCGTTTTGGGGCCGCGCAGCCATGCCATGTGGCTGGGCACCAGCGTGTTCGACGGGGCGCGCTGGTTCGAAGGCGTGGCGCCAGATCTCGAACTCCATGCCGCACGCGTCAATGCCTCGGCGATCGGGCTTGGGCTGGCGCCGAACATGACGCCCGAGCAGATCGTCGGGCTGACCTGGGACGGATTGAAGAAATTCGACGGCAAGACGGCGGTCTACATCAGGCCGATGTACTGGGCCGAGCATGGCGGCTACATGGGCGTGCCGGCCGATCCCGCCTCGACCCGTTTCTGCCTCTGCCTCTATGAATCGCCGATGATCTCACCGACCGGCTTTTCGGTGACCGTGTCGCCATTCCGGCGCCCGACCATCGAAACCATGCCGACCAACGCAAAGGCCGGCTGCCTCTATCCCAACAACGGCCGCGCCATCCTCGAGGCCAAGGCGCGCGGCTTCGACAACGCGCTTGTGCTCGACATGCTGGGCAATGTCGCGGAGACCGGAAGCTCGAACATCTTCCTGGTCAAGGACGGCCATGTGCTGACGCCGGCGCCGAACGGAACCTTCCTGTCCGGCATTACCCGCGCGCGCACGATGACGCTGCTTGGCGACTATGGGTTCACGACGACTGAAAAGACGCTGTCGGTGCGGGATTTCCTCGAAGCGGACGAAATCTTCTCGACCGGCAACCACTCCAAGGTGGTGCCGGTCACCCGCATGGAGGGCCGTGATCTGCAACCCGGCCCGGTGGCCAAGAAGGCACGTGAACTCTATTGGGAGTGGGCGCGTTCGACCTCGGCTGGCTGAGATAGCCGGCCTTTTTGTCGCCGCGCGGCTGGTCACAGGAAAAGCATGTGACAGTTCCCGGGAACCCGCTTAGAAAGGGACCGGCGCTTCACTTCCGGAGTTGCTCCAGCTCAATCCCGACCTATCTTACTCCGGTATCCACACCGGATTTTCCACGAGGGAGTACTACCCATGGCTTTCGAATTGCCCGCTCTGCCCTACGACTATGAGGCCCTGCAGCCCTATATGTCCAAAGAGACGCTGGAGTATCACCACGACAAGCATCACAAGGCCTATGTCGACAACGGCAACAAGCTCGCCGCCGAAGCCGGCCTTGGCGATCTTTCGGTCGAAGAGGTGGTCAAGCAATCGTTCGGCAAGAATGCCGGTCTCTTCAACAATGCTGCCCAGCACTACAATCACATCCATTTCTGGAAATGGATGAAGAAGGGCGGCGGTGGCAACAAGCTCCCTGGCGCGCTGCAGAAGGCTTTCGACAGCGATCTCGGCGGTTACGACAAGTTCAAGGCTGATTTCATTGCCGCCGGCACAACGCAGTTCGGTTCGGGCTGGGCCTGGGTTTCGGTCAAGGACGGCAAGCTGGCGATATCGAAGACGCCGAACGGCGAGAACCCGCTGGTTCATGGCGCATCGCCGATCCTCGGCGTCGACGTCTGGGAGCACTCCTACTACATCGATTATCGCAACGCCCGGCCGAAATACCTCGAGGCCTTCGTAGATAGCCTGATCAACTGGGATCACGTGCTTGAACTCTACGAAAAGGCGAATGCCTGATCAATCTTCCGAAAGGCCCGGCACTCCCGGGCCTTTTCTTTTCGTCTCGAACCCCACGGCTAGGGTCATGCAATTTCATGCGGGAGAATGGGAATATTCCACCTCCCGCATCCGTTAACGTCCTGTCCTGAAATGCCTTCACCACGGAGCCAAATGAATGAGAAAGCTTGTCATCGCCATCTCCATGCTCGCACTCGCCGCATCGGCGGCCTTTGCCGATCCGATCCTCGATCGGCAGGCTCTGATGAAGGAACGCGGAAAGATCGTCGGCGGCCTGTCGAAAGTGGTCAAGGGCGAGGAGCCCTTTGATGCCGCCGCGGTGCTGACGCAGTTGCAGGCACTGCAGGCAAATGCCGAGAAGTTCGACGTAGAGGCCTTGTTCCCGAAGGGCACCGACACCGGCGACACCACGGCGGCGCCAAAAATCTGGGAAGACATGGCCGGCTTCAAGGCGACCGAGGACAAGTATCTCGCCGATGTCAAGGCCGCGGTCGCGGCGGCTCCGGCCGACGTCGATGCGCTGAAGACGCAGATCGGCACCATCGGCTCGGACTGTGGTACCTGCCACCAGGGCTACAGGGTCAAAAAGGGCTGATCGCCAGCCATGGCATGGCTGAAGAAGCTCGTCGGCGCGGCCCTCGTCCTGGGCGTCGCCGGCGCGTCGGCCGGGTGGCTGCTGTCGGCACCGGTCACGCTTGATGCGGCGACCCTGGCGCAACTCGGCCCAGGCGATGTTGCCCGGGGCAAGCGCATCTTCTATGCCGGCGGCTGCACCTCCTGCCATGCCAAGCCCGGGTCGCAGGGCGATGCACGGCTTCAGCTCATAGGCGGGCTCGAACTCAAGACGCCATTCGGCATCTTTGTTCCGCCCAATATTTCGCAAGATCCTAAGGACGGCATCGGCGCATGGTCGGCCGGGGATCTCGCTAACGCCATGCTGAAAGGTGTGTCGCCTTCGGGCGAGCATTTCTATCCGGCATTCCCCTATGCCTCCTATGCTCGCATGAAACCGTCAGATGTCGCCGACCTTTACGCTTTCTTGAAGACGCTTCCCGCCGTCGCCGGCAAGGCGCCCGGCAATTCGCTGGCGTTCCCGTTCAGCATCCGGCGCGGCATTGGCCTGTGGAAGCGGCTCTATCTCAGTGACAAGCCTGTCGTGCCCCTGCCTGATGGCGCGCCAGACCCTGTGATGGCAGGCCGCTACCTGGTCGAAGGACCGGGCCATTGCGGCGAATGCCACACGCCGCGCGACCTCGCTGGAGGCACCAGGAAAAGCGAATGGCTGGCCGGTGCGGTGGCCGCCGAGGGCTCGGGCGTCGTGCCGAACATCACTTCGGGCGAGGGAGGTATCGGCAGCTGGTCCGCGTCCGACATCGCAAACTACCTCGAAACCGGATTCACGCCGGACTTCGATTCCGTCGGCGGCGCCATGGTCGACGTGCAGCGCAACATGGCCGAGCTGACGGCGGACGACCGTGCGGCGATTGCTGCCTATCTGAAGGCGGTGCCGCCGCATCCCAACGGCTATCCGGCGCGCAAGAAAAGTACGAACTAATCCTCGGACTGCAGGTGGCGATCGCCGAGGAAATCGAAGCCCGTTTCGAAGAAAAGGTTGTAGTTGCAGGTCATCTCCTCGCCAGGCGCGATGTCGCGCAAGGCGTAGGTCTCCTCGGGCGACGAGACATCGCAATTCGGCTCGTCGTCATGGTTCATGTAGCGGGCGTCGTCGGCTTCGAAGACGATATAGGCGGGATCGCGACGGTCGGGGTAGGAATAGCGGTCGAGGTAGTTCTTCACCGGCCCGGTTTCGCTCTCATAGGTCTCGACGTCGATGATCCGATCGAACCGGGGGTCGAGCTTCCAGACCAGCGTGCCCTTGGCAATATGGTTCTTGGCAAACACACCGATGCCCTGGATCGGCGATTTGTCGAGATAGACGTCGACGAGCAGCATAATGGACCCTTGTGCAAGTGCGGACTTCGTGCCCGGGAAAATCGTGCTTTGGGTAGCGCGCGACCGTCGCAATTGCGAGCGGAAATGAGCCGCGCGGAATTCAAAAAGTGATGATCATCAGGCCTGCCAGCGGACGTGGGTCGCCTGGCCTCAGCGCTCTTGCAAGGCGAGGCGGACACCCAGGGCGCAGTAGATGCCGCCGACAACCTTGCCTTGCCATTTCAGCACTGTCGGATTTCGGCGCAGGAAACTGCCGAGCCGCCCTGCGCTCACGGCAAACACGACCGTGCTGAAAAGCCCCAGCATGACGAAGATGATCCCCAATACGGCCAATTGAACCATCACTGATCCGTTTTCGGGCCGCACGAACTGAGGCAGGAACGCCAGGAAGAAAAGCGCGGTCTTGGGGTTGAGCACCTCGGTCAGGACAGCCTGTCGAAACGCCTTGCCGGCGGAGCTTGCAAGCGCGCCGGCGGTCGGATCGGTTGGCGCTTTCTCGATGATGGCCCGAATGCCGAGGTAAACGAGGTAGGCCGCGCCGATATACTTTACGATGCTGAACAGCGTCGCCGATGTGGCGATGATCGCCGAGATCCCAACCATCGCCATGGCGGTATGAAACACATCGCCGGCCGCGATCCCGCCGCCTGTGGCGATTCCGACTCTCGTCCCCGAACTCGTTGCGCGGGCGATCGTCAACAGCGTGGCCGGGCCAGGAATGAAGACAAAGCCGAGCACAACCGCGATGTAAGCTATCGTTGTGGCCAGATCGATCATCGCAGCGTTCCTCCGTGAGCTATGCCTTGTCCGTCACCTTCAGCGTGAAGGCATAAGTATAGGCGATCTCCTCCAGGCGTGAAAACCGGCCGGAGGCACCGGCATGGCCGGAATCCATGTTGATCCTGAACAGTACCGGATTGTCGCCGCTCTTGCGGTCGCGCAGCCGCGCAACCCATTTGGCCGGCTCCCAATAGGTGACGCGCGGATCGGTGAGACCGGCGAGCGCCAGGATCGGCGGATAGTCGAGCGCGGCGACATTGTCGTATGGCGAATAGGCGGCGATCGTCAGGTAATCGTCGGCCGACGCGATCGGATTGCCCCATTCCGGCCATTCCGGCGGGGTCAGCGGCAGCGTTGCATCGAGCATGGTGGTGAGTACATCGACGAAGGGAACCTCGGCCACGATGCCGCCGAAGCAATCCGGCGCCATGTTGGCGATGGCGCCCATCAGCATACCGCCGGCCGAGCCGCCTTGCGCGACGATTCGGTCATGCGCGGTATAGCGCTCGGCAACGAGGTGGCGGGCGCAGGCGATGAAATCGGTGAAGGTGTTCATCTTGTGCGCCCGCTTGCCGTCGTCGTACCAGCCATATCCCTTGTCCTTGCCGCCGCGCACGTGGGCAATGGCAAACACGAACCCACGGTCCACCAGCGAGAACCAGTTGGTGTTGAAGGCGGCCGGCACGGTGATACCGTAGGAGCCGTAACCGTAGAGCAGGCATGGCGCGGAGCCATCCAGCGGCGTGTCGCGGTGATGCAGAAGCGAGATCGGCACCAGTTCGCCATCGGCCGCCGGCGCCATCAGCCGCCTCGTGACGTAGAGGTGCGGATCGTGGCCGGACGGCACTTCCTGGGTCTTGAGCAGCACACGCTCACGAGTGCGCATGTTGTAGTCGAACATCTGTGACGGTGTCGTCATCGACGAGTAGGAAAAACGCATCATCTCGGTGTCGTATTCCAGGGACCCTGAAAGGCCGAGCGAGAAGGCTTCCTCGTCGAAGGAAATCAGATGCTCTTCGCCGCTGGCCCGATCCCGCACGACGATGCGCGGCAGGCCTTCCTTGCGCTCGAGCCGCACCATGTGGTCCTTGAAGCCGATCACCGACAGGATCAGCCGGCCGGGTTCATGCGGCACCAATTCCTGCCAGTTGGCGCGGACCGGGTCGCTCGCCGGCGCCGTCATGATCTTGAAGTCCTTGGCACCGTCCGCGTTGGTCAGGACGAAGAAGATATCGCCGCCTTCCTCAAGTTCATATTGAAGGCCGGTCTCGCGCGCCGAAACCAGCTTCGGCTTGGCAAATGGATCGCTGGCGCTCAACAGGCGGTATTCCGAAGTCTCGTGATCGTTGATGCCGATCATGATCCATTGGTTGTTGCGGGTCCCGTCGACGTTCATGAAGAAGCCGGGGTCGGTTTCCTCGTAGATCAGCCGGTCGTTTTCAGGGGCCTGCCCCAGTGCGTGGAACAGCACCTTCGACGGCCGGTGGTTTGGGTCGAGACGCGTATAGAAGAACCCGTCATTGCCCGCGTCCCAGACCCCCGAACCGCCGGTGGCCTGTATCTGGTCCGCCAGTTCCTTGCCGTCGGCAAGGTCGCGCACACGCAGCGTGTAGAATTCCGAACCCTTGTCGTCGAAGGCCCATAGCAGCTTGCTATGATCGGCCGAATGATCGACGCCGCCAAGCCGGAAATAGGCCTTGCCCTCGGCCTCGGCGTCGCCGTCGAGCAGGATCTGCTCGGGTCCGCCGCCGCGCGGCGTTCGGAAATAGCGCGGCTGCTCGCCGCCGAGCTTGAAGGAAGAGCCGTAGGCATAAGGCCCGTCCTTCATGGGAACGGAAGAATCATCTTCCTTGATGCGGCCCTTCATTTCCTTGAAAAGCTGCTTTTGCAGATCTGACGTGTCGGCCATCAGCGTCGACTGATAGGCATTCTCGGCTTCGAGTTCGGCGCGGATACCTGGATCGAGCAAGGAAGGATCCCTGAACATTTCTTGCCAGTTATCCGCTCGCAGCCAGGCATATTCATCGGTTCGCGTGATGCCGTGATGCGTGTCCGAGACGGGCCTTTTCTCGGGGGCAGGGGCGCTGGCGATTGGAAATCGGGAAGTCCTGGTCATTGCGTCTCGCTCTGGAAATATCTTGAATGACGAATGAACACGCCGATCAGGGCAGGTTCAAGAGCTGTGGCGTAGAGTTGGTGTCGGCCCATGCGACGGCCGGGGGAGAGAAGATGACTATTCGGTCTCGTATTGCTGCGGCTTTCGCCGTCGCTTCGCTAAGTCTGGTCTTTGCCGGCCAGTCTCATGCGACCGTATTTTCGGCTTGGCAAGTGGCCAATGTGCCGTTCGGCGACACGCTCAATGTGCGCAAATATCCGTCAGGAACATCCCAGAAGCAGGTCGCATACCCGAACGGGACCGTCCTGCAGATGACCGGACGATGCACCGGCGGCATAAACCTGCTCGATATCGCCAATCAACCGGCATGGAAACAGCAGCAGACGGTTCGCTATCGCTGGTGCGAAGTCTGGCATGAGCCGGCCAAGAACGGCACCTTCGTGACCGGCTGGGCCTATGGCAGATATATCATCCCGTATTGAACGACCATCGATTTTGGCCCCGACGGGTTCGACCGGCGGGCATGTCGCCTGGTTGCCTGCCCGACAGAGAGGAGCGGCAACCTGTGGTTTTGAGGACAGATGCGAACAACCAAGTTTGCCGAAGCGACGGCAAAGCAAACGAGAGCATTGAAACCTGATTTGTGAGTTATCGCGAATGTAACGGTGAACTGACGTTACGTCAGGCTTTATCGGTTTGGCGGGCGAAATATCGAAAAATTACATGATGCACGAAAGATTGAAGCTGATCGCGGAATAGTTGATCAAGATTCATAAATATAATGCGCGCAACGAATTGACTTACTTGACCTGCGGCCGCATTGATGTCCCCGTGACACGAATCGCGGCAGCTCTATCTGCGCAAATTCGTGCAATGCCCTGCCTGTAAAAAGGGGCACAGACCGACGTAACTCTTGTTGGGGCCTGAAGACCATGGATATTGTCGAAACACCTTCCAGAAACAATGATGCGCTGATAGAGCTCACCGCCGACGTGGTGGCTGCCTATGTCAGCAACAATCCGGTGCCGGTCGGCGAACTGCCGAACCTTATATCCGATGTCCATGCCGCCCTCGGGCGTGTGGGCGGAACCGTCGAACAGGCGCCTGCCGACAAGCAGAAGCCGGCTGTCAACCCGAAGCGCTCGGTTCATGACGACTACATTGTCTGTCTTGAAGACGGCAAGAAGTTCAAGTCGCTCAAGCGTCACCTGATGACCCACTACGATCTGACGCCCGATCAGTATCGCGAAAAGTGGAACCTGGACCCAAGCTATCCGATGGTTGCCCCGAATTACGCGGCGGCCCGCTCGCAGCTTGCCAAGAAGATGGGCCTCGGCCGCAAGCGCAAGGCGGCGCGGTAGTCGCTGCTTGCCAGATTGGATTGAAATCAAACGGCGCCTTCGGGCGCCGTTTTGATTTCAGGGGTGGGCGGAAGATCGACAGGTCGATCAGGCAGTCTGGGCGAGCGCCATCTCGGCGTCGCGTTTGATGCGCTTGACCATCGAGCGAAGACCGTTGGCACGCTGGGGCGACAGGTGCTCGTCGAGGCCGAGTGCCTTCAGCGTCGCTTCCGCATCGATTTTCTGGATTTCGCTGGCCGTCTTTCCGGAAAACAGCGCCAGCATGATCGCAACCAGTCCGCGCACGATATGGGCGTCCGAATCGCCGGTGAAGGTGATGACGGGGTCGGCGCCCGGACCCCGTTCGGTGGTCAGCCAGACCTGGCTGACGCAACCTGGCACCTTGTTGGTGGCGTTGCGCTCCGCATCGGGAAAGGGCGGCAGCGCTTCGCCGAGTTCGATGACGTAACGATAACGATCCTCCCATTCGTCAAGGAACGAGAAGTCGTCGCGGATCGTCTGGATCGTCGTCGTCATGACCCGGATATAGTCACGCGGCGGCGCCGCGTCACGGAAAAAACAAGGACACCGCGGGCGTCGAGAGGGCAGACTGCCCGCGGTGCGCCGTCGAGACGGCTTAATTGTTTATCGGCAGGTTGACCGTTTCAGGCAGGACGACTTCCGGTACGCTGCCCGTCATTGTCGAGGTATCGGAGCCGGCGGACTTGTCGTCCAGCATGGCCGCCGCGATCTTGGCGGTTTCCTTGGCGCGTGCGGTGATGGTGTGCATCGCCGACTTGCCCGTCTCGCAGACATCGGGCTTGCGTTCGCAGATACCGGCAATGTCGCCGACGGCGTCTCGCGCCGCGAACAGGGCCTGGATCGGCCCGACGCTTTCCTGGCCCGTTTCATCGGGCCCGACACCCAGCGGCAGCGCCAGCAGCACCAGTGAAAACCAGAAAGCCATTCTTATCAGGAAGAACATGCCTTGCCTCTCGTCGTGACGGATCATGCATCATATGGCATGACCTCTTTTATGGGCAGGATGTTGGCACACAGGCACGAAGGACGGCTTGCACGATCGCCGAGAATTTTCCTCAAATTTTAGGCAAATTCGAAACGAAGCGTTTTGCTGTCGATTTGTTTCATTTCGAGACGATTCTTCTCACCATTCGATAACCATCTATCCCGTTGAATGAATTGTGTCTTCGAGGAAATAAAGCGGCTTCGACGACTTGGCCGGCGGTCCGACGACAGGACCCGGGGGATAACCCTCCGTTTACTATGGCTGCATTTGACCGGGTTTTCGGCCGCCGTCATCCCGATATTTGCCGCAGGGCGGGCCTTGGTCGGCCCTGCCTTATCCATTCCTTAAACGCTGGGTGCGAGTTTCAAAGCCAACCAACACAATCTGCAAAAGCAGAGCTGTTCACGACGAGTGCGAGTGCGTTGAATTGATGCCGATCGAGGCCAGATACGCTGAATTGCCTGGTGCAATAGCGGCCGGTTGTGAGCGCATGGTTCATCCCAGCGTTCTCGAACGGAGCGACCGCGAGCGCCAGCGCCGTTTCATCGGCGTGATGCTGGCCGCGCCGTTTTTTGCAGCGGGTGCCGCGGTCACGCTGGTTACATCGGGGATGGGCGCCGCGGTGACCATGGCCGCCATTTTCGCGGCCTTCGGCCTGTGCTGGTTCGTCGCCCTGCTGGTAGCCGCTACCGGCAAGATGGCTGCCGCGGGGCCGATCGCCCTGGCGATGGCGGCGCTTGCCCTTGCCGGTCTCATCGGTGCCGCCGGCGGATTGAGTTCACCTGTCGCCATGCTTGCCCTGGCGTTGCCATTCGAAGCTTGGTGGATCGGCGCATCACGGCGTGCGGCATTGTGGGGGGGCGCGACAGCCGTCATCGCCATCGCCCTTCAGTCCTTGTCGGCCGCCTTCCTTCCATTCACGGATGCGCACATCGCCGCCTGGCATTGGCTGGTGCCATTGGCCTGGGCGCTGGCCCTCATCCCGCGCATATCGGCTTTTTGCGGCACCGCCGGCGCGGCCGATACGCTCGATGCGGGTGATCGACTGGAAGACATCATCGACGCGGTGGTCTTGCGGGTCGCCCGCCACGGCGAGGTCGTGGATGCATCCGCCAAGTCGCGTACGCTTCTGAAATTGCCGCCTGAGCTGTTGTCCGGAACGGGCCTCTTCGATCGGGTCCACCTGTCGGATCGTGTCTCCTATCTCAGCGCCCTGGCCGACATGCGTGACGGCGCACGGTCGCGCCGTCTCGAATTGCGCATCAGGCTGCCCCAGAGTGACAACGGCGCCCACAACGGAAATGGCTTTGCGGCCGACAATTACCAGCCATTCGCGCTCGAACTGGTGCGTGGCGAGAAACAAGGCGACGTCTTCACGCTTGTCCTGCGCCAGAATGACGAGACCGCGCGGCTGCGCGAAGAACTGGCGCAAGCCAATGAGACGGCGGCCGCCGCCGAAGTGGCCAAGGGCCGGTTCCTGGCAGTCGTGAGCCATGAACTGCGCACGCCGTTGAACGCCATCATCGGCTTCTCCGACATGCTGCTGCACGAGATGTTCGGCGCCTTCAAGGATCCGCGCCAGAAGGAATATGTCGGTCTGGTGCGGGATTCGGGCCAGCATCTGCTGGCAGTCGTGACATCCATACTCGACGTGTCGAGGATCGAATCGGGCGTCTACGCCACCGAGCCGGAGCCGTTCCGGTTCGTAGAAGCCGTAGACATGTGCCAGTCGATGATGCGGCTGCAGGCGCAGGCCAAGAATATCGACCTGCAGACGCAGATCGCCCCTGACGCCGGCGATATCAATGCCGATCGCCGCGCCGTACAGCAGATGCTCATCAACCTCGTTTCCAACGCGATCAAGTTCACCCCCGACGGCGGCGATGTCGTCGTCGGCGCCAAGCGGATCGGCTCACGTCTGCATTTCTGGGTGAGGGACACCGGTATCGGCATCGCCGAGGAGGATTTCGCCAATCTCGGCAAACCCTTCACGCAGATCCAGAACGACTATACCCGCCGTTTTGAGGGCACGGGTCTTGGCCTTTCCCTGGTGAAGGGGCTGGTGGCCTTGCATGAAGGTACCATGTCGATCGAAAGCATGCCGGGCGAGGGCACCACGGTCACCATCAGCCTGCCGGTCGGCGGGCCGAAGGGGCGCCCCGCCAACCCGACCGGAGTGCTGACAATGCCGGTGACGAGGGCGAAAGGGGACGGAAATGGCTCGCTCCGCAAAACAGGCTAAGGCGGTCAAACGCCGCGGCAATGCCTTTCAGGACGGCGCCATCGCCGTCGGCGGCATGATTTCGCGCAATCCCGTCCTGGTGGGAGGATCGACCGCATTCCTGGTGACGCTGTTCTATGTCTCGGCGAATGCGCTATGGTATCAGCCTTTCCCGCACGCCGGGGCGTTTTTCGCCACACGCAATTTCCAGGGCTTTCCGCACGCCGCCGCCGACGAGCCCGAGACGACAATCAACATCGTGCGGTCCAATGCCGCGCCCGCCCCGATCAAGGGTGACCCGGTGGTCGAGCAGGTGCAAGGCATATTGAAGGACCTTGATTTCTATTCCGGCACCGTCGACGGCATTTCCGGCCCCAACACGCGCAAGGCCATACAGGCCTATCAACAGAAGGTCGGGCTGAACGCCTCGGGCGAGATCGACGCGCTGCTCCTGGATCAACTGGGTGCAACGCCGAAGACGGCTGCCGTGCCGAAACCGCAACCTCGTCCTGACATGCCGCCGGCCGCCGTTCCCGTGTCCTTGCAGACCAACGAGGCACAGGCGAATGCCGCTTTGCAGGGGCCTGACCCCCGCATCGTCAAGATCCAGGCCGGGCTGAAGGCCTTCGGCAATGACGACATGCAACTGGATGGCGTCGTCGGCGCACGCACCAAGGCGGCGATCAAGGAGTTCCAGTCGCTGTTCGGCTTGCCGCAGACCGGCGAGCCCGACGAGATCGTCTACGTCAAGATGCGCGAGATCGGCCTCACCAACTGACGGCCGAAAACGACGGCTCGCCCTCCACGGGAAATTTCGGTAGAGAGCCCGCATGTCGTCGGGAGTCTTCCATGCGCGTAACCGCTGATCTGTGGGTCTCGGCCCTGTTGCGCCGGGTTTTCGGCGCAGGCGGATTTGCCGCCGTGGTCAATCGCGGCGCGACGGAGGCCGGGGCCGTGTTCATCCTGGCGCGGGGCAGGCTGGGTGAAACGGCTCTCTACGGGCCGGCACCGCAGACAAGCTATGATTCGGCCAAGCCCGAAGACCGTTTTTTCAGCCTTCTCGCCGCCAGCGATGATGCCGCCGTGCTGGATGCGAGACTGGAGCGCGAGAAGAAATTCGATCCCGACATCTGGGTAGTCGAGATCGAAGCCGGGAGCGTTCCCGTCGAGGAGCTTATTTCCGTGAAGACGCCCTGAGGCCGGGAGCGTCGGCTTCGTCGCTGTTGGAGGGCCTGCGGCTGTCGCCGTTTGCCGGTGGCTTGCTGTGAACCGTCTTGGACAGCGTTTCGGCCTTCCACTCCCGCACTTTATCCAGGGCCGCGTCGCGAGGCAGCAGGCGGTAGCGGTCGAGATAGGCGCGGATGGCCTGGGGATGCGGGAACAGGCCGGGATAGACGGCGACCGTGATCAGGAATGCCCGGTCCTCGCTGAAGTCGAGCGAACGCAGCGCCGCAAGCAGCGGCGCATAGTTCTGGTGGGCGGTCAGCGATTGCGCAATCGAAAAATCAATGTCGAGAGCGTCCGCCAGCGCGGTGTGGAAGAACGCGGCGTTTCCGGTCAGTGCCGTCTCGCGCAGTTTGACAAAGGTGTCCGCACCGGGAAACGCATCGACCTTCGCCGCCAAGGCTTGGTCGCCGGTGCGCATCATGGAGCGCAGCTTGCGCCGCGCGCTCTCGGCGGCAACGCCGGGCGTCTGCTGAGTTTCCGCGCTGTCCGCCGTCGCTTGCGCCTTCACGACAAGGCTCTGCGCCGGGGCAGCTTCCGGATCCCGCGTCCGCACCAGGGTTGGCCTTTCGAGCGCCCTGATCAGATCGGCGATCGTCGGGTTCAGGTCCTTGCGCCGCGCTATGGCGCGCGCATGCGGCAGCCCATGCCGGCCAATCAGCGCGATCAGGTCGATGTCGCTGACGGCCCGCGAGCGGATGAGCAGTGGAGCGGCAATGTCGACCGGTTCCTCGCAGAGGCGCCGCACCAGGGCCGCGGGTGCGTATTCGCATTCGGAAAGGGCGGCTGCCACGTAGCGCCGCGATTCGACGGATACATCGTCGAACAGAGGCAGCGTCAGGTCTTCGAGCTGGCCGATCTCCCGGCGCGACGGTCGCGTCAGCGAGCAGAACGCGGAAACGGCGGCGCGGAACAGCCTTTCGGCTTTTCCCGATTGCGCCCTTATCGCGATTTGCCTGAAATCCGAAGATGACACGAAGGATACGCCTGACACCAGATACACACTCGACCTCGCGGCACCGGGACTATTTCGGTTTCGCGATTGCCTCGGTCAGAACTCCCTGACCCGGGAACAAAGATCAATTTAGCGGCGATCCGTTAGCGTTCCGTTAACCCTCTGCCGGCCTTAATGATATTTGGAGGCGTTGCGTTGTGCTCCGGGGAAACCGAGAGGAATGCGCGAATCATGGGCATGGTACTGTCTTTCGTGCCGCGTGCGGCACCGGCTAATCGAGCCAAGCAAACCACCGAAATACCGGCGGCTGTGATCATATTTCCCGGCATCCGCTATGAGCGGTCCAGCATCGGCGAAGCCCGGCCTGCAGGGCCAGACAAGCCGGGATCGCCACGGACGCCAGTCCCCCATCACTGAGCAGTCCCCCACCACCGAGCTTTGCTGAAGCCATGGTGTGGTCCGTCAGGTCCTCTGCTCCGGATCCGCGAACGCGGATCGAGGCTTAGAAATCCTGCAACTCGCAGGAACTCTGATCGAGAAAGCGGGACACGATCGGCTTCCAGCTCTCGTCGGGTACGAAGCTGCGGATGACGAAGATGCCTTCATCGATGGGCGCCTCGACGAAGATCGCTCCCTGAAGATCCTCGGGCAGGTCCTTGCGCACGTCGATCATCTGCGCCGGCGTCAGCACGACGGCATCCAGCTTGCCGCCCGCCGCCGTGTGGTCGTTGAAGGAATAGATGTTGTGACCGCTGCGGTCATAGACCGACACCGACCAGAACGGGACGTTCCCCGGCGCCTTGATCCGGACCATTCCTTCCTCGAGGTCGAAGCGGCAGGCCGTTGCGTAGAACAGCGGGTCGACCGATTTCACCACCGGTGCGCCGCCCGCTTCGGCATCGAGCCGGTTCATCTTGTAGAGATCCGAAGCCATGGAGAGACGCGACCAGGCGTCGCGTTCCGAAAATTCCGGCACCAGAAGCAGGACGACAATGTGGACGATGCCGGCACCGACGAGGCCGAGCAGGATGGCATGGAAAAGCCTGCGCAATGCGGCACGCAAACTACGCATCGCAGCCCGCCTTGACGATCCTGGGCAGCGAAACGTCTGACAGGCCGGTGCTGCTGGCGATCGGCGTGTCGTAGAGGGTCAGGACGAAATACATCCGTCCAGAACCGTCGGTCAGCAGCCAGTTACCCGGCATGGGTTGATGGCCTACGGAAATAATCACGGAATTGTCCGGTTGGCGCAGCACCTCGTAGGACTGAAGAGCCGCAAGCCGCGATTTGCCGGTCTCGACGACGCCGAGCGATTGATCGGCGGCATAAAGCGTCCAGAACCGCGCTGTCGGAAATCCGCCCTCGATCCTGTAGGTGCATTCCCGCTTGAGCTGGTCGCCGGCGGCATCCTTTTCCGCCACGAAGGACAGGCCCTCGGCGCGACCAAGCGCCAGCACGCCCTCGCGCGCCACGCGGGCCTTGGAATAGGGGTCCGCGGCCGGTGTGCCGATGTCGGGAAAGGCAGTCCACTGGCCGATCCTGATTGCGCCGACACCGTCCTGGCTCTTAAGCGCATACCAGACGCTGGCGCCGCCCCCGCCAATGGCTATGGCAAGCGAAATCAGCATCAGGAAGGCGTTCTTGAGCATGAAGGGCCAGGTGCGCGCAGAATTGCCGTTCGGGGATATCGCGGCGCGGGGCCTTGTGGCAAGCAGGCGTGATGGATTTGCCAGTCGGTCTTGTCTCAGCGGGCGGATATCACAGTGCCGACAACGTTTCGGGTGAAGCGGGGGCGTCGAGTTTGGGGGCCGCCTGGAACATCTGGCTCATGTCCCGCAACGTCTGTGTGGTTCGACTGGACAGCACCGGCGGCCGCTCGGCGGCGGCATCGGCCGCGGCCTGCTCCTCGCTCTTCTTCTGTGCCTCGGCGGCCTTTGCCGCGACCTCCTCGTCGACGAAGGGCTTGTCTATCCCCGGGATCGGCTTCAAGTCGATGTTCTGGTGCGCGTAGACCATCAACCGCTGCCACACCATCGCCGGCAGCGAGCCGCCGGTCATGTTCTTGGTCGGGGTGAAATCGTCATTGCCCAGCCACACGGCCGCCGTGTAGTTGCCGGTAAAGCCGACGAACCAGGCATCGCGGTAGGATTGCGTGGTGCCGGTCTTGCCGGCGACGACGATGTTGGGAATTTGCGCCCGCCGCGCCGTGCCCATCACCGGCACGGCCGCCAGCATGGTGTTCATGGATTTCAGGGCCTGCTCGGACAGGACGCGATGCGGCGGCGGCGCGTCCTTGGTCCAGTCATACACCACGTCGCCGGTGCGGGTTACGAGCTGGGTGATGCCGTGCCGGGAACCGACGAAGCCATTCTGGGCGAACACGCTGTAGCCCGTCGCCTGGTCCATCACGGTCATGCCCGAGGTGCCGAGCACCATCGTCTTGTGCCCTTCGAGCGGCGATTCCACCCCAAACGATTCCGCCAATGCCTTGATCGGCGCGATGCCGAGATGGTCCTTGGCGAGCCGCACCGGCACGGTGTTGATCGACTTGGCCATCGCCATGATCAGCGTGATGTTGCCCGCCGACTCGCCGCTGTAATTGTGCGGCGACCAGTTGCCCCAGCTGATCGGCCCGCCAGAAATGATCGAGTTCGGCGTGAAGCCGTGTTCCATCGCCGTGGCGTAGACATAGGGCTTGAACGATGAGCCGGTCTGGCGCAGTGCCTTGGTGGCGCGGTTGAACTGGCTGGCGCCGTAATCGCGGCCGCCGACGATCGCCCGCACCGCGCCATTGGTCTCGATGACCACCACGGCCCCTTCGGTGACGTTGTACTCCTTGCCGAACTGGCGCAGGTGGAACTCGACGGACTCCTCCGCCGCCTTCTGGATGTTGGCGTCGAAGGTGGTGTGGGCAACCAGCGAGTGCTGGCCTGGCTTGGCGATCTTCTTGACCTCGTCGAAGGCCCAGTCAAGGTAGTAGTCGGGGCTCTTCTGTTCGCCGCGGTCGACGACGTCGGCCGGGTGCAGTCTGGCCTGCAGCACCTGGCCTTCGGTCATGAAGCCGGAATCGACGAGGTTGGACAGCACCACGTTGGCGCGCGCGCGCGCCGCCGGCAGGTTGATATGCGGCGCGTATTTGGTCGGGGCCTTGAACAGACCGGCCAGCATCGCCGCCTCGGCAAGGTTCAGGTCCTTGACGCTCTTGCCGAAATAGAAGTCCGCCGCCGCCTCGATGCCGAACGTGCCACCGCCCATATAGGCGCGGTCGAGATAGAGCTGCAGGATTTCCTTCTTCGACAGATTGGCCTCCAGCCACAGCGACAGGAACGCCTCCTTGATCTTGCGCTCGAACGTGCGCTCATTGGTCAGGAACAGGTTCTTGGCCAGCTGCTGGGTGATGCTCGAGCCACCCTGGACGACCGAATTCGCCCGCACGTTCTCGAAGATCGCGCGCGACAGGCCGAGCACGTCGATACCGTAATGATCGAAAAACCGGCGGTCCTCGGTGGCGAGCACCGCCTTGATGACATGGTCCGGCATCTCGTCGACCGGCACGGAATCGCGCTGGATGATGCCACGCTGGCCGATCTCGTTGCCATAGCGGTCCAGGAAGGTGACGGCGAAGTCGCCCTGGGCACGCCAGTCGCCGGTAGTGTCCTGAAAAGCGGGTATCGCCAGCGCCAGCATCACCACCATGCCGCCGGCGCCGAGTGTAAAACCTTCGCTCAAAAGTTCGATGAAGCCGCGGCGCCAACCCTTGAGACGGAAGCGCCGCGAGAAGATCGTCGCGGCCTCCCAGAACTGGCGTGCCTTGAACCCGATCTCATAGAGCGAGGAATCGAGCCACGCGTCCAGCGCCAGCAACCAGGCGGCGATCGGACCTCTTCTCTTGCGTGGTTCAGGGCTGACCATTCAAAAAACCCGGCTCGGTTCTGGCGCGACCTGAAAACCGCAAGCGGGCAATTTCAGGGCGGCGCCCTGTCCGACTATTCATCCATTTACGGACACTCACAAGGGCGGCGAGGACACAGGGGCACGGTTTGTTGATGGAAGAGCCAGGTAGCCGGCGGCCGGTTCCTCGCCCGCCAGGTGCTCGATCCGGCGAGCGGGAGCTGTTTTGCCGTTTTCCCGACTATCAGGCCGCCTCGCGTTTCAGCGCCTGTGCCATGCAATGGATACCGCCGCCGGTCTTGGAGATTTCGCTCATGTCGACGGCCGCGACCTCGAAGCCGCGCGCCTTGAGTTTTTCGATCAGCGTCTTGCTGGACGTCGGCGCGATCACCCGGTCCTTGCCCAGCGACATGAAGTTGCAGCCGAGCGCCATCGTGTCCTGGAAGGGAACGTCGATGATCTCGTGCCCCTTGCCCTTCAGCCAGTCGACGATGCCAGGCTCGGTGCAGGCGAGGCAGACGGCAGTGAGCTTTTCGGCGATCGGCACCACCATCAGGTCGATATGGACGTAATATTCGTCGATGAAGGCAATGCGTGTCTCCCAGCCTTCCTTCTCGAACCAGGCCTGCACCTGCCGGGCGCCTTCCTCCTGCGTGCGGGCGCCGCCGCAGCCGATCAGCACCACGCCGTCCTCGATGACATTGAAGTCGCCGCCCTCGAAAGTGCCGGCTGTCACCATGTCGTAGATCGGGATGCCGAGCTTTTCATAGGTGCGGATGGCGGCGTAGTTCTCGCCGCGCCGCCACCAGTTGGCCATGGCGGTGATAATGGCGCCATAAGGCGTCATGACGCTGGAATCGCGGGAATAGACCTGCATCGGCAGTTCCGGCGTCGGCTCGTGCCAGTGAATGTTGACGCCGAAATGCTCGTAGGCCGCGACAAGATCCTTGTGCTGTGCCTGCGCGATCTGAACGTTGCAAGGGGCTTCACGCAGGTGCTTGCGCGACAGCGAACTGGTCGACAGGTGGCGCAGGAAATTCGGCGATCCGAGCAGCACGTCGGTCAACACGTCGGTTTCGTTGGCGAAGCCCCAGACGGTCAGCGGCTGGGTGCCGCCGGCCGGGTTGCGGCGTTGCAGCGAAAACGGCTCGGTGATGATGCGGTCATGGACGGTCATGCGGGTTCTCCTCGTGGGCTCTTTCTAAAGGGTTGGTCAGGTCATGCGTTGCTTGGGATCCACCAGTCGCGGCCGCGCGCGGTGGTGACATATTCCGGCCAGCGAAAGTTGATCGGCGGGTCGTAGTCGCAGAGCGGCGCGATCCAGTTGGAGCCGCCGACGCCACCGCCGGTACGGGTTATGAACTCGTCCATTGCCGCATCGCGGGCGGTCTCGTCCTCGAGCAGGCGCAGCGCCGTCAGCGCGATCGTCTTGGCGGCGCAGATGACCATCGGGTCGATCGTCGCCGGAATGCCACCCAGCGCATTCATCACCCAGGAGGGATAGGCACCGCCATTCGCCGAGCGGAGCGCTGGGCGGGCGACATAGAAGCGGGCGGTCGGCGCGTGCCAGCTCATGTCGGTGTAGTCGTCGGAGGTCGAGTTCACCTGGGACGGCGGCAGGTCGCGGCGCAGGATCGCCTCGGCCTCTTGTGGCGAAATCAGCCGCTCAAGCTCCTCGATAAAAGGGTTTTCGGTAGCAGTGCCGCCGGTATTGACCTGGATTTCCCGCGCGATTGTTCTGGCGACTTGGTCCCAGCGTGGCGGCCCGACCGTCGACAGGGCTTCATAGGCAATCCCGGCCATGGCATGGTTCGCGAGCCCAGGCCGTGACTTCGACACCCAGTGCCGCTCGTAGCGGCAGCCGCTGATCGCAGCCGCGGCCGCGGCATTGCGGTCGAGCACCGCCGTTACCTGCTCGGCCATGCCGATGGTGGGCACGCGGATCATGTACTGGATCTCGGCCAGTCCCGCCGGCAGATTGTCGGCCGTGGCCTGGCCGGCCGTCAGGATAGCCTCGCTGATCGACCAGCCGCCCTGGTGTGGCAGCATGGAATCGCGCAACGCCTTGGAAGCCATGTACATGGTCATCAGTGCATCGTTGGCGCCCGGTGCCCTGACCGCCGAATGCGCCTGCGGGATCGGTGCGCCGTCGCTTGCGCGAACCCAATTTTCGGGTTCGTCGCAGACGAAGCGATAGATCATCGCGTAGGCCGCGCCGCAATGCGTGTCCCAGCGCGCGGTATTGCAGAGCGGCAGCATGTAGAAGGGATGGAAGGAGATCATGCCGGCAAGGCCGTCATAGTAGCCTTTTGCCGCATGGATTGGCTTCGAACCGCGCACTTTCTCAGCCGGCTCGCCGGTAAAGCGCAGCGTGCCTTGAATGTCGTGGCGCTGCATGGCGGCTTTGGTGGCGAGCAGGCCGCCGAGACTTGCTATGCCGAGCCCCGAATGCGGGTCGGTATGGCCGCCGGCCTCGGCGCCAAGGCCAGGTCGCGGCTGCCTCACCGTCACGGCGTCCTGGCAATTGCCTGGCACGGCATCATATTCGGCATACATGCCCACTGTCGGTCCGGCACCGTTCGTCCAATGGGCGCAAAAGGCGGTCGGCATGCCGCCCGAGCCTTCCTCGACCGAAAATCCCTCGCGCTTGAGTCGATCGACATACCAGGCGGCCGACTGGTACTCGCGCCAGGCGGTCTCGCCGAAATCGAAAATGGTGCGTGTCCATGCCGACAGCAGGGGCTGGATGCCGTCCAGGCAGGCAAGCGCGGTCTCTTGCGCCGATGTCGTCACCGGTTTCTCCATGCTCTAGAAGAAAGCAGTGAAGCGGCTCGCCAAAAAGTGATATGTTTTCCTGGTTCATGCAAATTCGGTTCACCTCTTGAGAATCCCATCGACACAGGCGCTACGCGCGCTCGACAGTTTTGCCAGACATGGCAGCGTCTGGCGCGCCGCCGACGAACTGCACCTGACCCGCAGCGCGGTGAGCCACCAATTGCGGCTGCTCGAGCGAGATCTCGGCTTCGATCTGCTGGAGCGGATCGGCAAGGGGGTGGCGCTCACCCCGCGTGGGCAGCGCTATGCCAGCGACGTGCGCAAGGCGCTGACCGTGCTGGGTGACGCGGTGACGCGCGATGCCGGCACTGGCGTCGGCGGCTCGTTCGCCATCTCCTGTACACCGGGCTTCGCCTCGCTGTTCCTGTGCACCCATATCGGCGAGTTCCGGCAGATGTACCCCGATGTCGCGCTGCGCATCCTGACGCCCCGACGGCTCGACGATGTCAGCAATGCCGACGCAGACGCCTTCATCGCGTTCGGCGTGGGTAACTGGCCGAACCGCATGGCCGAGCTGTTATGCGAAATCTCGTTCACGCCGCTCTGCAGCCCGACGCTGCTCAACAAGGTCGGCGGCTTTTCCCGGCCGGCGGACGTGCTGCGCGCCAATCTGCTCCATCTCGACGACACCGAGGATTGGGCGCGCTGGCTGGCGCTGTCCAAGGTCGAAAACCCGGACACCGAAAGCGGCATCTTCTTTTCCGACATGAACCTCGTCTTCTCGGCCGCGATTGCCGGGCAGGGGATCGCCATGGGTGACGAACTGACCAGCCGCCGTGCGCTGAGCGAAGGCCGTCTGGTCAGGCCTTTCGACATCGCGATCAAATCGCCGCGCTCTTATTTTCTGGTCTCCGAACACGCCAAGGCCTCGCACCCGGTCCTGGAAGCGTTCGCGGGATGGCTGAGGTCTACTCTCTCCGAGAACCGCATTCAGCCCTATTGAGAGGCAGCGTGGCGCCAGCCCGCCATAGATGAATGAAATTTGCCGATCAGGCGAAAACTATTCGGTTGCGGTGAGCTTCCGCCCTGCCTACGATTTGGCTCAATGGTAAGGATAGAGGCAGGATGCAGCAACCCGGCCGGGCCGCAGAGATCAAGGCAATCGGGATCGGCAAGAGCTTCGGCTCGTTCCGTGCGCTGGACAATCTGACGCTCGACATAGGCCGCGGCGAGTTCCTGACGCTGCTTGGGCCTTCCGGCTCCGGCAAGACCACCTTCCTGATGATCCTGGCCGGCTTCGTGCAGCCGAGCGAGGGCAGGCTTTTCAGCGACGGCGCCGATATCACCGACCGCCCGGCCGAGCAGCGTGCCGCCGGCATGGTGTTCCAGGGCTATGCGCTCTTTCCGCATATGAGCGTCGAGGCCAACATCGCCTTCCCGCTCAAGGTCCGCAAGAGATCGGCCGCCGAGATCAAGAAGCGTGTCGGCGAGATGATCGAGCGCGTCGGTCTGGTCGGCCACGAGAGGAAATTGCCCTCGCAGCTTTCCGGTGGCCAGCAGCAGCGCGTCGCGCTTGCCCGCGCGCTGGTGTTCGAGCCGGGCGTGCTCCTGCTCGACGAGCCGTTTTCGGCGCTGGACAAGAGCCTGCGCGGCCAGATGCAGGCAGAGATGAAGCGCCTGCACCAGGAGACCGGCACCACCTTCGTCTTCGTTACCCACGACCAGAGCGAGGCGCTGGCGCTGTCTTCGCGCGTCGCCATCTTCAATCATGGCAAACTGCTGCAGGTCGGCGCGCCGGACGAGGTCTACGACCGGCCGGACAATCGCTTCGTCGCCGAGTTCCTCGGTGAGATCAACATGCTGCCGCTGAAGGGGGTTAAGCCTGTCGACAACGGCTCGACCGGCCTCTGTGAGGACCGCGCGGTAAGTATCCACTGCAAGGCTGAGAAGGTGCGTGGCGACGCCATCCTGGCGATCCGGCCCGAACACATGTCGATAGCACGCGAGGCCGCCGCCGGAGAGAACGGCATTGCCGCGACGGCAATCGCCTCGACCTATCTGGGGGCGGCGACCAAACTCGACCTCACCACGCGCCAAGGTGCCAAAGTCACCGTCTCGGTGCCCAATGAGGTCGCGGCGGCGGCGCTCAGCAAGGGCAATTCCGTGTGGCTGACATGGCCGGCGGAAAAGGGTTTCCTCCTTCCGGACGGAGGACAATGAGCGCCGGCGCGGCCTGATCAGCCGCACCGGCTTCCGGAATTAAAATCAACGAAAACAAAGGGGAACTGACATGAACGACACCAAGAAACAGGCCATCGAAACGCTGTCCGAAAGGACGAGACGCGGCGAGATCTCGCGTCGGCAGTTCGCGCAACTCGCTGCCCTCGTGCTCGCCGGCACGCCGATGCTGCTGCGCTCGACCGGTGCCTTTGCCGCAGCGAAGGAACTTGTGCTGGTCAACTGGGGCGGCGATGCCATCACGGCCTACGACGCGGCCTATGGCCAGGCCTTCACCAAGGATACCGGCATTACGGTCAAGATGGACGGGTCGGGCCCGACCGAAGGCGCGATCGCCGCGCAATCCAAGAGCGGCGCCCCGACCTGGGACCTGGTCGACGTCGACCCGTTCTCGGCCATTACGCTCGGCGCCCAAGGCATGCTCGAGCCGATCGACTACAACATCGTCGACAAGAAGAAGATGCGGCCGGGCTTCGGCTGGGACTATGCCGCCTCGACTTATTTCTTCTCCTATGTCATCGCCTACGATTCCGAGAAATACGGCAAGGATGCACCGACTGGCATGGCCGATTTCTTCGATGTGAAGAAATTCCCGGGCAAGCGTTCGCTCTACAAATGGGGTGTGTCGAGCTGGGAAGCGGCCCTTTTGGCCGACGGCATCGCGCCGGCTTCGCTCTACCCGCTCGACCTAAAACGTGCGCATGACAAGATATCGGCCTTCAAGGAAAACGTCGTCGCGTATTGGGGCGGCGGCGCCGAGAGCCAGAGCGTGCTGCTCAATGGCGAAGCCTCCATGGCGATCGTCTGGTCGACGCGTGCCTCGCTGATCGAGCAGGATTCCGGCGGCAAGATCAAGTTCATCTGGGACCAGGGCCTGATCTCGCCCGGCGCGCTGGCCGTGCTCAAGAACAACCCAGGCGGCAAGGATGCGGCGATGAAGTTCATCGCCAGCGCCCAGGATCCGGAAAAGCAGCTCGTCATGTTCGACAAGCTTGGCCAAGGTCCGGCCAATCCGGCGGCCGACGCGCTGATCCCCGCCGACAAGAAGCGCATCAACCCCGTCGATCCCGAGAACATGAAGAAGCAGATCCCGCTCGACATGGACTGGTACGCCAAGAACTATGGGCCGGCGCTCGACGAATACACCAAGATCATCTCCGCCTGACCGGCGGCGATGCTGATCTGACATGAGAGGCGTTCTCTCCGACAGGATGGGCGCGGCGCTGTTGATGGCGCCGCTGCTCCTTTTTCTCGGCCTTGCCTATGCCTGGCCATTTCTCGGCGTGGTGAAATGGAGTTTCACCTTGCCGACGCCCG
Organism: Mesorhizobium sp. B2-4-18; assembly: GCF_006441385.1. Lineage (NCBI taxonomy): Bacteria > Pseudomonadati > Pseudomonadota > Alphaproteobacteria > Hyphomicrobiales > Phyllobacteriaceae > Mesorhizobium > Mesorhizobium sp. B2-4-18. The sequence continues at coordinate 208,417 of NZ_VFUW01000007.1, read as the reverse complement.
GGCTTGGCCAGTACGAGGCGTTGCTCACCGACGATCTGGTCCAGTCGGTGTTCATCCGCACGCTGCGCATCGCCGCCATCGTCACTATAGTGTCGGTCGCCGCCGCCTATGCTATTACGGTCGTCTGGGTTCGCGGCAGCCCGGCGCAGCGCCTCATCGCCGAATTCTGCATCCTGGTGCCGTTCTGGATCTCGGTGCTGACACGCGCCTTCGGCTGGGTGGCACTGCTGTCCAATCGCGGCCTGATCAACACCTGGCTGCAGTCGATCGGTTTTATCTCCGAACCGCTGACTTTGGTACGCAACGAATTCGGCGTCATTGTCGGCATGACGCATTTCCTCATTCCTTTCGCCGTCTTTCCGCTGGCTTCGGCCATGCGCAGCCTTGACGAGCGTGTTCTGCTCGCCGCGCGCGGCCTCGGCTCCAGCCGCATGCGCACCTTCTGGACGGTGTTCGTGCCGATGACGCGCTCCGGCATTATCGGCTCCGCGATGATCGTGTTCGTCTTCTCGCTCGGTTTCTTCGTCACGCCGGCGATTCTCGGTGGCGGGCGCAGCGTCATGATCGCCGAACTGATCTATCTCAGGATATTCCAGAGCCCGGACTGGGGGCTGGGGGCTGCGATCAGCGTCGTGCTGGTACTGTTCGTCGGCGCGCTGATGGCGCTCTTGTTCCGTTATGTCAGACCAAAGCAGCTGATCTGATGCCGACTTATCGCCCCGGTCCTGTCTCCCTGGTTATTGCCGCCCTGGTGGCGTTGTTCCTGCTGTTGCCGCTGTTGGCCGTCATCCCCGTGTCGCTGACGCCGAGCCGCATGCTGGCGATGCCGACGGGCGAATTGTCGTTGCGCCACTACCGATCGTTGATCGAGGATCCGCGCTGGCTCCAGTCGATCCTGCTTTCGATCCGCATCGGCATCGTCAGCAGCGCCATTTCAACTGTGCTGGCGCTCTGCTTCAGCCTCGGCGTCTGGATGTTCCAGCCGCGCTTCACCGCGACCCTCGTCGGCTTCGTGCTGTTGCCGATGGTGGTGCCGCCGGTGGTTTCGGCGGTCACGCTCTACTTCCTGCTCACCTCGATCTCGGGCGTCAGCTCCTTCTTCGGCTACGATACCTGGCTCGGCGTTGCCATGGCGCATTCGGTGATGACGGTGCCGTTCGCGACGGTGCTGATCCTGGTCTCGCTCAGCCAGCTAGACCGACGCATCGACCTTGCCGCGCGGGGGCTTGGCGCAAGTGTCTGGGAGCGCGCCACGCGCGTCATCATGCCCAACATCAAATTCGGCATCGTCACCGCGGCGCTGCTGTCCTTCGTGCTGTCCTGGGAAGAGATCGGCGTCACTTTGTTCATCACCTCGGTCAACGCCATCACGCTGCCGCGCCTGATGTGGATGGGACTACGCGACAACATCGACCCGGCGATCGCCGCACTGTCGGTGATTTTGATCGTGATCACCGTGCTGGTTCTGGCGGTGAGGAGCGTCGTGGTCAGGCTGAACCGGGGGAGCAAGCCGGTCTAGACGAACCGCACCGACACTTTGCCGAACCTGCCCAAATCGCCAATGACTTCGTCACCGGCGGCGACGCTGATCGGTGTCACGCAAGTTCCGGTGATCACCACCTGTCCCGGTTGGAGCGCTATGCCAAGTCCCGATAGCTCATTGACGATCCACGTGAGCGCGATACGTGGGTCGCCGAGGACAGCCGCGCCCGTTCCGTCGTGCCGAGACTTACCCGAAACGAGACCGGTCACCGGGTACTCCGCCAGGTTCATGTCGCGCCAATCGTCTTCGGCAGGCTGGCCGATGACAAACAGATTGGCGCAGGCATTGTCCGCGATCAGCTGCGGCGCGCCGACAGCGCAGAAATCATCATATCGTGAGTCCGGTATTTCGATCGCCGGATGCAGGGTCGCCACGGCGTCCATCACGTCAGCGATTTCATAAGGTGCGGCGCGAGGTGGGATCTGGCGGCCGAAACGGAACGCGAATTCGACCTCGGCGACCCGCATCTTGCTCGTCGCCAGCGAGACGATCCCGCCGACCTCGACCGCTTTTTCGGCGAGCAGACGCCCGGCCATCGGGCCGTCGACGTTGATATGCCTTTGACCGGCCAGGCTGGTTGCCGCGATCTTCCAGCCGAAAAGCGGGGCCGCCGAATGCTCCATGACATGCGACTGGATGGCGTAACCTTCGGTGCGCGTTTTCGGCCGCAGTTCCTCGGGTATGACGTCGAGATGGGTGCCATTGTCCCAATGGCCTACCAGCAGACGTGACGCGGCCCTGGCCTTTTTTGGATCGAGCATGTCAGCTCCGGAAATCGGGAACATGCCCCTCTGTCCGGCCAAGCCGGCAAGGAACATTCCGTCGTATGGACCAGCCTATATGGGGCAAGATCGCGTGACCAGACAATCAGAGGCAAGCTCATGGTCAATTTGCCAGGCCCTATCGCGCCGACTGACGAGATTGTCGGCAAGTCGTATTTTCGAGATCATCGGCGTTCATGATTCCGATGACGAATCGCCATCCTCTTGGCGTGGCGAACCGCTATATCTGAGAAGGGATGCGACATGGGCAGGCTTTGGAAAAGCATTGTCGGTGGCGCAACGGCTTGAGGAAATGGACGATGACCGCGCCCGGCGATTTGCAGCAGGCCCTGTTTCTAAGACTGAAAAGCGATGCGTCGCTGTCGGCGCTGCTGGGTGGCGCCGGACTGCTCGAGCGGGCAACCGACAACGTCGCCTTTCCCTATGTGACTTCAGGCCAGACTTCTGCCTTTGACTGGGACACCGGCGCCGAGAACAACGACGACCAGCTGATCACGCTGCATGTCTGGTCGAAGGCGCATGGCGAGGCCGAGACCCGGGCGATCATGGATGCCATCAAGGCGCGGCTTGCCGGAGCGGCGTTGGTTATAGGCCCGCGTGGCCAGACGCGGCTGTCGCTGGAATTCAGCGAGGCGCGTTACGATGAGGAACTCCTTGTCCACCATGGCCTGCTGCGATTCCGTGCGCTGACGCAGGAAAACGCCTGACGCACTTTCAATATCACCGAAACGGAGTCTAGACTGAGCTTTCGCGGGTTTCACTGGGGGGCGGTGAAATCCAAGATGTCTGTCTCGCGTTGCAGGGGTGTGGCGAGCATGGTTTCAGGGCCGTTCACTGTTCATTTCACGTTCAGCACCGATGCGTTACAACGCGGGTCATGAAAACGCTTCGCTCCCATTTCCGAACCGCGACCCTGGCGCTTAGTGCCGCCGGGCTGTTTGCGTCGCAGGCAATGGCGATACCGGTCATCGAGCCCGACCAGGCCAGCCCGATCGTCCTGGCTGCATCCGACTGCTATGCGATCGGTCAGCAGGTGGCTCAGCAGAATGGCGGAACGCTCGCCAAGGCTTCGGCATCGACGCGTGGCGGCCAGCCGGTCTGCGTCATCGTCGTGCTCGTGCCCGGCAAGGACGGACAACGTCCGCGCCGCTCCGAAATCGTCGTTCCGCAGAACTGACCGCTCTTCCCTCCGTTTCCCAGGCCGGCGGAATCGGCCTATATCTGAAATCTTCAATCAACAGGCATTGGTCCCCGTATGCGCGTACTCGTCGTCGAGGATGACAAGGATCTCAACCGGCAGATCTCGGATGCGCTGGTCGATGCCGGCTATGTCGTCGATCGTGCCTTCGACGGCGAGGAGGGCCATTTCCTCGGCGACACAGAGCCTTACGATGCCGTTGTGCTCGACATCGGCCTGCCGCAGATGGACGGCATCAGCGTGGTCGAGCGCTGGCGTCGCGGCGGCCGCAAGATGCCGGTGCTGATCCTGACCGCGCGTGACCGCTGGAGCGACAAGGTCTCCGGCATCGACGCCGGCGCCGACGACTACGTCACCAAGCCGTTCCACATAGAGGAGGTGCTGGCGCGCGTCAGGGCCCTGATCCGCCGTGCGGCCGGCCACGCCTCGTCGGAACTGACCTGCGGGCCGCTGCGTCTCGACACCAAGGCTTCGAAGGCCGATTTCAACGGCGTGCCGCTGAAATTGACCTCGCACGAATTCCGGCTGCTTGCCTATCTGATGCACCACATGGGCGAGGTCGTTTCGCGCACCGAACTGGTTGAGCATCTCTACGACCAGGACTTCGACCGCGATTCCAACACCATCGAGGTCTTTGTCGGACGATTGCGCAAGAAGATGGGCATCGACATGATCGAAACCGTACGCGGCATGGGCTACCGCATGCGCGAGCCGGAGGCGTAAGGCGGAACCGCTCCCCACCAACCCGGCCGTGGGCAGACGGCTCTCGCTGCGCGCGTGGCCGCGCTCGCTGACGTTCCGCGTCATCGCCTTCTCCACCGTGTGGGCGATCCTGACCCTGGTCGTCATCTTCACCCTGATCACAACGCTCTACCGACAGGCCAGCGAGCGGGGCTTCGACAGCCTGTTGTCGGCGCATCTGTTCAACCTGATCGGCTCCATCGGCATCTCCGACAGCGGCGCGTTGACCGGCTCCCCCGATCTTGGCGATCTCCGTTTCTCGGAACCGAATTCGGGCTGGTACTGGTCCGTCGAGCCCGCCTCGGAAGGCGTGCATGGCGATCTTCACTCGTCGTCCATGACCCGGACCATCCCGTCGCCGGACGTGGCGGATGTTCCCTTCAACGCCAATTTCCAGCGCAGCTATGCCGCGCAAGGCATCAATGGCGAGGAGCTGGTCGTGTTCGAGAGCGAATTCGTTCTCGACGCGAAGAACCGCGCCGCGCGCTTCCGCGTCATGGGCAACAAGACCGAGTTGGAGCAGGAAATAGGAACGTTCCAGCGCCGCCTGCTGACCTATCTCAGCCTGTTCGGCATCGGCATGATCGCCATCAACGCCATCGCCATCCTGCTCGGGCTGCAGCCGTTGCGCAGGGTCCGGAACGCACTCGCCATGGTGCGCGAGGGCACCGCACAGAGGCTCGACGGCCGTTTCCCGGCCGAGATCGAACCGTTAGCCAACGAAACCAACGCCTTGATAGAAAATAACAAACGCATCGTCGAGCGCTCGCGCACCCAGGTCGGCAACCTCGCCCATTCCCTGAAGACACCGCTTGCCGTTCTGCTCAACGAGGGCCGGGCGCTTGGCGGCGCCAAGGGACAGTTGATCGCCGAGCAGGCCGCCTCCATGCAAAAGCAGATCGACCATTACCTGCAGCGTGCCCGCGTCGCGGCGCAGCGCGACAGCGTCGTCTATCGCACGCCGGTGGCACCGCTGGTGCAGCGCATGGTGCGCGTTTTGCAGAAGCTGAACCCGCGGACCAGCCTGTCGCTGTCGCTGCCGGCCACCGAGATCGTCTTTGCCGGCGAACGCGAGGACCTCGAGGAACTGCTTGGCAATCTTCTCGAAAATGCGGTGAAATGGGCAAGGAGTGCTGTCGCGATCTCGGTCGTGCCCTTGGCCGGCAAGGATGAGAGCCTGTTTGAGATCAGCATCGAGGACGACGGACCGGGGATTCCCGAGGATAGGGCCCGTGAAGCGCTGAAGCGAGGGCGGCGCCTCGATGAGACCAAGCCTGGGACGGGCCTGGGCCTTGCCATTGTCGCCGATCTCGTCAACGAGTATGGAGGCGTCCTGGCACTCGAGCGGTCCGGCATGGGCGGACTGAAGGCGACGGTGCGATTGCGGAGCCTGCAGTAATGCTACCCAGGCCAATCGGCAGCAATGGAAGGCGCATCTTGTGGCGGCATATCGATTGACCCCAGAGCAGCCGCCAGTGGCCAAATTTCCGACAAATATCAACACTATGGCCACGCCTACTTCTCCGATGACGCGGCCCCCGGCGCATCCATGGCAGGCTCCAACTCAAGAAAACCGGTTGTTGGCATGAAGATTCGCGTCGCGCTTGTTTCCGCATTGCTGGCCGTGTCGGGCTGCACCACCTTGAGCGGCAAGGGTCCGACCGTGGCGGCGACACCGGCCTCGACGCCTCCGGCCGGCGGCAAGGTCGTTACCAAGTCGATCATCTCCGCCATGGGCGGCGGCCTCATTGGCGGGTCGATCGGCAACGGTCTGAGCGACACGGAGAAGCGCAGCGCGCTCGAGGCCGAATACAAGGCGCTCGAATACAACACCAGCGGCCAGAAGGTGACCTGGAAGGGCGATCAGGCCTCACGCTATGGCGAGGTCGTCCCTGCCCAGCCTTACCGCGTCGGTTCGCAGGATTGCCGCCAATACACGCAGACGGTGTTCACGGGCGGCGCCAGCGTCACGGCGCACGGAACAGCCTGCCGCAATGCCGACGGCAGTTGGACGCCATTGACCTAGCCAGCCGGGTCTCGTTGCGATCCGGCCGGTGGATTTCGATCGCGACATTCGGCGCGTGCCGTCAAAGCGTCGCAGGATGCCTGTGTTGGCAGGGCAGGGCTCTGCCGTTATTGGAAGAACCATGCTGTTCTGGGTCATAGCCGCAATTCTCACGCTGGGCGCCAGCCTGGCGGTGCTTTTGCCGTTGGCTGGTGCCTCCAAGGGCGCATCATCGAGTGGCGATCACGATCTGGAAGTCTATCGCGATCAACTGTCCGAACTCGACCGCGATGCCGGGCGCGGTTTGATCGGGCCCGCTGAAGCGGCCGAGGCGCGCGCCGAGATCGCCCGCCGCATCCTTCGCCTGGGCAACGCGGATATGGCGGCCAAGGCGTCCGGCAGGTCATCGGGCACCGTACGGCTTGTCGCGACCGTTGCGGTGCTGGCGGTTCCGTTGGTCAGTTGGGGGCTCTACAGTCAGATCGGCTCGCCTGACCTGCCGTCGCAGCCGCTCAGTGAGCGGTTGGCCAAGAACCCCGCCGACAGTTCGGTCGATGAGCTGGTGGCGCGCGCCGAGGCCCATCTTGCCGCCAATCCTTCCGACGGCAGGGGCTGGGACGTGCTGGCGCCGGTCTATCTGCGTATGCAGCGCTTTGCCGACGCCGCGGCGGCCTACCGCAACGCCATTCGCCTGGACGGCGACAGCGCTGTCCGTCAGGCCGGTCTCGGCGAGGCGATCGCCGGTGCGGCGGGCGGCATTGTTTCGGCCGATGCCCAGGATGCCTTCGAGGCGGCCTTGAAGCTTGATCCGGCCAATGCGAAAGCCGGTTTCTATCTGGCCATGGCACTGGCGCAGGAGGGCCGTGGCAAGGAAGCGGCCGCGGCCTGGCAGGCTATGCTTGGTACGCTGCCGCCGGATTCGCCGTGGCGCGGCGCTGTCGAACAGGCGCTGGCCAAATCCGGCGGCCCGGAAGTCGCCTCCGGCACGACCGCGAAAGGCCCCGATGCCGCCGATGTCGACGCGGCGTCCTCCATGTCGCAGCAGGACAGGGAAGCCATGATCAATACCATGGTCGCCGGCCTCGACGACAAACTTCGTCAAAATCCGCGCGACCCGGAAGGATGGATGCGGCTGGTTCGTTCCTATGTCGTGCTGGGCAAGGCCGATCAGGCGCGCGATGCGCTGGGCCGCGCCATCGCGGTCTTTGGGGCCGATAGTGACGAAGCCAAGAAATTCACCGCCTTTGCCGCCTCGCTCGGCTTGACGGCGACGGAGTAGAATTGGGTATGACGCGCAAGCAGAAACGATTGTCGGTGATCGCGGGCGGATTGGTTTTTCTGGGCGCCGCCACCGGGCTGACCTTCTATGCGCTTGGCCAGAAGGCGTCCTATTTCTACATGCCGGCCGATCTGACCACCGCCAGCGTTCAGCCGGGCCAGCGCATCAGGCTCGGCGGTTTGGTCGAAAAAGGCACCATCCAGCGCGGCCAGGGCGCAACGGTTGCCTTTTCGGTCACCGACACCCACAAATCGGTCAAGGTGACTTATACCGGCATCTTGCCCGACCTTTTCCGCGAAGAGCAGGGTGTCATCACCGAGGGTACCTTCGGCCCTGACGGCGTCTTTGTCGCCGACAGCGTTCTGGCCAAGCACGACGAGCGCTACATGCCCAAGGAAGTAGCCGACGGCCTGAAGGCCAAGGGCGTCTGGCAGGAGAGCAAGAGTGAGTAACTCTGGCGGAAGAGCAAGCGTGAGTCGCGCGAATGGTTGAAACCGGACATTTCGCCCTGGTTCTGGCGTTCGCGCTTTCACTGGTGCAGACGATCGTGCCGCTGTTTGGCGCGCGGCTGAACAACCAGCGCCTGATGGCGGTCGGCGGTCCGGTCGCGGTGACCGGTTTCGCGTTGACGGCGCTGTCCTTCGCGGCCCTTGCGAGCGCCTATGCAAGCTCTGATTTTTCCCTGGCGAACGTCTGGGAGAACTCGCATTCGCTGCAGCCGCTGATCTACAAGATCACTGGAACCTGGGGCAATCACGAAGGTTCGATGCTGCTCTGGGTGCTGATCCTGACCTTCTTCGGCGCGCTTGTCGCCGCTTTCGGCTCCAACTTGCCGGCGACGCTGCGCGCCAATGTGCTCGCCGTGCAGGGCGCTATTGGCGCTGCCTTCTTCCTGTTCATCCTGGTGACCTCCAATCCTTTCATCCGGCTCAATCCGGCGCCCATCGAAGGCCGCGATCTCAACCCGATCCTGCAGGATCTTGGCCTCGCCATTCACCCGCCGATGCTCTATCTCGGTTATGTCGGCTTCTCGATCTGCTTTTCCTTCTCGGTCGCCGCCCTCATCGAGGGTCGCATCGATGCCTCCTGGGCGCGCTGGGTGCGGCCATGGACGCTGGTCGCCTGGATGTTCCTGACCGGCGGCATCGCCATGGGATCGTACTGGGCCTATTACGAACTCGGCTGGGGCGGTTTCTGGTTTTGGGATCCGGTCGAGAACGCTTCCTTCATGCCGTGGCTGGCGGGCACCGCGCTGCTGCATTCGGCCATCGTCATGGAAAAGCGCTCGGCGTTGAAGATCTGGACCCTGCTGCTCGCCATCCTCACCTTCTCGCTGTCGCTGCTCGGCACCTTCCTGGTGCGTTCGGGCGTCCTGACTTCCGTCCATGCCTTTGCCACCGATCCGACGCGCGGCGTCTTTATCCTATGCATCCTGACGCTGTTTATCGGCGGCTCGCTGGCGCTGTTTGCGCTGCGCGCCTCGAAGCTGACGGCAGGCGGCCTCTTCCATCCGGTTTCGCGTGAAGGCGCGCTCGTCCTCAACAATCTATTCCTGACCACGGCGACCGCCACGGTGCTCGTCGGCACGCTCTATCCGCTGGCGGTCGAGGCTTTTTCGGCCGACAAGATTTCGGTCGGAGCGCCGTTCTTCAACCTTACCTTCGCGCCGCTGATGGTGCCGCTGCTGGTGATGGTTCCCTTTGGGCCGCTGCTGGCCTGGAAGCGCGGCGATGTCTTCGGCGTTGCGCAGCGGTTGATGGCCGCGTTCGCGGCCGCACTTCTAGCGACGCTGGTTACGGTCCTGTTCATCGACGGCGCTTCGGTGCTTGCCGCGCTTGGCGTCGGCCTCGGCGTCTGGCTGATCCTTGGCGCGCTGACCGACCTCGCCACCAAGGCGGGGGTCGGCAATGTCGCCGCGCCGACAATGGTCAGGCGTCTGGTTGGTTTGCCACGCTCGGTCTTCGGGACTGCTTTCGCGCATCTTGGCCTCGGCCTGACCGTGCTCGGCATTGTTGGCACGCTCTGCTTCGGGACGGAGAAGATCCTGTCCATGCATGCTGGTGAAACCGTCGAAATCTCCGGCCGCACAGTGCGGTTCGTCGGGCTCTATCCTGCACAGGGACCGAACTACAGCGAGGATCGCGGGCGTTTCGAGCTGATCGGCGTCAGCGGCAGCCCTGTCGGCGAAGTCAGCTCCGCCAAGCGTTTCTATCCGGTACGGCAGATGACGACGACGGAGTCCGGCATCAAGACTATTGGCCTTTCCCAGCTCTACATTTCGCTCGGCGACGAGGGCAAGGACGGCTCGGTCGTGGTGCGTCTGTGGTGGAAGCCGCTGGTAACGCTGATCTGGGGCGGCGGCCTGGTGATGATGGCGGGTGCGGCGATGTCGCTGATGGACAGGCGCCTGCGGGTCGGCGCGCCTTCGCGCCGTCGCAAGCAGGCGGTGGCGCCGGCGGGTCTGCCATGAGGGCAAGGCTTTCGTTGACGTCGATAGTCTTGTTGCTGGCGTTGTTCTTCGCCGGAACGGCAATGGCGGTGAAGCCTGACGAGATGCTGGCCAACCCGGCACTCGAGGCGCGGGCGCGGGCGCTGTCGGAAGGCCTGCGCTGCATGGTCTGCCAGAACCAGTCGATCGACGAATCCGATGCGGACCTTGCCAGGGACCTGCGTATCCTGGTGCGACAACGCCTTGTCGCGGGCGATACCGACCGGCAGGTGATGGATTATGTGGTTTCGCGTTACGGCGAGTTCGTGCTGCTGAAGCCACGCTTCGATCTGCGCAACGCGCTGCTGTGGGGCACGCCGGTTCTCCTGCTTCTGGCCGGCGGCGTGTTTATAGTGCTCAGTGCGCGGTCGCGCCGGCTTCCGGCAACGGCAGCGCTTTCAGTCGAAGAGCAGGCCGCATTGGACGCGATCCTCCGCCGCGACTGACGGCTGCCGTCGCCCGCCAACATTACCAAAGTTTCATGTGCCGGAAATGGCGTCGTAATGTGCGCTTCCCTAATTCTCGTTCCTTGAGGATGCCGATCAAGGCGCGTCCGCTTGAAAGAGGATAAGAGATCCATGAATATTGCCCCCGATTCATATTTCCGCACCCGCAAGCGTCTTCTGGCTGCTGCCGCGTCTATCGCGGTCGCCGGTGCGATCGGCGTTGGCGCGCTGACCAGCGGAACCAGCCCCGTTCTCGCTGACGCCGTGCGCGTCGAGGCCCCGCAGGTTCCGAGCTTCGCCGATGTCGTGGAGCGTGTGTCGCCAGCCGTGGTCAGCGTCAAGGTCAAGGCCAAGATCCAGCCGACCGCCGATGATGGCTCCGACGATCAGGACGGCCTCGACAATCTTCCCAACAATCCGCAGCTGCGTCGTTTCTTTAAGGAATTCCGCGGCTTTGGTGACCAGGGCGGCCAGAACGACGAAGGTCATCGTCGCTTCGGTCATCGCGACCGCAACAATGGCGAGCCGCGCCCGGTAGCGCAGGGCTCCGGCTTCTTCATCTCCGAAGACGGTTACCTCGTCACCAACAACCACGTCGTCGAAGAGGGCACCGCCTTCACCGTTGTGACCAATGACGGCAAGGAACTCGATGCCAAGCTGGTCGGCACCGATCCGCGGACCGATCTCGCCGTGCTCAAGGTCGATGGTGGCGGCAAGTTCACCTATGTCGACTTCGCCGACGATTCCAAGGTTCGTGTCGGTGACTGGGTCGTGGCTGTCGGCAATCCGTTCGGCCTCGGCGGCACCGTCACCGCCGGCATCGTCTCGGCGCGCGGCCGCGATATCGGCGCCGGCCCCTATGACGATTTCCTCCAGATCGACGCCTCGGTCAACCGCGGCAATTCAGGCGGCCCGACCTTCAACCTCAACGGCCAGGTGGTCGGCATCAACACCGCCATCTTCTCGCCTTCCGGCGGCAGCGTCGGCATCGCCTTCGACATTCCGGCCTCGACCGCCAAGCAGGTCGTCGGGGACCTGATGAAGAGCGGTGCGGTGCAGCGTGGCTGGCTCGGCGTCGAAATCCAGCCGGTCACCTCCGACATCGCCGAATCGCTCGGCCTGAAGTCCAACAACGGCGCGCTGGTTTCGAGCGCCCAGGACGACGGCCCCGGCAAGAAGGCCGGCATATCAGCCGGCGACGTGATCACCCAGGTCGACGGCAAGGACGTTGCGTCGCCGAAGGAGCTCGCCCGCCTGATCGGCGCCTATTCGCCCGGCAAGTCTGTTGATGTCACGGTCTGGCGCGACGGCAAGAGCCAGACGGTCAAGGTCGATCTCGGCAAACTGCCGGCGAGGGACAAGCAGGCCTCGAACGACCAGCAACAGCAGCCTGCCGCTCCGGCAAAGCCTGACACGCTGGCCGATCTCGGTCTCACCGTCACCAAGTCTGAAAACGGCAAGGGTCTGGTGGTGACAGACGTCGACCCCGACAGCGCCGCCGCCGATCGCGGCATCCAGCCGGGCGACGTCATCACCGCGGTCAACTCGGCGGAGGTCAATGGCACCGAAGACGTCACCAAGGCCATGGCCGATGCGGTCAAATCCGGACGCAAGGCGGTGCTGATGCAGATCACCCGTGACGACAACAACCGCTTCGTCGCGGTGCCGGTGGCCAAGGGCTGAGACGACTTTTCCAATGCGGCGGTTTCAACACCCCCGAGTCGCCGCATGGGGAAAGTAAGAAGGAGAGCCCGTTAGTCAGTCATCGCGCTCTCCTTCAGCGGCAGCGGGCTTCCCATCGCCCGCTGCCGCGCCCGTATGTGGCTGCCCACTCAGGCCCTCGTGCCCGATGCCGGTTGGTCCCGGGTTGCAGGTAACGACATGACCGGGAACTGGCATGTTCGGCCTAACGACGCCACGGAACGAAGATTTTATCGCGTACGCTCTCGATCGTCTTGATCGCGATGCGCTTTGGCAAAGGCTAAAATGCAGATGCCGGCTACTCAACCTTCAAGCGAAATCGCGTATAACGGCCCTATGAAGATTCTCGTCATAGAAGACGATCGCGAGGCTGCGGATTATCTGCAGAAAGCCTTCACCGAAGCCGGTCATACCGCGCATGTTGCGGGTGACGGCGAGACCGGCTTCGCGCTTGCCGATGCGGGTGACTACGACGTGATGGTCATCGATCGGATGATGCCGCGCCGCGACGGCCTGTCGGTTATTGCCGCCCTCCGCTCCAGGGGCAACACGACGCCGGTGCTCATCCTTTCGGCGCTGGGCGAAGTCGATGACCGGGTCACCGGCCTGCGCGCCGGCGGTGACGATTACCTGACCAAGCCCTATGCCTTTTCCGAACTTCTGGCTCGTGTCGAGGTGCTCAACCGACGCGCCAGCGCCAAGGAGGCCGAGACCGTCTACCGGGTTGGCGATCTTGAACTCGACAGGCTATCGCATTCTGTCCGCCGGGCGGGCCGTGAGATCACGCTCCAGCCACGCGAATTCCGCCTGCTCGAATATCTCATGCGCCATGCCGGCCAGGTTGTGACGCGCACGATGCTGCTCGAAAATGTCTGGGACTATCATTTCGATCCGCAGACCAATGTCATCGACGTCCACGTCTCCCGGCTGCGCGGCAAGATCGAAAAGGGCTTCGACAAGCCGATCCTGCATACCGTTCGCGGCGCCGGCTACATGCTGAAGGGCGGCTAGGCGGCGGCATGGCGCTTTCCGTGCCCGCCATCATGAAGACGACGGCCGCGCGGCTTTCGGCGCTCTATCTCTTGCTCTTCGCGCTCTGCGCGGTGCTGCTCGTCCTCTATATGACTTCGCTCTCGGCGCGCATGCTGACCGGGCAGACGCAGGAGACCATCAACGACGAGGTGCTCGGCCTTGCCCGCGCCTATCAGCGCGGTGGCCTTCCCGTATTGGTCCGCGTGGTCGAGGCCCGCTCGCGGCAGCCCGGCGCCAATCTCTATCTGATCGCCGATGCCAACGGCCAGATCCTGACCGGTAACGTGCAGAGCCTCGAGCCGGGCGTTCTCGAAAACGAAGGCTGGACCACCAGCCCTTTTTCCTATCAGCGCTTTGGCGAGGGAGAACTCGACCGTCTACGCAACTTGCCTGCCGACAAGGGGACCGCACAGCCCGACCAGAGCGACACGCAAGCGCAGGGCGAGAAGGGCCACAACGCCATTGCCCTGGTGCTGCGGCTGCCGAACCAGATGATCATGCTGGTCGGCCGCGATCTCGGGGAACCAGAGCGGTTCCGTGCCGTCATCCGCCGTTCGCTGATGCTGGCGCTCGGCATGATGGCCCTGGGTGGCATCCTGATCTGGTTCTTTGTCGGCCGCGCGGCGCTGAAGCGTATCGATGGCGTATCGGAGGCAAGCCGGCGCATCATGGGCGGGGATCTCTCCGGCCGGCTGCCGGTAACCGGCGCCGGCGACGAGTTCGATCGGCTTTCGGAAAACCTCAACGCCATGCTGGCCAGGATCGCCACGCTCAACGAAGGCCTCAAGCAGGTTTCCGACAACATCGCGCATGACCTCAAGACGCCGCTGACCCGGCTGCGCAACCGGGCCGAAGCGACGCTTTCCGGCAAGCAGAAGACATCGGACTATCGACAGGCGCTGGAAGGCACCATCGCCGAGTCCGACCAGTTGATAAAGACCTTCAACGCCATCCTGATGATCTCCCGCCTGGAGGCGGGCTATTCTTCCGAGCACACCAGCCGCGTCGATCTGGCGGTGGCCGTCCGTGATGTCGTCGAACTCTATGAGCCGGTGGCCGAGGAGGCTGGCGTTTCGCTGGACGCCGAGGTGAATGGTGCTTTTGTCGTCGACGGCAACCGCGAGCTGATCGGCCAGGCGCTCTCCAACATCGTCGACAATGCGATCAAGTACTCGACCGATTCGACGTCCAAGCCGGCGGTCCGTGTAAAGCTCGAACGCACGCATGGCGAGATCAGGCTTTCCGTCACGGACAATGGCCAGGGCATTCCCGACAACGCCGATCGCGCCCGGGCGACGGAGCGCTTCGTGCGGCTGGAGAAGAGCCGTTCGCAGCCTGGTTCCGGCCTTGGCCTCAGTCTCGCCAAGGCGGTCATGACATTCCATTACGGCCGGCTTGACCTGCTGCCTGGCAATCCAGGACTATCCGTGGTCATGAGTTTCCCGGCACGCGAGGATCACTGATGGCGGCCGTTGCCAAGCGGAGCAAGACAGACTGGCTGCTCAGCCTGGAAACCCCGCTTGCCCCGCTCGACGCAGCCCGGGCACGACAGGAGCTGGCCGAAATCGCGGACGCAGCGCGCGAAGAGGGGCTGACACGGGTGGCCAAATTCCTGGCCGGCAAAGGCAAGGCGCAGGATCTCCTCGCCGCTGTCTTCGACCTTTCGCCATTCCTGCGCGACACGGCGCGCCGCCGGCCGCAAATCCTGGACGGGCTGTTCGACCTGCCGATAGAGGCCCGTCTGAAGGCGATCACCGCCGCGATCGACCAGGCGCCGCTGGCCGAAACGGTCTCGGAATCCGGCCTGATGATGGCGCTGCGCCGGCATAAGGCAGAGGCGCATTTCCTGATCGCGCTCGCCGATCTTTCGGGCGAAGCCGAAACCTCGCTGACCGTAAGGCGGTTGAGCGATCTCGCCGACGCCTGCACCCGCGCGGCAGTCGATTTCCTGCTGCGTGACGCGCATGGTCAGGGCAAGCTCAAGCTGCCCGACCTCGACAACCCCTCGCATCGATCGGGCTGGATCCTGCTCGGCATGGGCAAGCTCGGCGCGCATGAGCTGAATTTCTCCTCCGACATCGACCTCGTCGTGTTCTTCGATCCGGAGGCACCCGCCGTGGTCGATCCTCTCGACGCCACCGACCTGTTCTCACGCCTGACGCGCCGGCTGGTTCGCATCCTGCAGGACCGCACCGAGCACGGCTATGTCTTCCGCACCGATCTGAGGTTGCGTCCCGATCCCGGCTCCACCCCGCTGGCTATCCCGGTTGAAGCCGCGCTTCGCTACTACGAAGCGCGTGGCCAGAACTGGGAGCGTGCCGCGATGATCAAGGCCCGCCCGGTGGCCGGCGATCTCGCCGCGGGCGATGCCTTCCTCAAGGAGCTCCAGCCCTATATCTGGCGCAAATACATGGATTACGCGGCGATTGCCGACGTCCATTCGATCAAGCGCCAGATTCATGCTCATAAGGGCCATGGCGAGATCGCGGTGAAGGGGCACAACGTCAAGCTCGGGCGCGGCGGCATCCGCGAGATCGAGTTCTTCGTCCAGACCCAGCAGCTCATCGCCGGCGGCCGCTTTCCGGAGCTGCGCGGCCGCGAAACCGTGCCGATGCTCGGTCAGCTCGCGGCCCGAGGCTGGATCACATCAGACGCAAGAGACGCACTCGCCCTCCAGTACTGGTTCCTGCGCCGGGTCGAACACGCCATCCAGATGGTGGCCGACGAGCAGATGCACACGCTGCCGGAAGACGATGAAGGGCTGGAGCGCATCGCCCGCATGCTGGGCTTCGCCGACGCCGCCGCGTTCGCCGGGGCCTTCCGTGCCTCGCTGCAGCAGGTCGAGCGCCACTATGCGGCGCTGTTCGAAACCGCGCCCGAGCTTTCGGCCGGCATCGGCAACCTGGTCTTCACCGGTGACGTCGACGACCCGGACACGCTGCAGACCCTGAACGGCCTCGGCTTTCAGCGGCCGAGCGATATCTGCCGTGTCATCCGCGGCTGGCATTTCGGCCGCTATCGCGTCACCCAGTCGGCGGAGGCGCGCGAGCGGCTGACGGAACTGACGCCGGCACTGCTCAAGGCCTTTGGCCAGACGCGCCGGGCCGACGAGGCGCTGGTCCGTTTCGACGAGTTCCTCGCCGGCCTGCCGGCCGGCATCCAGCTGTTTTCGCTGCTGCAGTCGAATCCCGCACTGCTCAAGCTGATGGCGACGATCATGGGCGCGGCACCAAGGCTGGCGGCCATCATCACTCGCCGGCCGCATGTGTTCGACGGCTTGCTCGACCCGGCATTGCTGACCGAGCTGCCAGACCGCGCCTATCTCTCGGGGCGGCTTTCCGCCTTCCTCGAGGGCGACAGGGCCTATGAGGACGTGCTCGACCGCTTACGCATATTTGCTTCCGAACAGAAATTCCTCATCGGTGTGCGGCTGCTCGCGGGCTCGATCGACCCGGCCCGCGCCGGCCGCGCTTTCTCCGATCTGGCGGACCTGACCATTGCGGCGGCGTTGCAAGCGGTGATCGCCGAATTCGCGGTGCGCCACGGCACGATCGCCGGTGGCGTGGTTTCGCTGCTCGGCATGGGCAAGCTCGGCAGCCGCGAATTGACGGCCGGATCGGATGTCGATCTCATCCTGCTTTACGATCACGATGCGGACGCCGAGGACTCCGATGGTGAAAAGCCGCTGGCGCCGTCGCACTACTACACCCGCATGACGCAGCGGCTGATATCCGCGGTATCGGCGCCAACGGCGGAAGGGGTGCTTTACGAGCTCGACCTGCGTTTGCGGCCGTCCGGCAACAAGGGACCGGTCGCCACCCATATCGATGCCTTCAAGAAATACCAGCGCCAGGAAGCCTGGACCTGGGAACACATGGCGCTGTCGCGGGCGCGGCCGATTGCTGGCGACGCCGGTCTCTGCGCCGAGGTTGAAACGGAAGTCGCCGCGCTACTCGGCCAGCCACGCGACGGGGCGAAGGTGAAAACCGAAGCCTCCGACATGCGTGCCATGATCGAGCAGGAAAAGCCGCCCCGCGACCTGTGGGACATCAAGCTGATCCCGGGCGGTCTGATCGATCTCGAATTCATCGCCCAGGTGGCTGTCATCACTGGGCAGGTCGAGCCCGGGCCGCGCGCCACCGGCACGGCTGAGATCCTGTCTCGTCTGACGCCCCATTTCGCCAATGCCGTGATCAGGCAGGACCTTGGCGAGGCTTACGCCCTTTATCTGGCGCTGACCCAGATGACGCGGCTGTGCCTTACCGGACCGTTCGAACGTGACGACGTTCCGCCGGGGCTTTCGGATCTGCTTCTGGCGGTCACCGACCTGCCGGATTTCGGTGTGCTGGAAGCACATCTCAAGGAGACGTCGCAAAAGGTCAGGAAGGATTTCGACCTTCTGCTTCGTGCCGGAGGGTCGTGACCAACGACCGTTCGGCCGCGTCGGGGGTGACGATGCAACAGGAGAAAACCATGAGAAAGACAACCAAGCTCGCACTTGCCTACATCGCCCTGGCCGGAGCCGTCGGCGGCGCGGCCTATGCCGAGAACCTCGACAGCGCCAACGTGCGTGAGCGCACCATGATGCGGCTCGACAAGGCGATGAAGGACAATGACGGCAAAATCACTTTCGACCAGTTCTCCGATGTCATGGACGCGCGGCTCAAGAAGCTTGTCGCTGATAAGGGCGGCAAGCTGACTGTCGCTCAACTCGCCGACGCGCTGGAGAAGGCGCGCTTCGAACGCATGGCCAGGCGCATCATCGCCCGTTACGACAGCAAGGGCGACGGCACGCTGACATCGGATGACATCATCGGCCGCGAAAAGAAGCTTTTCGCGATGCTCGACAAGAACAATGACGGCAAGATCGAGAAGGGCGAACTGCCGAAGGACGGGCGCGATGACCGTCAATGGGATGGCGAAGGCAACGAAGGCGGCGTGCAGTAAGATTTGGTTGATACGGGCTCCGACATCGCCAACCGGAGCCTGTCGCTCAGGCCGCGGCCTTGACCGCCGTTGGCGCCTTCTTCACGGGAATGCGCACCGATACGATCGTGCCGACGCTTTCGGTCGAGCGGATCTTCAGTGCACCGCCTTGCAACTCGGCCAGCGAGCGCGAAATGGCAAGGCCAAGGCCGGAGCCGGCATGGTTCTTGGAAAACTGGTTCTGCACCTGCTCGAAGGGGCGCCCCAGCTTGCCGAGGGCTTCCTTCGGGATACCGCAGCCATTGTCCTCGATCGTCAGCACCAGCGCGCCTGACGTGTTGCGGGCCCTGACCGATATGTGGCCGCCCTGGCCGGTGAATTTCACCGCGTTGGACAGGAGATTGATGACGATCTGCTTGATCGCCCGGCGATCGGCAAACAAAGTCAAGGCGTCGGCAATGCGCGTTTCCACGGTGATCGCCTTCTGCGCCGCCTGCAGAGAGACGACACGCACCGTCTCGCTGATCAGCGGACCGAGGTCGATCTGTTCCTGGTCCAGCGAGAACTGGCCGGCTTCGATCTTGGACATGTCGAGAATGTCGTTGATGACGCCGAGCAGATATTTGCCGCTGCTGTTGATGTCGGTGGCGTACTCCTCGTAGCGCTCCGAGCCCAACGGACCGAACAGCCTCTGTTCCATCAGTTCGGAGAAGCCGATGATGGCGTTGAGCGGTGTGCGCAGTTCATGCGACATGTTGGCCAGGAATTCGGATTTGGCCCGGTTCGCCGCTTCGGCGCGCTCGGTTTCCTTCATGTATTTGCGGTTGAGGTCGACCAGTTCGCGCGCCCGTTCCTCTTCGGCCCGGCGGGCGAGGCTGAGATCATGGATCGTCGCCATCAGCCGGCGTTCGCTGTCGACGAGTTTCTCCTGGTGCAATTTGATCTGGGTGATATCGGACCCGACCGAGACGATGCCACCGTCCCTGGTCCTGAGCTCGTTGACCTGCAGCCAGCGGCCGTCGGACAGCTGCCGCTCGAACGTGGCGCCGCCCTGCGGACCGTTGGTATTGGCGAGCCGGCGCTCCGAAGCGAAGGCCAGCATCCGCTCTTCCAGGGAAGCGCGCGTCACACCTGGCATCACGTCGCGATCCGAGAGCCCGTTGTCCTGCTGATATTTGGAATTGCACATGATCAAGTTCTGAGCCGAATCCCACAGCACGAAGGATTCATTGATGTTCTCGATCGCGGTCCTCAGGCGAAGATCGGCCGCTTCGGAGCGCAGCGCCAGATGGCGCTGCTCGGTGACGTCGACGGCGATGCCGATGAGCTGGATCTCCGGCGCTTCCGGGTCCATGACCTGGGCGCGGGCGCGCATCCACACCCACTGGCCATCGGCATGCCGCATCCGGAACACCTGGTCGATGTGGTCGATCTCGCGCGCGACGATCCTGTTGGCGAGTTCGAACAGGTCGCCATCCTCGGGATGGATGATCTCGTCGACCTCGCCGAAGGACAGCATCGTCTCGCAGGGCTCATAGCCGAGCATGTCGTACATCGAGCGTGACCAGTACATCTTGCCGCGCACCATGTCCCAGTCCCACAGGCCGCAGCGGCCGCGGACCAGCGCCATGTCGATACGCTGATGCGCTTCGACATAGATGCGGTCGGCTGCCTGCGCGCGCGCCGCCTGTCCGAAATAGGCATAGAGGATGATGATCAGCACGCCGGCCGTCAGCACAAACAGGGTGACGTTGAGCGAGACGGTCTTGCGCCACGTGTCGAAGACCGCCTCTTGGGGGACGAGCGCCGCCGCGGCTCCCTTCCTGTCCTTGCTCAGGCTGACCGCCGCGTACCAGTCCTGCCCGCCGATGTTGACCTCCATGACGCCGGCCCGGTCGCCGAACATGAACAGAGGTTGGCCGCCCTGGACGAGGCCGTCGAGCGAATGGCCTTGCCAGGGCACCGAACGCGGCGTCACCGCGGTGGTCCTGAAGGCGCTGTCGGTAACGACTAGCACATGGCTGCGGCCCATGGCGCCCTGGCGGCTGGTGGTCTCCAGCAGGTCCTGCGTGGCGCCCGGCAGCGTGTCCGCTGTGGTGGCGAGCGAACTGGCGAGCTGCGCGGCGGCCAGCGTCAGGATAGCCTTGGCATCGCGCTCCACGTCGTCGCGCTCGTTCATCAGCGAGATTACACGCAGCGCCGCGATGACGAGCAGGAAGATGACGATGAGGGCCGGTATCGACCGGCGCAGCAGCGGTTCGGCCGCCAGAAGCCGCTTGTAGGCCGGTTCGGCAATGAGCCGCGTATTCCCGGCAAGGCCGTCGCCGCGCGTCTCGCGACGCGCAAAAACCATCCCACCGGGCGCGCCCCACGCGTCCGCCTTTGCCATAAATGGCACTCCCCGATTTCAGTATGTCGCATTTCTATGTGCTGGTGATCCGGCAACACCGCACTTCCGAATCGCCATTAAAGAATCAAAGGTGATTCGCCTTGTCCAGTGGTCGGGCGAAAAAAGATTAAAAATCGACTAAAATGATGGGCTTTTAGAACCCGGCCTTCTTCCGCAGGGAAGAAGGCGGGAGCGCCTAAGCCAACGTGCGCTCGACGATGTCGCGCAGATCCGCCGATAGGTTTTCGGCATTGGCGATCGAAACCAGCACTTCCCGAGCCTGGGCTTGCCTGCCCGGTTCGAGCGAGCGCCATGACCTGAGCGCCGTCGCCAGCCTTGCCGCCACTTGCGGATTGCGCTTTTCAACCTCGAGCACCGTTCGTGCGAAGAAGCGGTAGCCTTCGCCGTCGGCGCGGTGAAAGCCGGTCTGGTTGGCGCTGGAGAATGTGCCGATCAACGAGCGCACCCGGTTCGGATTGCCCATCGAGAAGCCGGCATGAGCGGTCAGGGCGCGAACCGTCTCCACCGCCTGCGGCCCAGGCACGCTGGCCTGGATCTGGAACCATTTGTCCATCACCAGCGGGTCGGACGCATATGTCTGTTCGAAAGCCGCCAGCGCCTTGCTTGCCTCCGGCGATCCTTGATGGCGATGCGCAAGCACGGCCAATGCGGCCGCCCGGTCGGTCATGTTGCTCGCGGACTGGAAATGCCCGGCCGCCAACGCCGCTCCACCTGGCAGCAGCGAGAGATAATCCAGCAGAATGTTGCGCAAGGCACGCCGTCCGGCACTCGCCGCGTCGGGGCTGAAAGCGCTCTTGTCGGCAAGGCTGTCGTAGAGGCCGGAAAATGCCTCGCCATTGGCCATGCCGATCGCCAGCGCAAGCGCCTGTCGGGCCGCATGGATGGCGTCGGGATCGATGTTCTTGCCGATGTCGCGGGCGATATCGGCGTCTCCAGGCAGCGCCAGGGCCAGGGCCCGATAGGCTGGCTCCAGCGTCTCGTCGCTGGCGATGCTGCCGGCAAGCTCGGTCAGCCGTGGGGCGAAGTCCGGCTGTTTGCCGCCAAGGATCTGGCGGAAGGCAGCGATCAGAGCATCGGTCAACAGCGTGTTGAAGGCCTGCCAGCGCGAGAAGGCGTCGCTGTCATGGCGGGCGAGGAAGTACTGGTCGGCCGCCTTCTGCTCGGCCGAGAGCGTCACCGGCGCCGAAAAGCCACGGTTGAGCGACACCGCCGGGCGCTCGGCCACGCCCGAGAAACGCACCACATGGCGACGCTTGCGGACATGGATGACGCCGTCTTCGACGCTGGCGCCCTCGACGCCGCTATACGCGACAGGTTTGCCGCCGGCGCCGATCAGGCCGAAGGCGAGCGGGATGTGCATCAGCCGCTTGCGGCTTTCGGAGGGGGTCGGCGGCACCGACTGCTCGATCTCGAGCGTGAATTCCTGTGCGGCCGGATTGTGCGTCGAACTCACCGTCAGGTTGGGTGTGCCCGCCTGGTGATACCATAGCGCGAATTGCGACAGGTCGCGGCCGGACGCGTCCTCGAACACCTTTATGAAATCCTCGATGGTCGCGGCCTCGCCGTCGTGGCGTTCGAAATAGAGGTCCATGCCGGCGCGAAAGACCTCGGCCCCGAGAATGGTGCGGATCATGCGCACCACTTCGGAGCCTTTCTCGTAGACCGTCGCCGTATAGAAATTGTTGATCTCGCGGTAGCGGCGCGGCCGCACGGGATGCGCCAGCGGGCCCTGGTCCTCGGGAAACTGGTGGGCCCGCAGCGTGCGCACCTCGGCTATGCGCTTGACCGCGCGCGAGCGCTGGTCGGCGGAGAATTCATGATCGCGGAAGACCGTCAGCCCTTCCTTCAGGCAAAGCTGGAACCAGTCGCGGCAAGTGATTCTGTTGCCTGTCCAATTGTGGAAATATTCATGCGCGATGATCGCCTCGATATTGGCGAAATCGGCGTCCGTCGCCGTCTCCTGGTCGGCCAGCACGTATTTGTCGTTGAAGATGTTGAGGCCCTTATTCTCCATTGCGCCCATGTTGAAGTCCGACACGGCGACGATGTTGAAGACGTCGAGGTCGTACTCGCGGCCAAACGCCTCCTCGTCCCATTGCATCGACCGCTTCAGCGCGTCCATCGCGTAGCCGGCGAGCGCCTCCTTGCCGGGCTCGACATAGATGCCGAGCTCGACCTTACGGCCGGACTTGGTGACGAAATTGTCGGCCACCTGGCCGAGATTGCCGGCCACCAGCGCGAACAAATAGGATGGTTTGGGGAAGGGGTCGTGCCATGTGGCGTAGTGCCAGCCTTCGGCGAGATCGCCGCTCTCGACCGGATTGCCGTTCGACAGGAGCAGCGGCGCCTCGTCGCGTCGCGCCTCGATGCGCACCGTGTAGACGGACAGGATATCGGGGCGGTCGAGGAAATAGGTGATGCGGCGAAAACCCTCCGCCTCGCATTGCGTGCAGTACACGTTGTTCGAGCGGTAAAGGCCCATCAAGGCCTCGTTGCCGGCTGGGGCCAGTTCGGTTTCGATCAGCAGTTGGAAACGAGGTGCCGCCGGCGGTTTGAGCAGGGTCAGTTGGTCGGGGCTCGTCAGCAGATCCGCCGGTCTCACCACCTTGCCGTCGACCTCGACGCGTTTGAGCGTCAACCCATCGCCGTCGAGCACCAGCGGAGCCGACGTGGATATGTCCTCGCGGCGTTCGACGGTCAGTATCGCGGCGACGACCGTTGCCTGCGGCGAAAGACGGAATTCAAGGCTGGTTTCCGGAATGAGGTAGTCGCTGGGGCGATAGTCCTCGAGTTTGAAGACCTGGCCTGTATCGGTGCGCATTCCCTGGCTTTTCCTGTCTTTTCCGGGGACCGGACATGATCTGACCGGTCCAAAAATTCGAAGTCCGCGCTCTTTACACGAAACACTCCCTCGACAAAACTGCGGCAGGGCCTAATTCAGGTCATCCTTTCCTTGTCGCGAGGCAGTCATGACGGCCGTCACACCGAAATTCGGGATGGGCGCTTTCGTTCGGCGCGCCGACAATTTCCCGTTCTGCCATTTCGAGAACCGTAGCGTGCCCTCGACCGCGGGCAGAGACGCATTGCCAAAGTGACATCAGGAGCGGGGGCGCAACCAGAGACGACGGGCGGCCACGGCACCCTGAGAGGCATCGTGCTGAAGATCGTCTCCGTGGCGGTTTTTGTCGGCATGCAAACCTGTATCAAGGCGGCAGGCGATGTGCCTGCCGGGCAGATCGTCTTCTTTCGTTCCTTCTTCGCCATCTTCCCGATCATTGTATTCCTGACGTTGAAGGGACATCTGGCCACGGCATTTGTGACGAAACGCCCCTTCAACCACGTCGCGCGTGGCGTCGTCGGCGTCGGTGCCATGGGGCTCGGCTTTTTCGCGCTCACCAGGCTGCCTCTTCCCGAGGCGATCACCCTGAACTATGCACAGCCGCTGCTGGTCGTGGTGTTCTCCTCGGTCTTCCTTGGCGAGACGATCCGCGTCTATCGCTGGAGCGCTGTCGCGATCGGCCTCATTGGCGTGCTCGTCATTTCCTGGCCGGAGCTGACGCTGCTCAATTCGGATGAAGGTCTCGACGACCAGGAGGTCCTGGGCGTCATGGCCGCGCTGGCGGCCGCGGCAATCTCCGCTGTCGCCATGCTGTTGGTGCGCAATCTCGTGCAGACGGAGAAGACGGCGACCATCGTGCTATGGTTCTCGTCGACGGCGAGCGTGCTCTCGCTGTTGACGCTGCCCTTCGGCTGGCAGTCGCTGACGCCAATACAAGCCACGTTGCTCATCCTCGCCGGCTTTTGTGGCGGGCTCGGCCAGATTTTGATGACCGCGGCCTATCGTCATGCCGAAGCCTCGGTCGTGGCGCCTTTCGAATACACCTCGATGATCCTCGGCGTCGTCGTCGGCTATTTCGTTTTCGGCGACGTGACCTCGCCCGGCACGCTGGTCGGTGGCGTGATCGTGGTCGCCGCCGGCATCTTCATCATCTGGCGCGAACGGCAGCTGGGTCTGGAGCGGACGCGCACCCGCAAAGCTGCGCTGCCGCAAGGGTGATCAGGACCGTTCCTTCGCCAAGCGTACCAGCATCGCCCGTGTCTGCTCATCGGCCGGGAAAAAGGATTCGATCGCCAGTTCCGAAAGGGTGACATCCAGTGGCGTGCCAAACACGGTGATGGTGCTGATGAAGGAAAGCACCGTATCGCCATGGGCAAGCCGCAGCGGATGCACGATCGCATTCGGCTCGACCGGCGCCGGCCGGCTGCTCTGCAGGCCAGAGGGATAACCGCGAAGCTCTTGCTCCAATGCCACCAGCACCGGGTCACCGGCAGCATCGTTCTGATGTTTCAGCCGTTCGAGCAGGTGGGTGCGCCATTCCTGGAGGTTCACGATCCGCGGCGCGACACCACCTGGGTGCAGGCTGAGCCGCAGCACATTGACGGGTGGCTGGAGCAGAGAGGGCTCGGAAACATCGGCCAGGAATGGCCCGATCGCCGTGTTCGCCGCAACCAGGTTCCAGTGCCGGTCCACCGCCAATGCCGGAAACGGCTCATGCCCCTTGAGCACCATCTCGACCGCCGCCATTGCCGGTGCCAGCGTCGTGTCGGTGAGCGGCCGTTCGCTGAAGCTCGGCGCGAAGCCCGCGGCCAGCAGCAATTGATTGCGCTGCCGCAGCGGGATCGCAAGCTGCTCGGCCAGATGCAGCACCATGTCGCGCGAGGGCGCGGCACGACCGCTTTCGACGAAGGAGAGATGCCGTTGCGAGATCTCGGCCTCCATGGCGAGGTCGAGCTGGCTCATGCGACGTCGCGTGCGCCATTCGCGGATCAGGCTACCGGCGGAGGTTTGGGGCGTTGTCATGCAGGACGACTAGGCTGACGCTGAATGCATTTCAATTACTTGCAAGGTCACCGCTAGCTTTCCCGCAGCTTCGCCTTCACTTCGAGGAAATCCCGCCATGCGAGCTTCTTGTGCGCGGGCGTGCGCAAGAGATAGGCCGGGTGCAGCGTCGGCATGGCCGGAATGGCAATGCCGGAACCCGTTGTGTGCACGCGCCAGTTGCCGCGCAGCCGCAGGATTCCTTCCGAGGTGTTGAGCAAGGTCTTGGCCGACGGGCCGCCGAGATTGATCAGCACCTTGGGATTGACCAGCTCGATCTGACGCTCGATGAACGGCCGGCAGATCTCGGTTTCGTGCGGCGTCGGCGTGCGGTTGCCGGGTGGGCGCCAGGGAATGACATTGGCGATGTAGACCAAGCTACGATCGAGGCCGATCGCCGCCAGCATTCGGTCGAGCAGGCGGCCCGAGCGGCCGACGAAGGGCAGTCCTTCAATGTCCTCATCACGGCCGGGGGCTTCACCGACCAGCATGACAGCGGCTTGCGGGTTGCCGTCGGCGAAAACGAGGTTCTTGGCAGTGGCCTTGAGATTGCAGCCCTCGAAAGCCGCCATGTGCTGGCGCAGCTCGTCCAGGGTCGTCGCCGTCATTGCCAGTTGGCGTGCCAGCGCCGCCTGCGCTTCGTCGGGCACGGCCGAGGTGGGCGGGCGCGGGGCCGGAGCATCCGGCACGGAGCGCCCATCGAGGCGCGGTGGACCCGCGGCCGGCTCCGGTACCTTGCTTTCGCGTGGCGCCGCCGCCGGCGTGCGCTCCGCCGGCTTCGGCACGGCCTCCGCGAACCGATTGACCGGCGCATCCTCCAACGCCTCGTCAACACCCGCGCTGGCATAGAAGGCGAGCAGATCGGCCAAATCGAGCGGATTGTTGGGAGAGGCGGCAGTCATGGCCGCACCATCGTCCGGGCGGGATCAATTTGCAACCTCGGCGAAGTCGGTCGCGGCAGCCAATCCCGCTTGCCAAGGTGAGGTCGCGGTCTAGCCAGTGGGTATGCGTGGATCCTGAACCAAATAGAAGGTCCATCGCGGCGTGTAGTCGGTCATCAGGAATTCGAAGCTGGCGGTCTTCAGCGGGTCCACCTTGCCGTTTTTGAACAGCAGCCGGTCATAGGGCTCGAAATCGCGGTCGAAATCGGCGAAATTGCTCGACCAGATATTGTCGGGCGTCTTGTTGCGCTGGTCGAACGAAAGCCCGTCTCCGAACACGCTTGGCTGGTCCAGTATTTCCTGAAGCTCGAACTGGAACTCGATCCAGGCCTGGCCGCTGTTGTTGAGCACGTCAATGCGCATATACATGATGCCATTGGCGAACTCGCCTGCTCTGCCGAATGCCTGGATTGGCTTTGTGGTGCGGATGGTCAGCGTCACGGGTGTCGCCGAATTCAGCTCTTCGGTGATGACCAGCGGATCGTCCTTGGTTCCGATGCCGGAGGCTCCGGTGATGCGGAAACCGCCAAGCTCGTCGGAAAACGAGTATGCGCCTGTCGCCCAGACCTTCACTTCATCCGCGACGGCATGACACGGGCTCGACGCCAGAAGGGCCAAAATAAGCGCCCGGCAGGCCCGGCCGGGCGTTGATGGAAAGCGCGTCGAAGAGAAGCCGCCTGGCCCGGGAATGCGCATGGCGGGAAGTATGGCCGATAAGCAAGCCGTCGAACAATAGAAAACGCAAGCCTGGCGGGTCGCGCCGCGCGGAAATGGCCTCTCTGCCGCGCAAAGCGCGACTCTTTGGCCAAATCGGCATTGTCACGTATGCGCCGGTTTCCTGTCGCCAATTGATGCGCTATGCAGCGCAGGAGCCAGCAAGATACGCCAACGGCGGCAAGCCAGTGCGGAGGGGTTGATGAGCGATATCGAACGCGAAAGCATGGAATTCGACGTGGTCATCGTCGGTGCCGGACCGGCCGGCCTTGCCGCGGCCATCCGCCTCAAGCAGGTCAATCCCGAGCTCTCCGTCGTCGTGCTGGAAAAGGGCGGCGAAGTCGGCGCCCACATCCTGTCGGGGGCCGTCGTCGATCCGATCGGCATCGACCGGTTGCTGCCTGGCTGGCGCGAGGAGGATGGTCATCCCTTCAAGACGCCGGTCACTGCGGACCATTTCCTGGTGCTCGGCCCCGCCGGTTCGTTCCGCCTGCCCAACATCTTCATGCCGCCGCTGATGAACAACCACGGCAACTATATCGTCTCGCTCGGCAACGTCTGCCGCTGGCTGGCTGGCAAGGCCGAGGCGCTCGGCGTCGAGATCTACCCAGGCTTTGCCGCGGCCGGCCTGCTCTACAATGAAGAAGGTGCCGTCACCGGCGTCGTCACCGGAGACATGGGCGTCGAGAAGGACGGCACGCATGGTCCAGGCTTCGCGCCGGGCATGGCGTTGATGGGCAAATATGTGCTGATCGGCGAAGGCGCGCGCGGTTCGCTGGCCAAGCAGTTGATCGCTAGATATAAACTCTCCGATGGCCGCGAGCCCGGCAAATACGGCATCGGCCTCAAGGAACTCTGGCAGGTCAAGCCGGAGAACCATCGGCCGGGTCTGGTGCAGCATTCCTTCGGCTGGCCGCTGGACATGAAGACTGGCGGCGGTTCGTTCCTCTATCATCTGGAGGATAATCAGGTGGCGGTCGGCTTCGTCCTCCACCTCAATTACAAGAATCCCTATCTGTCGCCTTTCGAGGAATTCCAGCGCTTCAAGACCCATCCGGCGATCGCGGGCACGTTCGAGGGCGCCAAGCGCCTGGGCTACGGCGCGCGCGCCATAACCGAGGGCGGCTGGCAGTCGGTGCCGAAATTGTCGTTCCCGGGCGGTGCGCTGATGGGGTGCGCGGCGGGCTTCGTCAACGTGCCGCGCATCAAGGGCTCCCACAATGCGGTGCTGTCGGGGATGCTGGCGGCCGAGCATGTCGCCGAGGCGATCGGCGCCGGCCGTGCCAATGACGAGCTTTCCGCCTATGAGGATGCCTGGCGGGCGACCGACATCGGCAAGGACCTGAAGAAGGTGCGCAACGTCAAGCCGCTGTGGTCGCGCTTCGGCACCATCATCGGCGTCAGCCTCGGCGGCCTCGACATGTGGCTGAACACGCTGTTCGGCGTCTCGCCGTTCGGCACGCTGAAGCACGGCAAGGCCGACTATGCCACGCTCGAGCCTGCCGCCCAGCACAAGAAGATCGTCTATCCGAAGCCGGATGGCGTGCTGACCTTCGACCGTCTGTCCTCGGTGTTCCTATCCAACACCAATCACGAGGAAAACGAGCCGGTCCATCTGCTGGTCGGCGACATGGACCTGCAGAAACGCTCGGAACATGATGTCTTTGCCGGACCTTCCACTCGCTATTGCCCGGCCGGCGTCTACGAATGGGTCGACAAGGACGGCAACGCCGCCGCCGATCCGCAGGCTAAGGATGTGCGCTTCGTCATCAACGCGCAGAACTGCGTCCACTGCAAGACCTGCGACATCAAGGACCCGAACCAGAACATCAACTGGGTGCCCCCGCAAGGCGGTGAAGGACCGGTCTACCAGGGCATGTGACCCCTGCGCCGCCGGGCCGTCCAGGGCGCGGCAGCAAAATTGCAGCGGAGTTCTGGCTGCGAGAGCATGCAGCGCAGCAGAACCGTTGAAACTATCACCGGCTTATGGTTCCCTTCTCCGGGGACAAGGAGAAGGCCGATGCGCCGGACAGTTCTGACATGCCTCGCCGTCATCGGGACACTGTGCGCGCCTGAGGCCTTGGCCGGCACCAGGGCAATCGTCCAGACGCGGACCTACGACATCACGGGAAACTCGGGTACGGCCTTCATCGACGCGATGGACAGCAAGGGGCCCAAGCACGGCTTCATGACGCATGCCATAGCCACAACCGCCTATACGGTCGACTGGGATCTCGGCGGAGGCCAGGACAACGGCGTCTGCCGGCTGCGGCGGGTCAACGGCACGCTCAATCTGTTCTACACCTTCCCTCGCGTCGGCTCGCCCATGGCGCCGACGTTGAAGAGGCGTTGGAACAGGTTTTTCGCCGGTGTTCGCGCCCATGAGGAAACACATGGGCGCATCGCCAGGGAGATGATGCGCGTGACAGAAAGGTCGATAACTGGCCTGCGGGTCGCCAACGACCCGTCATGCGACAAGGCGCGCGGCGAGGCTCGGCTTCGCATCAAGGCCGTTTATGCAGAATATGAGGCGAGGCAAAACGCCTTCGATCGGCGTGAGCATCGCGATGGCGGCCATGTCGAACATCTGATCGCTGCCTTGATCGGGAAACCTTGAACGAGCAATCCGTTCGCCATCTCAAACGCTTCGCCGCGGCGCGGGTGCTCCATTCGTTGATGCGTCAGCCCTGCGGCTCAGCAGGCAAATCGTGCGCCGCGAGCGCCGTGGCGTGCCCATCCTCAGGCTGTTTCTCATCGGACCGGACCGAGAATTCGACCAGCACCGGCAGGTGGTCGGAGCCGGCATCTTCCAGCCGCGTCGAAGACAGGATCGTCACGCCGCCTTTGCTGAACACCTGATCGATCGGCAGGCCTGCATAGCGGCGCAGGAAGTCGGGCAGCGTCCGGTGGATCCACGTCGGGCCGGCGGAAGGCATGAGTGTCAGCCCGCCGAGAGCCGCGACCTGCCGCACTGCGGCACTCCACGGCACGGCGTTGCAATCGCCTGCCATGATCGCGGTCTCGCCGAGCGCGGCCAGTGGCTGCGCCAGTTCGCCGATCTGCCAGTATTGCTCCTTCGGCCAGGGCCAGCTCAAATGAATCGCGGCGACATCGACATCGGTGCCGCCGAAGTCGACCGTGGCGATGGCCATCGCGCCGCGCGGCTCGCAGCGCGGCGCGGCGTCGGCGGCAAAGGGCCGGCGCGACAGCAGCGCCACGCCGAACATGCCGTTTGGGTAGGGGCAGAGGATTCGGTAGGGGTAGGCGCTGGCGATGTAGCCAAGCTCGGTCGTCCACATCTGCGACACCTCGTCGAGCGTGATCACGTCCGGATTGGTGCGGCCGATCAGTGAGAGCACTTTCTTAGGTGTTGGGTTGTTGAAGCGCAGATTCATCTGCAGCAGGCTGTAGACGATCTGGCCGGTCGGCTTGGCGGCCGCCTGTTGTGGCCACCATTTGGGCAGCGCACCCGTCGTTGTGGCCAGGCAGGAAATGGCGAAAAGCAGCCCAGCCGCGGCTTGCAGCCGAAACGAGCTGGCGAGCAGCGGCAGCGCCAGCAGTGCCATCAGCACGCTGAGATGAATGCGGAAATGCGAGAAGGAATCGAACGCCGGGTGCAGCGTGCCGAAAAATCCGGCCAACAAAGCGGCCGACAATGCCGTCATCGCCAGGAATGCCAGCCCAGCCGTCATGTTCAAGCGCGCGCCTGTTGCCATTGAGGTCGTGTCTGCGAGGTTGTATCCGCTGAATGCCGCCTGTCGGTCCGTTCGATTTGCTTATCGGCCAAATTGCGGCCTGAGCAAGACGACGAATTGCCTCGCCGAGGCTTCGCGGTCGCCTACTGGAATGCCGTTTCCGAAAAGCTCCGGAGCTTGCGCGAATGCAGCCGCTCCATCGGCATCTCCGCCAGCTTCTCCATCGCCCTGATACCGATAGTCAGGTGCTGCGCCACCTGCCGCTTGTAGAACTCGGTCGCCATCCCAGGCAGCTTCAACTCGCCATGCAGCGGCTTGTCGGAAACGCACAGCAGCGTCCCGTAGGGGACGCGGAAGCGGAAGCCATTGGCGGCGATGGTCGCCGATTCCATGTCGAGCGCAATGG
The DNA here is from genome assembly GCF_006441385.1 of Mesorhizobium sp. B2-4-18. Classification (NCBI taxonomy): domain Bacteria; kingdom Pseudomonadati; phylum Pseudomonadota; class Alphaproteobacteria; order Hyphomicrobiales; family Phyllobacteriaceae; genus Mesorhizobium; species Mesorhizobium sp. B2-4-18. The sequence continues at coordinate 177,231 of NZ_VFUW01000007.1, read as the reverse complement.
CGCGCGACTGCGACAGCCGCTGCACCGGTCCGCGCTGGTCGCGCAGTTCCCAGTTGCGGTTGTCGATGGTGGCGACGGTGCCGGTACGCATGATGCGCTTCAAATCATAGCCCGACAGGCCGGTGACCTCGGCGACGGCTTCCTGCAGCGCGACCTGGATCTCGGCCAACGGCGGGATCGGCACCCAGACCGGAAGATCGTCGTCCAGCACGTGGTCCTCGCGCACATAGGCATGCGCGAGCACATAGTCGCCGAGCGCCTGGGTGTTGCGCAGCCCGGCGCAGTGACCAAGCATCACCCAGGCATGTGGCCGAAGCACAGCGATATGATCGGTGATGGTCTTGGCGTTGGAAGGACCCACGCCGATATTGACCATGGTGATGCCGCCATGGTTCGGCTTCTTCAGATGGTAGGCAGGCATCTGCGGCAGGCGCTGTGGCGCTACGCCTTCGCTGGGCGCGCTCTGCCCGGCCCGGGTGATAACGTTGCCAGGTTCGACAAATTCCGTGTAGCCGTCACCGCCCTTTTCCATCAGGTCGCGGGCGCGGGCGACGAACTCGTCGATATAGAACTGATAGTTGGTGAACAGCACGAAGTTCTGGAAATGCTGCGGGCTGGTTGCGGTGTAGTGCGTCATGCGGTGCAGCGAATAGTCGATGCGCTGCGCCGTGAACGGCGCCAGCGGCCGGGGCTCGCCGAAGGCCACTTCGAACGTGCCATTGGCGATCTGATCGTCGGTGCCGTCGAGATCCGGCACGTCGAATAGGTCGCGGATCGGCCGCTTGATGCGTTCGGCAGCGGCGCCGTCGACATAGGTGCCTTCCAGAAAAGCGAAATGCAGCGGAATCGGCGTGGTCGATTCCGAGACGGCTACCGACACGCCGTGATTGCGCATGATCAGCCGAAGCTGCTCGATGAGGTAGGTCTCGAACAGGTCCGGCTGGGTAACCGTGGTGGCGAAATGACCTGGTGTTGGCATGTGGCCATAGGCCTGGCGCGAATCAACCTGGGTGAACGAACTCGTGGTGACGCCGATCTCGGGGTAGAAGGCCCGGTAGCGCTTGCTGCTGTCGCCGCCGGCGGCTAGGGCCGCGAAGGAATCGCGCAGAAACTTGGTATTGCGGTCGTAGAGCACCTGCAGCGCGGCAACGGCCTTTTCGGCGTTATCGAAGCTTTGCCGGCCAAAGGGCTCGGGCATGACGACAGATTCGATGGCTTGGGGATAGATTCGCTTTTCCATGGCTCAATATAGAGACTTGGACGGGCGGTTGGGAGGGGGCTCGCCGCCGAAGGCGCTCAAAGCGCCCTTTTTTCTTCAACCCCGCTGCAGGCTGACCAGCAGTACGAACCCGACGCCTGACTTTCTGAGCGCCGGCGCCTCGATCGTCGAGCCGCTATCGGCGCGCATCATCGGCACCGCCAGGACCGGAGCGGCCAGAAGTATCAGGATGAGCGCCGCCCGCGGCAGGAGCCGGAGGGTCTTGGAGAGGTTGGCGGCGATGCGATTCATGATCTCTGTGCTTTTCTTTTCGAGGTCCGGGTTCTCTGCTTCAGTGACGAAAATCGGTCGGGCAGGCGAGATGGCACATTCTGGTGGCGCCGTCCCAGGAGCGCGGGGAACGGCCCGCTTCGGCGACAAGGATGGCGAAGAACATTCCAAACAGGCTCATCAGCAGGCAGACGATGGTGAAGCGGCGAGCAAGCATTGGGTCCGTGTCTCCTTCAACACGCATGAGAATGCCCTGACGCCTCTGAACCGGCTCTGATGCCGGCGTTCATCTGCCGTTCAAATTGATTGAAGGGATGTTGACTGGGTTGCGGCAACCAGAATGCCGACCGAGCGCTGCCTGCTCATCGCCAAAGCGGAAACGGGGCCCGCCAGGCCCTGTTTAGAGATCACACGGAAATGGTCGCTTAGAGTTTATGCCAGGTCTGGCTCTTGCAGATCAGTCCGCCGAGCACGCAACCGCTCATCTTGAGCGAGGCGCCCGACAAGGTTGCCTTGCCCGAATAGGTCTTGTCATTTGCCGGATCGGTGATGTTGCCGGTGTATTTGTTGTCGCCGGCCGCCTTGAGCGAGCCGATGGTCTTGCCGGCATATTTGCCTGATTTGAGCGTGATGGAGAACGAGCTGCTGCCTGAAATGGCAGCGGTGTCGCCGGCTTGCGTTTTCCAGTTGCCCTCGATCGGATCGGCCCACGCCGCGCCGCTCAGGATCAAAGTGGCCGCCAGGGCCAGGCTCACTTTTCGAGACATGTCTTCCTCCCTTTGGATAGCCGGCCGGATGCTCCGCCTCGCCGGTCTGCCGCTTACGCAAACGTAAGCTAATCCAGCTTCCGTCAAAACGAAAGCGGTGCCGCAACGGAAGGCTTTGGCATTTCGAAAGCGCCTGAATCCGCCCTGTCGGCCCGGAAATGAAAACGACCGGCGCCTCGTGTTTGTTTTCTAGGGTTAGCAGAGTGTTGACCGCGCGCTCGAAAATTTTCGTCAAATTTGGCGAAAACCGGCTGAATTGCTGACTTCGTATCCTTAACGAATTTTCGCGTTTACCTCTTGTTTTAGCTTTGTTTTCCTCAAATTAAGCACGCCATTTAACGACGGATTCAAGCCTGCGCGGCATTCTCGAAAGCATCGAAAGAGCGGCCCGGACAAGACGAACGGAGGCAGCTCTCGGGAGCCAGACAGGGGACTAAAAATGGCACGTTTTGAAATGCTTGAAGCAGGCTTCGGCGCCATGGGGGCAACTGCCCAGGCCGACATTCTTTTCGAATTGGGCATGATGTATGCGACCGGCCGCGATTGCGAAACCGACGTCGTTGCCGCCCACAAATGGTTCAACATCGCCGCCATCAAGGGATCGGCCCGCGCCGCCGAGTTGCGCTCGGAACTCTCGGCGGCCATGTCGAAGGTCGAGATCGCCAAGGCGCTGCGCGAAGCCCGCGAATGGATGACCATGCACTGAGTTCCGCCAGACGGGGACGCTCCGGCCAAGACCGCAGAAAGACGGTCGGGCCAACAGGGAAAAGGCTGCGCAGACAGCCAGGCCACGGCCATCGACAACGAGAATGCGGCACGCCGACAGGTCCAAGCCGCGCAACGGACCATGATCCCGAAGACTCCGGTTTTCGGAAGGATCATGGCCAACATGAAGACAGGGAAGGTGGGTTGGGTTCAGCGCGGGGGCGCCGGGGAAACAGCCTGACCGGCAAAAAAAGCCACGACCGGCCGGAACAAGGCTGGCGTGGCTTTTTGCGTGGATGAGGCCGCGCAGGCCTAATCGAGTGGCGCCAATGCGCCTAGACAGGTCCGATGAAGGATGAAATTGTCCCGCCTCTCTGGAAGAAGCGCGGCCGGGCGGCCGCGCGTGAATGGAGGAGTTCTATTGTCATGAAAAAAATGAGTGTTTTGAGCGCGGCCATTTTCGGCCTGATGATGAGCGCGCCGGTCGCGTTCGCCGAGGACATCACCATTTCGGTGGTCGGCCCGATGACCGGACAGCTCGCCACCATCGGCGATCAGTTCAAGCAGGGCGCACAGGCCGCCGCCGACGCCATCAACGCGGCTGGCGGCGTCAACGGCTCCCAGATCAAGCTCGACATCGAAGACGACCAGTGCGATCCCAAGCAGGCGGTGTCGGTCGCCAATCGCATCGTCGCCAACAGCGTCAAGTTCATCGACGGGCATGCCTGCTCGGGTTCCAGCATTCCGGCCTCGGCGGTCTATGCCGAAGCCGGCGCCCTGATGATGAGCCCGGCTTCCTCGAACCCGGTGCTGACCGATGCGGCCGCCAAGGCCGGCTGGTCGACAATCATGCGTCTCTACACGCGTGACGACGCACAGGGCGCCTTCATCGGCCCGTGGATCGCCAAGAAATACGCCGGCAAGAACGTCGTCATCCTGCACGACAAGAGCGCTTACGGCCAGGGCGTGGCTGATGCCGTCAAGGCGACCATGAATGCCGGTGGCCTCAAGGAGGTCTATTATGACGCCATCAACCCCGGCGAGAAGGACTATTCGGCGCTTGTCACCAAGCTGAAGGATCTCAAGGCCGATGTCGTCTATTTCGGCGGTTATCATCCTGAAGCTGGCCTGATCCTGCGTCAGTCGGCGGAACAGAATTTCAAGTTCCAGCTGATCATGCCGGACTCGATCGCTTCGCCGGAATTCTGGCAGGTTGCCGGCCCGGCCGGCGAGGGCACGATGTTCGTGTTCCCATCGGATCCGCAGGCAAAGCCGGAAGCCAAGGCAGCCGTCGAGAAGATCAAGGCCGGCGGCTTCGTGCCGGAAGGCTTCACGCTGTTCTCCTATGCCGTGGTCCAGGCATTCGCCGAAGGCATCAAGCGTGCCGGCAGCGACGATCCGGCCAAGGTTGCCGAGGCGCTGAAGAATGGCACGGCGATCAGCACCGTTGTCGGCGACGTCACCTTCGACGAGAAGGGCGACCTCAAGAATGCCAGCTACGACATCAACCAGTGGCATGACGGCAAGTACGCGCCGATCGCGCAGTAATCGCCCTGGCACTCGGGTAATCCAAGGGAATGGCCGGGTTCGTCCCGGCCATTTCAGTTTGCGGTCGCTCCTTCTATCCGCCGGCGGCCGCGGTGCATGCGTTCTGGTCCTCGGCGAACCGCACCAGCACTGTCCCGTCGGTGACCTGTGCGCCTTCCCCGGCGACCTCGGCGATCACCCCGTCATGCGGGGCGGCGATGGTGTGCTCCATCTTCATCGCCTCGAGGATCAGCAGAGCTTGTCCTTTGATCACACCGTCGCCTTTCGCCACGCGCACAAGCTTGACCAGGCCCGGCATCGGTGCGCGCAGGCTGCCGGTGGCGGCGGCCGCTTCATCGCTCCTGGCCAAGGGGTCCGGCACCGCGAAAGTATAGCCGACGGCGCCTTCGAACACCGTGATGTGGCCAGGCCAGCGGGCGAGGCGGGGAACGGCGCGAAGATCATGCAAATTGGTGCTGTCATAAGGCGCATCGAGCGCCACCTGGAAGCGCCCGTCCGATCGCACTGAAATCCTTGCCTGAATGGCTTCGTCGCCGAACGTCAGCCGCATGCGCTGCGCCCCGCCGTGGAAATGCGCATAGCCGGCGAGTGATGACCATGGGTCGTTCGACGACGGCAATGCTCCGGCACCCGAGGCCGCCATGGCGGCAGCCGAGATGATCTCGCCGGTCGGCGGCGCGACCGCCGTCAACGCCTCCTGGTGTCTGCCGATCAGGCCGGTATCGATGTCTTCAGCCGCAAAATCCGGATCGGCGGCAAGGGCGGCAAGAAAAGCGGTGTTGACGGTGGAGCCGGCAATCTCGGTTTGCGCGAGCGCGGTGCGGAGCGCTTCCAGCGCCTGCCGTCTGTCTCCGGCATGAACGACCAGCTTCGCGATCATCGGGTCGTAATAGGGCGAGATGGCATCGCCAGCCCGCACGCCGGTCTCGATGCGCATCGTGGCGCCTTCGGGGGCAACGTCTGGAAATCTAAGGTGGTGCAGCGTGCCTGTGGCCGGCAGAAACCCCTTGGCCGCATCCTCGGCATAGATGCGCGCCTCGAAAGCATGGCCGCAAAGCGTGATCTCGCTCTGCGTCTTCGGCAGTTTTTCGCCGCCGGCGACCCGTAACTGCCACTCGACGAGATCGGTGCCGGTGACCATCTCGGTGACCGGATGCTCGACCTGCAGCCGGGTGTTCATTTCCATGAACCAGAAGCGATCGGCCTTGAGGCCTTGCGAGGCGTCGACGATGAATTCGATGGTGCCGGCGCCGGAATAGTTGATTGCTCTGGCGGCTTTTACCGCCGCCTCGCTCATTGCCTTGCGCAAAGCCGGCGTCATGCCGGGGGCGGGGGCCTCCTCGATTACCTTCTGGTGGCGGCGTTGCGCCGAACAGTCGCGCTCGTAGAGATGCACCGCATTGCCGAAATTATCGCCGAACACCTGCACTTCGATATGGCGCGGCTTGTCGACATATTTCTCGACCAGCACGCGGTCGTCGCCGAAAGCGGCCTTTGCTTCGCGCCGGGCGCTGGAGAGTGCCTCGGAAAAGTCATCGGGATGCTCGACGCGGCGCATGCCCTTGCCGCCGCCGCCAGCGCGCGCCTTGATCAGCACGGGATAGCCGATCTCGCGGGCCTTTGACGCAAGCAGCACGATTTCCTGCGCCTCGCCATGATAGCCCGGAACGACCGGAACGCCGGCTTTTTCCATCAGCCGCTTGGCGGCGTCCTTCAACCCCATGGCGCGGATCGAGGTCGCCGACGGGCCGATGAAAATGAGGCCGGCCGCCACCACCTGGTCGACGAAATCGGGGTTTTCCGACAGGAAGCCGTAACCGGGATGGATAGCCTGCGCACCCGTGGCCAGGGCCGCGGCGACAATCCTGTCACCGCGCAGATAGCTCTCGCCGACCGGCGAAGGACCGATATGGACCGCCTCGTCGGCCATCTCGACATGCAGGGACCTCGCGTCGGCATCCGAATAGACGGCGACAGTGTGCACGCCGAGCTTGCGAGCCGTGCGGATGACGCGGCAAGCGACCTCGCCCCGATTGGCGATCAGGATTTTCGTGAACATGGAGCCTCCCGGGTCAGTATCGGGCGGCGCCATTTTGGTAGGCACCGGCCTATTTCGAAGCGGCGATCTCGCAGGCGCCGCCGGTGGTTACCTTGTAGTGCGCGCGCGTGGCCAGACAGGATTTCATAGCCAGTTCTTCCGCTGCCTTTTGTGACGGCGCGTTCAGATGCCCGCCGCAGATTATGTATGATGACATGATCCGGGCATAAGGCGTGGTGGCGTAGGCCGAATGGCCGCCGGCCGCCACATAGGCCTTGTAGGTCTTGGTACATGGATCTTTCAAATTTCGTGGCAAATAGGGCGGGAAACGCTTGTCTCCCTCGCTTCCCGCCAGCGATCCGGCCACGCCCGCGCCATGCGCGGCGGTTAGCAGCAATGCCGAAAGTATTAAAGTAGACGCATTCCGTGAATATTTCCGTTCCATTCTCACCCCATCCCCATTGCAAAGTGCAGGACGAGCGATAGCGAATATTCTCCGGCGCCGCCAGAGCTGCAGGATGAGCTCGCGATTTCGTGAGCGAACGAAAGGCCTGGCCTATAAAATTCAATCTCCACCCAATGTTGCAAGATGTTGACGGTATAGTTCTGCCATCGCTTCGTCGAAGCAGCAGAAAACAACGATTTCGGGAAGCGCGTTGTGCTTGATGAAGTCATTGACCTCATAGACGGCGATTTCGGTCGCCTCGTCTTTCGGGTAGCGGTAAACACCGGTCGAGATCGCGGGAAACGCCACCGAACGGCAATCATTGGCGGTCGCGAGTTCCAGCGACCTGAGATAGCAAGAGGCCAGCAGTTCGGCTTCGCCCTTGCCGCCGCCCTGCCAGACCGGCCCGACCGTGTGGATGATATGTCGAGCTGGCAGCTTGTAACCCTTGGTGATCTTGGCGTCGCCGACCCTGCATCCGTTCAACATCCGGCATTCTACCTCGAGCTCACGACCCGCCGCGCGGTGGATGGCGCCATCGACTCCACCGCCACCAAGAAGCGAAGTGTTGGCGGCATTGACGATGGCGTCGACATCCAGCTTCGTGATGTCGCCGGTGTGGATGCGGATCCTGTCTTGGGCCTTGCTCATCTCACATCCTGAACACGCCGAAGCGTGTCTCCTCGATCTCGGCGTTGAGCGACGCGGAAAGGCTGAGCGCCAGCACCTCGCGTGTCCTGGCCGGATCGATGATGCCGTCGTCCCAGAGGCGGGCGGACGAGTAGAGCGGATGGCCCTCATGCTCGTATTTCATCAGGATCGGCTTCTTGAATTTCGCTTCCTCCTCGGCGCTCCACTCGCCGCCCTTTCGCTCGATGCCTTCGCGCTTGACCATGGCGAGCACGGTTGCCGCCTGTTCGCCGCCCATCACCGAGATGCGCGCGTTCGGCCACATCCACAGGAAGCGCGGTGAGTAGGCGCGGCCGCACATGCCGTAGTTGCCGGCGCCGAACGAACCGCCGATGATGACGGTCACCTTCGGCACCCTGGCGGTCGCCACCGCCATCACCAGCTTGGCGCCGTCCTTGGCGATGCCGCCCGCCTCGTATTTGCGGCCGACCATAAAGCCGGTGATATTCTGAAGGAAAACCAGCGGAATCTTGCGCTGACAGCACAACTCGATGAAGTGCGCGCCCTTCAGCGCGCTTTCGGAAAACAGCACGCCATTGTTGGCGATGACGCCGACCGGCATGCCATGGAGGTGGGCGAAACCGGTGATCAGCGTGGTGCCGTAGTTCTGCTTGAACTCATCGAATTCGGAGCCGTCGACGATGCGCGCGATCACCTCGCGCACGTCATAGGGCTGGCGCAGGTCGGTCGGGACGATGCCATAGAGCTCATCCGCGGGATGAAGCGGCTGATGAGCTTTCTGTAAGCTCAGGCTTACAGCCTTGTTCCGATTCAGGTTCTTGATGATGCGCCGGCAAATGGCGAGCGCGTGTTCGTCGTCCAGCGCATAGTGATCGGCGACGCCGGAAAGCCTGGTGTGTACATCCGCGCCGCCCAATTCCTCGGCGCTGACGTCTTCGCCGGTGGCCGCCTTCACCAGCGGCGGTCCGCCGAGGAAGATGGTCGCCTGGTTGCGCACCATGATCGTCTCGTCCGACATCGCCGGCACATAGGCGCCGCCAGCGGTGCAGGAGCCCATGACGCAGGCGATCTGCGGAACGCCGGCAGCCGACATGTTGGCCTGGTTGTAGAAGATGCGGCCGAAATGCTCGCGGTCGGGAAAGACCTCGTCCTGGTTGGGCAGGTTGGCGCCGCCGCTGTCGACCAGATAGACGCATGGCAAATTGTTCTGCAGCGCGATCTCCTGCGCGCGCAGATGCTTCTTCACCGTCAGCGGATAGTAGGTGCCGCCCTTCACCGTGGCGTCGTTGACAACGACCATCACCTCGGTGCTCTCGACGCGGCCGATGCCGGCGATCAGGCCGGCCGACGCAATCTCCTCGCCATACATGGACCATGCCGCGAACTGGCCGATCTCGAGGAAGGGCGAACCGGTGTCCAGCAATTGCGCCAGGCGTTCGCGCGGCAGCAGCTTGCCACGACCGACATGGCGATCGCGGGCCTCATCCGAGCCGCCGCGCTCGACTGTCGTCGCCTTTTCAGCGATATCGGCAACCAGCGCGCGCATGCGCTCGGCATTGGCACGGAAGGTTTCGGAGGAGGGCGAGATCTGGGTTTGGAGGATAGCCATGCTACACCCCCTCCGCCATGATCTCGCGGCCGATCAGCCAGCGACGGATCTCGCTGGTGCCGGCGCCGATCTCGTAGAGCTTCGCGTCGCGCAAAAGCCGGCCGGTCGGATAGTCGTTGATATAGCCGTTGCCGCCAAGCAGCTGGATCGCGTCGAGTGCCATCTGCGTCGCTTTCTCGGCGGCGAACAGCACGCATCCGGCTGCATCCTTGCGGCTGGTCTGGCCGCGGTCGCAGGCGGCGGCGACGGCGTACACGTAGGCACGCGCGGCGTTCATCGCCGTATACATGTCGGCAAGCTTGCCTTGCACCAGCTGGAATTCCCCGATCGGCTGGCCGAACTGCTTGCGCTCGTGAACATAGGGGATCGCTACGTCGAGGCAGGCCGCCATCAGGCCGATCGGGCCGCCGGCAAGCACGGTGCGCTCATAGTCGAGGCCGGACATCAGCACCTCGACGCCGCGTCCTTCCTCGTGCAGCACATTGTCGAACGGCACCTCGACGTCCGAAAAGACCAGTTCGCCGGTGTTGGACCCCCGCATGCCGAGCTTGTCGAATTTCTGCGCCACCGAAAACCCCGGCATCGCCTTTTCGACGATGAAGGCGGTGATGCCGCGCGATTTCCGGTCCGGGTCGGTTTTGGCGTAGACGACCAGCGTTTCGGCATCCGGGCCGTTGGTGATCCACATCTTGGTGCCGTTGAGCACATAGCGGTCATTGCGCTTTTCGGCGCGCAACTTGAGCGACACCACGTCGGAGCCGGCGCCGGGCTCCGACATGGCCAGCGCGCCGACGTGCTCGCCCGAACATAGCGGCGGCAGGTATTTTTCCTTCTGTGCCGGCGTTGCCCAGCGGTTGATCTGGTTGACGCAGAGATTGGAGTGGGCGCCGTAGGAAAGGCCGACCGATGCCGAGGCGCGCGAAATCTCCTCGACCGCGATCACGTGGGCGAGATAGCCCATGCCGCTGCCGCCGAAATCGGGATCGGCGGTTATGCCGAGCAGGCCAAGAGTGCCGAGTTCTCCCCATAGATGCGCCGGGAATTCGTTCTCGCGATCGATGTCAGCGGCTATCGGCGCGATTCTGTCCTGGGCGAAGCGGCGCACCAGGTCGCGCAACGCCTCGACGTCCTCGTCATGCCCGAAGCTGAGCGTGTTCGTGTACATGCCGTTCCTCCCCGGTACCAATGCCGATGTTCGCGCCGACCAGGCGCATTGTCATCGAAAGGTATGTCTGCGTGACCTCGGCGATCGACAATCGCTCGCCCGGCCGGAACCAGACGATGACGCCGGTCATCATCTGGATCAGAGCCATGGCCGTCAGGCCGGTGTCCTCGATGCGGAAAATACCCGCCTCGGCGCCATCGCGCAGGATCGAACGCAGGTCCTTTTCGTAGGCCGTGCGCATGCGCAGGATCTGTGTCAGCCTGTCAGGCGACAGGCTGCGCAATTCCATGTTCGACACATGCGTGGCGTGGCGGCGCCCGATATGAAAGGCGATGTGGTTGCGCACAAAGGCGGCAAGCTGCCGTACCGGATCCGCGTCGGCCGGCCTGGAACGCTCCCAGGCCTCGCGAAGCGCTTGCATATGGTCGCGCATCAGCGTGAACAGCAGGTCTTCCTTGGTCGGAAAATAGTGATAGAGCGCGGCCGCCTGCACGCCGACCTCGGCGGCCAGCTGGCGCATCGACATTGCTTCATAACCGTAACGCGCAATCAGGGTGGCCGCCGCTTCACGGACTGCCGCTTCGGTTCGCTCGCCGTGTGATCCTGTGGTGCGCGCCATCGTCGCCTCGTTGACGGCAGAATAATAAAACAAACGTTCAATTAATTCAAGGCAGGCGGAAATCCGTCTATCCGATAATCCTGAAATCTCCAGGCGTGGCCCAGGTCTCCAGCTCTTCCACATCGATCCGCGAGACGGATGCGCCCGACGGGCCTTGCCGAAGCCGTTCAATCATGGCCGCAATCGCCGCGTCGGCGCCGGTAAGCCATGCCGTCACCGAGCGGTCTCTTTCGTTGCGCACCCAGCCCAACAGCCCGAGCCTTGTCGCTTCATCGCGCGTCCACGCCCTGTAGCCGACCCCTTGGACCGTGCCGTATATGTGCGCCTGCACTGCCCTTTTCCGATCATTCATGGGCTCGCTCCCGTTCCATAGAGTCTGGCGCAGCATCGAACGAAGGCAACGGTTGGAAACGGTGACCGCGATGAAAATCGAGGGCCTCCGTTCCAAATTTTCTGCCGCCGGCCTGACCGAGATGTGTACCGATCCCGCGCCACTCCGGCCGCGCGTTCTTTCGCTCTCCGCGCGCGGCCAGGCCGCGCTTGCGGCACTTCATGCGGCCACGGATCGTGATCTGGCCCGCCTGACCGCGGGCTTGAATGACAGGGAAGCCGCGGAATTATCGGATGTGCTGGCGCGTGCCGGACATCTGCTCGGCGCCGCGATGGCTCCCGAGCGCCGCGAAGTGCCCTAGTTTCCGCGCGCCGCTGCCAAGGCGCCAGGCAATTCCTCGGCGAAGATGTCCAGTTCGTGGGCGAGACCGACGCTGACGCGGATGCAGTGGTCGAGCCGTGGCGCCATCGGCTTACGGATGAAGACGTCGCGCGACAACAGCCCCTGCAGCACTTTCACGGCGAAAGCACCGTCATGGCCGCAGTCGATGGTGACGAAATTGGTCGCCGAGGCGAGCGGCTTCAACCCGTTCTGTTCGGCGATATCAGCAATGCGCCGACGTCCGGCGGCGACCCGGGCCACCACCGTCTCGAGATAGGCCTGGTCGGCGAGCGCCTCGACGCCGGCGATCTGCGCCATGCGGCTGACGCCATAGTGGTTGCGGATCTTCTCGAAGTCGCTGATCACTTGCGTCTCGGCGACGGCATAGCCGCAGCGTATTCCGGCAAGTCCATAGGCCTTCGAAAAGGTTCGCATGCGGATGACGTTCGGCCGCGAGATGTCGATCGGCGGCAGGGCCGAGGCTGGTCCCAATTCGCCATAGGCTTCGTCGAGCACGAGCATGGTGGTTTCCGGCAAGGCTTCGATGAAGCGGATGACCTCGTCGGCTTCCCACCAACTGCCCATCGGATTGTCCGGGTTGGACAGATAGACCAGCGGCGCCTTCTCCCTGACGACTGCCGCGAGCAGACCGTCCAGGCTTTCCCTGTCATTCTCGTAAGGGACGGTCACCAGCCGGCCGCCGACACCGGCAATGTGGAAGTTGAAGGTCGGATAGGCGCCGAGCGAGGTGACCACGGCATCGCCAGGCGCCACGTACATGCGCGCCACCAGGCTGAGCAGACCGTCAATGCCTTCGCCGACAACGATATTTTCGACCGCCACATGGTGATGCGCCGCAGCCGCGACCTTCAGATCGTAATTGTCGGGGTCACAATACATCCACTGGTCGCGCGCGACACTCTCCATGCGGGCGATGACGCGCGGCGAAGGACCAAAACTGCTCTCATTGGCGCCGATGCGGGCACGGAAAGCGCGCCCGCGCTCACGCTGCTGCGCTTCGGGACCGACAAACGGCACGGTCGACGGAAGCGCTGCGATGAGTGGTGAGAGGGCAGGGCGCTGAGGCATGTCGGAAGCTCGCTTGGAAGGGACCTTCTTGCTAACGCGCGCCACCGGCCGGTGCAAGCTGCGCGATAGAGCATCGGTGCAAATACAAAAAACCCGGCGGTTGCCCGCCGGGTTTCGGTTTCAATAGCCGAAATGTCTTAGAACGAGCGCTGGAAGCGGAGAATGCCGCCGATATTGCTCTTCTTCTCGGCGCCGTCCCAGGCCCGCGTCAGATCATCGCTACCGACGTTCTGATAGTCGACTTCGGCTGTGACCGTAAAGCCGGGAACAACGTCATAGGCGATATTCGCCGCGATGCCGAGGTTCTTCCAGTCGTCATACGAAACCTGAGCGTTGAACGAGGTCTTCTCGTTGAACTTGTAGGTGCCGCCGCCCCAAACTGCCCAGTTGCCGCCCCACTGCTTGTAGAAGCCGCGACCGCCAGCCGGAATTGCGTATGTCGGATCGTTGAGATTGTCGTCCGAACCGTAGCCGCCCATGACCCAGAGCGACAGTTCGTTGGAAACGTTGACATCCAAGCGAACCTTGCCGGCCACTTCTTCGTAGTTGCTGTCATAGGCAACGACGCCGGTGATGGCGCCCCAGCCCTGCGTCCACTTCAAACCGCCGACGACATGCGGAACATAGCTGTCGATCGTGCCAACCGTGCCTGCGCCTTCTTCCAGCGAGAGGACGGCAGAGAAGCCGTTGCCGGCGTCGAAGTAGTATTGCACGACGTTGGTGTCGAAATCGCCGTAGGGAACGATCGTATCTTGGATAACGTTGCCGGCGTAGCCGATGAACGTATCGAAGGCCGATTCGTCCTTACCGACGCGGAGACCACCGAGCTGAATCCAGGCGAAGTTCAGCGAGACGTCCTTGTTATGGGCGGGATTGTCGACGAAGAGGCCAGTCGCCGGATCGTAGCTGGTGTCACCTCCCTCGCCATTGCCGAAGTTGAAGCGGGTCTCGGTGTAGGTCTTCAAGGTACCGAGCTCGGTTTCCTGGCCGGTCTAGGTCTTCAGCGTGAAGCGGGTATTTTTGTGCCAGGTGTCATTTATGCTGCCATCCTGATGGTCGACGTTCTTAGCACCATCGAACGTACCGAGGTCGCCACCGGAGATGTCGTAGCGGACATAGCCGCCGACGCGCAGGCAGGTTTCGGTGCCGGGGATGTAGAAGTAGCCAGCGCCGTAGACGTCGCAAATCTTGACGTATTCAGCGGGCTCCGGCTCGGCGATGACGACGGCGTCGGCGGCGCGCGCACCGGAAACTGCGATCAGGGCCGCAGCGGAGCCGAGAAGAAGGCTCTTGATGTTCATTTTCTGACCTCCAGTCAAAAGTTAAAAAACGGGTCTGGGTATTCTTTGCTGAAGGACAGCGTTCCCTGCCCCATCCCCACTACCGAAAAAGATGCGCACCGCGCCGCTCCTTCGAACTCGACATTACCATGAGCCGGCGGCGTTCAACAACGATCGTACCGGCGAAAGGGCTGTTCGGCTGCTATCCCCCGGCGCTGTTGCACAAATGACACGATTTGGCCTCACTCAGAAAGCTCTCGTTAACCATCAGGCCCGCCGCAGCCGGCTATTTCCGGCCGAATCCGGCATTCGGCCGACGGAATCGTGGCGAGGCCGCGAGTCACCGGCCAGGGATTTGCCGCATAACCGCCCCATCGCGGAAATCCGCGGCGACAGCGCGCCGTTATTTTCCATATTAATGACGCGGGCTTGTTGATTGTGCCGGCGCTTTTCTTTATCCAGCGGCTCAACGGAGAGGTGGCCGAGTGGTCGAAGGCGCTCCCCTGCTAAGGGAGTAGAGGTCAAAAGCTTCTCGTGGGTTCGAATCCCATCCTCTCCGCCATCCTGCTTCGCCCTCCGGGCTTCGCAGGACAAGCCCAGACCTTCCAGCGAAGCAGGACGCTCTCCGAAGCCTCGGCGAAGGAGGGCCTGTGGATAGCGAGCGATATGTCGGCATCACATCCGACCTGAAGCGCCGGATCGCCGAGCACAATGCCGGAAAATCCACCCACACGTCTAAGTTTCTGCCCTGGCGGATCGTCACCTATGTAGCTTTCTCCGACCAAGCCAAGGCGGCTTCATTCAAGCGCTATCTGAAATCCGACTCCGGGCACGCCTTCGCCAACAAACGTCTTTGGTGACTATTCGCACGACAGCGCGAAATCCACCTGGTCTCCGAAAAAACTTAGTTATCTCAGGCAGTTGATGCCTGAACTGGCGTTGATAGGGCCGTCATTCGGTTCGATTCTGACTGGAGGTCAGAAAATGAACATCAAGAGCCTTCTTCTCGGCTCCGCTGCGGCCCTGATCGCAGTTTCCGGTGCGCGCGCCGCCGACGCCGTCGTCGTCGCCGCGCCGGAGCCCGCTGAATACGTCAAGATTTGCGACGTCTACGGCGCTGGCTACTTCTACATCCCCGGCACCGAGACCTGCCTGCGCATCGGCGGCTATGTCCGTTATGATGCTTCCGCTGGAGATCAGGGTGCTTTCACTGGTCGTCGCGCCACCGATCATGAGGATGGCAGCGAGAACGACACCTGGCACAAGCAGGCCCGCTTCACCCTGAAGACCTGGACTGGCCAGGAAACCGAACTCGGCACGTTGAAGACCTATACCGAGACCCGTTTCAACTACTCCGACGGGAGCCAGAGCTCTTCGCTGAACTTCGCCTGGATTCAACTCGGCGGTCTGCGCGTCGGTGCTGACGAATCGGCCTTCGATACGTTCACCGGCTACGCCGGCAACGTCATCAACGATACGCTGGTTCCCTACGGCGGCTTCGAGACCAACGTTATCCAGTACTACTTCGACGCGGGTAACGGCTTCTCGGCTGTGGTTTCGCTCGAAGAAGGTTCTGACCCGGCTCCGGGCTCCTATCTGAGCGTTCCGGACGGCACGATCGACAGCTACGTTCCGAACGTGGTTGGTGGCGTGAAATGGACGCAGGGGTGGGGCGCGATCACGGGCGTCGTTGCTTACGACAGCAACTACGAAGAGTGGGCCGGCAAGGTTCGCTTGGATGTCAACGCCACCAACGAACTGTCGCTGTTCTTGATGGCCGGCTACGGCTCGGACGACAATCTCTCGGATCCCACATGGTCCATCCCGGGCGGCGGCCGTGGCTTCTACAAGCTGTGGGGCGGCAATTGGGCAGTTTGGGGCGGCGGCACCTACAAGTTCAACGAGAAGACCTCGTTCAACGCTCAGGTCTCGTATGACGAATGGAAGAACCTCGGCATTGCCGCGAACATTGCCTATGATATCGTTCCCGGCTTCACGGTCACGGCCGAAGTCGACTACCTCAATGCAGGCAAGTTCGACGACGCAGACTTCTCCAATTGGACCAATGCGACCAAGAAGAGCAGCATCGGCGGAGTCCTCCGCTTCCAGCGCTCCTTCTAAGGGGCTGGTTCTTTACAGCTGAAATCCAGCCCGGGCGCACAAACGTCCGGGCTGTTTTTGTTTCGTGGCTGGGTCAACGCAACAGAAGGGACAGGGGGAATCGGTAGCTGAATTAGGCCTGTGGAGCGGTTTCGCTGGGATCCGTCAATCAACGGAAGAAATTAGCCACGGCTTAAAAATTCTTGAAAGGACACTTCCAAGCGGTTAGGGCTAGCCTATCCACTAGGGGGGTGTGGCGAATAATGACCAATGAAGCGATTCAAGAGGGAGGGCCCTCTGACCACTATGCGATGTATTCTTCTCAAAACGCGAAATTCAACTATACCTACAACAAGATAAGAGAAGTAACGTCGCATCGGGTCGGAGAGCTCTTTTTCAGCTTATCGAGACATATTGTGGGATGATGGGCGACATAAATATAATGTCAGCTCCTTCATCGGCGAGATAGACGAGATCCTCCTTGGGGAGCGTTTCAGCGCCTTTGACCAGAGTACCCTGGACAACCTTATCGGCACCTTGCGCCAGCGCGGCAACAGCAACGCGACCATCAATCGAAAGATGGCTGCTCTCAGCAAACTGCTGCGCAAGGCTTACAAGATGGGAGATATCCACAGCCTGCCCGAGTTTCGCCGCCAGAAGGAGCGGGCGGGACGAATTCGTTTCCTCGAGAGGGAGGAAGAGGCAAGGCTGTTTGCCGCTATCAAGAGCCGCAGCGAGGATGCCTACCGGCTTTCCGTCTTCCTGGTCGACACCGGATGCCGCCTCGGAGAGGCGCTCGGGCTGATCTGGAACGATATCCAGGAACATCGCGTCTCCTTCTGGATCACCAAGTCCGGTCGCAGCCGCACCATTCCGATGACCGAGCGGGTCAAGGAGGTCATCAAGCTGCCTCCGGCCGAAGGGCGCCGGCCTAAGGGGCCGTTCACCAAGCTCAGCCAGGCACAATTTCGCGCCATCTGGAACGATGCCAAGGCGGAAGTCGGGCTCGGCGCCGACGACCAGGTCGTGCCGCACATCCTGCGCCACACCTGCGCTTCGCGTCTTGTCCAGGGCGGCATCGACATCCGCCGCGTGCAGATGTGGCTTGGCCATCAGACCTTGTCGATGACCATGCGCTACGCGCATCTGGCCACCAATGATCTCGATGGCTGCGTTGTCGTGCTGGAGAAGCCTCGCGGCGAGCAACCGGCCGGCAGCGCGGAAAGCTCGCTGTTTTCGTCGCCGGTGACGACGCCGTCGGCGAAGCGGAAGCAGACGAATGAGGGCGCTTCGGCGAAGGCGCCGCCAAAGGCGACCCGCAAAAGCTCCAAGGCCAAGTAGTTCCGACAGTTTGCCTTTGCTGCCGTAACAGCCCCGGGATCTGATCTGGTCTTGGGGCTTATTTGCCGCTTATTTGCCTCTCGGCGCGATCGAGAAAAGCAGCAACGGCGACGGGCAGGCTGCCGGTCTCGAGGAAAGGCGCGTGGCCTTGGCCCTCGACCGTGATCCCCTCGAGGTTTGGGTGGCGCTTCTTCATTTCTTCAAGCGTCTCGACGGACAAAAGTCTCGAACTGGCGCCACGTATGACCAGCATAGGCATGACGGCCAGCGCCTCGAATTGCGCCCACAAATCCGGCAGTTTCTTGCTTAGGTCGAGGGCGGCGAGCGTTTCAACCAGCCTCGGGTCGAAATCCGGCATCAGCCCCTGATCCGTCTGGCGATAGAGCGCCGACGCCATCCGCTCCCAATCCGCCGAAGCGAGGGCGGGAAAGTCGCCGCCATGCGTGTCGCGCAGGGCATCGACAGTCTCGGCACGGCTCTTCGGTCTTGGCGTGGGATCGAGATAGGCGCGGATATGGGCAAGGCCGGCGGGTTCGATCACTGGCCCGATGTCGTTGAGCACGATGGCTTTCAGCGCCGCCGGCTGCATCGCGCCAAGCACATGGATGATCAGCCCGCCGCGCGAGGTGCCGATGAAGGCCGCCTGTTCGATGCCGAGCGCCGTCAGCCCGGCAAGGATGTCTCCCGCCTCGACGCCGACATTATAGTGACTAACATCGGGATCGTAGGCCGACTGTCCGCGTCCGCGATAGTCGAAGGCGATGACCTTGCGCGCAAAGGCGGATCGCGTTGAGAGATAGAGCGCCAGCTCGTGAAAATCCCGCGCATTACGTGTCAGGCCAGGCAGGCAGACGACCGGCCAATGTGCGGAATTCGCTTCGCCATAGACGCGCGCGTGAAGTCTCAGCCCATCTGGCGCGGCATAGAAGAAGTCGGAGAAACCTGGGTTGCTCGACATGGGACGGGCTCCTTAGCCGAAGGATCGTCCACGTCTGCTATAGACGGAGCGCAGGAGGGTCAAATGGGAAAGGCTCCTCCTTCTCCTCACGAAGGAAGGGCAAAAACTTCAACTCCGCCCGTTCACGAGATCGCCGACGATGTCGTACTTGCCGGAGATACGCATCTTGTAGACCTCGTAATTCTCCATCACGCGCTGCACGTAACTTCTTGTTTCCATGTAGGGAATCCGTTCGATCCAGTCCACCACCGCATCGATGTCCTTGCCGCGTGGGTCACCATATTTCGCCACCCACTGGCCGGCCCGGGCCGGGCCGGCATTGTAGCCCGCGAAGGTCAATACGTACGAGCCGTTGAAGCGATCCAGCTGTTCGCCGAGGAAGGCCGAACCAAGCGTCGCATTATAGGCGGCGTCGGTTGTCAGCCTGGTCTGCGAAAACTGCAATCCAGCCTTCTTCGCCAATTGCCTGGCGGTTGCCGGCATCAGCTGCAGCAGCCCGCGCGCGCCGGCACTGGATATGGCGCCGATATTGAATTCGCTTTCCTGGCGGGCGATCGCGTAGGCCAGGGCCTTGCCGGAACCGGAAATATTGGCCGAATCGGGGATGACGCCGAGCGGATGCGACAGCGCTCCGACGTCGATGCCCCGCGCTCCGGCGATCTTGCCGATTTTCAGCGCCATGAAATGGTTGTCCTGCTTTTCCGCCAGGACGGCGAGCAGCGCCAGTTCACCCGGACTGGTCAACTGGCCGGCAAGGTCGCGGTAGAGCGTTTCGGCATAGCGGTCGTAGCCCGCCTCTTGCAGGCGCTTGATGGCGGAGACGGCCTCGCGGCCGGCAAAGCTCCGCCTGTCGGCGGCACTTGGCTGGGGATAGACGATGTTGAGCGCCTGCCGGCCGACACGTTCGGCGGCGAGCTGGCCGTAAAACGTGGTGCCGTAGGTCGCCGCACGCCCAAAATAGTCCTTGGCATTGCCGGGGCCTCCGACTTCCGCCGCGCGGCCGAGCCAGTAATAGGCGCGCGACAGGGTCATCGGTCCCTGGGCAAGGTCGGCGATACGCGCGAAATGCGTCGCCGCGAGCTTGGGATCGTTCAGGCCACGCAGCGCGTACCAGCCGGCATGGAACTCGGCTTCCGCCGCATTGGCCGCGCTTTCGGCGGTATGCGTGGCGACTATCTTGTATGCCGTCTTCATGTCGCCCTGGTCGACCAGTTCGCGCGACAGCACCCGGCGTTCGACCCACCAGGCATCCGGATCGACCAGGGAGTCACGGTCCGCCGGCGCCTTCATGACAACCGCTGCGGCGCCCGCAAAATCCTGCTGCTTGCGCAGATACTCGGCCTGCGCGAAGAAATAGCCGGCCGAACGCTGCGCCGCCGGCACGGCCTTCAGCAGTTTGGCGGCATTCTTGTCGCCCCTGTCGGCCGCCGCCCAGGCGTCGGCAAGCTGCTGGGCGCCGGCGAGGCCGGCGACACGCAAGGCGGAATTCACCCGGTCGGCATAGAACATGCGCTCCATGCGAAAACGGTGATCGGCGGCAGGAACAAGGCTGCCGAACTCCTTGATCAGAGCCGTCTCGTCCTTGGCTTCCAGGATCGCGGTGCGCCAGAACGGCGACAGCACCGATCGCGCCGCCTTGGCGTTGCCGGACGACACATAGGCGCGCGCGAGAACCATCACGCCTTCGAATGTCTGCGGCTGGCTGCCGTCGAATGCCTTGACGACGACATCCGCCGCGGGGTTTTCGCGGTAGAGCGCGCGCGCGCTGTTCTTGCGCAGGGCAACAGTGCCCGGCCAGTTGGGCAGCATCTTCGCGGCTGCCGCGATGTCGCCGCTTGGAACCTTGTCTCCGCCGTAAAGCGCGATCGCCCAGGCCAATATGTGCTGGTCGAGCGATTGTGCGGGCAGTGCATCACGCACGCCGCGGGCGCCGGCAATATCGCCGGCCGCCAGCGCATCCAGCCCACTTTTCAAGTGTGCGACGCTGGGTGAGGGGGCCTGTTGCGCCTTGTCCTGTACACCAGGCACCGGGATGGCCGAGGTGACCCGCACATCGACGCTGCCGCTGATCGCCACGCCGGGCATCAGCGCGGCAATGGCGCCAAGCAGCGCGAAGAGATGGGGCCGACTGGTCGGCATGATCGCGTGTCTTTCCTTAATCCAGCATTTTATCAGCGGGCGAAGAAGCCTTGAAGCCTAAACTTAGGTTGTGAAGGGCTCGTAAACAAAGGGTTATCGAGGCCGTTCGAATTACGCTTGCTGGCACCATGGCAATGCTTGCCGCGCAACAATGTCGAGACTATGGTGCGCGGCTTCGCTTTCGGTTAGAAGGCGCGCACCACGAAACACCGATGCATGGCGCCCAAAAGTGGATACCGGTTTTGGGGTAACGACATGCATAACCAACAAAGTGCATGGCGCCCAAAAGTGGATACCGGTTTTGGGACAACGACATGCGTGAACCGAGAAGTCCCAAGGAGTTGGACGACATGCTGAGAGGCTCGCTTACCGCGCTCGTGACACCGTTCGAAAAGAGCGGGCGTTTCGACGAGAAAGCCTTTCGCGCGTTCGTCGACTGGCAGCTTGGCGAGGGCACGACAGGCCTGGTTCCTGTCGGCACGACGGGCGAGTCGCCTACGCTGTCGCATGACGAGCATCGCCACGTCGTCAAGATCTGCATCGAGGTGGCTAAGGGCCGCGCCCCGGTGGTTGCCGGCGCCGGTTCCAACAACACCGAGGAAGCTGTCGGGCTCGTGCAGTATGCCGAAAAGGCCGGCGCCGATGCTGCCCTGGTCGTAACGCCCTATTACAACAAGCCGACACAGCGCGGCCTCTACGAGCATTTCGCCGCTGTCGCCCGGGCGACCAAGCTGCCGATCATCATCTACAACATCCCGCCGCGCTCGGTCATCGACATGATGCCGGAGACGATGGGCCGGCTGGCGCACGACTTCAAGAACATCGTCGGCGTCAAGGACGCCACCGGCAAGGTCGAACGCGTGTCGGAGCAGCGCATGACCTGCGGCAAGGATTTCATCCAGCTTTCGGGCGAGGACGCTTCCGCGCTCGGTTTCAACGCGCATGGTGGTGTCGGCTGCATCTCGGTGACCTCGAACGTCGCGCCGCGGCTCTGCGCCGAATTCCAGGAAGCAACGCTTGCGGGCGACAGTGCGAAGGCGCTGGAGCTGCAGGACCGTCTCTTGCCGCTGCACAAGGCGATCTTCATCGAGCCCGGCGTGTCCGGCGCGAAATATGCACTGTCGAAGCTGGGCAAGGTCGAGAACGTGCTGCGTTCGCCGCTGGTGACTGTCGAGCCGGCAACGGCCGAGAGGATCGATGCGGCCATGAAGCACGCCGGCTTGATCAATTAGCGAGCCCGTTTGGGAAGTCTGCTCCCGCGGTCATCTGAAGGCGCCACCTGCGCTTCCGGTGTTCCCGTACTATATGTACGCTCCGCTCCGGTTCTCGGTAGCACCATCATCTGACTCGCGGGAGCGAGTTTCGAAACGGACTCTAGACCTCATGAACCAAGTCAGAAAAGCCGATCCCAACAACAAGACCGTTGCCGAAAACCGCAAGGCGCGGTTTTCCTATGAGGTGCTCGACACGATCGAGGCCGGCCTTGTGCTGACCGGAACCGAGGTCAAGTCGCTGCGTCAGGGCCAGGCCAACATCCAGGACAGCTATGCCTCGGTCGAAGGCGGCGAGATCTGGCTGATCAATTCCTATCTGCCCGAATATCTGCAGGCCAACCGCTTCAACCACGAGCCGCGCCGCCGCCGCAAACTGCTGCTCAACAAGCGCGAAATGGCCAAGCTGTCGCAGAGCGTGGACCGCGAAGGCATGACCCTGGTGCCGCTGAAAATCTATTTCAACGACCAGGGACGCGCCAAGCTGCTGCTTGCCGTCGGCCGCGGCAAGAAACTGCACGACAAGCGCGAGACCGAAAAGCAACGCGACTGGTCGCGCGAAAAAGGCCGGCTGCTGAAGGAGCGCGGGTGATCGGGAGATAGCCTGCAAAGCCAACGGTCGGGTTTTCAACGCCGAACAACCGGCAAGTCCAACAGGGGTGGTCTTGAAGAAGCGGATTGTTCTCTGGGGCGCGGCCAGTCTTGCCCTGGCATGTGTCATTGCTGTGGGAGGAGTGGCCTATTTCCGCACCTACTCTCCCGACCGCGACCGATATCCGGTCAGGGGCATCGACGTCTCCCATCATCAGGGCCGGATCGACTGGCGGCGTGTTGCCGCCGATGATGTGGCTTTCGTCGTCATCAAGGCGACTGAAGGCGGCGACCATGTCGACGACGCCTTCGCCGGCAATCTGCGCGAGGCCCGCGCCGCCGGACTTGCCGTCGGCGCCTATCATTTCTTCACCTTCTGCCGGCCGGGCGCCGACCAGGCGAGGAATTTCATCTCGGTGGTGCCGCACGATCAGCCGCTGCTGCCGCCCGTGGTCGACATCGAGTTCGGCGGCAACTGTCCGCGGCGTCCGTCGCCCGAACAGTTGAATGCCGAACTCCAGGCCTTCCTCCGACCTGTCGAGGCGGCATTCGGCAAGCCGGCGATCGTCTATCTTACGGATGAAGCCGAGGCCGCTTATGCCGGGCAAATCGCCGCTCGCCCACTCTGGCTACGCTCACTGCTCATGGAACCGGACCGCCGTGACTGGATCTACTGGCAGTACCACAATAGGGGGCGCGTGAACGGCATCGAGGGGGACGTCGATCTGAACGTTTTGCAGGGCGGGCCGGAGAAGTTGGCGGCGCTGCTCGCCTCCACACCTTGATGAACAGGCCCGATCCGATGCCGGTCCGGTTCTTCGGCAGCCTGCCATGCCCCTCAAACCATTCACGATCCAGCTGATGTCGAGACAGCCAGATTTTCCCTGGTGCTGCGTCGACCCATCGCCGAATAACCCATCCCGGCGGCCATGATGGCGATGGCCACGCATTGGATAGCCAGCGGGGTCTCGCCAAGCACGACCATGCCGACCATCACGGTGGCGACTGGCACACCCGGCAGGAACAGCGATGCAGCCTGTGAGCCCAATCGGTCGACAATGTAAGTGTAGAGGAACATTGCCGCAGCGCCCGCGAGAAGACCTTGAATGACGATCTGGCTGGCGATTTCGGCGCCTGCGGCGGCACGGAGGCCGCTTGGCGCAAAGACATAAAGAAGTGGCAGCGGCAGGCAGGACAAAAGCACGACGCTCGCGGTCGCCGTGACCGGGTCGACACGCCATCGCTGCACAAGAACGGCATATGTGGAAAACATCGCGCCCGATCCGATAAACAGCAGGTCCCCGAACAGGACATCGCTGGCGCCGGTGCGCGCCGGCGCTATGAACAGCAACAAGCCGGCGATGATCGTAACGACGCCGATGATCCGCCGACGCGACGCGCTTTCCCTGAACAGCGACAATAGGAACGAGAAGAACACGATCGAGGCCGGACAGAGCGCCGCGGCATGGGCCGCGGGCGCGTGGGTCAGGCCCCAGTTGATGATCAGCGGATAGGGCAATCCGGCCAGTGCAGCCAACGTCAGTCCACGCCGCCAGCCCAGCGCCTTCATGGTCGCCAGGCCGCGTCTCCAGACGATCGGCAGGAACACCGCGCCGGCACCTGCAAAGCGCAGGCTGGCCATGTCGGTGGCCGTCAGATGCTCCCTGAGGCTGAAGCGGGCGGCGACGAACTGCGCCGCATAGATGGCGATCATGACAAGGCCGGCGATCACCGCCAGTCTTGTGTCTCCCGTGTCTCGTCCGTCCGCCATGTCAGTTCCGCCGCATGTTCATGCCGCTAGGAGGAGACAGCCCCGACCTTGCGATGAAGCGCAGCCTATGGTCGAAATGGTCGCGACAAAATACGCTGTTTTTTACGATTTGAAGTGTAATTCACGCAAATAGGAGGGCTTGAACGTGAATCCTGAACCAGTCGACCTGGACGCCGTCGACCGCAGTCTTCTGCGACTGCTGCAGGAAGATGGACGCCGTACCACGCTCGACCTGGCAGCGCGCGTCGGCCTGTCACCAACCGGCGCCAGCCAGCGCGTGAAACGCCTGTTTCGCGACGGGTTCATCACCGCCGTCAGGGCGGTGCTCAATCCGGCAAAGATTGGCCGCGGCATGCTTGTCTTCATCGAGGTGCGGCTCGATCACGCGGCCCCGCATATCTTTGACCGCTTCGCCGAGGCGGTGGCAAAGGCGCCCGAGGTTCTGGAATGCCATATGGTCGTCGGCGGCTTCGACTATCTCGTGAAGGCCCGCATTGCCGAGATGGCCGACTATCAGGACTTTCTCAAACGCGTCATCCTGCCGCTGCCCGGGGTGAAGGAGACACATACCTATGCCTCGATCGGCGACGTGAAGCCGGATGCCTTGCTGCCGGTGTGAGCAGGCACCGCAGACCGCACGGTATCCGAGAGCTCAGTTCTTCAGGAATGCCGCAATCTCGCCAAATACCCTGACGAACATGTCTTCGGTCAACACACCGGTGTTGGTGTTGTAGCGCGAGCAATGGTAGCTCGAAAACAGCATGATGCCGCCGGCTTCCAACTGGCCGCCATGTTTGAATGGATAGGCGGCGACGCGCCCGCCCAGTGCCCGCACGGTCGACTGGTGCGCGATCGATCCCAGCGCCAGCACGGCGCGCAGGTTGGGAAAGCGAGCGATCGTCGGCACCAGGAATGTCCGGCAGGTGGCGATCTCGGCACCGACCGGCTTGTTCTCCGGCGGCACGCAGCGCACCGCGTTGGTGATCGCCGTGCCGAGGAGTTCCAGCCCATCATCGGGCCGCGCCTTGAACTCGCCGCGTGCGAAGTTGTGGGCAATCAGTGTCGAATAGAGCAGGTCGCCGGCATAGTCGCCGGTAAAGGGGCGCCCGGTGCGGTTGGCGCCGCGCAGGCCAGGCGCCAGACCAACGATCAGAAGCTGGACGGTATCTTCGCCACCCAGTGGCAGGAAGGTCGGCACCGGCGCGTTGAACCATGACGGCTCGCGCTGCCGCCATTCGGCGATGAAATCATGCAGCCGCGGGCAGAGCGGGCAATCGCGGCTGGGTTCGGAAAGTGAAGGGGCGGTCAAGTCGACCTGCCTCAGTAGTCGTCCTCGTCGACTTCAGCCGGTTCGGGCCGCCGTGCCGGTCGTTCGGAGGGATCGCGGCCGACTTCGTTCTTCAGCGTCGCCAGGTCGATGAAATGGTCGGCCTGCCGGCGCAGGTCGTCTGAGATCATCGGAGGTTGCGAGGCCATGGTCGAGACGATCGACACCTTGCGGCCACGCCGTTGCAGCGCTTCGACCAGCGTTCGGAAATCACCGTCTCCGGAGAATATGACATAGTGGTCGACGACATCGGCGAGTTCCAGGGCATCGACGGTAAGCTCGATGTCCATATTGCCCTTGATCTTGCGGCGGCCGGTCGAGTCGGTGAATTCCTTGGCCGGCTTGGTGACCACCTTGAACCCGTTATAGTCGAGCCAGTCGATCAGTGGCCGGATCGAGGAGTATTCCTGGTCCTCGACCAGCGCGGTGTAATAGTAGGCGCGCAACAGGTAACCGCGCTTGTGAAAGCTCGCCAGGAGCTTGCGATAATCGATGTCGAACCCGAGCGCGCGCGATGTGGCGTAGAGATTGGCGCCGTCGATGAACAGGGCGATTTTTTCACGGGGGTCGAACATGGAAATAATCCTTTTCGAAAAAACGGCCGTCTAAACGAAATGCGGTAGCGACTATCGGTCAGGCGCTAATAACCGGCCGACCTTGGACCAATCGAGATAACGCCAGTTTGGTGGCAATCCAAGGGCATGTGGCGCACTGCAAGCAATTGTGATCGTGGCGCCGAACCCTGGACCCGGCTGCTTTGCTAGATCGGGAGTTCGATGTTGAGATTGAGTGCCCTGTGGGCCCGCATTGCCATGATGCTTGTATTTTGGCGCCGTTCGGGTTATGGACCGCGCCTGTTTTCCATCAAATCCAGGCATGAAAGGGGCAGTCCATGGCCCGCGTAACCGTTGAAGATTGCATCGACAAGGTCGACAACCGCTTCGAGCTGGTGCTTCTGGCCGGCCACCGCGCCCGTCAGATCAGCCAGGGCGCGCAGATTACCGTCCCGCGCGACAACGACAAGAACCCCGTCATCGCACTGCGCGAGATCGCCGACGAGACGCTGTCGCCCGATGATCTCAAGGAAGATCTGATCCATTCGCTGCAGAAGCATGTCGAGGTCGACGAGCCCGAAGCCGATGGCGAAGTGATCGCCGATCAGACCGGCGGCGCTGTTGCGGCCGCCGAAGCCGACGACGCCGAGGAGAACGTCACCTTCGACCGGATGACCGAGGAAGATCTCCTGGCTGGCATCGAAGGCCTGGTGCCCCCGGAAAAGAGCGACGACTACTAAGCCCTCCGTTCCGGCGGTCGCTGGAACAATCTTCCGGCACTTCCGTCCCGGCGGTTTCGTGGCTATCTAGTACCAACTGTCGCAAATACCAGATGCCGCTTTGCCCGCACTTGGCATAATGCGTGAATCTGGTATTTGCGACAGTTGGTACCGGCATGCGCCGTACAACAGTGCGGCGCATGATTCATTTCATCGCCGAGAGATTTAGCCCATGATGCGTCAGTATGAGCTTGTCGAGCGCGTCCAGCGCTACAAGCCTGACGTCAACGAGGCGTTGCTCAACAAGGCCTATGTCTACGCCATGCAGAAGCATGGCCACCAGAAGCGCGCTTCCGGCGATCCCTATTTCTCGCATCCGCTCGAAGTCGCCGCCATCCTCACCGATATGCACATGGACGAGGCGACCATCGCCGTCGCCCTGCTGCACGACACCATCGAGGACACGACGGCGACGCGGGCCGAGATCGACGATCTGTTCGGCCCCGAAATGGGCAAGCTGGTCGAGGGCCTGACCAAGCTCAAGAAGCTCGACCTCGTCTCCAAGAAAGCGGAGCAGGCGGAGAACCTGCGCAAGCTTTTGCTGGCGATCTCGGAAGATGTTCGCGTGCTGCTGGTCAAGCTCGCCGACCGTTTGCACAACATGCGCACCCTTGATCACATGCCCGAGGCCAAACGCCTGCGCATCGCCGAGGAGACGATGGATATCTACGCGCCGCTGGCCGGGCGCATGGGCATGCAAGGCATGCGCGAGGAGCTGGAAGAGATCGCCTTCCGCTTCATCAATCCGGAAGCCCACCGGGCCGTCACCGCCCGGCTCGCCGAGATATTCGAGCGCAACAAGGGCGTGCTGACCGACATTGAAAAGGCGCTGTCGGCCCTGTTTGAAAAGCACGCCATCAACGCCGGCGTGAAGAGCCGGCAGAAGAAGCCATGGTCGGTGTTCCGCAAGATGGAGGCCAAGGCGCTGTCCTTCGAGCAGCTGTCCGACATTTTCGGCTTCCGTGTTGTCGTTGACAGCGTCGAGGACTGCTATCGCGCGCTGGGTGCCATCCACACCACTTGGTCGATGGTGCCCGGCCGTTTCAAGGATTACATCTCGACCCCGAAGCAGAACGACTACCGTTCGATCCACACCACCATCGTCGGGCCTTCGCGCCAGCGCGTCGAACTGCAGATCCGCACCCGCGAGATGAACAAGATCGCCGAATACGGCGTCGCCGCCCATTCGATCTACAAGGACACCGGCGGCAAGACGAACGGCGCCGGCCATGCGATCTCGAAGGAGACCAACGCCTACGCTTGGCTGCGCCGTACCATCGAGCAGTTGGCCGAGGGCGACAATCCCGAGGATTTTCTCGAGAACACCAAGCTGGAGCTGTTCCAGGACCAGGTGTTCTGCTTCACGCCGAAAGGCATGCTGATTGCCTTGCCGCGCGGCGCCACGCCGATCGATTTCGCCTATGCGGTCCACACCGATGTCGGCGACACCTGCGTCGGCGCCAAGGTCAATGGCCGCATCATGCCGCTGATGACGGAACTGAAGAATGGCGACGAGGTCGAGATCATCCGCTCCAAAGCGCAGGTGCCGCCAGCCGCATGGGAATCGGTCGTCGTCACCGGCAAGGCGCGCGCAGCCATCCGCCGCGCCACCAAGAATGCGATCCGCAAGCAGTATTCTGGCCTTGGCGCGCGTATCCTGGAGCGTGCCTTCGAACGAGCCGGCAAGACCTTCACCAGGGAAAGCCTGAAGCCCGTGCTGCACAGGCTGGCACGCAAGGACATCGAGGATGTGCTGGCATCCGTGGGGCGCGGCGAACTGGCCTCAACCGATGTCATGAAGGCGGTGTTCCCCGACTACAAGGACGAGCGCGTCACGCCGGCAGCGCCCAAGCAGCGCGAGGAGGGCTGGTCGAAGATCCGCAACGCCGCAGGCATGCTGTTCCAGATACCTGGCCGGGCCGCGCGCAAGGACAAGGACCAGCCAGGCGCCGGCGCCGTGCCGATCCGCGGCGTGCGAGGCGACCTGCCGGTGCGCTTCGCGCCGGAAGGCGCGGTCCCTGGCGATCGTATCGTCGGCATCGTCCAGCCGGGCACCGGCATCACCATCTACCCGATCCAGTCTCCGGCGCTGCAGGCCTTCGACGATCAGCCGGAGCGCTGGATCGACGTGCGCTGGGACATCGACGAGCGCACCAAGGAACGGTTCCCCGCGCGCGTCTCGGTCACCGCCATCAACGCGCCGGGTTCGCTTGCCGATATCGCCCAGGTCGTTGCCTCCAACGACGCCAACATCCATACGCTGTCGATGGTGCGCACCGCGCCCGATTTCACCGAAATGCTGATCGATCTCGAAGTCTGGGACCTGAAGCATCTCAACCGGCTGCTGTCGCAGCTCAAGGACAATTCGAGCGTCAGCGATGCGCGGCGCGTCAACGGCTAGCGATAGCCGACCATGGGGGACGAGATGAATACCGACGAAGTGCTGGACATATTCCGCGGGGCTGGCGCTGTTCTCGAGGGTCATTTTATCCTGACGTCGGGCCTGCGCAGTCCAGTTTTCCTGCAGAAGGCACGCGTCTTCATGCATGCCGACAAG
Organism: Mesorhizobium sp. B2-4-18; assembly: GCF_006441385.1. NCBI lineage: Bacteria > Pseudomonadati > Pseudomonadota > Alphaproteobacteria > Hyphomicrobiales > Phyllobacteriaceae > Mesorhizobium > Mesorhizobium sp. B2-4-18. The sequence continues at coordinate 147,726 of NZ_VFUW01000007.1, read as the reverse complement.
ACCGAGCGGCTGTGCAAGGCGCTGGCCAAGAAGATCCGCGCCGCCGTGCCAGGCAAGATCGACTATGTCGTCGGGCCGGCGATCGGCGGCTTGATCCCGGCATACGAAACCTCGCGCCACCTTGCCGTGCCGGCGATCTGGGTGGAGCGGGAAGGGGGCGAGTTCCGCCTGCGCCGCTTCGAGATCGATCGAGGCGCCCGCGTTGTCATCGTCGAGGACATCGTCACCACCGGTCTGTCGATCCGCGAAACCATTGATTGCCTGCGCGACGTTGGCGCAGAGGTGGTCGCGGCCGCCTGCATCATCGACCGTTCGGCCGGCAAGACCCATGTCGGTGTGCCGTTGATCGCGCTTGCCGAATATGAAGTTCCAGCCTACCCGCCGGATAGGTTGCCGCCGGAGCTTGCCGTCATCCCGGCCATCAAGCCGGGCAGCCGCAACATCTGACGAGGAGGTCGAAATGATCGCCGGCATCGACCATTTCGTGCTGACGGTCCGCTCGGTTGAAGCGACCTGCGACTTCTACCGGCGCGTGCTTGGCATGCGGCGCCTGGATCAGCCGAACCGGCCGACAGCGCTTCTGTTCGGTTCGCAGAAGATCAACCTGCACGAAGTCGGCCGCACTTTCGAGCCAAAGGCTAGGACGCCGACGCCGGGTTCTGGCGATTTCTGCCTCGTGTCGGCGGTGCCTCTCGCCGAAATCCAGGCCGGCCTCGCGGCCGACGGCGTTGCCATCGAAGTCGGTCCGGTTGAGCGCATCGGCGCGCGAGGACCTATGATGTCGGTCTATTTCCGCGATCCCGACGACAATCTGGTCGAGGTCAGCGAATATCTGAAATAGGCACCGCGCCGGAAGGATATCGTCTCGGCCCCGGATGGTGACCTTGTCGAAGCCGGCCGGAACCCCTGGCCGCATATCGGTCATCCGGCTGCGACAATTAGCCGAAACCACTTCTCAAATTCGCCGCGATTGTCCGATGTGGAGAAGATGGATCTGACCAAAAATCTGGCGCTGCGGACGCTGAGCGTACGGCCTTCGGTTGTTGTTGGGCTTGCGGATGGCTATATCAAAGTCGCGATTGCCTTCTGGCGACCGTAAAGCGCAAGATGTGGCGGTCGAAGCCTGGCTGGAAACAGCCGGCTGTAAGCTGTGAACTGTCGGGAATAGGAAGAGAGTGCTTTTTCGTCGCCGCAAGCCTGATGGCCTTTTCGAGCGAGTGCGTACCTATCTGTGGCCGCGCCGTTCGTTTTCGCGCTCGCTTCAATATTTCTCCAAGCGCATTCTGCGGCTGAAGGCCACCCCGCATGCGGTGGCGGCTGGCGTCGCCGCGGGTGTCTTTGCTTCGTTCTTCCCCGTCGGTTTCCATTTCATCATTGCCGCCGTTCTGTGTTGGGTGATCGCCGGCAATCTGGTGGCCGCCGCTCTGGGAGCCGTATTCTTCGGCAATCCGCTGACTTTTCCGCTCTTGTGGGGCGCATCCTGGGAAACCGGCAAGCTCATCCTGCACGATCGCCTGCCGACGCACGGTCCGCCGGCGCATCTGGGCGAGATGCTGCACACGCTTTCCTTCGCCAAACTATGGCATCCCGTCCTGGAGCCGATGCTGATCGGCGCGGTGCCGCTCGGGCTGGTGTTCGGCCTGGTGTTCTACGGCCTCACGCGCTGGGGCATGAATGTCTTCCGCGAACAGCGGCGCAAGCGGCTGGCCGAGCGCGCGAGACGCCGTGAGCATTCGCCTCATCCCGGCGGAAGCGTCGGTTCCGCCGCCCAATGATCATCGGCATCGGCAGCGACCTGATCGACATCACACGCATCGAGAAATCGCTTGAGCGTCACGGCCAGCGCTTCATCCAGAGGATCTACACCGAGGTGGAACAGGCGCGTTCGGAGAACCGGCGCGCCCGCGCGGCTTCCTACGCCAAGCGCTTTGCCGCCAAGGAGGCGTGCGCCAAGGCACTGGGCACTGGTCTGGCACAAGGGGTCTTCTGGCGTGACATGGGTGTCGTCAACCTGCCCAGCGGTGCGCCGACGATGGCGCTGACCGGCGGGGCGCTGGCGCGGCTGGAAAAGATCCTGCCTCAAGGTCATCGGGCGGCGATCCACCTCACCATCACGGATGATTTCCCGCTCGCTCAAGCCTTTGTGATCATAGAGGCGTTACCGGTCGAAGAAGCGCCACATTGATTGCATCTGACGACCGGCATGGACGTTGCCCAGCGCGCGCCGAGACTCTATACCATCCAACGCACAATCGAGGACGACATGAGCGTGGCTGAAAAATCTCAGAAGAAATCCGGCGGGCTTGGCGAAACCGTCAGCGTCATCGTCCAGGCGCTTTTGCTCGCCCTGGTCATTCGCACGCTGCTGTTCCAACCGTTCTCGATCCCGTCGGGCTCGATGCGGCCGACGCTTCTGGAAGGCGACTATCTGTTCGTCACCAAATGGTCCTACGGCTATTCACGCTATTCGCTGCCTTTTGGACCGGACATTTTCTCGGGCCGCATCTGGGGCTCCGAGCCCAAGCGTGGCGACGTGGTGGTGTTCAAGTTCCCGCCTGATCCGTCCGTCGACTACATCAAGCGCGTCATCGGCCTGCCCGGCGACAAGATCCAGATGAAGGATGGCCAAGTCTTCATCAATGGCGTTGGCGTGCCGCGCGTCAAGACCGGCCAGATCGACAATCCCGACATCACGGAAAAGGATTATCCGATCGACGTCTATCGCGAGACGCTGCCCGATGGTGTCAGCTACGACACGCTCGACCTGTCGCCGAACTCGATTGGCGACAACACCCGCGAATTCGACGTGCCCCCCGGCCACTATTTCATGATGGGCGACAACAGGGACAATTCCGCCGACAGCCGTTTCACCGTCGGTTATGTTCCGGCCGAGAACCTGGTCGGCCGCGCCAACCTTGTCTTCTTCTCGATCGCCGGCAAGGCTAGCCCGCTCGAAATCTGGAAATGGCCGTCGCTGATGCGCGCTTCGCGCCTGTTCCACTTCGTCAACTGATGGCCTTGAAGCGCCCGACAGGCGAGACTCTGGCCGGTTTGGTGATGGCCAGGACCGGCCATGTTTTCAGGGACATCCGCTTACTTGAGACCGCCTTGACGCATTCCAGCGCGGTCAAGGCGGCAAGCAACAATCAGCGTCTTGAATTCCTTGGCGACCGCGTGCTTGGTCTTGTCGTCGCCGATATGCTTTTCGAGAAATTCCCTGATGCACCGGAAGGTGAAATCGCGCCCCGTTTCAATGCGCTGGTCGATGCAAAGACATGCTCGGAAGTCGGCATCGAGATGCAGCTGGAGAATCTGGTCCGGGCCGACGCCGCCTTGAAGACGCGATCGCGCGGCTCCGGCGGAAATTATCTGGCTGATGCCGTCGAAGCCCTAATCGCGGCAGTTTATCTCGATGGTGGTATCGACGCCGCGCGGCGGTTCGTTCTGCGTTATTGGGAGCCACGTTCGAGCACGGTTGTGACGAAGCCACGTAATCCGAAATCCGATTTGCAGGAATGGATTGCCAAGACGAGTGACGCGCGCCCCGAATATGTGATCGAAAAACGCGAAGGGCCCGACCATCAGCCGGTCTTCACTATTTCTTTGCAGGTTAGCGGCTTTGCACCTTCCGTCGGTACCGGCGGCTCCCGCAGGGCGGCTGAAGAAGCGGCGGCTTCGGCATTTCTCGTGCGCGAAGGCGTGTGGGCCAATAAAGGGAGCGCGGCATGACCGCAGAAGACACTGCAGCCGCTCCCGTCACGCACTCCGGCTTCGTTGCGCTGATCGGCGCGCCTAACGCGGGCAAGTCGACACTGGTCAACCAGCTGGTCGGCGCCAAGGTCTCGATCGTCACCCATAAGGTGCAGACGACACGCGCCATCGTGCGCGGCATCGCCACGCACGACAACGCGCAGATCGTCTTTGTCGACACACCGGGCATCTTCAAGCCCAAGCGGCGGCTCGACACCGCGATGGTGACCACCGCCTGGGGAGGCGCCAAGGACGCCGACATCGTGCTGCTGCTGATCGACGCCGAGCGCGGCATCAGGGGCGATGCTGACGCCATCCTCGAACGGCTGAAGGACGTGCGCCAACCGATGGTGCTGATTCTCAACAAGGTCGATCGGGTCAAGCACGAGGCGCTGCTGGCCCTGTCTGCGGCAGCGAACGAGAAAGTGCCGTTCCAGCGCACCTTCATGGTCTCCGCGCTGACCGGTTCCGGCTGCAAGGACCTCCTCGACTATCTGGCGCAGGCGCTGCCGGCCGGCCCCTGGTACTATCCGGAAGACCAGATTTCGGACCTGCCGATGCGCCAGCTGGCTGCCGAGATCACCCGCGAAAAACTCTATCTCAGGCTGCATCAGGAACTGCCCTATTCCTCGCACATCGAAACGGAGAAATGGGAAGAGAAAAAGGACGGCTCGGTGCGCATCGACCAGACCATCTTTGTCGAGCGCGACAGCCAGAAGAAGATCGTGCTCGGCCACAAGGGCGAGACCATCCGCGCCATCGGGCAGGCCGCGCGGATGGAAATATCAGGCATACTGGAACAGAAGGTGCACCTGTTCCTGTTCGTGAAAGTGCGCGAGAACTGGGGCGATGATCCCGAGCGCTACCGCGAGATGGGGCTGGAGTTCCCCCGCTAAGGCCGAAAAAATCCTGGCGCGTCATCGCACGGTGGCCGACCACAAGCATTGGGCGTGAGGGCTAATGCATGTCGCCCGGAAGAGTCCTCGGTCCGGGACAACGACATGCATAAAGTCAGAAGCTTACAGCAGGTCGGCGAATCCGATTCGCCGCGACGTGCTGTAGAGCACGTCGCGGTTTTACGCGAACCGCGAACGGCTCCCGGGTGGCGGAAAGCAGGCCAAAGCGAAACGCCGGCTCCACCATGCGGCCCGCGATTGGCGCGAGACCAACTCAGATTCTTGGCAAGCCGCCAACGAAGCGGCGACGCGTGCTGAGGCCGGCTTTCCGCGCCGTGATCTGGAGCCGCTGCTGGTGTTGTTTTCGCGCCGACAGCGATACGAGGACAGAAATCACAAATTTCTCGAGTTATTTTAGATTTAGAGTTTTAAAAGACCGCAATCCATAGACTAAACTGGTCTATGCAGAAGGATACACTTATTTGTTACAAAAATATGACGATGTTCCATTTGTGCCATTTTAAATTCAAGCCAGATCTCATTAGTGTTATTTGTGCAACACGTATTTAATCTGTAGCGAGAATCCAGCGCATTTATGGAATTGTCATTGAAGGTGGACGATTGGTGGGTATGTTCGCCGCGAAAAGGGGACGCGGTGCGGGCCTTTTTCATTGTGGGGGTGAGGCGGGAAAACATATCCGCCAGCCACAATTCAGAAGCCATTTTTTCAAACTTGACTGGAGAGGTCAGAAAATGAACATCAAGAGCCTCCTTCTCGGCTCAGCCGCGGCTTTGATCGCGGTGTCCGGCGCGCGCGCCGCGGACGCGGTTGTCGTCGCCGAACCGGAACCAGCCGAATACGTCAAGATCTGCGACGTCTACGGCGCCGGCTACTTCTACATCCCGGGCACCGAGACCTGCCTGCGCATCGGCGGCTATCTCCGCTATGACATCGGCGTCGGCGATTCCGGCACGCTGGATGGCGTCAACAACGTTGGCGATCACATGGACGGCGGAAACCACGACACCTACTACAAGAACATGCGCTTCACGCTGAGGACGTATACCGGCCAGGAAACCGAACTCGGCACGTTGAAGACCTTCACCGAGACCCGCTTCCAGTTCGGCAACTCCTCGGGCGACTATGATGGAAGCTCCTCGACCTCCTGGCAGGCCGGCAACAAAACCACCAGCCTCAACTTCGCCTGGATACAGCTCGGTGGCCTGCGCGTCGGTAAGGATGAAACTGCATACGACCAGTTCATCGGTTACGCGGGCAACGTCATCCAGGACACGATCATCCCGTACGGCGTCAAGGACACCAATGTCGTCCAGTACTATTTCGACGCTGGCAGCGGCTTCACGGGCGTGGTCTCGCTCGAAGAAGGCACGGGCGTCAACACCATCGACAGCTATGTTCCGCATGTCGTCGGCGGCTTGAAGTACAAGGGCGACTGGGGCGCGATCACCGGTGTTGTCGCCTATGACAGCAACTACGAGGAAGTGGCCGGCAAGGTTCGCCTGGATGTCAACGTCAGCAAGGAACTGTCGCTGTTCATCATGGGCGGCTACGGCACCGACGACAACCTCACAGACGACGCCCACAATGCCATCGACGTACATGGCCGCAGCCAGTACAAGCCGTGGGGCGGCAACTGGGCCGTCTGGGGCGGCGGTACCTACAAGTTCAACGAGAAGACCTCGTTCAACGTCCAGGCTTCGGCTGACGACGACAAGAACTATGCTCTCGCCGCGAACGTCGCATACACCATCGTCCCGGGCTTCACGGTCACGACCGAAGTCGACTGGGATCACTACGGCAATTTCGGCAATCCATCCATCTACGGCAACTGGTCCAAGGCCGACAAGAAGGACAGCGTCGGCGGCATCGTCCGCTTCCAGCGCAACTTCTAGCGGATCGACTGACCTCACCAACCGCCCGCAGCACATTGCTGCGGGCGGCTTTTTTATGCCTCGTTGCGAGAGCCGGCACAGGCGCCAGACCCATACCTTGATTTCGCCACCCGATCGGTGAAAAGCTCCTGATATGGAATGGCGCGACGAGGGAATCATTCTCGGCACCCGCAGGCATGGCGAAACCAGCGCCATTCTCGAGGTGATGACGCGCGCCCATGGCCGCCATCTCGGCCTCGTGCGCGGTGGCCGCTCGCGCAAGCAGCAGCCTGTTCTCCAGCCAGGCAATCGCGTCGATCTTTTGTGGCGTGCGCGCCTCGACGAGCATCTGGGCACATTCCAGGCCGAAGCCATCGAGATGAACGCCGCCCGGCTGATGGACAGTGCCGTTGCCGTCTACGGCCTTCAGACGATGGCGGCGCATCTGCGCCTGCTGCCCGAGCGCGATGCCCATGGCGGCCTCTACGAGGCGCTTTCGGTGATGATCGTTCATCTCGACGACGCAGATGCCGCCGGCGAACTGGTGGCGCGCTTCGAGCTCCTGATTCTCGATGAACTCGGCTTTGGCCTCGATCTCAGCCAATGCGCCGCCACCGGCACGAGGCAGGATCTGGCCTATGTCTCGCCTAAATCCGGACGCGCGGTGTCGCGCGGGGCCGGCGCTCCGTGGCACGACAAGATGCTGGTGCTGCCCGCCTTCCTGCAGCGCGGCTCCGGCCAGCGCGCCAATCATGCGGCGATGGCGGACGCATTCCGCCTGACCGGCTACTTCTTCACCCGCCACGTCTACGAGCCGCGCGGCATCGATCAGCCCGATGCGCGCGCCGGCTTTCTGGCCGCACTGCGCAAGCACCACGCAGCGCAGAAGCCCATCGCCGGAGAGAGCGCGGCCGGAGAAATCATCCGATGAGCGAAGTCGAACTCTATCCGGGCCGGGTCTCGCCGCTCGGCCTCGGCACCATTCCTCATGCCGACATCCTGAAATACACCGGCTTGGAATTGCTGCAGCGAATCGTCGACGGCAAATACCCGGCACCACCGATCTCCTTCCAGCTCAGCTTCGCGTTGACCGAAGTATCGGAAGGTCGCGCCGTGTTCCGGGGCGTGCCGAACGAACGCCACCTCAACCCGCTGGGCGGCGTTCACGGCGGCTGGGCGGCGACGCTGCTCGATTCAGCGTTGGCGTGCGCGGTGCAGACCCTGCTCGACAAGGGCGAGGCTTACACCACTGCGGAGTTCAAGGTGAACCTGACGCGGCCGATCACGCCCAGGACCGGTGAGGTTGTCTGCGAAGGCAAGGTGGTTCACAAGGGCCGCACGCTTGCCGTTTCGGAAGCGACGCTGAAGGATGCCGGCGGCAAGCTGCTGGCTTTCGGTACCGAGACATGTTCGATATTTCCAGCCGCCAATCTGGCGGCACGTTGAATTTTCAGCCGTTTAGCCGCCGTATTTCAATGTCAGTGAGATGAAGCGTCAGTGAAAACTGGCCTGGTTTGGGGGAACCGCCATGTTTGAGAGCCTGATCGGCCTCGTCGCCATCATTGCCTTGTTCGTCATCATTTCGCGTCAGCAGGGCCGCATCGGTCTGATCGAGCGCGAACTTGGCGCACTGCGCAGCCTCGTGCTTTCGGGCGCGGTATCGCCCACGGTCAAGCCGTCGGAACTGGAGGCGGCGCAGGGCAGGGCCGACACGGCTCCGGTGGCCAGGCCTGCCGACATCGCCCCGGCACCAATCGGCGAGCCGGCCCCCGCGCTACAGGCCACGGAGGCGGAAATCCCGGCCGGAGGGCCCGGCCCTTGGAGCGCCCCCGAGATCACACCGAAAACGCCAGAGGTCGCGCCGGCCGCAGTCGCCAAAGCCGCTCGCCAGTCCGACGTTGAAACCGCGCTCGGCACGCGTTGGGCGGTCTGGGTCGGCGGCATTGCGCTGGCTCTGGGCGGCTTGTTCCTGATCCGCTACACCATCGAGGCCGGCATTTTCGGACCCGGCGTGCGGCTCACCATGGCGGCGGTGCTCGGGTTGGTGCTGGTCGCCGGCGGCGAGTTCATTCGCCGCACCGGCTTCAAGGTACCGGTGCAAGGTATTGCCGGCGCTTATATTCCGGCGATCTTGACCGCGGCCGGCGCCTTCATCCTGTTCGGCACCGTCTATGCCGCCCATGGCATTTACGGCTTTATCGGCCCGGCGCTTGCCTTCACGCTGCTCGGTGCGATCGGCGTTGCGACCATAGCCGCCGCTCTCGTCCATGGCCAGGCGCTGGCCGGCATCGGTCTCGTCGGCGCCATGGTGACGCCGGTGCTGATCGCTTCGCAGGCGCCCAATCCGTGGGCGTTGTTCGGCTATCTCGCCATCGTGCTCGCCGCCACTGGCGTGATCGCCCGCATGCGCGACTGGAAGACGCTGATGGCGGCCGCTTTTTTCGGTACCGGCGTCTGGACCACCCTCTACATGACCGACGCACCGGGCGCGAACCTCTCCGCCATACTGTTCATCGATGCTGTGACGCTGGCTGTGCTTGCCCTTGTCTGGCTGAGCAGTCGTGGCGGCGAGACCGGACTAGCAGGGACTTTCGACTGGCCATCCATCGTGCCTGGACTGTTCGTCGCCTTCTCGGCGCTTGGCCTCTCGGTTGACCCGGTCTTCGCCGCTGCCGGTGATGCTTTGCCGGGCGCGGTGCTGCTTGTCGTGATGATAGCGGTCGCGCTCTACCGCCCACTGGCGCTGCCACTGCTTTATGGCGCGGGACTGGTGACGGTGCTGATCTATCTCGGCATCATCCCGCCAACGTCTATCGCTTCCGACTTTTCGGGCGGCGCTTTGGGTGTTGATGGGGTGCCCTTGGCCACCGCTGACGCGCTGAGCTTGCGTATCGGTATTGGTCTCGGTCTTGTTTTCGTCGCCGCTGGTTTGTGGGCCGCGCGCCGCTTCGCCGCCACGGCGCAGATCCGAGCAGCCTCTTGGGCTGCATGGGGTGTCATCGTGCCGCTGATCGTCCTGCTGGCGCTCTGGTTCACGTTCGGCAATCTCGACCGCGACTTTGTCTATGCCGCCGTCGCGGCCCTGCTGGTCCTGGTCTTCGCCGCGGGCGGCGAGTGGATCGCGCGGGCCGAGGAACCGCCGCACAAGGGGGGAGCCGCAGTGTCGTTTGTTTTGGGCGGCGCGGCAGTCGCCGGCCTCCTGATGCTGCATATGGCTTTTGATTCCGGTTGGACCACCATCCTGCTTGGTGCCGCCGCGATCGTGCCGGCGCTCGCCACGCGCTGGCGCTCCTATCCTGTGCTCGGCTGGATTTCGGTCGCCGCTGTCATCGCGGTGCTTGGCCGCGCCGCCGTCGATCCGACGATCGTCGGCGCCGAATTCCTGTCGACGACACCGGTTTTCAACTGGTTGCTGCCGGGCTACGGCGTGCCGGCGCTCGCCTTCGGCTTCGCGGCCTGGCAACTCGCCCGCACCACCGATGGCCGTCCACGCCTGGCCATGGAAGCGGCGGCGGCACTGTTTGCGCTGCTGACGCTCGCCATGCTGGTGCGTCACGCAATGCATGGCGGCGTCATCAACAGCGATGCGCCGACGCTCGCCGAACAGGCGATCTACACGCTGATCGCCGTCGGTGCCGGCGCCATCCTGATCGCCATCGACAGGCGCTCGCCAAGCTCGGTGCTGCGCTATGGTTCGATGGCGGTGGGCGTGCTCTCGGCCGCCTTCATCGTCATCCAGCATTTCCTGGTGCTCAATCCGTTGTTCACGGACCAATCGACCGGTCGGATACCGGTCTTCAACCTCTTGTTCCTCGCCTATCTCCTGCCGGCCGTCGCCGCCGGTGGTCTGGCGCTCTATAGCAGGGGCAAGCGGCCGAAATGGTATTCGGCCATGCTGGCGCTGATGGCGGCGCTGCTTGCCTTCGCCTATGCCACGCTTTCGGTCAGGCGCCTGTTCAAGGGCGAGTTCATCGGCATGTGGAGCGGCCTTGGGCAGTTGGAGACCTATACCTATTCGGCGCTCTGGCTGGTTATCGGCGTGGCGCTGCTCACCGCCGGCGTCTGGCTGAAATCGCAGGTGCTGCGCATCGCCTCAGCCGCGCTGATCGCGGTGGCCGTCCTGAAAGTCTTCCTGTTCGACATGTCGGAACTGGAAGGTGTGCTCAGGGCGCTGTCCTTTATCGGGCTCGGCGCCGTTCTGATCGGCATCGGCCTGTTCTACCAGCGGCTGCTGACGCGGGCGGCAAAGGAGAAATTGCCGGCCGGCGAACAATAATAGTCGGATTTCAACGCTGCGCGGGAATAAACCGGCATCCGCCGGCGTTATCTCATTGCTTGGGTGACCGGAGCGGTGGACCGCTTCGCGCTGGCTGCTTGCGCCGTGCCGGGAAGGCGCGTTCTATCGGATCAACAAGGGCGACCTCAGAACCAGCGGTCATGGACGAAAAAAAGGCAGCAATCCTTGGTGAAATACCGCGCCTGCGCCGCTACGCACGCTCGCTTCTGCGCGGCCGTGATGCTGCCGACGACCTCGTTCAGGACTGCCTCGAGCGTGCGCTGTTGCGGCTCGACAACTGGCAGACGGGAGAAAGCCCCAGGAGGTGGCTGTTTACGATCATGCATCATTTGTTCATCGACCAGATGCGCAAGGTGAACCGCCGCGGCGAAGCGGCGATGCTGCCGCTGGAGGCGGGCGAGGCGGTTGCCCAGCCGCCCGAACAGTTGGAGGGCATCGCTTCGCGCGAGATCATCGACGCGTTGCAGGCGCTCAGCCCCGATCGCCGCGCGGCCATTGTCATGGTTGCCATTGAAGGCTTTTCCTATGCCGAGGCTGCCAACATTCTGGGTGTTCCCGCCGGCACGCTGATGTCGCGCATCGCGCGGGGGCGTGAGGAATTGCGCGGGCTGCTGGACGACACAGCGCGCCGCCGCGCCATAAGGATCGTCGAGAAATGATCCGCCGCGATTTTTCCGAACGGGACATCCATATGGCGCTCGACGGCGAACTGCCGGCCGATGAGCGCGCCGCCTATGATGCCTGGCTCGACGCCAATCCCGAGATGAAGGCCAGGAGCGCCCGCTTCACCGCCGACCGGGAGGCGTTGCGCTCGGCCTTCGCCGGCGTGCTGGACGAGGTGGTGCCAGTGCGCTTGCGCAAGGTGGTGCTCGGTGAAGCGCCTGTTAAGGCAGCAGTGCCACGCTCGCGCTGGTGGCTTGCCGCCGCCGCGGCCGTGCTTCTCGCCACGGGCGGATTTGGCGGCTACTTTGCGGGTATCGGAGGGATCGGGCAGGAGGATCCGGCGGAGGATCAGCTCGCCGAACAAGCGATCGCCGCCCATGTCATCTATGCCGCCGAGAAGCGGCACGCGGTGGAAGTGCCGGCCAGCGACAAGGATCATCTGCAGACCTGGCTGTCCAGTCGGGTCGGCCTGAAACTGGTGGCACCAGACCTGAGCGCGAACGGCTTCCAACTGGTTGGCGGCCGGTTGCTGCCGGCGGGGGAAAGCAAGGCCGCGATGCTGCTCTACGAAGACGATAAGGGCGAGCGCATATCCCTCTTCGTGACGGCGGAATCGACCGAGAATGCCAAGGGCACCTATGCTTCGGCGCAGGACGGTCCGCAGGCCGTCTACTGGCTGGATAAAGGCTATGGCTGTGCCGTCGTTGGTTCGCTGCCGCGCGAGCGGTTGGCGGCCGTGGCCAAGAGCGCGTATGGCCAGCTTCTGGCCGGTCTCTCCAGCTGAGCCGGCTGCGATCTTGCGCGGTCGGCTGGCATGAAAACAGCGATTCCGTTCAAAGCTTGTCAGCTTCCCTGCCGTCACGGAAAGTGTCACAATTCGGCCCTAATCAAGGAGCGATAGCGCTTGATGGATACCGGCGCTTCGGCCGGTGTTTGCGACGCTTTTCGACCGGGGACGTTGCCGCAACGCAATCGAGGTTTTCTCAAGCCGCATGCCTGCCGAGATCCGCACGGCCCGCGCGTCTGACGTCGATGACCTCGCCGCCATCGAGAAAGCTGTATTCTCGAGCGACCGCATTTCCCGGCGCTCCTTCCGCCTGTTCATCGAGCGCGAGACCGCCGAGACGCTGGTCGCCGAAATCGATGGCCGCGTCGGCGGTTATGCGATCGTGCTGTTTCGCAAGGGCAGTGGGGTCGCACGGCTCTATTCGATCGCCGTCGGACCGTTTTTCGGCGGGCTCGGCATAGGTCGCCGATTGCTGGCCGCGGCCGAAGAGGCAGCCTTCGAACACGACCGCATGATGCTGCGTCTCGAAGTGCGCGAGGACAATGGCCGTGCTATCAGCATCTATGAACAGGCCGGCTACCGCAAGATCGGCCGCGAGCCCGGTTACTACGAGGACGGCGCGACGGCACTGCGCTATGAAAAAACCCTGCGCGGCGACCTTCCGGTCGCCACCAAGGTGCCGTTCTATCAGCAGACCTGCGAGTTCACCTGCGGTCCATGCTGCCTGATGATGGCCATGGCCAATTTCGATCGTGACTTCGTGCCCGACCCGGTGATGGAAATCCGACTCTGGCGCGAGGCGACGACCGTCTTCATGATGTCAGGACCGGGCGGCTGCGAACCATTCGGCCTGGCTGTCTCGGGCTACGAAAGCGGGCTTGCGGCGGAGATTTACGTTTCCTTCTACGGCGCATTGTTCCTGCAGTCGGTGCGCAGCGAGGACAAGCGCCGGGTCATGGAACTGGCACAGGTCGACTTTCGCCGCCGCGCGGAACTTTACGGCATCCCGGTGAATTACCGTCCATTCACCATCGACGATATCAGGGCGGCTCTCGCCGGGGGCAAACTGGTGCTGGTGCTGATCAGCGGCTTCCTGATGTTCGGCAAGAAGGTGCCGCACTGGGTGCTGGCCATCGGCGATGATGGCGATCATATTCTGATCCACGATCCGTGGGTCGAGGATGAAAGGCAGGAAACCATCCTTGATGCCGCCAACATTCCCGTGCCTTACGGCATCTTCATGAACATGGCGCAGTTCGGCCGCGACGGACTGCGTGCCGCCATCACTTTGGGAAAGAGATAATGACCTGGGTCATTCTTACCGGCAGGCAGAGCGATCTCGACCAGGTGGCGACGCCGCACAAGATCATCACCAATCGCGACTATCTCGCGCATCCCTCGCTGTTTCGCGGTCAGCGGCCTAAGGTCATCAACCTGTCGAACAACTACGGCTATCAGAGCCGCGGCTACTATGCTTCGCTGCTGGCGAGTTCGCGCGGCCACAAGGTCATCCCGACCGTGGAGACGATGATCGACCTGTCGGAGCGCAAGCTCTACGAGCACGCCTTGCCGGAACTGGAACTGGCGCTCAACAAATGCCGCAAGGATCTCGGCGGTGTATTTCCGGCGAAGGTCTGCATCTTCTTCGGCATCGGCCCGTCCAAGGTCTGGGACCGTTTCGCCAAGCTGTTGTTCGACTGGTTCCGGGCGCCGGCGCTCGAAGTCCATATCAAGGACAGCGCCGAATGGGCTTCGATCCGCAAGGTCGGCTTCCACCCGCTGGCTCGGATGACGGAGGACGAGGAAAAAAGCTTCATCCAGTGCCTGGAGACCTACACCAACCGCGAGTGGCGCGACACCAAGGGCCGCACGCCGGCGCGCTACACCTTCGCCACGCTGGTCGATCCGCATGAGGAATTGCCGCCTTCGGAAATCTCTTCGCTGCGCTACTGGGCCAAGATCGCCGAAAAGATGGGGGTCGAAATCGAGCCGATCACCAGAAAAGATTTGGCCAAGCTCGCGAATTACGATGCACTGTTCATCCGCGAGACCACCTCGATCTCCAACCATACTTACCGCTTCGCTCGCCGCGCCCAGCAGGAAGGCATGCCGGTCATCGACGACCCGCTGTCCATGATCCGCTGCACCAACAAGGTCTATCTCAACGAACTGATGGCCTACAACAAGGTGCCGGTGCCGCCGACGGTGATGATCGCCGGCACCTCTGACCTCGAACTGGCCGCACAGACGTTGGGTTTTCCTCTCGTGTTGAAGATCCCGGATTCGTCCTTCTCGCGCGGCGTCAAGAAATGCGAGAACCTGGAGGAGCTGACGCGGCTCGCGACCGAATGGCTGGAGGATTCCGACCTTCTCATCGCGCAGAAATTCATCCCGACCGAATATGACTGGCGTGTCGGCGTGCTCGGTGGCCAGCCGCTGTTTGCCGTGCACTATCTGATGGCCAAGAAACATTGGCAGATCGTCAACCACAAGGCCAATGGCAAGCCCGACCAGGGCGGCATCAAGACCTTCACGCTGAAGGAGACGCCGGCCCATGTCGTCGAGACCGCCGTCAAGGCGGCGCGCTGCATCGGCGACGGCCTCTACGGCGTCGACCTCAAGGAGACCAAGGACGGCGTCTTCGTCATCGAGGTCAACGACAATCCAAACCTCGATCACGGCTGGGAGGATTCCGGCGAGAAGGACGAGGTCTGGGTGCGACTGACGCAGTGGTTCCTGGAGCGTCTCGACCGGCCGGGGCGGTAGTTCATCCGAGGGGACATGCAGTTCATCGTCATCGAGGATTTCACCGGCTGCGACCGCAAGGAAATCTACCGCCGGTTCCGCGCGACCGCGGCCGCCTGAAGCCGGAGGAGCTTGTCGTGCATCACAGCTGGATCGCGGCTGACATGAGCCGCTGTTTCCTGCTGGTGGAGACCGATGACGTCACGTCGCTGCAGCGCTGGGTCGTCGAATGGGCTGATCTGGTCGAGTTCGAGATCGTGCCCGTGGCGACCAGCAAGGACATGGTGGCGGTCTTGAGCGGGCACCTCTGACCATCCCCTCCAGGTCAGCGCAGCGCCGGCGAGCCAACCGCGCGCTGGCATTGGTTGACCAGCCAATCGCGGAACGCGGCCACAACATCGCGGCTTGCGCTTCGCTCTGGAACCGTCAGGCAATAGGGCTGGCGCAATGCAATCGCGCCGCCGGCCGGCCGGACCAGCCTGCCGTCCTCCACCGCTTCGGCACAATAGACCCCTTGCGCCAGCGCCACGCCCAACCCCGAAATGGCGAGGTCGAGGGCCGCGCGCGATGAATTGGCCGAAAGGCCGCGCCGTGCCGCTCGGCCAGGGTGAGCACCCTCGGCCTCGAACCAGTTGGGCCAGGACGGAAACGATGCGCCTGTCGGCCCCCAGTCGGTGTGGATGAGCGGCAGCCCGGCGAGCGGCTCGCCCCCCGCCTTGGTGATGCCGGCAAGCCTTGGCGCGCAGACGGGATAGACGGCGTCCCGGGCGATCTCCTCGGTCGGGTGCTCGCGATAATGCGGGCCATAGGAAAGCCTGATGTCGATCAACTCGCGGTCGAACGACACCGGGTCGTCATCGCCCCGGAGCGATATGTCGGCGGCGCCGTGGCTTGCGACAAAGCCGGCGAGGCGCTGCGAGAGCCAGCCCATGGCCATGGATGGCGGCACCGACACCACCAGGCGCGGGCGGAATGCATCGGCGCCCAGTTCGCGCGAGACGCTGCCGATCTCCTGGAAGGCCACGGTCAGCCGAGGTAGCATTTCCACGCCGGCCTCGGTGAGGACAACGCGGCGGTTGATCCGATGAAACAGCTTGCGTTCCATCTGCACCTCCACGGTGCGGATAAGCTGGCTGACGGCGGCGGCCGAAACCGAAAGCTCTTCCGCCGCCGCGGCAAAGCTGCCCGTGCGCGCCGCGGCCTCGAAAGCCTGAAGTCCTTTCAGGGATGGGGATGTGGCCATGATCGCTGGATAGGTAAGGTAAGCTTATCTAAATCGCAGAAATCGTCGTTTCTGGAAAGCTTTTTCGTCGACTAGAATGGCTTCATCATTCTTCAGCATGGATCGAAGCCGATGGACCATCGCGACATTATCGCCTCATTGACACCGGAAGAGCGCAACCGCCTGACGGCCAAGTCCGATGTTGCGGGCCTGTTCCAGCTCTGCACTCACTTGGGTGCGATTATCTTAATTGGATCGCTGATCGCGGCCGAGGTCCCATTCTGGCCGTTGCTGATGCTGCCGCAAGGCATCCTGATCGTGTTCCTGTTCACGCTGCTGCATGAGACGGCGCACCGCACGGCTTTCGAAACACAGTGGCTGAACGACGGCGTGGCGCGGCTGTGCAGCCTGGCCATCGCGCTGCCGGCCGACTGGTTCCGCTACTTCCATTTCGCTCACCACCGGTACACGCAGGATCCCGAAAACGACCCCGAGCTTGCCTTCCCGAAGCCCGAAACCCTGCGGCAGTACATTGTCCACGTCTCTGGGCTTCCGGTGTGGTGGGGCCATCTCAAGACACTCTACGCCAATGCGATTGGCGGTAGTCAGGAGAGCTATGTACCGCCGAAAGGCCGACGCAAGGTGCGGGCCGAGGCGCGCGCCATGATTGCCTTCTACGCTGTCCTCATTCTGCTCGCCGTTCATTTCCGTCTCACCGTGCTCTTCTATGTCTGGATCACTCCCGCTCTGCTCGGACAGCCATTCCTGCGCCTCTATCTGCTGGCCGAGCACGGTCGTTGCCCGCTGGTGGCCAACATGCTGGAAAACACCAGGACGACGCTGACCAGCTGGGCGGTGCGCAAGCTCGCCTGGAACATGCCGTTCCATGCCGAGCATCATGCCTATCCCGGCGTTCCGTTTCACCAATTGCCGCGGTTTCATGCGCTGATCGAGCGGCATCTGAAGGTGGTCGAGCCCGGCTATGTCAGCTTCCATGAGAAATACCTGGAAACGCTGCGCTGACTTGCGCTGACGCCATCAGCCGGTCTGGCTGCGTGTCGCACGCGACTTCAGCAGGCGCTGGATGTCGGCCGGCTTCGACGGCACGCCGATCAGATAGCCTTGCGCCTCGACACAGCCATTGTCGCGCAGCATGTCGAGTTGCGCCTCCGTCTCGACGCCTTCGGCCGTGACGACGATGCCAAGCTCGGCACCCAGCCCGATGATGGTCCGAACGATGGCCGCCGTGTCGCGGTTGCCCATGTCGCGAATGAATGATCGGTCGATCTTGATCTTGTCGACCGGAAAACGCCTGAGGTAGCCGAGCGAGGAATAGCCGGTGCCGAAATCGTCCAGGGCGATGCGGATGCCGAGCTCACGCAACTGGCGCAGCGTTTTCAGCACGGCCGTGCTTTCGTCCATCAGCACGGTTTCGGTGATCTCCAGCTCTAGGCGTCCAGCCGGAATGCCGGAAAAAGCCAGCGCCGAGATCACGCCGCGGGCAAACCCGTTGCTTTTAAGCTGCACGGCCGAGACATTGACCGCAATGCGTAGGCCGGGTGGCCAGCTTGCGGCCTCTGCGCAGGCTTTCCTCAGCGCCCACTCGCCGAGCGGCACGATCAGCCCGGTCTCTTCGGCGACCGGGATGAAGTCGTCCGGCGCGACAGTGCCACGCCCTGGTGAATGCCAGCGCATCAAGGCTTCCGCGCCGGTGATTTCGCCGGACGTGATGTTCATGATGGGCTGGAAATGGAGATCGAACTCCTGGCGCGGCAGTGCTGCCTCGAGGTCTACTTCAAGCGCCCTGCGGGCCTGCACGACAGCATCCATTCCGGGCTCGAAGAAGCGATACAGGTTTCGTCCTTCGCTCTTCGCCCGGTAGAGCGCCGTATCCGCGTTTTTCAGCAGCGTGTCGGCGTCCCTGCCGTCGTTGGGGAAAACGGCAATGCCCATGCTGATGCCGACATGCATGTCCCGGCTCTTGTCTCTAAATGGTTTTGCGATTGCTTCGACGATGCGCTTTGCCAGTTTTTCGGCATCGCCAATGCCCTTGAAATGGAACTGCATGACGACGAACTCGTCGCCGCCGAAGCGGGCGACGATGTCTGTTTCGTTACGGACGCAATGCCGCAGCCTCTCGGCTACGCTTCTCAGCAGCCAGTCGCCTGCGGGGTGCCCCCAGGTGTCGTTGACCGCCTTGAAGCGGTCGAGATCGAGCGAGAAGATCGCCAACGGCTTGGCTGCCGCGTCCTCCAGCGCAAGATCGAGCCGTTCGCGAAACTTCGAGCGGTTGGGCAGTCCGGTCAGCGTGTCGTGATGCGCAAGATGGGTCATGCGCTCTTCGGTCCGGCGGCGCTCGGTCACGTCGTCGAAAGTCACCACCCAGCCGCCGCCGCTCATCGGCCGGCGTGTGACCAGAACCGTCCTGCCGTCGGTCAGATGCCGGTAGGCCGAATGCGTCTTTGCCGCCGCCAGACAGGCTTCGGTTTTGGCGACTTCGCTGTCGACGTCGATCTTCATGTAGATGCCGAGTTCCAGCAATCGTTCGAGCGCGTTGCGGTGCGTCGTTCCAAGCGGGAAGTCCTCCGCAGTGACGTTGTAGAGCTCCAGAAAACGCCTGTTGCGCACAATCATCTTGCCGTCGGCGTCGTACATCAGCAGGCCTTGCGACATGTTGGCGAGTGCCGCGTCGAAACGGCGATGCTGCTCCTTGAGATCCTGCTCGGCGCGCCGCTTTTCGGTGATGTCCTCGTAGATCGAAACCCATCCACCCAGGGCAAGCGGACGGTGCGAGATGTTGATGATGCGGCCGTCAGACAGCGTCTCCTCGTAAGTTGAGGGTTTTGCCTGGTCGATATAGGGCTTGCGGATCGCGTAGAGTTCTTCGGCGCTTTGCGAGGCAACCCCGATATCGACGCTGTGCCGCAGGATATCGACGAAGCGAATGCCTGGCCGTACCATTTTGGCGTCGAGGCGGAAAATGTTGATATAATTGCCGTTGCAGATGATCATGCGCTCGTCGGCGTCGAACATGCACAGGCCATGCGACATGTTTTCGACAGCAGCTGAAAAGCGTTCGTTCTGCTCGCGCAGCTCATCTTGCATGCGGCGCTGATGTTCCATGCCTCCGGCCGCCCGTTCCGGGACGACCGAACCACCCTTGACATCCACGACGGGCATGAGGCGCCCCTGCGATGCTTGATCGAACACCACACTGTTGACGCTTCCGGTTAATTTAGCGTTTTCTATCCTAGCGCGGACGTCGGAACGTGATGCCGCGACTTCTCGATCGCCGAAAACCGCTTCAGGAACGCATTCTGCGCTGAGGTCACCGAGCGTGGCGCGAAGTCGAAGCGCTCGGCGGAAAAACCGCGCGGCCGGCCGAAGAACTCGGTCGCCTCGGCGGTCGAAAACCCGGCAAGCAGCGTCGCCTCGAAATAGGCGGCGATCTGGTCGGCGCGCTTGATCTCCTTGCGCAGGATGGCACCCGGTTCCGGCGGCAGCGAGAAGCGCAGATGGATGGCGCGCTGCAGGCGCACTTCGCAGTCCTTGTAGCTGCCGCCCATCACCGACTTGAATGGCGAGATCATGTCGCCGATGACATATTCGGGCGCATCGTGCAGCAGCGCCGCCAGTTGGTCGTCGGCCGAAGCCTGGGGCACCAGCTCGTCGAACAGTGCCTCAACCAGCAGTGAATGCTGGGCAACCGAAAAGGCGTGCTCGCCGCTGGTCTGGCCGTTCCAGCGGGCGACGCGGGCAAGCCCATGGGCGATGTCCGAGATCTCGATGTCGAGCGGCGAAGGGTCGAGAAGGTCGAGCCGGCGGCCGGACAGCATACGCTGCCATGCCCGTGGCGGCGCACCGGCGCGGTCTGCCGCCATCAGGCTTCCTCCGCGCCGGCGATTTCCTGCGGATAGCTGAATTTGGCCCAACTGGGGATGATGAGCGTCACCGGTACGTCACCCGCCAGGATCGGCTGACCGGTATCGAGCGCCGCCTTCACCCTGTCGATACGGGCGATGGCGAGCCCTGTCACGGTAGCACTCGAGCCGAGCGTGCCGACCGGCCGCCCGCCGACGGTTAGCTCGGCACCCGCAGACGGCAGGGGAAGCCCAGCCTGGACAATCAGCACGCGCCGCCGGGCGGTGCCTCGATGCTGCATGCGCGAGACGACCTCCTGGCCGACATAGCAGCCCTTCTTGAAGCCGACGCCGCCCATTTCGTCGAGCAGCACGTCATGCGGGAACGCATCGCCAAGTGCATAGTCGGCCCCGCTCTCGGCGACGCCGTGGGCAATGCGAAAGGCCTGCCACGCGCCAATGTCGCCAGCGTCTGCGGTGCCGGCATGGAAGCGCGTGACGCCTTCGTCGCCAAAGCGCCTGTCGGCAAGCGCGGTTGAATCACTTTCTGAGGCCATTGACTCTTTTCCCCAGGCGACAGTGACAAGTGCCTGTCCCGACTTCGCAATCTCGACCTTGGCGCGAAGCTTGTAGAGCATCAGCCGGCGAATGAAATCGTCTGAAATATCGGCACGGCATTCGATGCGGAAGGCGTTTTCGCCTGCCCGTGAGATCAGGAAGTCGAACAGGATCTTGCCTTGCGGCGTCAAAAGCGCGCCCGGCTTTGCCTCGCCATTGCCAAGCGTATCGAGATCGGTGGTCACGATGTTCTGCAGAAAATGCTCGGCATCGGGGCCGGAGACGGTGATGAGCGCGCGATCTTTCAGCAGGGCAAAGGGCATGGGGCGGATTAAAAGCCTGATCTTGCAAAACGGTTGGCCATTACGTAAGCCGCTGACACTCCCCCCGCAAGAGAGCATCACCATGACCTACGACCTCATCCTGACAGGCGGCACAGTGGTCAATCATGACGGCGAAGGACTGCGCGACATTGGTGTGAGGGGCGGGCGCATCGCCGCGATCGGCGATCTGCGCCAGGCATCGGCTGGCGAGACAATCGACTGCCGGGGCCTGCATATCCTGCCCGGTGTCGTCGACAGCCAGGTGCATTTCCGTGAGCCGGGACTGGAACACAAGGAAGACCTGGAAACGGGTTCGCGGGCCGCGGTGCTGGGCGGTGTCACCGCCGTGTTCGAAATGCCCAACACCAATCCGCTGACCACCAGCGAGGCAACGCTTGCCGACAAGGTCCGGCGCGGCAGCGGCCGCATGCATTGCGATTTTGCTTTCTGGGTTGGCGGTACTCGCGACAATGCCAGGGACGTCGGCGAGCTCGAACGTTTGCCGGGGGCTGCGGGAATAAAGGTCTTCATGGGATCGTCCACCGGTGACCTGCTGGTCGAGGACGATGAAGGCGTCGCCTCGATCCTGAGGAATACCCGCCGTCGCGCCGCTTTTCATTCGGAAGACGAGTTCCGGCTGCGCGAGCGCCTGGACGAGCGCGTCGAGGGCGATCCGTCATCGCATCCGGTCTGGCGTGACGAGATCGCCGCCTTGCGCTGCACCGAACGGCTGGTGCGCATCGCGCGCGCCGTTCGTGCCCGCATCCATGTCCTGCACATCTCGACCGCCGAGGAGATCCTGTTCCTCGAACAGCACAAGGATGTTGCGACCTGTGAAGCCACGCCGCACCATCTGACGCTGAGCGCCGACGACTATGCGCGGCTTGGCACGCTGATCCAGATGAACCCGCCGGTGCGGGACAAACGCCATCGCGACGGCGTCTGGCTTGGCATAGCGCAAGGCATCGTCGACGTGCTCGGCTCCGACCACGCGCCGCACACGCTGGCCGAGAAGGCAAAACCCTATCCGGCCTCGCCGTCGGGCATGACCGGCGTGCAGACGCTGGTGCCGATCATGCTCGACCATGTCAACGCCGGTCGGCTGAGCCTGCAGCGCTTCGTCGATCTCTCCAGCCATGGCCCGCAGCGCATCTTCGGCATGGCCAGAAAAGGCCGCATCGCCGCCGGCTATGACGCCGACTTCACCATTGTCGACATGAAGCGGCGCGAGACCATCACCAACGCGCAAGCCGGCTCGAAAGCCGGCTGGACCCCCTATGACGGCAAGCAGGTCACGGGCTGGCCGGTCGGCACGGTCATTCGCGGTCAGCGCATTATGTGGAACGGCGAAATCGTGACGCCAGGCCAGGGGACGGCGGTGGAGTTTTCCGAGGCGCTGCCGGGTTAGCCACCTGTGGCTGTGCGTCACGTCTTTGATTTTTAAGCGTTCCACATTATGTTCAAGGCATCATGCAGACACATGTCGCGCCTATGATTGACCGTCGAGTTTCCAGAGCTGCAAGCGCTCCTGTGGAATCGCGATGTCGCGCGACTGATCCCGGCCAACGAAGCATTTGCGTTGTACGAGCGCAATTGGCGCTTTGTCGATCAGACACGGCTTACGACGCGCGAGAAATTGCTTATCCAGAATCTCGCCAGGGAATTCGGTCAGGTATCCTTCTGACTGCCGGCTGAATTGTCCTCCCGGGCTGTGTTTTGCATCGTATCTGCAACATCAATCCGGACACGTCGCGTGCGCTAGCGGTGCTATTTCGATTCTTCGAAACGAAAGCATTCGCATTTGCCCGGATGCCGACGTCAGTGCAAAACCTGCCGGCCCGCTCAAATAGCAACATCGTCCACGATGCTGTTCGCATCCTGGCGCAACCAGGGGGCCTTCAGTCGCCGGCGACGAAGAAGGTCCATTGCCCGGCTGGCGTAATGCCGACGCGATAGAAGATGTAGGCTCCGAACTGCTTCATGTCGTCGAAATCGCCCGCGGTGACGATCTTGAACAGCTCGACCCGTTGCTTGGCGTCGAGCTTGTCCAGCGGCAGCGCGAAGAAATACGGCCAGACATAGAGGTCCTGTGGCGTGCCTGCATCGACATGGACGTAGCCTGCGGAAAGCACTTCCTCCAGAATGGCCAGGATCTCCTGGCCATCAGGGTCGCCGGACAGCCCCTTGAGGAAGGTGATGGCGTCGCCGTCGATGTCGGCCAGCGACAGCTGGGTCATGCTGTCGCCCTTGCCGATCAAAGCCCTGAGCTTCTCGATGTCGCCGCTCTTGCAGGCCTCGATGATCAAGTCATGCATGCGCCGCACGGGCTCGGGCAGCTTGCCGAGATCATAGACGACTTCCGGCAGAGGTGCCTCGGGATCGACACGCGGCCTGTTGCTGCCGCCATCCGATGGGCTGTCCGGCTCAGCGGCGTCGGGAGCGGCCGGCTGGCTTGTCGAAGGCGGCGTTCCCACCGGGTCAGGCATGGGAATCACGCTTCCGGGCGGCGAAACATCGTCCTCCGACGGTGTGGCTGGCGCGGGGAGCTCTTCGCGTTTGATCTCGCTCAGCGCTTGAGCCGGACTGCTGGCCAGGCAAGTCGTGAAGGCAACCGCGGCACAGCAAGCAGCGAGGCAGATGTAGAGGCCCAAGCCCTTCGGCTTGCCTGACATCGGAAAATTCACTGCCCGTATCTCCCTACTTCCGGGCATGACACCCGAACGGCATTCGATCGTCAGAGAACCTGATATCGGTTCAGTGCCGCAGCCGCTCAGGTTCGAAGGCGCCTGCGATCACCTTCTCGCGCATGCGGTCGAGCAGGGCAAGGGCCGAGGTTTCGCCGTTGGCGCGCAACATTTCACCGAATGCCGTCTCAAGGGCCGCCTCGGCGATGATTTCTGGCTCAATGCCGGCCGAGAGGCCTTCCGCCCAGGCTTCGCTGTGGCTCTCAACCGCCGTCAGGCGCTTCTCTTCCCTGACCAGCGCGTCGATGTCGTTGGCAGCATGTTCCATAAGCGATGTCCACCCTTCCAAGCGGCAAGCCATCAGTGTGGATCAGGCTTGATCTGTTCCATTCATAGGCAGCTCCAAGTAAGTGTCTGTAAATGCGACATTTTTTTGATCGTCATTTACAGGAGCCAACCGTGTTTGGCGAAGCTGCGTTTCAACCCGGATCAAACTTAGCCGATTAGGCTGGCCTGCGGGGCGAAAACCTTCAGTTTGAGTTAATTGCGCCTTCGCGTGATAACGTTTGATTAACGCTGTTGCAGAAGTGCAACATCAGAATTGCACCAAGATGTGGGCGGCCACAAGCCGGATATATCGAGATCCCTGGCGACGGGCCTGATATCTGTTGATAAATGCTCAGTTGCCGTACCGCGAGGCGATATCGCGCGACAGCGTCTGGCCTTCTTTCATGTAACGGCTGATGGCTTCAGTGGCCGAAGCGGTGCACTGGGTGTAAGTGCCGCCGAAGGAACGGTAGCCGCGATTGAAGCTGGCGATGAGG
This sequence comes from Mesorhizobium sp. B2-4-18, assembly GCF_006441385.1. NCBI lineage: Bacteria > Pseudomonadati > Pseudomonadota > Alphaproteobacteria > Hyphomicrobiales > Phyllobacteriaceae > Mesorhizobium > Mesorhizobium sp. B2-4-18. The sequence goes on along the minus strand of NZ_VFUW01000007.1, from coordinate 123,224 downwards.
CGGGCGCGGCGCTCTGGGTCCGGGTTTTCCGAATCGAGCAGTTTTTCCATCTCGCCACGCCACCGGTCGCCCTTCTCCCCGCACAGATTGCGCAGGAAATGCAGCGACCCAAGAACTTCCGCCAATCGCATCAGCCCCGGCTCGAACGGCGACTCGGCACTGAAGGCAGGCCGCGCCGGGACCATCGCGCTGACGGCAAGGCAAATGGCAACGAGCATTGACGGACGATTCATAAACCTCCTCTGCCTGGCGGCTTAGGCCTTGTGGTCTGCCTGATGGCCCGAGACGTCGTGGCTGGCGAGACAACATAAGCCTTGTGACGAAACAATTTGTCGCCTGCAAGGCGGTTTTTCAGTGCCGTGTCAGCGGGCTTGAACGGGACCGAGGAGTTCCTCGGCGACCGCGAACACCGAGCCGGCGAGCGGCAGCAGGGTCATCTCCTTGAGTGTATAGAAGGCAGCTGTCTCGGCGTCGTCGCTGGCCTCGGCCTCGCCACCGGCATAAATGGCGCCGAAGACCGTGAGGAGATAATCGACCGGGTGGCTGTCTTGCCTGCCGTCGATGTGGATTTCCCGAAGCGGGCGAAAGCCGGCGGCGCGCAAGCCGGTCTCTTCCATCAGTTCACGCCGTGCCGCGTCCTCCAGCGTCTCGCCGGCTTCGACCTTACCGCCGGGAAAGGCGTAGAGCCCTTGCGAGGGCGAACGCGCCCGCTTGACCAAGAGTACGGTGTCGCCGCGCACGACGGCTACGGAAACGGCCGGAAGTACCTTGCGTGCTGTGTCCATCGATCCTTGATCAACTCATTTGAGACAGGTCTTTTGTGGACCGACAGCATGGGCAAGCTTTAGCGGTTGCGCAACGCCGGTTCGATCGCCACTTTCAACACCGAACTATTCGAAAGACACAATCGATCATGTGCGGACGTTTTGCCTTGACCGCCACGCCGGACCAGACCGCTGCCTTGCTGGGCCTTGCGGAGCTGGAGGATTTCCCGGCCCGCTACAACATCGCACCGACACAGCCGGTCCTGATGGTGACCGCTGGCGTGCCGCGAGCCCCGGGCTCCAACCTGCCGGACCGGCAGCCGATGCTGGTGCGCTGGGGCCTGATCCCAGCTTGGGTGAAGGACACCAGGGAGTTTCCGCTGCTGTTCAACGCGCGCTCCGAAGGTGCGATCGAGAAGGCCCCGTTCAAGGCCGCCATGCGCCATCGCCGCGCGCTGGTGCCGGCGTCCGGTTTCTACGAATGGCGGCAGACCGGAGGCAAGAAGGGGCAACCCTATTGGATCCGGCCCAGGCATGGCGGGTTGATCGCCTTTGCAGGTCTGATCGAAACCTATGCCGAGCCCGGTGGCTCAGAGATGGACACCGGCGCTATCCTGACCGTCAACGCCAACGCCGATATCGCCCATATCCATGACCGCATGCCGGTGGTGGTCGATATTTCTGACTTTGCCCGTTGGCTGGATTGCCGCACGCTCGAACCGCGCGATGTCGTCGATTTGCTGCGGCCGGCGCAGCCCGATTTCTTCGAGGCGATCCCTGTCTCCGACCTCGTCAACAAGGTTGCCAACACTGGACCGGAGATTCAAGAGAGGGGCGAAATCGGGCCGGAACCCGAGAAGGTCAGGCGCCAGAAACCTAGCGCGGACGACAGTCAGATGACGCTGTTCTAGCGAAGCCGGTCGAAGTCTAAGTTCACGACGCCTGTTCTCGCCCTCATCGTCGGCGATTGCGCCAGCCGCGTCATCTCAGGCAGCGCGAGGCGACACGATCTTCTGCGCCGGCTTCTTCTTCTTGGCGGTGTGAAGAAGGGCGGCGACGATGGCGGCCGGGCCGATTGCGCGATAGTGGTTGGCCAGCGCCGGTTGCTTGGCGCGGTTGGCTTCCTGCTTGCTTCGAGGCATGTTTCTCTTCCCTGGTAACATTTCCGTGTCTGCGTTTGCTGGTTGATTCCGACCAAATCGTGACGCGTGGTGATCTAGCCGGCGAATGTTTCATGACTGTGCCGACATGTTTAATAAAATGTTTCACTGACTGATTCCGCGTGACCGGGCGATGCGTTTGCCAGCCCTCGCTACCTTTTCCCGGGATCCGCGACTTGACGGCAACACTGGTCAGGGCGATAAAGCCGCCGATGAAAACGTCTTTCGCCATTTGTGGCATTTGCATTATTGGCTAGCCTCGCGCTGGTCCGGACGTTTTCGCCTCATCTTCCCCAGAGTGGACAAACGCCCCGGCCAGCAGGCTGGAACCTGATTTGCGCCTCGGCGCTGGGCTGGCTCCATCCAGACAAGAAGTTCTGAACGGGAAGCATGGAATGTCTGACGCATCAAAGGGCCTGCGCCTCTACAACACGCTGACGCGCACGAAAGAGGGCTTCGTGCCGATCGATCCGCTTGCCGTGCGCATGTATGTCTGCGGCCCGACCGTTTACGACTTCGCCCATATCGGCAACGCCAGGCCGGTGATCGTGTTCGACGTGCTGTTCCGCTTATTGCGCCACCTCTACGGCGAGACGCACGTGACCTATGTGCGCAACATCACCGACGTCGACGACAAGATCAACGCGCGGGCGCTGCGCGATTTCGGCGGCGAGATCGCTTCGGGAACCCTTTCGCTCAACGAAGCGATCCGACGGGTGACCGAGAAAACGGCCGACCAGTTTCACAGGGATGTCGCCACGCTTGGTTGCCTGGAGCCGACGGTCGAACCGCGCGCCACCGAATTCGTCGAACCCCGCGCCGACGGCAAGGCTGATATGATCACCTTGATTAAAAGCCTGATCGAACGCGGCCATGCCTATGTCGCGGCAGGCGAAGTTCTGTTCGATACGGCCTCGATGCCGGACTATGGTCAATTGTCGAAGCGCAATCTCGACGAGCAGCAGGCCGGTGCCCGCATCGCCGTCGAGGCCCACAAGAGGAACCCCGGCGATTTCGTGCTGTGGAAACTGTCATCGCCGGAAGAGCCCGGCTGGCAAAGTCCATGGGGCAGGGGCCGGCCCGGCTGGCATATCGAATGCTCGGCCATGTCGGCCGCCTATCTCGGCGAGGTCTTCGACATCCATGGCGGCGGCCTCGATCTGATCTTCCCGCATCATGAGAACGAGATCGCCCAGTCGCGCTGCGCCCACGGCACCGATGTCATGGCCAATGTGTGGATGCACAATGGTTTCCTGCAGGTCGAGGGCCAGAAAATGTCGAAGAGCCTCGGCAATTTCTATTCGATCCACGAATTGCTCGAGACCGAGACCTTCGGCGGCCGCAGATGGCCTGGCGAGGTGCTGCGGCTGGCGATGCTGATGACGCACTACCGCGAGCCGATCGACTTTTCCGTGCGCAAGCTTGAGGAGGCGGAGAACACGCTACGCAAATGGAAACGCGCGTCGGACCTGGCGCCGGCTGCGGGAAGCCAGGTGCCGGCGGAAGTCGTGGAGGCGCTGTCGGATGATCTTGCGACCTACGCGGCCTTCCAGCAACTGACCCAGCTTGCCGGTGAGGCAACCGACTTCAGCGGCGCTGGCGAGAATGGCGCCGCGGCTTCCTTGAAAACCTCGCTCGCATTCCTCGGTTTCGACGTCGGCGCGGCCAAGGTCGACGAGGCCGCGATTGCGGAAACCATCGCCAGGCGCCTGCAGTTCATCGCCGCCAAGAACTGGGCCGAGGCCGACCGCATCCGCGATGAACTTCTGGCTAAGGGCGTGCAGTTGAAGGATGGCAAGGACCCGGTCACCGGCGAGCGCCTGACGACGTGGGAGGTGAAGCGGTGAGGGTGGCGCCAGGCGCCTTTGCGGTTTTGGCGGGGGCGCCGGTGACAGCCGATCTCCCCCCTTGCGGGGGAGATGTCCGGCAGGACAGAGGGGGGTGTGACGGAACACCGGCGTTTCCGTTTGTTCACCCTCGCCGCAAACATTTATTGAGAAGGCAGTGGTCGCAAGCTGATAGATCGGCGGGACAGCACCCCCCTCTGCCCTGCCGGGCATCTCCCCCGCAAGGGGGGAGATCAGCTCTCGTCGCCGATTTCGCTAATTGCTGGCGAAGGGGTGTTTGATGGGGCACGATCTCGTTCCGTCCCGTCAACGCAAGAATGCAAAATCCATGCGGCGCGTCATGACCGATGCCGAGCTGAAGCTTTGGAATGAGTTGCGTGCTCACCGGCTGATGGGAATGAGCTTTCGGCGGCAGGTGCTGATTGGGCCTTATATCGTTGACTTTGCTTGCTCGGCTCATCGCTTGATAGTCGAAGTTGACGGCAGCCAGCATGCCGACGCGGAACATTCAAAACGCGATCAGGCAAGAAGCGCTTATCTGAGCGCCAGCGGTTGGACCATCCTGCGCTTCTGGAATGACGACGTGATCCGCGATATCGACAATGTCTGCCAGCACATCGTTATCGCGGCCGGTCTGGCCGGCGCCAACGTGCCGGAACCAGCAACGGAGGAGCTCGTTTCATGATCGACCATCTCGGCATCACCGTTTCCGATTTCGATGCCTCCAAGGCTTTCTACGACAAGGCGATGGCGCCGCTGGGTGGCTCGCTGCTTTATATGGTGCCGCAGGAATACACTGGTGGCGCCAAGGTCGGCGGCTATGGCCGCGACCGGCCGGTGTTCTGGTTGAGCGCGGCCAGGGAAAAGCCCCGAGATCATCAGCACGTCGCCTTCACCGCGCGCAGCCGCGCCGAGGTCGACGCCTTCCACGCCGCCGCCCTTGCAGCCGGCGGCAAGGACAATGGCGGACCGGGCCTGCGTCCGCACTATCACCCCAACTATTACGGCGCCTTCGTCCTCGATCCCGACGGCAACAATGTCGAGGCGGTCTGCCATGATCCGGAGTGAAAACCGATGAGCCTCGACAACCGGCCAGTCTACACAGGCGGCTGCCAGTGCGGTGCGGTGCGCTTCCGCGTCGAAGGCGCGCTCGGCGACGCCTCGGTCTGCCACTGCCGCATGTGCCAGAAGGCCAGCGGCAATTTCTACCTGCCGCTGGTCTCGGTGCGCGGCGCCAAGGTCGACTGGACGCGCGGCGAACCCAAGCGGTTCCGTTCCTCCAATGCAGCATGGCGCGGTTTCTGCGCCGAATGCGGCACGCCGCTGACCTTCGAGGCGCCCGACGGCATGGCTCTGGCGATCGCCGCCTTCGACGATCCGGCTGGTATCGCGCCGACCATCCAGTGGGGCACGGAAGCAAAACTGCCCTATGTGGATTCCATTCCGCGATTGCCGGGCGAGGACACGATGGCGGATATCGGCTCGGCTCCTTATCTCGCCGAGCTCGTCTCCTATCAGCATCCCGACCACGACACCGACCAATGGCCGCCGGAGGAAAGACCATGACCGAAACTGTCCGAACCGGCGGCTGCCAATGCGGCGCCGTGCGCTTCCGCATCAAGGGGGCGCTGGGACGTGCGTCCATCTGCCATTGCCGCATGTGCCAGAAACAGTTCGGCTCCTTCTTCGGCGCGCTGGTGACGGTACCCAAGGATGGCGTCGAATGGACCCATGAAGAACCAAGTTATTTCCAGTCTTCGGTCAACATCGATCGCGGCTTCTGCGCCCGTTGCGGCACGCCGCTGACCTACCGGCAGCCCGGCGGGCTCGAGATCGCCATCGGCGCCTTCGACGACCGCTCGGATCTGGCGCCGCGGATCCAGGTCAACTATGCGGCACGGCTGCCTTGGGTCGAGACGATCTTCGACCAGCCTGTCCACCAGGATCCCGATTATTACGCGCGGCAGGAGCAGATCATCTCCTTCCAACACCCCGATTACGAAACGGCCAACTGGCCGCAACAGGGCCTGAAAATATGAGCTTGCGCACCCTCTACCCGGAAATCGAACCGTTCGACTCGGGGATGCTCGATGTCGGCGACGGCCATATGGTCTATTGGGAGCGGTCGGGCACCAAGGGCGCCAAGCCGGCCGTGTTCCTGCACGGTGGACCGGGCGGCACCATTTCGTCAAAACACCGGCGGCTGTTCGACCCCAAGCTCTACGACGTCATCCTTTTCGATCAGCGCGGCTGCGGAAAATCGACGCCAAACGCCTCGCTGGAGGCCAACACGACATGGCATCTCGTTGCCGACATCGAGCGACTGCGCGAAATGGCCGGCTTCGATAATTGGCTGGTGTTCGGCGGTTCCTGGGGCTCGACGCTGGCGCTCGCCTATGCCGAGACACACCCTGATCGCGTCAGCGAACTGGTGGTGCGCGGCATCTACACGCTGACCCGCGCCGAGCTCGAATGGTACTATCAATTCGGCGTCTCGGAGATGTTCCCCGACAAATGGGAGCGTTTCCTGGCGCCGATCCCGCAGGCCGAGCGCGGCGACATGATGGCCGCCTACCGCAAGCGGCTGGTCGGGTCCGACCGAAAGGTGCAGATCGAGGCCGCCCGCGCCTGGAGCCTGTGGGAAGGCGAGACGATCACGCTGCTTCCTGAACCCGAAACCAGCGGTCCGTTCGGCGAGGACGACTATGCCGTCGCCTTCGCCCGCATCGAAAATCACTATTTCGTCCATGCCGGCTGGCTCGAGGAGGGACAGTTGCTGCGCGATGCCGGGAAGCTCAAGGACATCCCCGGCACCATCGTTCACGGCCGCTACGACATGCCGTGCCCGGCGCGCTACGCCTGGGCGCTGCACAAGGCTTGGCCGAAGGCGGACTTTCATCTGATCGAAGGCGCCGGTCATGCCTATTCGGAGCCGGGCATCCTCGACCGGCTGATCCGCGCGACGGACAAGTTTGCGGGCAAATGACGATGAGCCGCGCGCGCCTCTATCTCTTCGACACCACGCTCCGCGACGGCCAGCAGACGCCGGGCATCGACTTTTCGGTCGAGGACAAGATCGCGATTGCCAAACTGCTCGACGAGTTCGGCTTCGACTATGTCGAAGGTGGTTATCCCGGCGCCAATCCGACCGACACTGCATTCTTCCAGCAGAAGCGCACGGCACGCGCAAAATTCGTTGCGTTCGGAATGACCAAGCGGGCCGGGGTCTCAGCCTCCAACGATCCGGGGCTGGCGGCGCTTGTCCAATCGAAATCGGACGCCATCTGCTTCGTCGCCAAGAGCTGGGACTACCATGTTCGCGTGGCGCTCGGTTGCACCAACGAGGAGAACCTCGACTCCATAAAAGTGTCCGTCGAGGCATCGGTCGCTTCGGACAAGGAAGCAATGGTCGATTGCGAGCATTTCTTCGACGGCTTCAAGGCCAATCCGGACTATGCGCTCGCTTGTGCGAAAACGGCCTACGACGCCGGTGCGCGCTGGGTGGTGCTATGCGACACGAATGGCGGCACGCAACCCTCGGAAGTGCGGGCAATCGTCGAGAAGGTCATTGCCGCCGGCATTCCGGGCGAGCAGCTCGGCATCCATGCCCATGACGACACCGGCCAGGCGGTGGCCAATTCCCTTGCCGCCGTCGAGGCCGGCGTGCGCCAGATCCAAGGCACGCTGAATGGCATCGGCGAACGTTGCGGCAACGCCAATCTGATCTCGATCGTGCCGACACTGGCGCTGAAGCCGGCTTTCGCCGACCGCTTCGAGACGGGAATCTCAGCCGAAGCGCTGACCGGCATTTCGCGCCTGTCGCGCGCTTTCGACGAATTGTTGAACCGCGCTCCGGAAGCGCAGGCGCCCTATGTCGGCTCCTCCGCCTTTGCCACCAAGGCGGGTATCCACGCTTCGGCGCTGGCCAAGGAGCCGGCGACCTATGAGCATGTGGAGCCGCAGGCCGTGGGCAACCGCCGCCGCGTCATGGTCTCCGACCAGGGCGGCAAGGCCAATTTCCTCGCCGAGTTGAAGCGGCGCGGCATCGATGTGCCGAAGGACGACCATCGGCTCGACGCCCTGATATCGGTGGTCAAGGAGCGTGAGGCCTCGGGCTACGCCTATGAGGGCGCCGACGCCTCCTTCGAACTCCTGGCGCGCAAGATGCTGCATGGCCTGCCCGAATTCTTCCACGTCACCTCGTTCCGCTGCATGATTGAACGCCGCTTCGATGCCAATGGCCAGTTGAAGACGGTGTCGGAAGCAGTGGTCAAGGTGCTGGTCGAGGGCGAGGAGAAGATGTCGGTGGCCGAGGGCCATGGCCCCGTCAACGCGCTCGACATTGCGCTGCGCAAGGATCTCGGCAGATACCAGAACGAGATCGCGGATCTCGAGCTTGCCGACTTCAAGGTGCGGATCCTCAATGGCGGCACCGAGGCCATCACCCGCGTGCTCATCGAATCGCATGACGGTACCGGCGCGCGCTGGTGGACGGTCGGGGTCTCGGAAAACATCATCGACGCGTCGTTTCAGGCGCTAATGGATTCGATCGTCTACAAGCTGATGAAGAATCGCGAGATGGCGGGGCTGGTGGCGGCGGAGTAAGTTTGAACCATCAGCGAAAGTCCATTGATCCATCAGAACTTTGCGATGGTCTTGCCAAGATTACTGGGCCATAGCGTTGAGCCATGGCCGCTGAAGCAATTACCCCCGATGCAGAATCGAAAGCCCGCCGCGGCTTCTTGCTGGCGCTGGGTGCCTATCTCTTGTGGGGGTTGCTGCCCTTCTACATGAAGGCGGTGGCGCATCTGCCGCTTGCCGAGGTGATTGCACACCGCATCGTCTGGTCGGTGCCGATTGCCGCGGCGGTCCTGGTCTGGGCCGGCCGCACGGCCGACTTCAAGGTGGCGATCCGCTCGCCTCGCACCATCGCCATGGCGGGGCTGACGGCGGCGCTGATCTCGGTCAACTGGGGCATCTATGTCTGGGCGATCGCGGTCGACCGCACCGTCGAGACGGCATTGGGCTATTACATCAACCCACTGGTGAACGTCGTGGTCGGCGCACTGCTGCTCGGCGAGCGGCTCGACCGGTTGCAGATCGCGGCGGTGGTGCTTGCGGCGGTCGCCGTCGCCGTGCTGACAATCGACGGCGGCAAACTGCCCTGGGTGTCGCTGGCATTGGCGTTTTCCTTCGCCGCCTACGGCTTCTTCCGCAAGACGCTGCCGATCGGTCCCAGCCAGGGCTTCCTGCTCGAAGTGCTTTTGCTGTCGGTGCCGGCGCTGGGCTACATCGTCTTCCTTATCACCACCGGACAGGACCATTTCGTCTCCAGCAATGGCACCGACACCGCGCTGCTCATCGGCTGCGGGCCGGTGACGGCCGTGCCGCTGCTGCTGTTCGCCTTTGGCGCCAAGCTGCTGCGCCTCTCGACCATCGGCATCATGCAGTACATAGCGCCGACCATGGTGTTTCTGATTGCCGTGCTGATCTTCGACGAGCCGTTCGGCACCACGCAGGCCATCGCCTTTGCCCTGATCTGGGCGGCTCTTGCGGTCTATTCCTGGTCCATGCTGGCGACGGCGCGCCGGGCTACATCTGCCCGAGCCGCCTGACAAAAAGATAGGTCACGCCCGCGATCAGCAGCGACGCGCCCGTGATCACCCAAAAACCCAACGGGGTGTTGACCAGCGGCAAACCGCCGACATTCATGCCGAACAGGCCTGAGATGATGGTCATCGGCAACAGCACCGCCGTCATCACCGAGAGCACGTAAAGCAGCCGGTTCGACTGCGTCGTCAGCTTGGCCATCAGCTCGTCCTGCAGCAGCCGCGTGCGCGCCTGCAACTGCTCGCCGTCATAGTGCAGTGTCTGTGCGCGGTGCGAAAGCCGCGCCGCCATGTCGTTGATCGAATCCGGCAGGTCGTTGCGGTGCGAATGGTCGAGATGGCGAAACAGGTTGGTCAGCGTCGCCATCTGCCGATGGATGACCACCAGATGCCGGCGTGCATCGACCAGCGCCTGCCGCTCATTGTGCCATGCGTCACACACGATACGGTCCTCGATGCCATCGAGATTGTCGCTGAGTGCCGCGAGTTCCGTCGCCATTCCGTCGAACGACTGGCCGACGACAGCCTCGATCAGCTCGGCCGGCGAGCGAAACTTGCGCGATCCGTTCTCGATCGCCTTGCGGATGTTGTCGACCGATTGCAGCGGCTGTTTGCGGGCGCCGACCAGCATCGTGTCGTTGAGGGCGAAGCGGAAATGACCAAGCCCGCCGGCTTCCGCCGAATAATCATGGCGCAGGTCCGGCAGATCTCCATAGAGCCAGTCATCCTCGAGGTCGATGTGGCAGCCATGACTGGCGGTCAGGAAGGCTTCGCGCACCGGCGCCGGCAATGCCTGATCGGCGCCGATCTCGTGGCGGGCGCGCATGTCGGAAAGCTGGTAGCTGCGCCATGTCCAATGCGCGGCGGCGGCATCCCTGGTGCGCGCGCCCTCAGCGGTAAAGTGGTAGATGAAGAACAGCCCGTGCTCATCGGGCAGGTAAGGCGACAGGTCAGTGCCTTCGGAGGGGATGGCGATGTTCATGGCGGCTTCGCCGGTCTCTGATGCGGTCGGGGTCGCGGGGGCGGCCAAGCGCGATTTCTAGCACGGCATCCCCGATTTAGTGTGACTGTTCCGTGACGGCGTGCCCCCTTACAGGACGCTGGTGATCCCGCCATCCACCAGCAGCATCTGTCCGTTCACGAAACTGGCGGCGTCGGACGCCAGGAACACGGCAGCGCCCGCGAGTTCCCTCACTTCGCCCCAGCGCCGCATCGGCGTGCGGCCGGTCAGCCAGGCGGAGAATGTCTCGTCGGCGACCAGCGCGGCGTTGAGCTCGGTCTTGAAATAGCCCGGCGCGATGGCGTTGACGCGCACGCCGTGCTGGCCCCATTCGCCGGCCATCGACTTGGTCAGCATGGTGATGGCGCCCTTGCTCGCCGCATAGGGCGCGATCGACGGGCGTGCGAGCACGCTCTGCACCGAGGAGACATTGATGATCGACCCCCTTTGGCGCGCGATCATGCCCTTTACGACGGCCCGGCTCACCTTGAACACGCCGTCCAGGTTGGTGGCCATCAACGCGTCCCAGTCGGCGTCGCTGAAGGTCTCCAACGGCGCCCGTCGCTGGATGCCGGCATTGTTGACCAGGATGTCTATCGGTGCGGTGCCGGTTTCCGCCGCCGCGATTGCCTGGTCGACCGACTGGGTGTCGGTTACGTCGATCACCGCTTCCGTGATCGAATGGCCCGCGGCGCGCAACTTGTCCGCGGCCGCTTTCAGATCGTCGGCCTTGCGGCCGCCGATCGTGACGCGCGCGCCGGCGCTCGCAAGCGCCTCCGCGAAGGCGAGGCCCAGGCCACGGCTGGCGCCGGTGATGAAGGCATGCTTGCCTTCGAGGCCGAACAGTTGGTCGAGATAGTCGGTCGAATGCAATTTGCACCTTCATCGATTGTGATTTGTCGCCCGTCAGTCAAAGGCTCGTTCGGCCCTTGGCAAGCGGCAGCGCCAGCGTGCCGCGTGGCTTGATGAGATGCAAGGCGCTTGTCGGCCTGGCGGTCCTGCTGACGACCTCGATTGTCACGGCCGTCGGCCTCAGCGCTTCGGCCCAAATCCCCGATAGGGATTGAGTGGCACGATCGCGGCAATGTCCATCATGCCAGCCTTGACCAGTGGCAAGGTTGCGAGATGGCCGCGCACATCGGCATCGCTGCCGACTTCGAACATCATGCCGCTGCCGGGAATGTCGCCGACCTGGGGCAAGCTGCTCGGAGGGAGCAGGGAGCAGGCAGTAGGGGGAAGTGTACGCTCCGACACTGCAAACCTACTGCTCTACTCCCGTAACCTTACATCTTGTCGATCACCGACTGGACGCCCTCGGTCGGTGCGTCGACCGAGGAGCCGGCGACCATGATGGCGGCGACGATGGCCTCGGGGTCGTTGACGACCAGCGGCTTCACACGCTGCGCGGTATGAATGAAGCCTTCCGCCGCCATGTGATCAAGCAACGCCGTCATCGGATCCCAGAATCCGTTGACGTTGCCGAAGACGATCGGTTTGCGGTGATGGCCAAGCTGCGCCCAGGTCATGATCTCGACGATCTCCTCGACTGTGCCGATGCCACCAGGCAGCGCCACAAAGGCGTCGGATTTCTCGAACATCTTGTGTTTGCGCTCGTGCATGTTGTCGGTGATCGACAACTCGTCGAGCCGGTCAAGCGCGGTTTCGGTTGCTTCCTTGTTGATCAGGAAGCGCGGAATGATGCCCGTCACCTTGCCGCCGGCCTTGAGCGCGCCTTCGGCGACGGCGCCCATAATGCCTTTGGTGCCGCCGCCATAGACCAGCCGCAGGCCTGCCTTTGCAATTGAGCGTCCAAGCAGGTGGCCGGCCTTGACATAGATTTCATCGCGGCCCGGAGATGAGCCGCAATAGACGCAAACGGATCGAATCGTGTTCATGCCGATGATTGGTGATTGGGTCTGAAAGCGCGGTCAAGCCCTAGGGTTGAGAAGGCCGGGCTTTTTCTTGTCGGTCATGGCAAAACACGCTAGACCGGCGTTAGGTGGCTAAGGGGCAGGGAAATACATGGCAATCAATCCATTGAAGGCGTTCTTGTTCGCGGCGGGTGGGACCGTAGCGGCCGCGGGAACCGCCTATGTATCGGGCGCACTCGACCCGTATCTTCATCGCACACCGCCGGCGGAAGTCGCGGCGTTGACGCCGCCCGCGGCGCCGAAGCCGGCCGATCCTGGCACGGAAGGGCGCCTGCCGGCTCCGACGATGCCGGCCACGCCGGGCGCGGCACCTCAGGCGACGGCCCCGGCAGCACCTGCAACCGACGCTGCGGCGCCTGCGGCGCCCGCGACGGCGGGTCCGATCGCGCCGACTTTCGATGTCGTACGGGTCGAGAGCAACGGCTCGATCGTCGTTGCCGGCAACGCGGCGCCCAACTCGAAGGTCGAAATTCTCAACGGCGCGACGGTGATCGGCTCCACGGTTGCTGGTCCCGATGGTGCCTTTGTCATCGTGCTCGAAGATCCGCTGAAGCCCGGCGACTATACGATCGCCCTGCGTTCGACGGTTGGCGCGGTCGTGACCGCCTCGGCGCAGACCGCAGTCGTCTCGGTGCCCGCGAATGCAGCTGGCCAGGTGCTGGCCATGGTCGAGGAGCCGGGCAAGCCGGCCGAACTGCTGACCGTTCCGGCATCTGAGCCAAAGCCGGCGCCGGCAACCGGCGACCAGGCTGCCGCTCCTGCTGCTGAAGCGCCCGCCGCGCCGGCGACGGCCACGCCAGCCGTGGTTGAAGCAAAACCCACTCCGGCGGCACCGGCCGCGCCCGCGGCAGCCGTGGCCGAACCAAAGATCGTGGTCGAGGCAGTCGAGATCGACGGCAACAAGATCTTTGTCGCCGGCCTCGCCGATCCGGGCCGCAAGGTGCGCGCCTACGCCAACGACATCCTGCTCGGCGACGCGCAGACCTCGTCGGACGGCCATTTCCTGGTCGAGGCGACGCGCGATATTCCGGTCGGCAGCTATACCATCCATGTCGACGGCCTCGATGCCGATGGCGTGAAGGTGGTGGCCCGCGCCGCGGTGCCCTTCGAGCGCGAACCGGGCGAGGCGGTCGCCGCCGTTGCCCCCGCCGAGATCAAGCCCACCGAGACCAAGCCCGCCGAGGCCAAGCCCGCGGCGCCCGCTGTTGCCGCCGCTGCTCCGGGCGAGACCGCGCCGGCTCCCGCCGCGCCAGCCACCGAGGCTCCGGCTAACGTCGCAGCAGCCACGCCGCCAAGCGACGTGCCCGAAATCGTGTCGCCCAAGCTCGAACATGCCGACAGCGCGATCATCATTCGGCGCAACGACACACTGTGGCGGATCTCACGGCGCGTCTATGGTCACGGCGTGCGCTACTCCACCATATACCTCGCCAACCAGGACCAGATCAGGAATCCGAACCGCATCTGGCCGGGGCAGGTGTTCAAGGTTCCGGAAAAGTCGAAGGAAGGCGAAGCCGCCGACCTCAAGGCAATGGGCGAGCAGGCGACGACCGCACCGATGAAGACGGAATAGGGATAGACCGGCAATTCCGGCGATCTACCCATCGGCCTAGCTTGCCCTGTCATCGTTCATCGTCTATCGCCGATGAACGATGACAGAATGCGTTCCCTTACCAGACCATGCCGCCTCGGCACTGCCTGGCTGCATGCCGGACAGCCGCGCTGTCGCGGCGCGGTTCGCAGCACTTTCGCATCCGGCGCGGATCGAGATACTGAGGCATCTGTCGGCCAGCAATTCCTGCTGCTGCCGTGAGGTCGTCGACCGTTTCGCTCTGGCCCAGTCGACGATCTCCCAGCATCTGAAAATATTGGTCGAGGCGGGCCTCGTCCGGTTTGAGCCCGACCGTCAGCGATCGCGCTATGCGGTCGATCGCGCGGCACTTGCCGACGTATCGGCATCGCTGGGCGCGCTCATCAATTCCTGCTGCTCCGGCCGCTGACCCTCTCACCCAAAAGGCAAGAAAAGTGGCCGAAAAAACCGTCTCCGCCGACACCTCGACACTCACGACACTGCGCAATCTCTGGCCCTATATGTGGCCGGCCGACCGCGCCGATCTCAGGGCGCGGGTGACCTGGGCGACGCTGCTGCTGGTCGTCGCCAAGGTGACGCTGGTCGCCGGTCCCTATTTCTTCAAATGGGCGACCGATGCGCTGGCGGGCGGCTTCAAAACGCCACCGCCGCTGCCATCGTTCATGCTTGCCCCGGTGATGCTGGTCATTGCCTACAATGTGCTGAGGCTCGTCCAGCTCGGCTTCAACCAGCTGCGCGATGCGCTGTTTGCCCGGGTCGGCCAGCATGCGGTTCGCCAGCTTGCCTTCCGCACCTTCGTGCACATGCATCAGCTGTCGCTGCGCTTCCACCTGGAGCGCCGCACCGGCGGCCTGTCGCGCATCATCGAGCGCGGCACCAAGGGCATCGAGACGATCGTGCGCTTCATCATGCTCAACACCGCGCCGACGATCCTCGAATTCGCGCTGACCGCCGGCATATTCGGTTTCACCTATGGCTGGAAATATGTGGCCGTGGTGGCGGTCACCGTCTGCCTCTACGTCTGGTTCACGGTAAAGGCCAGCGACTGGCGCATCTCGATCCGCCGCGACATGAACGACAGCGACACCGACGCCAACACCAAGGCGATCGACTCGCTGCTTAACTTCGAGACGGTCAAGTATTTCACCAATGAGCGCATGGAGGCCGAGCGCTTCGACCGCTCGATGGCGCGTTACGAGATCGCCGCAACCAAGACATGGACCTCGCTCGGCTGGCTAAACTTCGGCCAGGGCTTCATCTTCGGCGTCGGCACGGTCGTCGTCATGTGCATGTCGGCGCTGGAGGTGCAGGCCGGCACCCAGAGCGTCGGCGATTTCGTTTTCATCAATGCCATGCTGGTACAGCTCTCCGTGCCTCTCAACTTTATCGGCTTCATCTATCGCGAAATCCGCCAGGGCCTCACCGACATCGAGCACATGTTCGACCTCCTCGACGTGCCGCAGGAGATCGTCGACAAGCCCAACGCCAAGCCGTTGGCCGTCAGCGCCGGCAAGGTCGAGTTCCGCGACGTCCACTTTTCCTATGATCCGAACCGCAAGATCCTGAAGGGCGTCTCCTTCGAGGTGCCGGCCGGCAAGACCGTTGCCATTGTCGGGCCGTCGGGCGCGGGCAAGTCGACCATCTCGCGGTTGCTGTTCCGCTTCTACGACGTGCAGGGTGGCCAGGTTCTGATCGACGGCCAGGACGTGAGGGATGTCACACAGGACAGCCTGCGCGCGGTGCTCGGCATGGTGCCGCAGGACACGGTGCTGTTCAACGACACCATCGCCTACAACATCCGCTACGGCCGTGTCGGCGCCGGCGAGGAGGAGGTGCGCAAGGCCGCCGAACTCGCCCAGATCGGGCCGTTCATCGAGAAGCTGCCTGACGGCTATAAGTCGATGGTTGGCGAGCGCGGGCTGAAACTTTCCGGCGGCGAGAAGCAGCGCGTGGCGATCGCCCGCACCATCCTGAAGGCACCGCCGATCCTGATGCTCGACGAAGCGACCTCCGCGCTGGACAGTCATACAGAACAGGAGATCCAGGCCGCGCTCGACCTCGTCAGCAAGGGCCGCACCACCATCGTCATCGCCCACCGCCTGTCGACGGTGATTGCCGCCGACGAGATCATCGTGCTGAAGGACGGCCAGATCGCCGAGCGCGGCACTCATGTCGAGCTGATGCGAAAGCACGGCCTCTATGCCTCGATGTGGGACCGCCAGCGCGAGGCGACCGAAGCCGAGGAGCGGCTGCGCATTGCCCGCGAAAGCGACGAACTGGGTGTCGTCGTACGCCGGCGCACATCGGAGATGTCGTAGCTCAAAAAAGCTCTTGACCTCAACTTAGGTTGAGATTGTAGACCGTCGCCCGAGAGCCGCAAAACAGCATCGTCGAGGACGGAATCAAATGGATATGAGCTTTACGAATCAGGATGTTAACGGCGGCAGCGTGTTCAGGGTCGACAAGTTCGTGGTGCCCGCCAATGCCCGCGATGAAATCCTCGCAAAGGTGAAGATGACGCATGAGTTGCTGCGTCTGCAGCAAGGCTTCGTCCAGGACTTTCTGCTCGAGCAATTCTCCGGACCGGGCGAATTCAACCTCGTCACCATCGTCGAATGGGAAAGCCAGGCTGCCGTCGACAATGTGGTACCGATCGTCAAGGCTGCGCACGAGCGCATAGCCTTCAACCCGCAGGAGACGATCGCCCGGCTCGGAGTGCGAGCTGATATCGCCAATTATCAGCGCGTGCCGGGACTCTAGCCAGGCCACCCCACACTCGGTGCCGGCGCTTCAATGCCGAGCACCTGGCCGGTGCGGGCCTCGCTTGTCATATGCTCGAAGCCGCGCCACTCGGCGGCGGTGATGAACAGCGTTTTCCGGTCCGCAGCGCCCAGCATGCAGGCAAAGCAGCCGCGATCGGCGGTGACGGTCTGCAAGACGTCACCGCCTTCGCGCACCCGCACGCAATGCTTGTTGGGAACGTCGGCATACCAGACCGCCCCGTCCGCATCGAGGCAGATGCCGTCGGGATATCCGTCGAGATCGGCCCAGGTGCGTCTGTTGGACAAGGAACCGTCGGCGGCAATGTCAAACGCGCTCAGCCGGTTGGCATGGGATTCGGCAATGATCAGCGTCTTGTTGTCCGGGGTCACCGCCATGCCGTTCGCAAAGGCGATAGTGTCCGCCACTTGCCTGACCGCGCCATCCGGTGTGACCAGCACGATGGTGCCGGGACCGAAATGCTGGCCGGCCGCCGGCGCCGGCCCGCCACCATTGACGTAGATGTAGCCGCGCCCGTCGACGACGATCTCATTCCATGGGCTTTTCGACAGGCCGCGCAGGTCGGCGTGGGTGACGAGCGAGCCATCGGCTCCCTGCCGCAACAGCAGGCCCTCGCGGCCTGAGACAACCAGCAGACGACCGTCCGGCAGCCAGTCGATTGAGTAGGGCAGGACAGCCGGAATCGTGAGCATGATCTTGCGGCTGCCGCCGGCATCGACGGCGATGATCTCGCCGGTGCCCCAATTGCAGACCCACAGGCGTCCGTCATGCCAGCGTGGCGATTCCCCGAAGGCGAGACCTTCCATGACGATGTACGGTTTGTCGCCGGACGATATTCGCATGATCAGGAGCCTCCGTTGCGCGCGTCATCGGCCCTTGCGATGAAGCGCTTCCCACCAAGGACGGGCGAGATGGGAGTCTCCCGACAGCGGGCCGGTGTATTTTCGCGCAGGAAGAACGGTGCATCGGTGTGACGTTGACGCCACAGGTGCCGGTCTGCGCAAGGGCGGCGTCGACGCAGATAGGTTTCTCGGCCACTCTGGCTGCCTTGGCGCAGTCAAGGGATGGCTTTTGACGGCACGACAGGCATGCGACCCGGTATCCATTTCACGACACACGGAGCGCCCGGCTATCCGCGGTCACAGGCCCGCCTTTGCCCGTTCATCCGCGCCGGCGATTGTCGCGTTGCGGGCAGGGGGTGTTTCGGCTATTGAGGCCGGACCTGAAACAGGGACCGCCCCCAGCCCATGAGCCTTGTCGACACGGTCAAGAACGCGTTCGTACCGATCCATCGCGAAGGCTATCCCTTCATCGCGGCGTTTGGCGCGGCGACGCTGTTCGTCGGCTATTTCTCCTCGATCCTGTTCTGGATCGGCCTGATCCTGACCGCCTGGTGCGTCTATTTCTTCCGTGACCCCGAGCGCGTCACGCCTGTTGACGATCGCCTGGTGGTAAGCCCCGCCGATGGCATCGTCTCGGCGGTCGGGCCGGCCGTGCCACCGCGCGAGCTTGGCCTCGGCAATGTCGAGATGACCCGCATCTCCGTGTTCATGAACGTCTTTTCCTGTCACGTGAACCGCTCTCCGGTGCGCGGCCGCATCGCCAGGATCGAACACCGGCCGGGAAAATTCCTCAATGCCGAGCTGGACAAGGCGAGCACGGAAAACGAGCGCAACGGCCTCGTCATCGAGAGCCCCAACGGCACGGTGGCGGCAGTCCAGATCGCCGGCCTGGTGGCGCGCCGCATTGTCTGCTGGACCGAGGCCGGCGCTTCGATCGGCACCGGCGAGCGTTTCGGCCTAATCCGCTTCGGCTCGCGCGTCGACGTGTTCCTGCCCTTGACCGCCACGCCGCGCGTCGCCGTTGGCCAGACGGCGGTCGGCGGCGAAACCGTGCTCGCCGAATTCGGCGGTGTCGCCGGCACGCCCCTCGTGCGGATTTCCTGACGGTGGGCACGCAATATAAAAAATTCGAGGCCCATGCCAGCGGCGGTCCGCGCATCCGCGAGATCCCCATGCGCATGGTGCTGCCCAATCTGGTCACCGTGCTTGCCATCTGCGCCGGCCTGTCCGGCATCCGCTTCGGCTTCGAGGGGCGTTTCGAGCCGGCGGTGGTGATGGTGCTGCTGGCCGCTTTTCTCGACGGCATTGACGGCCGCCTGGCGCGGATGCTGAAGGCGACCTCCAAATTCGGCGCGCAGATGGATTCCCTGGCCGACATCGTCAATTTCGGCGTTGCGCCGGCACTGGTGCTCTATGCCTTCCTGCTCGACCGCGCCGGCTCGCCAGGCTGGATCGCGGCACTGCTGTTTGCGATCGCTTGCGGGCTGCGGCTGGCGCGTTTCAATGTGCTCGACGACGAGAAGGCCGACCGCCCGATATGGCAGACCGAATATTTCGTCGGTGTGCCGGCGCCGGCGGGCGCCGTTCTGGTGATGCTGCCGCTCTATCTCTATTTCCTGCGGCTTGGGGTGGAGCCCAGCCGGCCGGCCGCCTTCGTCGCCACCGGCTTCACCATCCTGGTGGCCTTCCTGCTGGTCAGCCGCTTGCCAGTCTATTCAGGCAAGAGCATCAAGATCCCCGGCGACAGGGTGCTGCCGGTCATCCTCGCCGTCGTCCTCTACATTCTCTTGCTGATGACCTATCCCTGGTACACGCTGACGGCATCGGTCGCGGGCTACCTGATCTTTCTCCCATTCAGCGTGCGCGCCTATTCCAAGCGAGCCAAGCTGGAAGGCGAGAAAGTGCCGCCTTCGGACATAGGTTAGAAAGTCGGCCGAAGTCCTTGATCCGACTCAGGCCGCCACGCCAAGCCCGAGCCGGTCGATCGCCAGCTTTCTCGTCGACACATAGTCGGTCTTGCCGGAACCGAGCACCGGGATCTCCTCGACCTTGACGATGTCGTTAGGCACCATCAGTTCGGCCGCTCCGGCCTTTTTGCCGAACTGACGCAACTCCTCGGCGCTGGCATCGTCGGCGGTGGTGACCAGCACGATGCGCTCGCCCCGCCTCTTGTCCGGCACCGCCACCGCCGCATGGCGTTCTTCCGGCCAAAGCGACTGCACCAGCATCTCGACCGCACCCAGCGACACCATCTCGCCAGCGATCTTGGCGAAGCGCTTGGCGCGGCCGCGAATGCTGATGAAGCCTTCGCGGTCGACGGCGACGATATCGCCCGTGTCGTGCCAGCCGGTCAGCGGCTGGAGCTCGCCGGGGCGGTCCGCGGTCATGTAGCCCATCATCATGTTCGGCCCGTCGAGCCACAACTGGCCGGCATCGTTGATGCCTTCGACTGGCTCCAGTTTCATGCGAATGGCCGGCAGAAGCCGGCCGACCGTGCCGTCGCGGCCGTGGATCGCGGTGTTGACGGCAACCACGGGCGCCGCCTCGGTCAGTCCGAAGCCCTCGATGATCTCGGCCTGGAAGCGTTCGCGATAAACGCGGCGGGTATCCGGCTTCACCGCCTCGGCGCCGGCGACGACGAAGCGCAGACTGGAGAAATCCCCGTCCTTGGCGGTGCGCGCATAGTTGGCGAGGAACGTGTCGGTGCCGAACATGATGGTCGGTTTCACCTTGCGCGCGATCTCGGGGATGAGCTTGTAGTGGAGAGGCGAGGGATAGAGGAACAGCTTTACCCCGGTGACCAGTGGCAGGATGGTGCCGCCCGTCAGGCCGAACGAATGGAACACCGGCAACACGTTGAGCAGGATGTCCGCCGGCGAAATGGTGATCCGCGCCTCGGCCTGCATGGCATTGGCGAGGAGATTCTTTTGCGACAGAACAACGGCCTTCGGCGTGCCTTCGGAGCCCGAGGTGAACAGGATCACGCCGGGCTTTGCCGCGTCCTGTCGCTGCAGCGGCAGGCGCCACAGCAAGGCGGCTGCAAGCTTGTCCAGCGTGGTGACGCTTTCGCGTACATCTTCCAGCCACAGCAGCCTGGCGCCGCCCTTCTCGACCGCGGCGACGATATCGGCGAGATCGGCCTTCTCGACGAAGGCACGCGAAGAGACAACGGTGCGGATGACGGCGGTGCGGACAGCCGCGGTGACGCTTGCCGGCCCGGCCGTGTAGTTGATCATCGCCGCCACACGGCCCGCCGAGAGCAGGCCGACGAGCGACAGCACGACGCCGTTGGCGTTGGGCAGCATTACCCCCACAGCTTCGCCCGGCGCCGTCACCGCCTCGAAGCGCCTGCCCAGCACCCGCGCGCCGATGAACATCTTGCGGTAGCTCAGCGCCCCGGAAATGACGTCCTCGATGATCGCATGCGAAGCGCCGATCCTGGTTGCGGCGTCGCGCATGGCAAGGAACAGGCCGCGGTCGAGGTCGGTGCCAAAAAGCCGGGCCTCCGCGACGCGGTCGAACAGCGCATTGGTGTTGGAAGCCTGGTCCGGATTGCGCGCCACCAGCTCGGCGATCGTCATCGGCTCCAGGACACTGACCGACAGCCGTGGAAACCAGTGACGCGGTGCCTTGTCCGCCGGCGTCAGCGACACCGGCAGGTTGCGGGCGCCGGCGACGAAGATCGGCACGATGCGGGCGTCGGCCTGCATGGCGATGCGGGTGACGGCGCGGAACAGCCGAAACGTCTTGACGTCGGGCTCGACCGCGTCCGGCAGATAGACGGCCAGCCGGCCCTTGCCCTTCAGCACGCGCACCAGCCGGCGGCTGACGAAGACATGTTCGGCGTTGAAGGCAATGGTGCGGCCGAGTTCGCGCCATGGTTCGAGCCAAGGCGAACGCGCCGAGACCTCGTCGAGTATATGCAGCGTGTCGTCGGGCAGCAGCGACAGCATCAGCGCCGGCTCGAAGCGCGACTGGTGCGAGATGACATAGATGACCGGCACCTGCGCCTTGCGAGCGATCTTGATGCGATTGTCGCTGATCCGGTAGGCGAGCTTGAACGGTGCGTAGAGCAGCGCTTGGGTGAAGCGCAGGCCGAGGCGGAATTTTTCCACCACGCCGATCAGCAACCAGGCCACAACCAGACCCGCAAGCAGCGCCAGTGTCAGGATCATGCCGCGTCTCTCCCAACGATTTTGTCATTGCGGCTCTTGTGCGGCCGCTTCGGGGGCAGAGCCTAGCGGAAGTCGAGGCAAGGTCAATGCGGAAGGGGCGCCCTCACGCCGCGTTCAGCCGCCCGCTGATGAAACGGAACTCCTGCGTCTTGCCGCCGTAGCCATAGGCCGCTGCCGGAACCTCATGCACGAAAGCATAGCTCTCCTGGTGCACGCCGCTTAGCAGGCGGCCAAAGGCATCGAAGATCGCCTCGAGATAGGCCTCCAGTTCGAGCTTTGTGTTGGTGCCATCGACCACCTTGATGTCGAGCCAGAACGTGTTGGTGCCGTGCTCGGCGAGCGACTTGCCGCCGGCGAACCAGTGCTGCGGATCGAGATAGGACACGGCAACTGCGGTGATCGTCGGATCCTTGCGCAGATGCGTGGCGGTGATCTCGGTTATTTCCCTGGCGATGCTGGCCGACAGGGTGGCGTCGGGCTTGCCGGTGACGCTGACATTGATGATGGGCATTTTGCTCTCCTTGGTTTTTTAGCGGCGTGGGCGCCGTTGAAGACCATGCCATCATCTTTTGATCGAAAAAACTGAATTGTTTTCAACTGATGATTTGATAAAATCGAATTATGGAAACGCTTGATCCCGACCTGCTCAGAACCTTCCTTGCTTTCGTCGACAGCGGTTCGCTGGCGCAGGCGGCGGCCAATGTCGGCCGCTCACCCTCGGCGGTGACGGCGCAGATGCAGCGCTTGGAAGAGATCGTCGGTGAGCCACTTCTGGCGCCGCAGGGCAGGGGGCGCGGCCTGACGCCGGCAGGCGAGGATCTTGTCGGGCACGCCAGGCGTATTCTTGCCGTGCATCGCCAGGCCTGGCTGGCGCTGAAGGGCGCGCGCGCTGCCGGGCGCGTCGCCATCGGCACGACGCAGGATTTCGCCGATAGCGGCCTGCCGGACCTGCTGCGTGCCTTCGCCTCCAGCCATCCCCGCGTCAGGATCGAATTGCGTGTCGGCCGCTCCGCCGAACTGGCGCAGGCGTTACAAGCTGGCAGCCTCGATCTGGCGATCGTCATGCGCCAGGCTGCCGTGCCGGACGAGGTCGGCGTGTTGCGCGAGCCGATGACATGGCTGTGTTCGCAGAAGGGACTGGCCTCGCGGCAGGAAGAATTGCCGCTGGCGCTGCTCGACCCCTATTGCGGGTTTCGCGAGGCGGCGCTCGCCGCGCTCGACGCCGCCGGCCGCCGCTATCGCATCGCTGCCGGCAGCGCCAGCCTGGCCGGTCTGCGCACTGCGGTAAATGCCGGTGTTGCGCTGACCTTGCGAACCCCGCGCTTTGCCCATTCCGGCATTGTCGAAGCGCCCCGCGAACTTGGCTTGCCGCCGGTTCCGATGGCTGAGTTCGCGATCCGCCTGCGCGCCGGTGCCGATGCGCCCGCGGGCGATCTGGCGACGCTGCTCGGCGGTAGCCTCGCTTTGTCCGGACCGCTTGGTTGATTTGACTAGGCGCGAAGTTCCGTCGCCGGTCTATTGGCTGGAAAGCCGACTTGCGGTCGACCCGTCTGTTGCAAAGCAAAAGCTGTCGCAAAGAAAAAGCCGACCTTGCGGTCGGCTTGGAGTAGGACGGGCCGAGGGGTTTGGGGGGACTTGGGGGGTGGCCCGTCGCACTAATAATGTCCGGGCACGGTGATGGTTCCGTGACTTGGAAAATTTTTTACGAAATATTTGAAGACGCTTGCCGGGAGCGTGCCTTCAGCCAGTCACGGCCGGCATGGGCAAAGACGGCGCCGAGTACGATGGCACCGCCGACCATGCTGGCCAGCGGCGGGATTTCGGCCAGGAACAGAAATGCAAACAGGATCGCGAACGGCACTTCCGCCGAACCGAGCAGGCCCGATTCAGGCGCCGGGATCAGCCGCGAGCCTTCCGTCCACAGAATGGAAGCCAGTGCGAAGGACGCGCCGAAGGTGGCAAGCAGGATAGCGTCCCTTGATGAGACCGCCAGGGGATCGGTGACGAACCATCCGAGTATGAACAGCAGGAAGGCCGAAACCGCGCCGGCCCACACAACGGGCGTGTCACGGAACGCGCGAACCATGATCATGTACAGCGCGCTGCCGGCCGTCATCAGCAGCGCCAGCCCGTCGCCGAACAAATTGCCGGTGGCAAAACCCGACCACACCATGATGGCGACCCCGCACAGCGACACCGCCGCCGCCACCATCGTCTGCAGCCGGAAAGGCTCGCGCACGAGCATCCAGGCCAGTACGGCGGCAATGAAGGGCGACGTCGCGTAGATGACCGCGACATTGGCGACGAAAGTGAACTTGAAAGCGGAAATGAAGGCGATGCTGGCCAGTGCGCCTTCGATGGCCAGCAGCCAGCCGCGCCAGCCAAGCCGCAGCGGTTCACGGTTGCCGGCACGGCGGCGGCGCCACAATACGTAGAGGCTGATCAGGATCGCGCCGACAAAGCCGCGCCAGCAGGTGATCGTCAGCGGATCGGCATGGATCGACTTGGTCAGAACGCCGGTCAGCCCGAATACAGCCGCCGAGGATGATACCAGCAGGATACCCAGCGTGCGTTCGGCGGTTTCCGCGGTGGCCGTGATCTCAGTCATGCCGGCAGCCTACCTTGCCTCGTCCTGACATCGTCGTGTCGGGAGTAATGACCATCCACGTCAAAGCCGCTTGCGGAAATGTTCGCCGCCGACGATCAGCAG
The DNA here is from genome assembly GCF_006441385.1 of Mesorhizobium sp. B2-4-18. Taxonomy (NCBI): domain Bacteria; kingdom Pseudomonadati; phylum Pseudomonadota; class Alphaproteobacteria; order Hyphomicrobiales; family Phyllobacteriaceae; genus Mesorhizobium; species Mesorhizobium sp. B2-4-18. The sequence goes on along the minus strand of NZ_VFUW01000007.1, from coordinate 98,814 downwards.
GCCGGCGGCGACGATAAGGGCGGCACCCAGGAACACTTCGCGGCGCGGCACGTCGCCCCAGATCGCGAAGCCGAGCGCGAACGCCCACAACAGCGAGGTGTACTCGAGCGGCGCCAGGATCGATGCCGGCGTACGCTTCATGCCCTCGAAGAGAAGATATTGCGCCAGGCCGCCGAGCGCACCGACGCTGGCAAGAAGCAGCAATTGTGCCGGGTCCGGCGTATGCCACCACGACAGCGCCGGCACCGCCGAAAAAACCAGGAAATAGAAATTGTTGAGGAGGAGCTGGATCGTCGAGCGCTCGGCAAGCGCCGTCTTGCGCAGAAGCACGATGGCGATGCCCCAAAGGCAGGCCGCCGTCAGTACCAGCAACACGGGCACGGACAGGCCAAGATGGGCGGGATCGCAGGCGACAAAGACGCCGGCAAAGCCGATCAGAACCGCCAGCCAGCGCAGAACGGGCACCTTTTCGCCGAGCAAGACCACCGATAGCACGGTGACGATGATCGGAGCCGCGTAATAGACGGTGGTCAGTTCGGCGAGTTGCAGGCTGCGGGCGGCATTGTAGTAACAGAGCCAGGCGGCGAGCGTGAAGGCGCTGCGCACCAGCATCGGCCGCACGATCGGCGAGCGCACCGTGTCGGCGAACAGCGGCCGCCCGCCGATCACCGCGCAGGCGCCAAGAATGGTGATGCTGCGGAAGAACATGATCTGCCAGACGGTCATGCCGGTGACCAGCAGTTTGATCGAGGCGTCCTGCGTCGAAAACAGCAAATAGGCGGCGCCCGTCAGCAGGATTCCGGCGAAGACCCTTTCGCGTGTATCGAGAATGGCGATATCGGCCATAAGGCGTGCGCCTGCTTGAGTGAAGGCGGCCCCAGCCCCCGGCGGCTCCGCACCTGCCAGCTATACGGGCGAAATCCCGCACGGCGCTGCTCCAGCACCGCGCTTGCTTTTGGGGCAGGCGGCAATGGCGCGAAATGCAAGCTTGTCCCGGATGCGGCTTCTGGCGCGGCAGGGTCGATTGGTTTAGCATCATCTTATAAAGCCGGAGACGAAGGCAGGCGCGCAGAACGCCGAGGGACGGACATCGAATTGGCGCTCAGCTCATGCCAGATGTAGCTTGTGCGGGCGCGGCGTGACGGGCCGCTTCTGCCAGAGCGGATATTGCGGGGAGAAGGCCGATGCAGAAACTGCAGTCGCAAGGCGTCCATCACATCACGCTGGTCGGTGCCGGTCGCCAGACCTCGATCGATTTCTGGGAAGGGGTGCTGGGCATGCCTTTCATCTTCGAGCAGCCCAATCTCGACAAGCCGAGCGAAAGCCATCTTTATTTCGATCCGGGCGACGGCCGGCTGATCACCATCTTCACCGATGAGACCCGCACGGCCGTGCAGCGCCGCACCCCGACCGACCCGGGCTGCGTGCATCACATCGCCTTTTCGGTGTCCCGCGTCACTTTCCTGCAGGCGGTCGCCCGGCTCGACGAGCGCGCCATCAAACACAGTGGCGTCAAGGATCGCGGCTTCATGGATTCAATCTATTTCGAGGATCCGCTCGGCCTTCTGATCGAGCTTGCCTCTTATCGTTTCGAGCCGCCTGCAGGCTTCACCCATGCCGATGTGCTGATGGAGGCGCATAAGCTTCGCGTCACGCGTGGCGACTACAACATCGCCGAGGTGCATCTGGCTGATGCGATCCAGGCGCTGGTGGAACGCGCGCGCGCGACATTGTCGGCGGACCGGGCGCCCAAAAATCCATACTGAAGGCTGAACAGGCAAGGGAGGAACACGTGGCAAAAGCAGTGGCGGAAAGCGCAGGGAAACCGGCCGCCAAACCAGCGGCAAAAGCGGCAGCAAAAGCTGCGACCAAGACGGCGCCAAAGGCCGCCGGCAAGACGGCGGCCAAGGCCAAGGCGAAACCGGCAAGGAAATCGGCGCTGACCATCAGCATGCTGAAGCCGAGCGTCAACAACATGACCGTTCGCGTCTTTGCCCGCGCCGCCGGGCTCGACCATGCGGAGACCGATGCGTGGGGGCAGACGCGCTCGCCCGAATACATGGCGCGTAATCCGGCCCACCTGACGCCGATGATCGAGGACAAGGGCCTGCCGCGCGGCGTGCTGTGGGAGAGCTGCGCCATCATGCAATATCTTTCCAACAAGCATGGGCTGGAGAAATTCTACCCCAAGGCGCCAGCCAAGCGGGCGATGATAGACAGCGCCATGTTCTATCTGATCGGCACGCTTTATCCCTATGTCGCGCGCGCCACTTATCCGGCGCTCGGCTTCCCGCAATATGCCGGCGAAGTCGGTCACAGCGACGCCCACCCGGATAGGAAATCGGAGGCGCAGAAGGCCGCGGTCGCCGCCATTGCCGAGCCTCTCGAGGTCTTCCACTCCTTCTTCCGCGACGGCAAGCCGTTCATCGGCGGCAAGAACCCGTCGATCGCCGACATCCGTCTGGCGGCAACGCTCGAATTCCTCGCCGTCATCGACTACGCCCTGCCCAAATGGGCGAAGGAATACATGGCTGCGATGGAGAAGAAGCTCGGCAAGGCCTATGCTGGTCCGGCCGGCGACGTGCGCGGCTACATCGCCCATGTGAGGTCGCAGGCCAAGGCGTGAGTCCAACCAGTCGATGGGGCGATGAGCTGCGGAAGCGGCCACGGGATTGATCTCACCGGCGACGTCGCGTTCCCCGCCAGCTTGAAGTTGGCGGGGCTTGCTTTAGTCTGGGCGCGGATGCAGTCGATTTTTTCTCTCGACCGGCTTGAACGCTGGAGTGGTGGCGTGGCCGCCGCGGCCTTGGCGGCAACGCCCGAAGACTTGTCGGCCCGCTTCAGCGCGGCGGCGAGGGTGCTGCTTGGCTCGGATCGTGTCTATGTTGGCTTCTATCGTCGCGACATAACATCCCTGACCATCGACGATGCCGGACCCGATCGCTGGAACCGGGACTATGATGCGCGCGTCTATCGCCAGGATCCGTTCTTTCAGAGGTTCGCCAGCACCAGACAGGATTTCCTGCTGCCGTTGTCGGCTCTCAGCCAATGCGATTTCCAGCGCACGCCGTATTACCGCGAATTCTACGGGCCCTCCGGCAGCTTCGATGAAATAACCGGCGTGTTCAACCTCGACGGACTGACCGCCGGCTATGTAACCTTTCTTCGCCGGGAAGGCGCACCGCGTTTTGGCGAGCATGATCTGGCCGTGGCCGGCGCGGCGAGCAGCGCGACAAAGCTCATTCTGCAAAGGCTGCTTCATTTGTGCCGTCTTCGCGACAAGGGTTCCGCAATCGAAGCCGCGGGGTCGCAACTCAGCGCCCGGGAAAGGCAGATCGCGCGGCTCCTGGTCGGGGGCGGCAGCGCCAAGACGATTTCGCGAAACCTGTCGATTTCACCCGGCACCGTGCGCAACCACATCAAGCAGGTCTACCGCAAGCTCGGTGTGCACTCCCAGGTCGAGCTGTTGGCCATAGGCTGGAAGGCCTCGCCCAACTGATGGTTCGCCATCTTCACTGTCCCGTCACGACGCGTGTCCACATGCGGTTTTGCAGCCGCAGCAGCTTTGCGTCGTTGTTTTCGACCACGAACAACTTGGCCTTTACATCGTCAGATGGGAAAACGCCGGGATCCTTTGCGACGGCCTGATCCATCAGTGGCAGGGATTCCGGGATCGCATTGGCATAGGAAACATAACTGGAATTGGCCGCTGCGATATCGGGCCGCAAGTTGAAATCGATCCAGGCTTGGGCATTCTCCGGATGCGGCGCATCCTTCGGCACGGCCATCGTATCGAAGTTTATCAGCGTGCCTTCCCTTGGAATGGAATATGCAATCTCCAGCTTCTTCGCGGATTCCGCCGCACGGGTCTTGGCCTGCAATATGTCGCCCGACCAGCCCAGCACGACACAGATGTCGCCATTCGCCAGATCGTTGATGTATTTCGACGAGTGGAAGTAACGGATATAGGGCCGCACCTTGCCCATCAGCTCTTCGACCTTGGCGAGGTCGTCCGGATTGGTCGACCTGGGATCGATGTGGAGATAGTTCATAGCCATAGGAATGATCTCCGCCGGAGCATCGATCATGGCGACGCCGCAATCGGAGAATTTCTTGACGACGTCGACGTCGAAGACCATGGCGAAGGAACCTGTCGGCGCATCCGGCATCCGTTGCTTGACGGCAGCGACATTGTAGCCGATCCCGTCTGTGACGGCCATGTAAGGCACGGCGTACAGGTTCCGCGGATCCGCGCCCGCGATCAGCGACAAGGCTTGCGGATCGATTTTCGAGTGGTTTGAAAGCTTCGATCTGTCGAGCCGCAGGAAAGCGCCTGCTTTCAGCTGGTTCTTCAGGAACGGAAAGGCCGAGGGATAGACCACGTCATATCCCGAGCCGCCGGTGAGCAGTTTCGTCTCAAGGACCTCGTTGCCGTCATAGACATCGTAGCGGACCTTGATGCCCGTCTCCTTCTCGAATTTCTCAGCCGTGTCCGGGGCGATGTAGTCGGACCAGTTGTAGACGTTGACCACCTTCTCATCGTCCGCCCGGGCGACGCCGAAACTGATGCCGCAGGCAAGCGCGGCGGTCAGGATTGGGAAGAGCAGAGCGCGCATGGGTATCTCCTTTTGCCTGGCGGGCCGACGCGGCGCACCGTTCTGATTTCACTTCGGCACGCTTGCCGCTCAACGCCGGTGGGGCGCATAAACGGGTAACGTGATACAGGCGACATTGCCGCCTCCGAGCAGAATTTCGCGGGAGTTCTCGATGCCGACGAGCTTGTGATCGGGAAACAGCGTGGCCAGCTGTTGCTTTGCCTTCCCGTCGAGATTGCAGCCGAATTCCGGCACGACCACGACGCTGTTGCCCGGATAATAGTTGATGTAACTCGCCGCGATCCGGTTGCCGGTCGGCCGTGCCCAGGTCGAATCGACCCGGTCCACGCTCTCGCTTTCTTCCATCGTCATCTCGATCGGCAGGGGATGGTGCAGCCGATGAACCTCCAGGCGACGGCCACGCGCGTCGCGGGCCGAGCGCAGCACCTCTTCGGCTTCGCGTACGATCTCATATTGCGGATCGTCCCGCTCGTCGGTCCAGCTCAGCGCCACGACGCCCGGACGAACGAAGCAGCAGAGGTCGTCGACATGGCCATCCGTCTCGTCGAAAGCAAAACCGCGCGGCAGCCAGATGATTTTGTCGACGCTGAGATAGTCGCCAAGCTGTTGTTCCACCTTCGCCTTTCCGAGATGGGCATTACGGTTGCGATTGAGCAGGCACTGCTCGGTTGTGATGAGCGTGCCTTGGCCGTCGCATTGCAGCCCGCCGCCCTCGGCGATCAGCGGTGCGCGATAACGGTCCATCCTCTCGATCTCGAGGACCTTTTGCGCCACGAGGTCGTCGAGATCCCAAGGCGAGTAGAGGCCGCCGTCGAAACCGCCATAAGCGTTGAAGATCCAATCGACGCCGCGCACTTCGCCTCGATCATTGACGACGAAATTGGGGCCACTGTCGCGGAGCCAGGAATCATTGGTGGACATTTCCACGACGCGCACATGGCTGGGCAATCGCGCTCTTGCGTTCTGCCACTGGCGGCTGGACGCCGCCACCGTCACCGGCTCGCTTTGCGCGATCGCGGCAGCGACATTGGCGAACAGCCTCTGCGCGGGCTTGGCGCCCATACGCCAGGTGTCCGGCCGTTCTGGCCAAATCAGCCAACAGCTCGATTTGGGTTCGAATTCGCCAGGGGCGCGAAACCCATCCTGCCTCGGTGTGGTCGAGAGCGTATGTGACATTGTGGGACCACCGGAAAATGGAATGACGAAACCTTGCCCGATCAGACGGTTTTGGGGCCTTGTCCGTCAATGTCCCATTTGGGACAGCTTGATCGCTGCGCCCACCACCGGGCCTGCATCGGCGCCCCGGGTTGCCCGGGGGACTCGATGTCCTGTTGTTTACTGGGTTGCCTGGTAAAGCTCTGAAGCGGCCTGCTTCAGTGCGCGCCGTCCGTCCGGTTCGAGATACATCATATGCCCACCTTCGACGACGTCGAGGCGGATCGGCCTGGCGCCGGCGAGCGACGGGATCTGGCTGACCAGATAACGCGACGCCAGATAGGGAGTGACGAGATCGGTGTAGCCATTGACGATGACGACGCCCAGCGCGGGATTCAAGGACCGCGCCCGTTGCAGATCATCCATCACACCGGCATAGCCCTGGCGCGAGGCGCTCGTCCCGTAGTCCCAATTGTGGCTGATATCGCCGTTCAGCAAGCGGTAGCTGACATCGGTGCGAAAGTTCAGCTCGTCGCGCGCGTAAGCGACAAAGGCCGAGGTCAGCGCCGGCACACTACGGTCCAGCACCGGATCGGGGCCAGCGATACGGGCACTCTGGGGAGCGATGTCCGCCGTCGCGATCATGCCGTCATAGGGGCTGAGCACCTTGCCCGCGGCACGGCCAAACTCCCTTGCGAAGAGCGAGGTCGGGACGCGGGCGAAGTTGCGGTGAACGAGATCGAGAGGCAGGCCGGTGATCTCGGCCACGCGATCACCCGCCAGCCGTCCGCCTTGCTCCAGCCCACTGGTGAGCGCACTGAGGTACTCGCCAAGTGCATAATGCTCGACCTCGGCGAGCTTTTTCCGCAAAGTGTCGCCGCTGACACCTTCACTGCGCAGGCGAACCGCGGCGAGGGAGGGTAGTTCGAGAGCCCAATGCAGCGGCTCGAATTCGTCGGGCTGCACCAGGGTGAATTCCAGCGCCGGCGAGATCAGCACGATGCCGCTCGGGCTGATGCCGACATCTTCCTGCAGCGTCCTGGCAAGCAGTGCCGCGCGGAACCCGCCATAGCTCTCACCGGCGAGGAACAGCGGAGATCCCATGCGGCTGTTTTGGGCGAGATAGAGCCTGATGAAGGCGCCGATCGAACTGGCATCCTGGCTGACGCCCCAGAAGTCGTGCGTATCCTGGCCGGGCGCCTCGCGGCTGTAGCCGGTTCCCACCGGGTCGACGAAGACGAGGTCGGTCATGTCGAGCCAACTGTCGGGATTGTCGATGAGCTTTTGCGGCGAGGGGAGGAATTCCCCGCCGGCTCCGGTCGCCACGACGCGCGGTCCGAGCGCGCCGAGATGCAGATAGGCTGAAGCGGCGCCCGGGCCGCCGTTGAACACGAAGGTGATTGGCCGCGGTGCTTCCGTCGCCACGCTCTCCCGCGGCTTCAGCGTATAGGCAACATAGAAGATCTCCGCCGTGATCTCGCCCTTGCCGGAGAGCAGCGGAAGCGTGCCGGCCTTTGCCTGATACCGCAGGCTGCGTCCGCCAATGGTGATCGAATGGTCGGTGATCTCAGGTGACGGCAGCAGTGAAAGCACGCCGCCCGCGGGTGCCGGCCGCTCCGCCGTTTCGGCCAGGAGAGGCTGCGCGAAGCCGGCAAGCATGAAGAGGACAAGGGAGACGAGTTTCAGTTTGGAACGCATGAGACCTCCGCGGAAAGGACTCCCGCATAGCTATGGCCGAGGCGGATGAAGTCAAAGGGATCAGACGATGGCGCGCCCACTGCTGTTGTTTCCGCCGAAACCAGTTCCTGAGAGCTTGGGTCGTCATGTTCGGATTGCCTCACAAGTCTCGCAGGACCATGCTATCAAGGCAGAAAGCCGTTCGGAGGAACGAAAATGGACGCAACCGAGCTGAAGGCCATGCAGGCGCCGCTGAAGCAGGCCTACCGCGACGACGCCACGCAAGCACTGATCACTCTAAGGGCAAAGGGCTCGATCGACGAACAGTCGGTGGCCTGCAAGGTGGAGACGGGCAGGGCGTTGGCAATCGCCGGCCTTCATCCGGCAACAGGCGGCTCGGGGCTCGAACTGTGCTCCGGCGACATGCTGCTCGAGGCGCTGGTGGCGTGCGCCGGGGTGACGCTGAAGGCGGTGGCGACGGCGCTCGAATTCAAGCTCGGCGCCGCTACCGTTGAAGCCGAAGGCGACCTTGATTTTCGCGGCACGCTTGGTGTCGCCAAGGATGCGCCGGTCGGCTTTCGCGCCATTCGGCTCAATTTCAATCTCGACACGGCGGAGCCTCGGGACCGCATCGATTCGCTGCTGAAGCTGACCGAGCGCTATTGCGTGGTGTTCCAGACCATCAACCAGAAGCCGGAACTGACGGTGAGCGCGCGGTGATGAATCACAAGGCCCGCGGCAGCGGTCGCGGGCCTTGTGATATCTGATGCTTACTGAGCTGCCGGCTCTTCGGCGTCGCCTTCGTCGGTGAAGGGCGAGGCGCTCGGCACGCACTGCACGGACCAGCCGGCGGGTGTCGGCTGCTTCTGATACTCGGTGATGGCGGCGGTGCACTGTTCGCGCTTGTCGAAGGTGCTGGGCAGCACGACCATGCCGCCCTGCGGGCCGGCGATTACCAGATACCAGACCAATGCTGCGGTCGTAGCCATGGAGTTTTCCTTGTTCTGCCCAGCTCGGGCTCTCGTTGCGGGGATTCGCTCGATCCTAACAACTCCTCGGAAATGACGAAAGCATGACCGCCCAGCGGCCTTCTCCCCTCAAATCACAGCCGCGTGATGATCCGTCGGGTTTCCTAGCTGGCGTGTTGCCTCCGCCATGGTTCAGTCGGTCGCAAAGCAATAGAACAGGCCGTCGCCGCCTGTGCCTTTCAGCGCCTCCTGGCTGCAGCCGCCACGCGAGGCATGCGAAGAATTCCACGACTTCGCCGCCGCCGAATCGTCGAGACCGGTGCGGTCGTGATGGCCCATCATCACCGCCCCTTCGGAGCCGCTCATCGTCCAGTCGCCGCAGGTCTGGTCGGCGATCCTGGTGCCGTCGGGCTTGGAGCCGGTCAGCATGTCGTGTCGGTTGGGCGTATCGCCGCGGCCGTTGACCGTCTCACCCTTCTCGTTCAGCGCGGTCTGCTTGGTGATGCCGTTGGCGTCGCTGTGCAGCGAGGCGACATCATCGGCGATCTTGGCGCCCTTGGCGTTGAACCAGGGACCCTTGCCGATGCGATCGCGCGCATCCTCCGCGCTGGTCGAGAGATATGCGTGCCAGGTCTTGCCGGTGACGCCGGCGGCTTCCGCCAGCGACGCGCAATGGGCATCCGCGCCCTTCAGGCCGCCGAGATCGCCCCCCTTGCCGGAGCCGACGCTGGTGACGAAGAAACTCATCTTGGTATCTTGGGAAACGGCCACGCCGACCGTAGCTCCAAGAGCGGCGGCAAGGGCGGTGGCGGCAACGGTGGCGAGTCTTGGCATGTTGGTCCTCCGGTTTCGAATGTCCTACGTCAGAAGAACGTAGCCGAAGGCTGTTTTAATCCGTTTCGAACCCGCGTTTTATTCCGGTTGCCGGTAGGCGACGAAGCGGTTGTGCTTGGCCTGGAAGATCAGGCCGGTCTCTTTGAGATCCGGGCTGGCCAGCGGCACGATGCGTTTGGCGATCTCGGAGGGGTGCGGCAATGTCTCGGGATCCTCACCGGGCACGGCTTGTGCGCGCATCGCGGTGCGGGTGGCGCCGGGGTCGGCTGCATTGACGCGCAGCGGTAGACTTTGCGTCTCATGCGCCCAGGAGCGCATCATGGTCTCCACCGCCGCCTTCGATGCCGCGTAAGGCGCCCAGAAGGCGCGCGCCGAATGCGCCGCGTTGGACGACAGGATAATCGCCCGGCCGGCATCCGAAAGCCGCAGCAGCGGGTCGACCGAGCGGATCAGCCGCCAGGTCGAGGTGACGTTGATGGTCATCACCTTTTCGAAGGTCTTGGCCTCGACATGGCCGATCGGCGAGATGACGCCAAGCACGCCGGCATTGGCGACGAGGATGTCGAGCTTGCCCCAGCGCTCGTGGATGGCGCCGCCCAGCCGGTCGATACCGGCCATGTCGGCGAGATCGAGCGGCACCAATGTCGCCTGGCCGCCGGCCGCCTTGATCTGGTCGTCGAGTTCTTCCAGCCCGCCGACGGTGCGGGCAACCGCAATGACATGCGCGCCGGCCGCAGCCAATTCCCTGGCGATGAAATAGCCGATGCCGCGCGAGGCGCCGGTGACGACCGCGACGCGGCCGGTAAGGTCGAGGGTCATGCGATGGCTTCCGGAACTCTGGCTAAGGCTGATGACGGTCCGGCAATTCTACGAGCCGCTTGTCGCCAGCAGCGACAGCGTGCGCACATTGTCGTGGCCTTCGAAGTCGAGCAGGCGGGTCGGGTACTGGCCGGTGAAGCATGCATCGCAGAACTGCGGCTGCTCGTCGTCGCGGCTGGCCTCGCCGACGGCGCGGTAGAGACCGTTGATACTGAGGAAACCGAGCGAATCGACCCGGATGAACTCGGCCATCTCTTCCACCGACATGCGCGAAGCCAGCAGCTTCGACTTCTCCGGCGTGTCGACCCCATAGAAGCATGATGCGCTGGTCGGCGGCGAGGCGATGCGCATGTGCACTTCCTTGGCGCCGGCGTCGCGCACCATCTGCACGATCTTCTGGCTGGTGGTGCCGCGCACGATGCTGTCGTCGACCAGCACCACGCGCTTGCCCTCGATCATGCGGCGATTGGCGTTGTGCTTGAGCTTGACGCCCATATGGCGGATCGAATCGCCGGGCTGGATGAAGGTGCGGCCGACATAGTGGTTGCGGATGATGCCGAGTTCGAAGGGAATGCCCGCCGCCTGGCTGAAGCCGATTGCCGCCGGCGTGCCGGAATCCGGCACCGGTACGACGATATCGGCGTCGACCGGATTTTCCTGAGCCAGTTCCGCGCCGATGCGCTTGCGCACCTCATAGACATTGCGGCCCTCGACCGAGGAGTCGGGTCGGGCGAAATAGACATATTCGAAGATGCAGAAGCGGGTCTTCTGCGGTTCGAACGGGAACAGGCTCTCAATGCCCTTGGACGTGACGACGACCATCTCGCCGGGCTTCAGGTCGCGCACGAAACGCGCGCCGATGATGTCGAGCGCACAGGTTTCGGAGGCCAGGATCCAGGCGCCGTCCAGATCGCCCAGCACCAGCGGGCGGATGCCGAGCGGATCGCGGCAGCCGATCATCTTCTTGGCCGTCATCGCCACCAGCGAGAAGGCGCCCTCGACCTGGCGCACCGCGTCGATGAAGCGCGAATTGAGGTCGCGCTCCTTGCTGGTCGCGACCAGATGCAAAAGCGTCTCTGTGTCGGAGGTGGAGGAGAAGATCGCGCCTTGCTTCTGCAGCGCGCGCTGCACCGTCATGGCGTTGGTGAGGTTGCCGTTATGGGCGACGGCAAAGCCGCCATCGGCCAATTCGGCGAAGAAGGGCTGGATGTTGCGCATGCCGGCACCGCCGGTGGTGGCGTAGCGCGTGTGGCCGATGGCGCGGTTGCCTTGCAGGCTGTCGATGACGCGCTGCTTGGTGAAGGTGTCGCCGATCAGGCCGACATGGCGTTCGACATGGAACTGGGTGCCGTCATAGGAGACGATGCCGGCCGCTTCCTGACCTCGATGCTGCAGCGCATGCAGGCCGAGTGTGACGATGGCCGCCGCATCCTGCCGGCCAAAGATGCCGAACACGCCGCACTCGTCATGGAAATGATCGTCAGCCTCGGCGGAAAGCACGTCGTCTGCGTCTGCCATCTTAAGCTCCGCTAAAATCGCCATATAAGGCGGTCGCGCGTCGAAAGCAACGCACTGCATGCGATCGTTCACATGGATCGATCGCCAGACGCCCCGTTCGGACCTCAGTTCGCCGGCGCTGGCGCCGGCTTGGCGGTGTTGTCGGCAGGACCGGCGTCGTTGTCGTCAGGCGCCGGCGCATTGGCGTCGTCGCCACCGGCTGGTGCATCCGCCGCCGGTGCGTCGGGCGCGACGGGCGTCTCGGTGGCCGGCTGATTCGGATTGAGCTTCTTGAGGATGGCGTTTTCCGGGTCCTCTGGCAGCAGGCTCTCGAGCTTGGCGCCGATCTGTTCAAGCAGCGGCCGCGACTTGGCTTCCGTGATCCAGGCCGGGGCCTTGGCGCCGGCCAGCCAGTTGAAGAACAGCAGCGCGACAGCAACGACCAGGACGCCGCGCAAGGCGCCGTAAAGGAAGCCAAGCGTGCGGTCGAGGGCGCCGATGCGCGAATCGATGATCCAGTCGGCAAGCTTCATGGTGATGACCGAGACGACGATCAGCGCGATGATGAAGACCACGCCTGCGGCCGCCGCCATGGCGATCTTCTCATTGTCGATATAGGGCTTCAGGTAGGGCAGGACCGGTTTGTAGAAGAAGAAGGCCGCCGCCGCCGCCGCCGCCCAGGAGACGACCGAAAGCACCTCGCGCGAAAAGCCGCGAACCATGGCGAGCATCGCCGAGACCAGGGTGAAGCCGACGAGAATTCCGTCAAGCAGCGTAATCGGCATGTCTTTGGCCCCACTCCGATCTCTTGTTCACGACTCGACGAGCCGCGTCATTCTTCATCGTCGGCACGGCCGCGCCGTGAGCCGGCTATGCGCGCCACGAGGTCGGCAAGCTCGGTGGGCTGGAAAGCGCCGGCCCCAATCCCCCCAGCAAGTTCCTCGCTGCCCACGGGCAGAACCGCGCTACCAAAACCCAGCTTTTCGGCTTCCTTGAGACGCTGCTGCGCATGCGCAACCGGCCTCACCGCGCCCGAAAGGCTGATTTCGCCGAAATAGACGCAATCGGCGGGGAGGGCAAGACCAGTGAGCGAGGAAACCAGTGCGGCGGCGACCGCGAGATCGGCCGCCGGCTCGCTGATGCGGTAGCCGCCCGCGACGTTGAGGTAGACGTCATGCTGTCCGAAACGCACACCGCAATGTGCCTCCAGCACTGCCAGGATCATCGACAGCCGCGCGCCGTCCCAGCCGACCACCGCCCGGCGCGGCGTGCCGAGCGAGGAGGCCGCGACCAGCGCCTGGATTTCGACCAGAACCGGCCTGGTGCCTTCCATGCCGGCGAAAACCGCTGCTCCCGGCGATTTCGCGTGCCGTTCGCCAAGGAAAAGCTCGGACGGATTGGAGACCTCGCGCAGACCTTTGTCCGACATTTCGAAGACGCCGATCTCGTCGGTCGGTCCGAAGCGGTTCTTCACCGTGCGCAGGATACGGAAGTGGTGGCCGCCTTCGCCCTCGAAATAGAGCACGCCGTCGACCATGTGCTCGACCACGCGCGGACCGGCGATCTGGCCTTCCTTGGTGACATGGCCGACCAGCACGATCGCGGCACCCGTGGATTTCGCGTAGCGGATCATCGCCTGCGCGGCGGCGCGCACCTGGGTGACGGTGCCTGGCGCCGAATCGGCAAGGTCGGTCCACAGCGTCTGGATCGAATCGAGTATAACCAGATCGGGCCGCTTGCCGTCGGCGATCGTGGCAAGGATATCCTCGACATTGGTTTCGGCCGCGAGTTCCACCGGCGCCGATGCGACGCCGAGCCTCTGCGCACGCAGCCTGATCTGGGCAACTGCCTCTTCGCCCGAGACATAGACGATGCGATGGCCCTTGGAGGCAAGTGCGGCCGCGGCCTGGGTGAGCAGCGTCGATTTGCCGATACCGGGATCGCCGCCGACCAGAAGTGCAGAGCCCCGAACAAAACCGCCACCAGTGGCGCGGTCGAGTTCGCCGATACCTGAGATGATGCGCGGCGCGTCCTCGATATCGCCTGAAAGTGTGGTCAGCACCACCGCGCGGCCCTTGCGGGCGTTGCGCGTGTTGGCAGGACCCGAGCCGATGCCGCCAGATGTGCCTTCCTCGACCAGCGTGTTCCACTCGCCGCAGGCATCGCATTTGCCGGCCCAGCGCTGATGCACCGAACCGCAATTCTGGCAGATGAACTGGACGCGGGATTTGACCACGCTTTACCTTCCCGCCCTCTGGCGGGCGCCGCACGCGACAGCCAATCTCCCCCCGTGCGGGGGAGATGTCCGGCAGGACAGAGGGGGGCGCCGTAGGGCGCCGAGACCCGTTGCTATTGGTGAGATCGCTGGCAAGAGGCTACTCAAACCTTTCCGCGATGTGGTGCTCTTCCGCGAGATCGGAGAAGCGGGTGAATTCGCCGTGGAAGGCGAGCGTGACAGAGCCCGTAGGCCCATGGCGCTGCTTGGCCACGATCACCTCGGCCTTGCCGCGCATCTCGTTCATCTCGTTTTCCCACTTGACGTATTCCTCGGTGCCGAGCTTCGGCTCGCGGTTCTTGAGGTAATATTCCTCGCGATAGACGAAGATGACGACGTCGGCGTCCTGCTCGATCGAACCGGATTCGCGCAGGTCGGAGAGCTGCGGACGCTTGTCGTCGCGGCTTTCGACCTGACGCGACAGCTGCGACAGCGCGATGATCGGCACGGCCAGCTCCTTGGCCAGCGCCTTCAGGCCCGTGGTGATCTCGGTGATTTCCTGCACGCGGTTCTGCGAAGACTTGGCGGATGAGCCCTGCATCAGCTGAATATAGTCGATGACGATCAGGTCCAGGCCGCGCTGGCGCTTCAGACGACGCGCGCGGGCAGACAACTGGGCAATGGAAATACCGCCTGTCTGGTCGATGAACAGCGGGATTTTCTGCATGGTCTGCGAACAGGCGACCAGCTTTTCGAAGTCCATTTCGCTGATTTCGCCACGGCGGATCTTGGAGGACGAAATTTCCGTCTGTTCGGAAATGATGCGGGTTGCGAGCTGTTCGGACGACATTTCGAGCGAGAAAAAACCGACCACGCCGCCATTGGCCGCCTTGAACGAGCCATCGGCCTGCTGCGCCGGCTCATACATCTCGGCAATGTTGAAGGCGATGTTGGTGGCGAGTGATGTCTTGCCCATGCCTGGACGGCCGGCGATGATGATCAGATCGGACGACTGCAGGCCGCCCATACGGCGGTCGAGATCGCGCATGCCGGTGGCGAGGCCCGACAGACCGCCGTCACGCATATAGGCGGCGTTGGCCATGTCGACCGCGGTCTTGACCGCGTCGGTGAAGCTCTCGAAGCCGCCGTCATAACGCCCGGTCTCGGCCAGCTCGAACAGGCGGCGCTCCGCGTCCTCGATCTGTTCGGAAGGCGACATGTCGACAGGGGCGTCATAAGCGATGTTGACCATGTCCTCGCCGACGGTGATCAACGCCCGGCGCGTCGCCAGATCATAAATGGCGCGGCCGTAGTCGGTGGCGTTGACGACGGTGACGGCTTCCACCGCCAGCCGCACCACATACTGCGCCACCGTCATGTCGCCGACCTTTTCGTCGGCGGGCAGGAAGGTCTTCAGCGTGATCGGCGTCGCCGCCTTACCCATGCGGATCAGCTCGGCCGCGACATCGAAGATCTTGCGGTGGAGGGGTTCGTAGAAATGGCCGGACTTCAGGAAGTCGGACACCCGGTAGAAGGCATCGTTGTTGACAAGTATAGCGCCAAGCAGCGCCTGCTCGGCCTCGATGTTGTTGGGCGATTCGCGATAGAGCGGTTGCTCTGCCACGCCGAATTTTCGTGCTGCCTCTGCCATGATGTCCCCGATTTCGATCCCCGTCTGTCGATATCAGAACTGGACAAGTCAGTGCTGACTTATCTGCAACAGCCCGTGAAGAAGCGGCTTTGGTACTCGCGATTCACAGCCAAAATTTTTCCGTGGAAAGAATCGCAATTGACTCGAATCGAGAGTTGGCAACTTAGCGTTTCTCGCAGGAGAACAAAACAGGAAAGTGAGCGCTGGCGACACCGAATTGCGAGGCTGTCGTGTCTCTTTCATCCTCACGCCAGTGCATCGCCCCAATCCGCCCGCCGCGCCGCCTTGAACGCGTCACCGTCGCGTTTGGTGAAGAGCCTTTCGCCGGCGCTGCCATTTGGCTCGCAAAGCTTGAGCACGACCTTGCCGGAACCGGGTTTCGGCGGCGCGATGACCCGCGCGGCGCGGAAGGCAGCCGGCTGGCGCGAAGCGGCGACATAGATGAATTTCTCATCTTCCCACGGTACTTCCGCCTCTTTGGCCAGGCGGTGCAGGCGCGAGCGGGCTACGCGGCGGGAAAAGTGGCACCAGTCCGGCGGGTTGAGCGGGCAGGGCGCCTCGTGCGGACAGGGCGCCAGCACATGCGCGCCGGCCGCGATCAATTGTGCGCGTACAGCTAGAATGCGCAGCCAGCCCGCCGGCGTGCCCGGCTCGACGATCAACAGCGTGTCCTTGGTGAGTTGCCATAGCCGGTCGACCATTTTGGGCAGGGACGCCGGCGCGATCTCGTCCAGCACATAGGCGCATGTGACGAGGTCGGCGGATTGGAGGTCGGCAATGTCCGTCGTGACATCGCCGGCCCGCCAGACGGTCCGGGCCGTGATCGCATCGGCGGCAAGCGTCTCACCGACCTTGCGCACCGCGGCACTCGCCTCAAGCAGCGTGGCCAGTTCCAGTTCAGGCCAGAGATCGCTGGTGGCCCAAAGCACGGTGCCGGGACCGGCGCCGACGTCGAGCAACGTCGTGGGTGCGAAATCCGGCCGGGCTTCGGCGAGCGCATCGAGGCTGGCGCGGATCGCGGCGTAGGTCGCCGGCATGCGCGTCGTCAGATAGGCCTTGACCGCCATGTCCTGCGCCATATGCAGGCGACCGTCGCGCAATTCGGCGCGGTAGCGGTCGGACAGGGTTTTCGCCGCCTGCTTCAGGTCCGGCAGCGCCACCTTTTCCAAAAGGCGATCGACACCCTGTCGAAGAGCGGCCGGCAGCTCCATGGCCTATGCCCCCCTGGGTGCAAGCAGGATAATCGAGGCGCCGGCCATGCAGAGCGCCGCGCCGGCAAGGTCCCAGCGATCGGGCCGCACGCCATCGGCCAGCCACAACCAGGCGAGCGAGGCAGCGATGTAGATACCGCCATACGCGGCATAGGCGCGGCCGGCTGCATTGGTGTCGACCAACGCCAGAAGCCAGGCGAACACAATCAGAGAGGCAAAGCCAGGCAGCAGCCAGAGCGGCGATTTCTCCAGCCGCCACCACGCCCACACCGAAAAGCAGCCGGCGATCTCGGCAAGCGCCGCGGCTGTGTAGAGGAGATAGGTCATGAAAAAAGGCCTCGCGACGATCACGAGGCCTTTTTCGGGGCAGGAGCCTATAATGGCAAGCGCCAATAATGCGTCCCGTCAGCGCTGTCCCTATTCCGCCACCTTGCGTCGGCGGGCGGGCTTGGCGGACTTCTCGACAGGAGCCGCCTCGCGGCGGCCCATGTCGCGCAACTCCAGCGCCTTCTCGCATTTGGCCATATAGTCGCGCGTCATCGGCAGCGTGTCGTTCTTCTTGGTGATCTGGAACTGGAAAATCACCAAGTCCTGCCAACGGAAGGCAGCTTCCGAGGCAGCCAGATAGAACTCCCACATGCGGCAGAAGCGTTCGTCATAGATCGCCTTTGCCTTGTCGCGGTTGGCGGCGAAGCGCTGGCCCCAATGCTTCAGCGTGTCGGCATAATGGAGCCGCAGGATCTCGACGTCGGTGACCACGAGGCCGGACTTCTCGATCGCCGGCAGCACCTCGGACATCGCCGGGATGTAGCCGCCCGGGAAAATATACTTGCGGATGAAGGCGCTGGTCGCCCACGGCACGCCGGAGCGGCCGATCGTGTGCAAAAGCATGACGCCATCAGGCTTCAGCAATGTTGCCGCCTTGTCGAAGAAAGTGCGGTAATGGTTGACCCCGACATGCTCGAACATGCCGACCGAGACAATGCGGTCGAAGCGTTCGTTGAGCTCGCGATAGTCCTTCAGCTCGAAATGGACGTGGTTTTCCAGCCCTTGCGCATGGGCCCGGTCGGTGGCGACGCCATGCTGTTCCGTCGACAGCGTCACGCCCTGCACGTCGACATCGAAGGCCTTGGCCAGATAGAGGCCGAGCCCGCCCCAGCCGGAGCCGATGTCGAGCACCGTCTGGCCGGCCTTCAGCCTGAGCTTGGCGGCGATATGACGTTTCTTGGCGGCCTGCGCCTCGTCGAGCGTCATGTCCGGCTGCTCGAAATAGGCACAGGAATACTGCATGTCCTCATCGAGGAAGAGCCGGTAAAGCTCGCCCGACAGATCGTAGTGGCGCTGCACGTTGCGGCGCGAGCGCGCGGCGGTGTTGATCTGCTGCAGGCGGCGGAAGGCGTGGCGCAGGCCCTCTATGGCTTTCGACCATGTCGCGTCGATGCCGCCGCTGCCCATGTTCTGGAAGGCAATGCGCATCAGTCCGAGCACGCCGCCTTCGAGAATGTCCAGCTCGCCGTCCATGTAGGATTCAGGCACCGCCAGCATCGGATCGAAGGTGATGGCGCGCTCGGCATGCCTGGTCTTGATGTGCATGTGCACCGGCTCGCCGCTGCCGTCGCCGAAGATGAACGTCGTGCCCTTCGGCCCGGTTACCTTGAGGCTGCCCGTGCGCACCAGGCGGTCGAGAACGCGCTTCAACAGAATATTCATGGTCCGGTGTCCCCTCACGGTCAGACAGGCTGTCCTACTCTGCATCAATATATAGGGTTTCGAAAAGTTCCTTTTGGCACAAAAATGCCCGGGCGAGAGGCCCGGGCATTGGTCCAGAAATGACTGGAAATCGACAGCACGATCGGAGCGCCGGTCCGGCGCTCGGAGCGTATGTGATCAGGCGTTTTCTTCGCCGCCTTCGAACTCGGCATTCGGATCGAAGAAGTTTTCCGGCCGCGCATTGTCGTTGATGTCGTCGCCATAAATGGCTTCGGCGGTGGTCAGCGTCTCGCCCTTGGCCTGGCGCTCGGCTTCGTCAGCCGTGCGGGCGATGTTGAGCGTGATGGTGACTTCGACTTCCGGATGCAGCGCGATTGCCACATTGGTGACGCCGATGGTCTTGATTGGCTGGTTGAGCTGGATCTGGTTGCGGTTGACCGTGAAGCCTTCCGCGGTCAGCAGGTCGGCGATGTCGCGCGTCGACACCGAACCGTAGAGCTGACCGGTCTCACCGGCCGAGCGAACGGCGATGAAGCTCTTGCCGTCCAGCTTTTCGGCAACCTCTGCGGCTTCCGACTTGCGCTCGAGGTTGCGGGCTTCGAGCTGGGCGCGCTGGCCTTCGAACTTCTTCTTGTTGGCTTCGTTGGCGCGCAACGCCTTGCCCTGCGGCAGCAGGAAGTTGCGGGCAAAACCGTCCTTGACCTTGACGGTATCGCCCATCTGGCCGAGGCGGGAGACGCGTTCGAGAAGGATGACGTCCATGATTATGTTCCTTTTGGTTGGGCGTCCGTCCACAAGGCCGACGCCGAATTCTCTGGAACAGGTCAGGAAGCAAAAAGGCGTTGCCGCCGGTGTCGCTGTCCTGCCTGTCGCGGCAGTTAGAGGTTTGACCTCAACTCGGGATTTGATGCTAACCGGTCATGCCCGTCATGGCCGGTGAAAGGAACGGGCGGCGAACCGCCCGTTCGGAAGACTTAGCGAACCACGTAGGGCAGCAGGCCGAGGAAACGGGCGCGCTTGATCGCCTTGGCGAGCTCGCGCTGCTTCTTCTGGCTGACGGCGGTGATGCGCGACGGCACGATCTTGCCGCGCTCGGAAATGTAGCGCTGCAAGAGACGCACGTCCTTGTAGTCGATCTTCGGGGCGTTGGCGCCGGAGAACGGGCAGGTCTTGCGGCGGCGATGGAAAGGGCGCCGGGTCGGGATCTGGTTGATGTCGACCATTATTCTGCACCCCCTTCAAAACCTTCGCGCGGACGGCGCGGACCACGGTCGCCGCCTTCGCGATCGCCGAACGAACGCGGGCCACGATCGCCGCGGTCGCCGAAGCTGCGGGCCGGCCGATCGCCACGGTCGCGATCGCCGAAGCCACCGCGCTCGGAGCGCTCTTCGCGCTTCTGCATCATGGCCGAAGGGCCTTCCTCATGCGCCTCGACCTTGATGGTCAGGAAGCGCAGCACGTCCTCGGACAGACCCATCTGGCGCTCCATCTCGTTGAGCGCTGCCGGCGGGCAGGTGAGGTCCATCAGCGTGTAGTATGCCTTCCGGTTCTTGTTGACCCGGTAGGTGAGGGACTTCAGTCCCCAGTTCTCGACCCGGCCGACGGACCCGCCATTCGCTGAGATGACGCCCTTGTACTGTTCGACAAGCGCATCGACCTGCTGCTGCGAGAGGTCCTGCCGGGCAAGAAACACATGTTCGTAAAGAGCCATTATGTCTTGGTGCCTTTCTTCGTTTCTCTCCCGGTTCCCGGCGGCAAAAGCCTCTGCAACTTCTCTGACCCGCATGTGCCTCGAAAGGCGCGGGGAAGAAAGGAGCATGACGAGACGGTCGAGAGCGGAGACACGGGAGGCGGAAACGCTTCTGGCTTCACACGAAGGTTCTCGAAAAAACCTCCGGCCCTCCGTTCAGCCCCCAGCTGGGACCGGCAGATTGGCGGCGTCTATAAAGCAATCCGCTGATAAAGCAAGGCCAAGCGGCATCCCTGATGTCGCAGGCCGCAGGAACCCAGGTAGCAGCGCCCGGCAGGCCGGCGATTTTCCCGGCAACCGGCCCTTAACCGCAATGTCAGGTCGCACAGGGTTGAGCCATGCCGTCAACGGTCGCCAACCGCACCCATTACAGCGCCTCCGCCTCGAATCCCAGCGACTATTATGCCATCGATGATCCGGCCAAGCTGCCGAACGTGTTTCTGCAGATCGCCAACAAATTTTCGAAGCTGCAATTGACGAACTGAGCAGCTGATCCGAAGGCGGGCGGCAGGGGAAATTAAGCGCCGCCGATCGGCTCAACTCGTATGGGCGACGATCTTGTCGACCGTCTCGGGGAAGAAGTCGGGCGCGGCATGGCGCTTGCCGAACATCATGTCGTACTGGATCAGCCGGAAGTCGCTGATCGCCGGGTCAATCTCTTTCTGACGCGACCAGTCTGGCGTGGCCGCCCCGGCCGGCGTGAGCAGCAGGTTGCGGTCGACGACACGATAGCGCTCCCGCATCTCGCCCAGGAAGCCGGTGTAGTAAGGGTGGGTGATGCCGGCGGCGGTGAGGATGTGATAGGGCAGGAACGCGGGGCTGACCGTGCCCAGATTCTCGACCGGGCCGGAGCGGTTCGACCAGATGATCAGCGGTGTCGCGTGATGTTCGAGGGCGGCTTCCGGCGTCGGTTCCTTGCGCGGCGCGACGTTGTCCTTCAGGAAGCCGGTCTCGACATAGACCGGTCCGAGCGGCGGCAGGTGGTCACCGAAAAAGGCGACAATCGTGGGCCGCTCGCGCCTCTTGGCCCATTCGATCAGCCGTTCAAGGCCGCGGTCCGCGTCGGCTGAACCTTCGGCGTAGGAGAGCAGCGAGTCGCGCGCCCACTGGCTGATCGGCGCTTGCACCGAATGGGTCGGATTCGAATAACGGTTCGGTTCATAGGGGCCGTGGTTCTGCAGACTGACGGCGAAGAAGAACACCGGGTCCTCGCTGGCGTCCGCTTCGCGTATGATCTCGTCGGTCATCGCCGCGTCGGATGCCAGCGGTCCGCGCTTTTCCATGGGCGGCAGCGTCTCTTCCGATTTGAAGTCGTTGAAACCGAAATCGGCATAGACCGCGCCGCGGTTCCAGAACCAGTTCGTGCCTGGATGGATGGCGCGTGCCCTATAGCCTTGGCTCTTCAGGAAGGTCGCCATCGACGGCGTCGGGGTGCGGACATATTGCTGGTAGGGGATGCTGCCGGCCGGCAGGAAAGCATTGGAAAAGCCGGTCAGCGCTTCGAATTCGATGTTGGCGGTCATGCCGCCGAATTCGGGCGAGAACATCGAGCCCGAGCGGAGCGCCCGCACATTGGGCATCGGATCGGGAGTGATGGTGACTCCGGGCAGCTTGGTTGGATCCCAGAGGGATTCGCTCATGACGATGATGATGTCCGGCTTCTGGGCCGGCACCGAGGCGGTCACCTCGGGCCGCTCGATCGCCGCGATCGCCTTGTCGGAATAGCCCGGCGGTGCCGAGACATGCGCCATCGGCACGTTGAGCGCGAAGGCGAGCGCGAAGCCGTTGGAGGCGTAGTTTTCCTTCTGGTCCCACATGATCGGGATGATCTGCAGCCGGTCCCTGGTCCACGAGAAGGTGGCGTAATCCATGATCGAGACGAAGAAGGCGAGCAACGGCACCGCCAGCGTCAGCCGGGCAAGGCGGCCTTTGCGGCTGAGGGCCGGAACCTTGCGGCGCCATAGCCGCCAGCCGTAGACGAGCAGGGACAGGCCGGCGACGATGCCCGCGACCATGGCCAGCGCTGTCATTGGCCGCTCGCGCACCAAGAGCGGCAGCAGGGCGAAGATCTGGCGGGCGTAGAGGAAATCCGTCGGGTAGAGCGGATCGCCGAGATAATGCGACTTCTGGTGGCCGACAAAGGCCAGCGACAAGGTCAGCGGCGCGACGATCATCAGGCTCTGATGGCTGCGGCCGAGCACCGCGTCGAGACCGATCAGGACCAGCGCGAAGACGACGATAGTTGTCCAGCCCGGCTTGAACGGCTGCAGGAAGAAGAAAACGGTGCCGGCGACATCGCCGCGCACGATCAGTTCGATGGCGAACACCAAGACGGCCGAGATCGCCAGGCTGATCAGCCCGTAGCGGACAACAGGCCATCTACGGCCCGGCAGATAGCCGGTGGACGGATCGTCTTCCAGGAACTGCGGCGCCGCGTTGCCGGCACGTTTGAAACTCTTTGCCACTTCAACTTCCCGCCCAAAGACAACCCACGTCATTCGATTGTCATATAATTGTCACGCAAAGCTAGCGCCTGTGGCGGAAATAAGAAGAGCCAGCGAACGATTCGTGAGCGGTTTTCATCAGGTGTGATCGCCAAAAAGCCTTTCGGAACAGGCACTCGCGCGGGGATAGGCCCATTGGCATGGGCTGAAGTGGCTTGACTTGGCGGCCTGCCTTGCGTCACAGGCAGGGAAAATTCGTAGTATCAGGCAAGCAAAACCAGTCAGGGGAGCCCTCGCATGGCCGTTGCATTCACCTTTCCGGGACAGGGTAGCCAGGCTGTCGGCATGGGCAAGGATCTTGCCGATGCCTTTCCCGAGGCACGCAGGATTTTCCAGGAAGTCGATGACGCGCTCGGCGAAAACCTGTCGAAGCTGATCTGGGAAGGTCCCGAAGAGACGCTGACGCTGACGGCCAACGCGCAGCCGGCGCTGATGGCGGTGTCGCTTGCCGCCATCAGGGCGATGGAATCGCGCGGCTTCTCGCTGAAGGACAAGATCGCTTATGTCGCCGGCCATTCGCTGGGCGAATATTCGGCACTCGCCGCCGCCGGCTTCGTTTCCGTTGCCGATGCCGCCCGCCTGCTGCGCATCCGCGGCAACGCCATGCAGGCAGCGGTGCCGGCCGGCGAGGGCGCCATGGCGGCGATCATCGGGTTGGAGCAGGCCGATGTCGAAGCCGCCTGTGCTGAGGCCGCCCTTGGGGCCGGCAAGGGGGCCGTCTGCCAGGTGGCGAACGACAATGGCGGCGGCCAACTGGTCATATCAGGGGCGAAGGCGGCGGTTGAACTGGCAGCGAAACTGTGCACCGAAAAAGGCGCCAAACGGGCGCTGATGCTGCAGGTTTCGGCGCCCTTCCATTCCGCGCTGATGACGCCGGCCGCCAATGTCATGCGCGAGGCACTTGCCGGCGTGACAAAGACCGCGCCAATCGTTCCCGTGGTGTCCAACGTATCGGTGCAGCCGTCGACCGATCCCGACGGGATCGCCGGGCGGCTGGTCGAGCAGGTGACCGGTCGCGTCCGCTGGCGCGAAACGGTGGAGTGGTTCGGCGCCAACGGCGTCACCACGCTTTACGAGATCGGTGCCGGCAAGGTGCTTTCAGGACTGGCTCGTCGCATCAACCGCGACATCGCCACCGCCTCCGTGGGTTCCGCAGCCGAGGTCGAGGCGGCTGTGGCTGCGCTGTGACTTGAATTCTTCGCCGCCGACATCTTCTTTGACGAGTTTTTGGAGATATCGGATTACCGCGTAATCTGCGATGTAAAGGACAAGCGTCTGGTCATTCTGGTGGTAACGATTGGCCATCGGGGTGATGTTTATTGATAACCGTCCGTACGATTTGAGAAGAGGACAAGAGATGTTCGAACTGACCGGCCGCAAGGCGCTTGTCACCGGCGCATCGGGGGGCATCGGCGAGGCGATCGCCAGGGTGTTGCATGCGCAAGGCGCGACCGTCGGCCTGCACGGCACGCGCGTTGAGAAACTGGAGACGCTGGCCTCCGAATTGGGCGACCGGGTCAAGCTGTTCCCGGCCAACCTGTCGAACCGTGACGAGGTCAAGGCACTCGGCCAGAAGGCGGAGGCCGATCTCGAAGGCGTCGACATCCTGGTCAACAATGCCGGCATCACCAAGGACGGCCTGTTCGTGCGCATGTCGGACGCCGACTGGGATACGGTGATGGAGGTCAATCTCACCGCCGTTTTCCGGCTGACCCGTGAACTCACTCACCCGATGATGCGCCGCCGCCATGGCCGCATCATCAACATCACTTCGGTGGTCGGGGTGACCGGCAATCCCGGCCAGGCGAATTACTGCGCCTCCAAGGCCGGCATGATCGGCTTGTCCAAATCGCTGGCGCAGGAGATCGCCACCCGCAATATCACGGTCAACTGCGTCGCGCCGGGCTTCATCGAATCGGCGATGACCGACAAGCTCAACGACAAGCAGAAAGAGGCGATCATGGCGGCGATCCCCAGCAAGCGCATGGGCACCAGTGCCGAAGTGGCGTCCGCCGTTGCTTATCTGGCTTCGAACGAGGCAGCCTATGTAACCGGGCAAACCATTCATGTGAATGGCGGTATGGCGATGATCTGAGCGAGGTCCGACAGCAACACCGACGGGCTGTGAAAACCCACCATTTCGGCTTGGACCTCGGCTATTTTTCGTGTAATGCGGCCCGCAACCCGGCGGTTCGGGCAAAAACCGGTCCGTGGCCGTTGCGTTTCCGGCAGGACCATCTTTCAGCTTGATTAGCGGCATTCCGCCCGCTAACGAAGACAGACAAACAAAAGACGAGGATGCCCCAAATGAGTGACACCGCAGAGCGCGTCAAGAAGATCGTCATCGAGCACCTTGGCGTCGATGCCGACAAAGTGACGGAGCAGGCGAGCTTCATCGATGATCTGGGCGCTGACAGCCTCGACACGGTTGAACTCGTCATGGCGTTCGAAGAAGAATTCGGCGTCGAGATCCCCGATGATGCGGCCGAGACCATCCTGACGGTCGGCGATGCGGTGAAGTACATCGACAAGGCTTCGGCCTGACGCTTTTCGCAGTCGTCACCGGGGAGGACCTGCGATGAGGCGTGTCGTCGTCACGGGCCTTGGCCTGGTTTCGCCGTTCGGTATGGGCTTCGAGCACGGCTGGAAGGAACTGCTGACCGGCCGCAGCGCTGCCAAGCGCGTCACCGAGTTCGAGGTGGACGATCTTGCCTGCAAGATCGCCCACGTCATTCCGCGCGGCGACGGCTCCAACGGCACGCTCAATCCCGAAGCCATTCTTGAGCCGAAGGAACTCCGCAAGATCGGCGACTTCATCCTGTACGGGATCGCGGCCGCCGATGAAGCGCTGAAGGATTCCGGCTGGCAGCCTTCAACCGAGGAGGAGCGTTGCGCCACCGGTGTGCTGATCGGCTCCGGTATCGGCGGTCTTGAGGGCATCGCCGAGAACGCGATCATCCTCAAGGAACGCGGCCCGCGACGCATCAGCCCGTTCTTCATTCCCGGAAACATCATCAATCTCGTGTCGGGCCAGGTTTCGATCCGGCACGGGTTGAAAGGCCCCAACCACGCTGTCGTCACCGCTTGCTCGACCGGCGCGCACGCCATTGGCGACGCCGCCCGGCTGATCATCTTCGGCGATGCCGACATCATGCTGGCTGGCGGCGCCGAATCGCCGGTGACCCGGCTGTCGCTCGCCGGCTTCGCCGCATGCCGGGCGCTGTCGACCGAGCGCAACGATACCCCGCAAACGGCCTCGCGGCCCTATGACCGCGACCGTGACGGCTTCGTCATGGGCGAGGGCGCCGGCGTCCTCGTGCTGGAGGAGCTTGAGCATGCCAAGGCGCGCGGCGCCAAGATCTATGCCGAGGTGACCGGCTACGGCCTGACCGGCGACGCCTACCACATCACCGCACCGGCTGAAGATGGCGACGGTGCTTTCCGTTGCATGACGGCGGCGTTGAACCGGGCAAAGCTTACGCCGGCCGATGTCGACTACATCAATGCGCACGGCACCTCGACCATGGCCGATACGATCGAACTCGGCGCCGTCGAACGGCTGGTCGGCGATGCGGCGTCGAAGATTTCGATGTCGTCGACCAAGTCGTCGATCGGCCATTTGCTGGGAGCGGCAGGCGCGGCCGAAGCGATCTTTTCGATCCTCGCCATCCGCGACAATATCGCACCGGCGACCATCAACCTCGACAATCCAGAACGCGAAACCGCGATCGACCTGGTGCCGAACAAGCCACGCGCCCGCCAGATCGACGTGGCACTGTCCAATTCCTTCGGCTTCGGTGGCACCAACGCCTCGCTCGTCTTCCAGCGGTATAATGGCTGACGGTCCGGTTGCCGGGCAATGCTTTGGCGTGTCGTCAATTTTGCCATATTCGCCCCTACTCTGCCGCAGGGGATTCGTTGAGAGATCGAACGGTAGGGCGACATGAACACTAATCCGTCGGGCAACGGAGAATTCGGGCAAAGGCCGGCGAACACCGGGCCGATCGTGCCGAAGACGGCCAGCGAAGCCTTGCGGCCGGAAGCCGGAACACCGCCGCCGAAACGCTCGCGTGCTTCGCGCAGCCAGGTCGTCGTGTTCATGAACTTCGTCATCTCGGCGGTGATGCTGATCGTTCTGGCGGCGGGCGTGGCCCTCTATTTCGGCAAGCAGGAGTTTACCGAACCCGGCCCATCCGCCAATGGCGACACTTTCCTCGTCAAGCCCAGCACCGGCGTCCAGGACATTGCCGACCAGCTCGAGCGCCGCGGATTGATCAGCGACGCCCGCGTATTCCGCCTCGGGGTGCGTGCCTTCGGCAACGATTCCGCGCTCAAGGCCGGTGAGTACGAGATCAAGCCCAGGGCATCCATGCGCGACATCATGGAACTGCTGAAGAGCGGCAAGTCGGTGATGTATTCGCTGACTATTCCCGAGGGGCTGACGGTCGAGCAGGCCTTGCAGCGCATCGCCGACGAACCGGCTTTGAGCGGCGATATGCCGGCGAAGACACCCCCTGAGGGCAGCCTTGCCACCGACACGCTGCGCTTCACACGTGGCGCAACGCGTCAGCAGATGGTCGACAAGCTGCTCGCCGATCAGAAGAAACTGGTCGATGAGGTGTGGCAGCGGCGCGCGCCGGATCTGCCCCTGGCCAGCGTCGAGGACTTTGTCACCCTGGCCTCGATCGTCGAGAAGGAAACCGGCAAGGGCGACGAACGCTCGCGCGTGGCCGCCGTCTTCCTGAACCGGTTGGCCAAGGGCATGCGCCTGCAGTCCGATCCGACCATCATCTACGGTCTGTTTGGCGGCAAGGGCAAGCCGGCGGATCGCCCGATCTATCAGTCCGACATCCAGAAGCAGACGCCTTACAACACCTATGTGATCAGCGGCTTGCCGCCGACGCCCATCGCCAATCCAGGCCGCGCGGCCCTCGAGGCCGTGGCCAACCCGTCGAAGACCGACGATCTCTATTTCGTCGCCGACGGCACGGGCGGTCACGTCTTTGCCTCGACGCTGAACGAGCATAATGAAAACGTCGCCCGCTATCGCGCGCTGCAGAAGAAGCAGGCCGATGAGGCAGCCAAGGCCGCTGCTGCCGCCGGTGCCAGCGGCAGTGCCGACAAGCCTGCTGACGACAAGCCAGCTGACGAGAAGCCTGCCATTGACAGCGGCATCGATGGCGATGCTGGCGGTGATGCGGGCGCGGCCCAGTAAGGCGAAGAAAAGCGTTGCCTGGAAGGCGGCGGCCTGACATTTGAAGGAACGCCAGGCGTCCAATTTCGACGTATTCGCGGAATGGTCATTTTAAGTTAAGCCGCACTCGTCCCTCCGGAAAACCGGTTTCGGGGTGAGGCGCCAGGGATGTGCAGGCGACATGAATTTGCAGAGCATGACCGGTTTTGCGCGCGCCGTCGCCGAGCATGACGGCACCTCCATTGCCTGGGAAGTCAAATCCGTCAACGGCAAGAGCGTCGAGGTGCGGTTGCGGCTGCCTCAGGGGTTCGAGCGGTTGGAGCCTGTGCTTCGGCAAACGCTGCAGAAGCGTTTCGCGCGCGGCAACTTCCAGGCGACGCTGACCATCGGCCGTGCCGCCGGCGCGCAGGCGCAACCTGTGGTCAACGAGGT
The DNA here is from genome assembly GCF_006441385.1 of Mesorhizobium sp. B2-4-18. Classification (NCBI taxonomy): domain Bacteria; kingdom Pseudomonadati; phylum Pseudomonadota; class Alphaproteobacteria; order Hyphomicrobiales; family Phyllobacteriaceae; genus Mesorhizobium; species Mesorhizobium sp. B2-4-18. The sequence goes on along the minus strand of NZ_VFUW01000007.1, from coordinate 70,581 downwards.
TTTTTTGAAAGATCTTGCCGGCCTGGCCAAGCGATTGCAGGAACAGTTCGGCGTTGCGCCCGCAACGGCTGACGGTTTGCTGTCGCTGCGTGGTGTGCTCGACGTTCCCGAAACCATCGAAACCGACGAGGCGCGGGCCGCGCTCGACACCGCCATCATGGCCGCGCTCGACGTGGCGCTGAACGGCCTGGAACAGGCCCGGCAAGGCGAAGGTGCCGCATTGGCCCTGCTTTTGTCCGGTCATATCGACGTCATCGAGACACTGACCCTGCGCGCGGAAGCGGATCCGTCGCGCGATACGGCGGTGATCCGCGAACGCATCGCCGAGCAGGTCAGGCTGTTGATGGATGCATCCGCCAATCTGGATGCAAGCCGATTGCACATGGAGGCGGCGTTTCTTGCCACTAAGGCCGATATTCGCGAGGAGATCGACCGGCTGAAAACGCATGTCGCATCTGGCCGGGCCTTGCTCGAGGGCGGCGGCGCCGTTGGCCGCAAGCTCGATTTTCTGGCACAGGAATTTAACCGCGAATCGAATACGCTGTGTTCGAAGTCGAATGCCGCCGCCGTCACCGCGATCGGACTGGAACTGAAGGCGGTCGTCGACCAGTTTCGTGAACAGGTCCAGAATCTGGAGTAGCCGATGGTTGCCAAGGAACCGATGGTTGCCAGGGATTTGGGGTCCCGCATCCGCCGCCGGGGGTTGATGCTCGTCCTGTCGTCACCATCGGGTGCCGGCAAGTCGACGATCGCGCGCAATCTTCTTGAGAGCGATTCCAGCCTCGAACTGTCGGTCTCGGTCACCACAAGGCCTCGCCGCGGCTCGGAAATCGAGGGCGTTCACTACCATTTCCGCACGATGCGCGAATTCGAGCGGCTGCGTGATTCCGACGCGCTGCTCGAATGGGCCGAGGTGCACGGCAATTGCTATGCGACGCCGCGCGAACCTGCCGAACTGGCGCTGGCGCAGGGGCGCGACATGCTGTTCGACATCGACTGGCAGGGCGCCCAGCAGCTCAAGGAGAAGATGCGCGCCGACATCGTCTCGATCTTCATCCTGCCTCCGTCGATGAAGGAATTGAAGGCGCGGCTGAAGCGCCGCGCCGAGGATCAGGAAGCGGTGATAGAGACGCGGCTGAAGAACGCCCGCAACGAGATCGAGCACTGGAAGGAATATGACTTCGTCATCGTCAACGACGATCTAGACCGTGCTTTCGCCGAAGTGCGCGGCATCGTCGTGGCAGAGCGGCTGCGCCGCGACCGCCGGCCAGGTCTTTTCGATTTCGTGTCGGGCTTGCTGGACGAGAAGACGGATTGACCGCTTTTTTCCTTCTCCCCGGACAGCCTGCGTGAGCGGCGAGAAGAGAGCTACACCGCATTGGTCAGCCGCACGAACTCCTCGACGCTAAGCGTTTCGGCGCGTCGTGTCGGGTCGATCCCCACTCGTTCGAGCAAGGCCTCGCCGCCGAGTCTTTTCACGCTCTGCCGTAGCATTTTTCGGCGTTGGCCGAAGGCGGCTTCCGTGACCCGAGCGAGTTTCTTCACATCGGCGGGCAGGGGTGTCGCGCGGGGCTCGAGATGCACCACCGAAGAGGTGACCTTGGGCGGTGGTGTGAAGGCCTGAGGCGGCACGTCGAAGGCGATCCTGGCCTGCGTGCGCCAGCCGGCGAGCACACCCAGCCTGCCATAGGCGTCGCTGTCGGGCGCTGCGACGATGCGCTGGGCGACCTCACGCTGGAACATCAATGTCATGGAGGCGTAGAAGGGCGGCCAGTCCGTGACCGTCAGCCATCTGACCAGCAGTTCCGTGCCGATGTTGTAGGGCAGATTGGCCACGATCCGCACCTGCCTACTATCTCCAGCCGCCGCGGCGAGGGCGGCGAAGTCGGTCTTCAGCGCGTCGCCCGAAATCACCTCCAGCCGGCCGGGGTAATGAGCCGAGACTTCGGCAAGCGCTGCCAGGCAGCGTTCGTCGCGCTCTATGGCGACGACCCGGCGGGCGCCGTTGGAAAGCAGCGCTCGCGTCAGCCCTCCGGGCCCGGGCCCGACCTCGATCACCGTGGCATTTGTCAGGTCGCCGGCGCTGCGCGCGATCTTGCCTGTCAAATTGAGGTCGAGAAGGAAGTTCTGCCCAAGCGCCTTTTTCGCCTGCAGTCCATGACGCTCGATGACGTCGCGCAGCGGCGGCAGCCCATCGATGCTCATGCGGCCGCCGCCCTTGCGTCGGTGTCGGCGAGTTTTCTGGCGAGCTTCAGCGCCGCGATCAGGCTGTCGGGCCGCGCAATGCCCTTGCCGGCGATGTCGAAGGCGGTGCCGTGGTCGGGCGAGGTGCGGATGAAGGGCAGCCCCAGCGTGACGTTGACCGCCTCGTCGAAGGCCAGCGCCTTGGCCGGGATCAAGGCCTGATCGTGATACATGCAAAGCGCCGCGTCGTAGCCCGCCCGCGCCCGGGCATGGAACAGCGTGTCGGCGGGCAGGGGGCCGAAAGCATCGATGCCTTCGGCGCGCAGGATGTCGACCGCCGGGCGCACGATGTGCTCGTCTTCCGTGCCCATGGAGCCGCCTTCGCCGGCATGCGGATTGAGGCCGGCAATGGCGAGCCGCGGCCTGGCGATGCCGAAGCGGCTGGCAAGGTCGGCCGCGGTGATGCGCGCGGTCGCGACGATCAATTCGGTGTTCAGGACTTTCGGCACCTCGGCCAGGGCGATGTGGATGGTGATGGGAACCGTGCGCAGGTCGGGGCCTGCCAGCATCATTACCGGCATCGCCTCGACGCCGCTGTGCCGAGCCGCGAGATGCGCCAGATATTCGGTGTGGCCGGGAAAAAGGAAGCCCGCATCATAGAGCGGCTTCTTGGCAATCGGGCAGGTCACGACTGCGGCGGCCTCACCGGCAAGGCAGGCGGCGACCGCACGGTCGATCGCTTCGACGGTGCCGGCCGCATTGGCCGGGTCTGGCCGGCCGGGGCTGTCGATGAAGCGCGCCGTCAGCGGAACGATCGGCAAGGCGTGGCCAAAGACCTCGATCGCCTGCACCGGCGTCACCTCCTCGACGGGCAGCAAAACGCCAAGGTGGCGCGCGCGCGCGGTGACCACAGCCGGGTCGGCCAGCAGATAGAACGGGGGCAAGCCGACAGCGTCACGCGCAAGGAAGGCGGCGATGGCTATTTCAGGGCCGATACCGGATGGGTCGCCGACACTCAACGCCAGCGCGGTCATCGCGCTACTCACGTCAGCGCTTGACGATGCGGGCTTTGGCCTTCAGTTCGTCGACATATTTCTTGCTGAGATCGTCGGCGGCCTTGTCGTTGGAGCCTTCGCTCTGGAACACCATCTGGGCGGTCTTGTCGTCGGACACTTCGCGCGACGAGCAGATGCCGATGAATTCGACGCCGCGTTCGGTCTCGCGCGTAACGGTGGCGCCGCCGACCTTGGTCGCTTTGATCTGCTCGGCCCAGTCTGGCGGCAGTTGCGGCGCCAGAACCCGGCCGAGATCACGAACCGTGACGTCGATCAGGCCCTTGGCGAACTCGCGCGTCGTGTTGCAGCCGTTGAAGCGAGCGCGCATGGCGTCGGCCTCGCGCTTGCGCTTGGCCAGCGTCGCGCTGCGTTCGGCCGCCGGCACGACGAAGATGACCTGCTGCAGCATGTATTCCATGGCGCTCGGCTTGGCGCCGCCCTTGTCGAGCATACGTCGCACCGCGTCCTGTTCGGTCACGCTGCCGCCTTCGCCGGAACGGTAGCGCGCGCTCAGGGCCTGGTTCCAGGCCATCTGGGCGCGAATGAACTCCTTGAAATGGTCCTTGCCGACGCCGGATTTTTCCATGACGCCGTCGAGCTGGCCCAGTTGCATCTTGTTGTTGGTGGCAAAGCGCTGATAGGCGGCCTCGACCTGTGCATCGCTGATGCGGATACCAAGCCGCCTGGCCTCGGCGAGCCGCAGCGTCTGGTCGATCATTTCCTGGCCAGCATCACCCTTTTTGCGCTGCAGCTTCAGGAAGGCGGCACGATGGGCGATATCACCGGTGGTGATCGGCATGTCGTTGACGACGTATTTGATCTCGCTGGCGAAGGCCGGCGGCGTCATGACGGTCATTGACACGGATGTCGCGGCCACAAGCAACGCGAACCCTGCTGAAAAGAGGTATTTCCTCATCCTTGGCATCCCAATTCTATTCCCGGCTTCGCCCGTTCCGTCTCCTTCCGGATACGCGAATCCGTGCCAGCCCTATGCGGCGAAACGATGTCGCCGCCTATTGGATGGTGTCGACTCCGTTGCTCGACGAGCCGAAGTCGCCGAGGGTGCGGAACGAGAGGTTGAATCCGATGCTTTGCGTCACTTCCCTGGTGTTCAGGTCACGCGACTGCGCGTACGTCATCAGATAGGTGAAGCAGGAATCGTTGTAGGCGAAGCCCACCCCGTCCTTGACCAGCAGGCCCTCCTGCAAATCGTAGGTTCCTGTCCCGAACACGCGCCAGTTCTCGGCAAGATGCGTGGATGCACCCAGCGTGACCTCGTGACGGTCGGTGGTGAAACCGTAGAGCGGCTGCGCCTGGATGAAGGCATACTTCGCGCTCAACGATACCGGCAGGCCGGAGTAGGCAGCTTTCAGCTCGGCGCGGCGGATCTCGAAGCTCTGTTCGTCGAACCGGCCGCTGACCGAAGCCGCGAATCCATTGGGGCTGGTTATGCCAAACAGGCCGACATAGTCGGACTTGGTGGTCTCAAGGCCTGAATTTGCGCCGACATTGACCAGATCGGGTGCCGCGAAGGAGTTCTCGCCGCCAATTTGATAGGATTGGCCGAAGATGGCATTGGTGCCCCAGCCATTGATGTAGGAGCCGGAATAGCGGAGCCCGACATTGGCACGCGAGCCGCCCTCGATGCGGTCATAACCGGAGAACTTGTCGCGCTCGAACAGCGTGGTCGCATCGAAAACCATGCTCTGCGCGTCTTCGTTCGGAATGGAGAGGCCGCCGACATACTGTTCGTTCGGACGCAGGAACACCTGTGCCATCGGCTCGACAACATGGCTCGAGCCGCTGGCCAGCGAGAACAACAGCGGCCAGCTCATCTCGAGCCCGGCAGTCGCCATGTAGCGGGCAAAGGACGAGCGCATGTCTTCGCTGGCATTTATCACAGGGTTGGCGGCCATCTCCTGAATGGCCGCAAGCGAAGCTGATGAAGCGCGGACGTAATCAACGTCGCCCTGGAATGCCAGCAGCGGTGTCAATACCAGCCCGTCATCGGTGACGAAGCTCCGTTTCCACTCGGCCTCGGCGGTGAGGCGGCCGGACTCGCCTTCGATGCCGCGCACGCGCTGAGCAAGCGTAGAAGAGTCGTATGGCGTGTTGAAAGCCTCGTCGAGATCTTCGCGGCGGATGACGCGCATGTTGACGTTGAGCGACAACTGGCCGCCGGCGACCGATGTGTCGGGGATATAGGCATAGTCGAGCGAGGGCAGCACCCAGGGCTGCTGGCCGCTTCGCGCGGCGGCATTGTCGTTGGGCGTATCTTCCTGGACCTCGAAATGCATGGCGCGCACGTCGAAATAATTACGGTCGTTGAGACCAGTCAGGTAGACCGAGGACTGATGGACATACGAATTGTACTTGGCGATGTTGTAGGTATTTGAGAAATTCTTATCGGTCTGCAGCAACACGTCCCAGCCGAAATTCCAGCGTTCGTTGATGGCGAACTGCCCTTGCGTGCCCATCATGCCGCGGAACTTGTTCGGATCGCCCACCGCGCCGGAATCGATATTGTGGCCAGCGGTCGAGGGGAACGCGGCGCTGTCGAGGAAGTCGTCCGGATTCTGCTGCTGGATCCCGGCAACCTTGAATGTGTATTCGCCATTGTTGAAGCGCTGGCGCCATTCGGCTTCGCCGAGGAAGCCCTGCTTGGTGTAACCGCTTCCGGTCACCGTCAGGTCATATGTCGGCGAAAGGGCGAAATAATAGGGAACCTTGACGCTATACCCCAGATGGCTGTTGTAGCCGATGCTGGGGATCAGGAAGCCGCTCTTGCGCTTCACGGTGGGATCGGCGATCTCGAACGCCGGCAGGTAAGCCAGCGGAAAGCCGAAGAACTCGAAATTCGCGTTCTCGAAGCGAACCGTCTTCTTCTCACCGTTCCAGATGATCTTCCTGGCTTTGACGCGCCATGTCGGCGCCTTGTCGGGCTTGTCCTCGCACGGTTCGCAGGCGGTGTAGACACCATTGTGGAAAGTGGTCAGCACGCCGCCCATGCGTTCGGCGCTTTCGGCGGCGAAATAGGCCTTGTCGACCGTTTCAACGCGCAGCGCGTTGACGAAACCGTCGGCGAAATCGTCGGTGATGTCGATGTGTTGTGAATTGATCTTCGTGCCGTCGCTGTTGACGATTTCGACATTGCCACTGGCAACCATCCGCTTGGTGTTGCGGTTGTAGACGACCTTCTGGGCGACGAGGCGGTTGCCGCCATAGTCGATCTGCACGCCGCCGACGGCGGTCACGGTCTGGTTGTCGTTGTTGTATTCCAGCGTGTCGGCGGCCAGCAGCATCTGCGAACCGGATGGAACGGTGGCCGCCAAGTTGCCGACCTCCTGCGCGAAGGCCGGCAGCGGGACGCCGCAGGCAAGCAGGCACGCCAAGGCGCTCGCCGCATAAAGGCGCGCCAAATGGGCCTGCCTGTCGCTGGGCAAAAACGCCTCCCTCACTAGCCGTCTTCCTTGTATAGCAGGAAAGTCACCCCGAAGAACATAGCTACCACGACCGGCACCCAGGCGGCTATGGCAGTCGGCACGAACCCCGCCACGCCGAACGCCTTCACCAGCACCGAAACGACATAAAGCAGAAACCCGGCAACGACGCCACCCAGAATCATCGTTGCCGATTGTCCCATCCTCGCAAATCGCATTGAAACTGTTGCAGCAATCAGCGTCATGGCGACGAGCAGGAACGGCAACGCCACCAGCGAATCAAACTGCATGGCAAAGGCATTTGCCTTGAGGCCGAAGGAACGGGCAACCTCGATTTTTCCGGGCAGGTCATAGAAGGGAATTGTCTCCGGGCGCGCCAGCCGCTCCTGCACGAATTCCGGCTTCAGATTGGTCGGCACACGATCGCTCGCGACGGGCTGGATGGTGCCGTTCCTGAAGGTCTTCACATCCTGCAATTCCCAATAGCCGTCGCGCAGGTAGGCCCGTGCCGCGTCCTTGCGCTCGACGATGTTGCCTTGCTGGTCGAGGATGAAAAACACGGCGTCGGCCATCTCCAGGCCCTGGTCGAGGATAGCCCGCGCGCCGATGATCGTGTCGCCGGAACTGGTTTTCTGGCGAATCCAGGGCGCGGCATCTGCTGAAACGGTATTGGACTTGCCGGAGCGCAGCTCGGTCTCGATCTGTTCGGACAAGGAGAAAGCGTGGGCGGCAAGCGGGTTGATGATCCCGACCGACACGACGCCGAACAGCAATGCGCCGATGCAGCACGGCAAAAGGAACTGCCAGGCGGAGACACCCGCGGACCGCGCGATGACGAGTTCGTAACGCCGGTTGAGCGAAACCAGCGTCGCCATCGCCGAGAACAAGCCGACAAACGGCACCGTCTGCAGCATGATCATGGGCATTCGAAGGCCTGAAATGGCCATCGCCGTCCCATAGGTGAAGCCCGGCAGGCCAGTGGTGCGGCCCGACAATTCCGTGAAATCGATCAGGAACACCAGCGCCAGAAGGCCGATGAAGAACCAGATCGTGATCGCCACGTAACGGAAGAAGAAGTAACGGCCCAGCGTCCAGCCCATCAGCCGACTCCCTGGCCCGAGGTGTCGCGCCTGGACAAACGAGACTTGAGGGCATTCCACCCGTCACCGATGCGGCTGGCCAGGTTTGTCATCCAGTCCGCCCAGGCAACCGGCAGTTCCATGGTCCGGTTCGACACGATGAACCAGATCGCCACCGCGGAAGCCGCGATCGGTATGCCATACACCACATAGGAATATTGCGGGACCTCGTCGGCCTTGCTTGCGGCGAAGAACCCCAGCCAGCGTACGAACAGCGATATCGCGATGGCGGTGATCAGCGGATTGACGCGCGCCTCGCGATGCGAACGCGCGTCTCCCGCGACCGCGAGCGCGATCAGTGCGAAAACCATGGAGTATGTCCATTCCGAAAACCGCTGGTCGATCTCCGCCCGGTACTCCTGCGGACTTTGCTGGTAGTTCTTGTCGTTGGGGCTTGGATTGAGCAGGTACTGGGTGGTCTGGTCTTTTGGCAGGAGCGTCACCTGGTTGGCCGCCGACATGAAGGCCGACATGTCGAAGGCATAGGACGTGAACCGGATAACACTGAGGTCGCCTGTCAGCGTCTTGCGATGGATGACGCCGTCATTCATCATCAGCACCTTTTCGCCGCCCCGCTCGATGATGCTGCCGGTCTTGGCATAATAGACGAGATTGACGCCTTCCTCACGGGAATCGGCGACGAAGATGCCACCCAGCCGGTTGTCGGGAAGCCGCTCGCCAATCTGCAGGAACAGTCCTTCCTCGATCTTGCGGAAGGTGCCTTCCTGAATGATCAGCGACAAAAGGTCGGCGCGCGACTCCGCCACCAGGGCGCGGTTCTTCTGTCGTGCATAGGGGTCGATGCCGTTGTCCACGGCGAATGAAAAGACGCTGGCGGCCAGCGCCAGCAGCATGATCGGCCGCACGATGGTCCAGCGCGAGGCACCCGATGCATTGACCACCGCGAGTTCCGAATCCGAATTCATCACGCTGAGTGTCTGCGCGACCGCCACCACGAGCGCGAAAGGCACGACGATTGGAACGATAGAAGGGAGAATGAGAGACGCGACCTCGAAGAAGGTCAAGGCCGACTGGCCGCTGTCCGTGACCAGATTGATCTTGGCCAGCACCTGCGTCGTCCACACGATGGCCAGCGTCCAGACCAGCGCTGCGATGAAGACAACGAAAGTGCGCCGCATGATGTAGCATTCAATGACCTTCATGAAGGCTTTACTCGATTTTCTCGAACGGCATCATGCCACCACGCTAAGGGTAGCTGTCCGGCGACGCCCGCACAACTGGCTCCGTTGGGCTGCATCAGGCAGGCGATCTGGTTCCCGTCCCACGTCGCGTGCCGCAGCGGATCGGAGTGTCGGCGGCAATGGATAAGAAAGGACGAACATCGATGGTTAACAACAGGTTGCGGCATGAAGCGGGGCCGTGCCGCGACGAATCGCCTTCGATTCCACGTCTCATATGGGTAGCCATTTTGGCAAAGTCTTGCCAAATGCCGGAAAACGACCAAATGTCGCGGATCACTTCAAACCGCTTCGCGCAAAGTCGCCCAATCCCCGAAAGCAGGACATGATGAACCCGAGACCGTCGATCGCCTTTGCGAAATTCGCCGCGCCCCAGGCGGCGGCGAGCAGGAAGGGCACGGTCTTCGTGCTGTCGGCGGATAATGGCGGCCTGAGCGATGCGGCCAGGGCTTACGATCCGGGCAAGACGCTGGATCGGGCTTTCCCGATCGCCGAGTTTACCGGCAAGCTCGCCGGCATCGTCGAAATCCTGGCGCCGGAAACGACGTCGCTCGACAGGTTGGTCGCGATCGGCGCCGGCAAGGTCGCGGGGCTCGACGAATATGCCTGGCTGAAGCTCGGCGGCACCATTGCGGCATCGCTGCGCAAGGCAACCGACGTGGCCGTGGTGCTCGACCTGGCCGGCGCTTCGCCCGATGGCAAGGACGCCGCGAACCTCGCGGCGGGCATTCTTTTGCGCAGCTATTCCTTCGACAAGTACAAGACCAGGAAGGATAAGGACGACGGCCAAGGAGGCGGCCAGGGGGGTGGCCAAGGGAACGGTAAGCCCGATCCGAAAAAGCCGGTCAAGGTGACCATCCATACCGCCGACCCCGCAGGCGCCAAGAAAGCTTTCGCCGATGCCGAGGCGGTGATCGACGGTGTGCTTCTGGCGCGCGATCTCGTCAACGAACCGGCAAACGTGCTGGGACCTGTCGAGTTCGCCGCCCGCGCCAAGGAACTCGAGGCACTCGGCGTCAACGTCGAGATCCTGACCGAGAAGGAGATGAAGAAGCTCGGCATGGGTTCGCTGCTCGGCGTCGCGCAAGGCTCGCCCCGGGGCGCCCGCATGGCGGTCATGCAGTGGAACGGCGGCAAGCCGAAGGACAGGCCCGTCGCCTTCGTCGGCAAGGGTGTCACATTCGACACCGGCGGCAATTCGATCAAGCCGGCCTCGGGCATGGAGGACATGAAGGGCGACATGGGCGGGGCCGCCGCCGTGACCGGGTTGATGCATGCGCTTGCCGCGCGCAAAGCCAAGGCCAATGTCGTCGGCATCATCGGTCTTGTCGAAAACGCGGTCGACGGTCATGCCCAGCGCCCCGGCGACATCGTCACCTCCATGTCCGGACAGACCATCGAGGTGCTCAACACCGACGCGGAGGGGCGCCTCGTTCTGGCCGACGCGCTGTGGTACTGCAACGACCGCTTCCAGCCGAAATTCATGGTCAACCTGGCAACGCTGACCGGCGCCATCATGGTTGCGCTCGGCCTGCATTATGCCGGCCTGTTCTCCAACGACGACGAACTGGCGCAAAGGCTGACCGCCGCCGGACAGTCAACGCAGGAACGGCTGTGGCGCATGCCGCTCGGCGCCGAATACGACAAGCTGATCGATTCCAAGAACGCCGACATGAAGAACATCGGCGGCCGCTACGGCGGCGCGATCATTGCCGCGCAGTTCCTGCAGCGCTTCGTCAAGGACACGCCCTGGGCGCATCTCGATATTGCCGGGACCGCGATGGGCTCGCCGTTGAACGAGATCAACCAGTCCTGGGGTTCGGGTTTCGGCGTTCGGCTGCTGGACCGGCTGGTGCGTGATCACTACGAGAGCTGACGTTCGTCCATGGCCGATGTGCTGTTCTACCATCTGACCGAATCGACGCTGGAGGATGCGCTGCCGGGCCTGCTCGAGCGCAGCGTCGATCGCGGCTGGCGCGCCGCGGTGCAGACCGGCACCGAGGAGCGGCGCGACGCGCTCGACCAGCATCTGTGGACTTTCCGCGACGATTCTTTCCTGGCGCACGCGACCGATCGCGAAGCTTATCCCGGTGAACAGCCAATCCTGTTGACCACCGGCGAGGGCAATCCCAACCAAGCCAAGATCAGGTTCCTCGTAGACGGCGCGGCTCCGCCCGACCTCGGCGGCTATGAGCGTGCGGTGTTCCTGTTCGACGGCCATGACGCGGCCCAGGTCGAGATGGCCCGGGCGCATTGGAAGACGATGAAGGACGCCGGCCACGCCGTGACCTACTGGCAGCAAGCCGCGGACCGCCGCTGGGAGCGCAAGGCGTAGAGCAATTCCACGGAAAGTGTGGACCTATCCCGGGAAAAGCGCGCAGCGCCTTGCCTGGCGAATTGCGCTAGAACGAAGAGCAGTTCGACGTTCGCCTGGAACGATGAACAACTCCAGCCCGGCGGCTTTCGCGGAGGACGGTTCTAAAGCCTTGCCTTGATCCGTGTCTGTTTCCTGGTGACGTAGTCGCCGTATTTCAATTTCGCGGACTCGTCCGACCGGTTCCGATGCGAACTCCTGAAAACGTACCACTCGCCATCAGGCGACTTGCGCTTGTAGATCGCTTTGCCGGTCTGGCGATGCTCGAAGCAGGTCATTGAGCCCTTCACGCCCCAGGAGCCGTGCCATTGCGCGCGGTAGCACAACTTGCCGCCGCCGGGGATGAACCATATCCCGTCGCCATAGCCCGGCTGGCCCTTTTCCGTCGACCAGGCATTAAATTGCCGCTGCTTGACGGCAAAGAACGCGGCCCCGTGATTGCCCCACATCCACGAACGGTTCTGATAGATCTGGTAGACGCCTTCGTCGGGCACCACGGCGCCCTTTTGCGCCTGCTCGGCGATTTTGGCCGCTGTCTTGGCTGTCGCGGGGACCTGTAAGGCAAGAACAAGAACGGAGCAGGCGAATGCCGCTCCAAGACAATTACCCAGCACTCGTTTCACGGAACTACTCCACGGACTGATTCACGCCACGCCTCACCATCATGCCGAAACGCTGGTTCGGCATGGATGGCAAACAAACAGAAAGATGGAGATCCATCCCGATCGTGTCGGGACGCATCGGGACGACGCGTCTACGGCAGGACGTGCTGGGTCACCCTCCAGTCGGGCAGACCATAGCCCCCCAGCCACGGCCACACTTCCTTCTGGTTGAAGTAGACAACTGAAGTCAGCGCCGGGAACTCCGCATAGGACTTGCGAGAATCGTCCTGCCACTTCGAAACATAGTCCTGCTTGCCGACATAGCCGAGTTCCGCCACCACGATCGGCTTGTTGAACCCCGCAACGCGATCATAGCCTGGCTTCAGCAACTCGGCGAACGTACGGTCGTGACCGGCCTCGTCGTTGTCCTTTTTCTGCAGGCCGAACACCGACAGGCCGATCACGTCGACATAGTCGTCACCAGGGTAGTATTTTTCCAAGCCTTCATCGCCTTTGGGCGACCACATATATTTGGCCGTGGGGGCGGCCTTGCGGCAGATATCGACTTCGCGCTTGTAGGCGGAAATCCAGTCCTTCGGTGCCCAGTTGGCCCAGGTGAAGCGACCGTTCTTGTCTTCCATTTCTTGCGCCCAGCGAATGGTCACCGGGCTTTTCATCTGTCCCACCAAGCCGCAGATCGCCTGCATATTGGCATCATATCTGCCGCCCAATATGCCGTCTCGCAGCTCGGGCGGGGTGATGCGCCAGTCCTTCGACCAGGTCCACGGCTCGATCGTGATCAACAGCGAGCGCCCGCGCTGCTGGGCATAAGCATCGGCCAGAGGCAGCGTCGATAAATCGACGTCTTCCCAAGGCAGGAACAGTTCCTCGATGCTGGCGGTCTTGTCATTGGTGAAATCGCCATACGGATCGTACGACCCGAATGCCGACGCGGCGCTGCTCGTCTGAACGGGGTCCGTCACGGGGACGGAGCCGGCGCCTCCCGCCGTGGGGAACGCGGCGCTTCCGCCCAAAACCAGCGTGACTACAAGCGCATTTGCTGCGGAGCGTTTCATTGTTTGCCTCCCAAGGCCCGACTTCCTACGGAAGCCAAGGCTTCGCCCGGCGCGTCGATGCCTGATCGACACGCCTATCCAACACCCATCGGCTCTATTGGCGTAATCTGCGGGATTTCGGAGCGACCATTGGCGAGTGTGCGAACTTGGCACGGACCCACCCAAAATTATCCCTCAAGGCTCCGATACTGAAGAGCTTCAGAGAGAAAGTTCGCCGCGATACTCACAAATTCGCGTCAACATCCCGATACATCATCCCTAGCTAATTTAAGAGCCGGTCGGGGCCAAGAGTCAAGCACAATTAACGGTTGCTTAACCTTGGCGCTCGCAACGCGGTTAACGCTGCTTGTCCTCATCCAGACATGGGGACCAGCCCCTCTCGGTGAATTCCTCAACGCAAAACGTCCGGCTTGCCCGTCCAGCGCTGGTCGGGGGCGCGCGACCGCCGGATCGGCCCGGCGATTCAAAGGCGTTAGGTTAACCAGTTCCCAAGAAGTATAGTTAAGAAGCTCTTAATTTAGTTGACTCTAATAAGTTTAGGATGGATTCTGGCGCCGGGGTTGAAGGTTGTCGGCCGTCTTCGGCTGACGCTTAGAGTGGCGGCGGTACGTGTATGAGTGTTTCCGCGGACGTGGCGACCATCAGCGGTAAGACGAGGCCGAAACGCGGGTCTCGGGCGGCTCTGGCCAAGGCGGCGCAGAAGGGCCCTTTTCTGGTTCCCGTCCTGTCGGCCACTCAGCAATGGATCCTGAGGCTGGCGCTGGCATTCTGGTTCGTCACGCTCGGTTTTTTCTGGATCTGGTGGCTAAGGCCCGAGCATGTCGAGTACATCGGGCCATACGCCTTCGCGACGACGGTGCTGGCCTGGCTGACGCTGATGCCGATGTATTTCCTGTTATTCGTGCTTGTGTCGAAAAGGCCGTCCAAATTTCACACGGTCGCTGCGAGTTCAAGGGTGGCGATGGTGGTGACGAAAGCGCCATCCGAACCGTTTTTCGTGGTTGCGCGCACGCTCGAGGCGATGCTTGCGCAGGATTATCCTCACGACACCTGGCTTGCCGACGAGGACCCTTCCGAGGAGACGATCGCATGGTGCGAGGCGCGAAACATCCAGATTTCGACGCGGCGAGGCCGGGAAGACTATCATCGCAAGACCTGGCCGCGGCGAACCCGTTGCAAGGAAGGCAATCTCGCGTTCTTCTATGATCACTACGGCTATGAACGCTACGACTTCGTCGCCCAGATGGACGCCGATCACGTGCCGACGCTGACCTATCTGCGCGAGATGCTGGCGGCCTTCGCCGACCCCGCTGTCGGCTATGTCTCGGCGCCGAGCATTTGCGACAACAATGCCGCCGAGAGTTGGTCGGCCCGCGGCCGACTGTTCGTGGAGGGAATGCTGCACGGCCTGCTGCAGTCCGGCTACACGAGCGTCGGAGCGCCACTGTGCATAGGCTCGCACTATGCAGTGCGCACCGCCGCATTGAAGCAGGCGGGCGGGCTTGGCCCAGAACTGGCCGAAGACCACTCGACCTCCATGCTGATCAACGCGGGGGGCTGGCGCGGCGTGCATGCAATCGACGCCATTGCGCACGGTGATGGCCCGCAGACTTTCGCCGACCTCGTCACTCAGGAATTCCAGTGGTCGAGGAGCCTGACCACCATCCTGCTCGAATACTCGCCCATGTATCTCTCCAAGCTGAGGTTGCGATTGAGGTTGCAGTTCGTTTTCTGCCAGCTTTGGTACCCGCTGTTCGCACTGCTCGCGCTCTCCACGTATCTCATGCCGATCTACGCGCTGTTTTCTGGCCGGAACTTCGCCAATGTGACATATCTGGATTTCATTCTCCATTATGCGCCGAGTTCGGTTACGCCGATCGTCTTGGTGATGATGTTGAAGGCGTTCGCGCTCTCACGACCGGTAACGGCCAAGGCACTCAGCTGGGAAGGTATGCTGTTTCATTTCTTCGCGCGCTGGCCGTGGGTGCTGGCGGGCACGCTGTCGGCCGTCCGCGACTATCTGACCAAATCGTTTGTCGATTTTCGCGTCACACCGAAGGGCCGCGGCCCGAAGGATCTCCTGCCGGTTCGTGTCGTCATCCCCTATGTGGCGCTTGCCGTCGGTGCGTCGTTGCCCGTGCTCCTTGTACAAAATCCGCAGAGCGCCACGGGTTTTTACTGGTTCGCCGCGTTCAATGCAGCTTTATATAGCCTGCTGACCATAGTGATCATTGCCAAGCACGTCACCGAGAACAAGATTTCCCTGCGGCCAAGTATCGGCAAATTTGTCTTGCAGGCTTCGCTCGCCGGCGTGGCTTTAACGGCTCCGCTCGCGGGTTTTTACGGCCGCGGCCTGGAGGGCATTTACGGACTGCAGCAGGGTGCCGGCGCCGTTCATCTCGTCAAGATGGCTTTCCCAGTTTCGGGCGCCGGCATGGGCGAAATCGGCGCCCGCAATTTCTACTTCGATCCAGGTTGGGAAACGCAGCGCTGAGCGTCCCCTAACACCTGCAACAGCCCTTCGACTCTGCCAGCCTGAGCGCCGATCGCCGTCGTTGCCACCGGTGCGGAGGCTTCGTTTGCCGAAGCACCCCCACGCCAGGCTCCCCGCCAGCCTCCGATGCAATCAATCGAATTTTCGTCATATCCGAGCGAACACCGAAAGACTGTGTTCATTATGCTGTTTGCACGAATTTTAATAAGTTCGTTCTAATATACGTATGCAGATTGAGTGGCGATGATCACTTAAAAAGTGCGGAAAGAAGCCGACTATAAAGTATATCACCCGCACATAACCGAATTATGTTTAAGGGTAGAGAGATGCAGATGAACAGGGTTATGGAACATTTGGCCAACAACGGCAGAAAATATACCTGTGCTGTTGCTGCTTTTGTGCTCGTCTCGATGGTGTCCGGCTGCCAGACCATGGATACAACCAAGACCGGCTCGATCAACGGGCGAACCATCGACTACGGGTTCGGCAAAATGGCCCATCACGCTGGGAAGGTCCATCACGTCAAGACAAAGCTTCTCTACCGCAAACCGCTTACACAGATGAGCGTCGTGACGCGTACCAGGGAGGAGGCCTACGCGGCCTTCGTGCGGCCGCAACGGATTGATAGGCCGGCACCGGTGAAGGTTTCCTACAGCCCGGGCAATGGCGGTCAGTTCCTGGGGCATTCGCCCTGGATTTGCGGCCCGAGCGGTTTCGGCCAGCGCGCCAGCTGCCGTTCGCGTTACTAGAGCATTGGACCTAAATGCACGTCGCCCGGAAGTGTCCTCGGTTCCGGGGCAACGACATGCATAAAATCAGAATGCATGTCGCCCGGAAGTGTGCTCGGTTCCGGGACAACGACATGCAGATCAGAAGCTTAAAGCAGGTCGGGCGAATCCTATTCGCCGCGACATGTGTAAGTGGCGGTGCCTGACCGAGGGCTGCCGCCGAGGCCTTCGCTGGGGGCACGAGTCGAGGGCGAGAGGTGGGCGCAGGGTTGCGCCTTATCTCTTGCCCTTCGACCGCCACGGGCTCGTGGCCATGAATATCCCTGGCGTTCCGATCTCCTCATGAAGGCCGGCTCGGGCGGAGCCAGCCGTCATCGTCGCCGGGCGCCGGCCGTGGCCGCGCGACATAGGCCGATGATCCGTTTGCCTCGTGATAGACGCGGGCCAGCATTTCCGCCAGCACGCCCGACGTCACCATCTGCACTCCGGCGATCAGCAGAAAGAAGCCAGTGAACAGCATCGGCCGTGTTCCGATGTCTTGCGCGAAAAACAGCTTCAGGCAAAGCAGATAGGCAAGTATCAGCGAACCTAGCGCGCCAAGCGCGATGCCGATGCCACCGAAGAAATGTCCGGGCCGTGTGCGATAGCGCATGAAGAAATACATGAACACCAGATCGAGCACGACCCTGAAGGTGCGCGAAATGCCGTATTTGGACTGGCCGTGGATGCGGGCATGATGCGTCACGACCTCCTGCGCGATGCGTCTGGGGGTCGTCACGGTAGCCAGCCATGCCGGGATGAAGCGGTGCATCTCGCCATAGAGCTTGACGCTGCGGATGACGCTGCCGCGATAGACCTTGAGGCTGCAGCCATAGTCCTTGAGGCGCACGCCGGTGACGCGCGCGATCAGCGCATTGGCGATACGCGAAGGGAGCCTGCGCATCAAAAGCCCCTCCTGGCGGTCCTTGCGCCAGCCGACCACCAAGTCGAGATCCTCGCTCAGCAGGCGGTAGACCATGCGCGGGATGTCGAAGGGATCATTTTGCAGGTCGCCGTCGATCGTGGCGATGACATCGCCGCGCGCCGCGTCGATGCCGGCCTGCATCGCGGCGGTCTGCTTGTAATTGCGCACGAGTTCGACCGCATGCACATGCGGGCCATAATGCGCAGCCAGGCGCCTGATCTCGCTCACCGTCGCGTCGGTGCTGCCGTCATCGACCAGCACGACCTCCCACGGCTGCTCGTAGCGCTCCATCGCCTGGTGAATCCGCGTCAGCAGCGGCTCGACGTTTTCGGCCTCGTTGTACATGGGCACGACGATGGACAGCGTATGGTCCGGCATCATCGCGCCCTCAGGCAGCCCCGAAGCGGGGATGGGCAATATGTTCATTGGGATGGCTTCCTTGCAGGTCCGACGGCCGGAGTCCCTGGCAGCGTCGATTTCGAGGGAAACAGCCAGGCTATAGCGCCGGTGGCGATAGCCGAGCAGAAGATGAACAGGTGCAGCGCCAGGGCCGCCTGCAGACCGCTCTTCATCGCAATTCCGGATGTGAGCAGTGCCGCCGCCGCTCCCGCTTCATAAGTGCCGAAGCCGGCGACGCCTTGCACCGGCAATATTGCGGCGCCTTCGGCCCCGACGACGCCTGGAAAGGCCGTCGTGAAGGATGTTCCCAGTATCAGGGCCAGCAGCCATCCCTGCACGGCGAGCTTCAGCGACCAGTTGGCGATCGTCCACCACCAGCCGTAACGCGAGCGCCCGGTCGCCTCGGTGAAGGTGTCGCGCAGCAGGCCGAGCTTCGCCACGATCCTGCCGCGCCCGGCCCAGTCATGCGGCGCGCGCGCCCAGCGCGGCAGGTACCAGGCGGCAGCGATCAAGGCGGCGATCCCAGCGATCCTTATCGCCGCATGCAGGCCCGGCCACACCGCCAGCGCCAGCACGCCGACGACGAAAGCGTCCTGCAGCCTGAACCACAGCAGCGAGGCGCTGGCGCGCATGATCGGCACGCCGAAGACCTGGCGCAGGAGCAAGGGAAAGGCCGTCTCGCCGCCCCGGAAGGGTACGACGTTGATCATCGCATTGTGGATCAGAATGACGCGCAGGCAGGCTCCGAAACGGCCATTCACCTCGTCGCGGAACTCGTCGCAGACGCGTAGCGCACGCAAGACATAGGTGACGAAAAAGGCGATCGTCGCCACCGCGAACGTAGCTGGCGTGATGCGGTCGAATGCATCGCCGACCATCCGCCAGCGCGAGTCGCTTGCCAGCCAAGCCAGCAGGGCCAGCGTCACGATTATCGAGATTGCTCTTTTCAACCAATTCTCCGCCGGTTTTCACCGCCGAGTTCCAGCGGCGGCATCGTGGCGACTGAACGTCCAAGGCGTCATCCTGGGGCGGTTCGCCTGGCCCACCGCCTTGCCGGCCTTCCGCGGGGCGGATGCGTGGCCGCTGAGCCGTCGGGCCATATCCTGTCAAGGCCCACAGCTGTCGCAGCTCTCATGGACGGGTGATCCTATAGACCAGCAAAGCATCCGAATCCACAAGCTTGGTTGCGGTCTTGTCCAGATAGTCGACGACGCCGTCATGATGCTCGATGAACAACTGGTCCTGATTGTCGGCAGCGTTCTTGGCCGTGCCGAACAGATCCGCGCCTTGACCGCGCAACTCCTCGAGCTGGGCAATCGCGGTGGCGTCGTCCGCGACGAATTTCGACCATTCGACATCGCCTCCGCCAGGCGGGAACACCCAGCCGCGTGCCCTGCTGTAGTAGACGGCGACGGGATCGCCGACCTCCGGCGCGATGGCCACGACGAGGTCGCCCGGTTGCGCCAACCGCGCCAACTCCTCGCCGAGCAGCTTGCCGTTCATCGCGACCGGCGCCTTCATTGTCCTCACGAGAGGAAAGGTCGACCACACGAGGGTCACGACAACGATACAGATCGAACGCAGCACGACCGGCGACAGAACGGTTCCCGATGCAAACGTTGCCAGAAGAAGCGCGCCGCGGCCGCAGAACATCGCGAACGGCACATGGAAAATGTGGTAATTCCAGGGGTTGCTGGTGATTTCGCGCGCCGCCGCCAGGTAGACGATCATGGCCGCACCCAGCCAAATATAGGGAATGGCCGAAAGGGTGCGCTGCGTCGGGTCTTCGGCGGGGCCGGGCGGTATCCAGAAACCGACCGCGATCAGCGCCATGAACGGATAGCCGTAGAACCACCAGACAGAGGTGTTCCACACGGATTTGAAGTAGAAGCCATCATTGACGAACGTCCACAATCCGGAGTTCCAGATGTAGCCGCTGCCTGCGACGTGATAGGGTGGATAGCTGCGGCCGAGATAGATGGCCCAGCTGAAATAGGCGCCGATGATGGCCAGGCTCAAAAATCCCCACAGGAAGACCTCGGTCGCCTGCCGTCGTTTCTTCTGCAGAATCCAGCGCACCATCAGGTAGAAGATGACGGCGCCCGCCGCCACGCCCGGCGGCTTTGCCAGCGCACCGAGCGTGAAGCTGACGGCGGCGAGCGGCAAAAGCCATCGGCTGCCGCCAGCCCAGTATTTGGCGAACAGCCAAACGCCTGTTGTTACAAGTGCCAGCATCGAGGGATCGGGCAGGAACGAGCTGTCGATCATGATCGCCGCCGGCATCAGCGCGTAGGCGAGCGCCGCCGCATGGGCATGCGTTTGGCCCCAGCATAGCGCCGTCAACCTGTGCAGCGAAAACACCGTCACCAGACCGAAGAAGGCCGCAACCACGCGGCCAAACCAGTCGTGCCAGCCGAAGAGTTGGTAGAGCAGGGCGGTCAGATAGCTGACGATCTGGAACTCGCGGCCCTGATAACTCGGGCCGGGTCCGGTCCAACTCACCTCCGGGAAGAAGATGTTCCAGCTGCGCTGTTGAAAATTGTCGGCCATCATTGCCGTGCTTGTCTCGCGCCAGCTGAAAGCGTCGACCAGCGGCAAGGTTATGTTGTGGAACCTGAACACGACCGCGATGAACAGGATCCCCAGCAAGATCGCCGTGTCGAGGTTCAGGTAATTGCGAGCAGCCGGGTCCCGAGCGATCGGCTGCTGCAGGTATTGCTGAACCTCGGCCTGATTCAATTCCGGATCGTCGCCCATTTGGAACCGCGTCCTCTGTGACGTCTGCGGATGTTGCTTTTGCGCGCGATTGTCAAAGGCGAGGGAGTATACGACGCAATCCTTAATTTTGGCGACAGCGGGCGCCGCGAAAGTTGACATCGCGGCTCCCGCGGCTGTTAAATAATTCGCAAAGGCTGTCGCGCCGATAGCGCTGCCCTGGGCCGCACAGACATGCCAACGCTGATTGTACCGATAGCTCCGACCAGGTCGCCGCCGCATGGCGTAGATCGTCTGCGGCGCAGGGAACGTCGTCGGTCCGCACGTTTCACGCTGCTCCTGTTTGTCCTGGCCCTCTGCGGCCAGGTGGCCCTCCCGGGAACGTCCCACGCGGCTGCCGCCAAGGACAGCGCACCTGCAAAAGCGGATAGCGCTATTGCTCCAATTGCCGCCACTGTTCCAACAGCCTATGAGCTGCAGCTTCTGTATGCCGATCGCACATGGATATGGGAAAATGGAGCGGCCTATTTCGCGAAGGGCAATCGGCGCCTTGAGGCCTGGACGTCGGGGCAGGATTCAGCGTCTGTCGCAGAGGGCAGGTGGCTGGTGACCAAAGACGGCAAGATGTGCATGGATGTCGCTTGGCGGTCCAACAGCTACAAGGGCAAACAGCGCCGCACCTGCTACAGCCACCGAATCAAGGATGGAACGATCGAGCAACGCAAGGATCCGGACGGAGAATGGTACAGTTTCAAACGAACTCCCGAAGGTCCTTCCGACGAATACCGAAAATTCGAATCTGGTGATACCAAGGCCGCGCGGTTCGAAGAGGCCCGCAAGTTGATCGACTCCAAGAACTGATGCATATCGCTCGGAAGTGTCCTCGGTTCCGGGACAACGACATGCACGAATCAGAAGCTTACAGCAGGTCGGGCGAATCCTATTCGCCGCGGCAGGCGCCGTTCCTGGCTCCGTTGGCCCCTCCCGATACCACATCGGTGACGGCGTGTCCGGAGGGGCGGATTCAGGCAGGCCGCTTTTGCCAGGCCTGTGAAGAAGCTTGCGAATCGCTTATAAAACGCTGAGCAGTCCGGCTGGAATTGTCGGCGCACCGACCGCCGATTGGCGCAATCACTTTTCTCTGACAGAACGACGAGACGATGGATCCAACACCATATGGTTTTCATGAAATTTAATAATTAGTGATGTCTAATATTTGTGTGTGATGTGCGAGTGGTCACTGAAACGGCGTGAAGCGGCGCAGGTGTCGCAACGCGCCCCAGCTTATACTCAAAGGCAAGGGACACATGGGGAACAATTCCGCAATGGGCGCTTCTCGCCTAAGCAAGAAAGCTCTCTCTATTGTTGTGGTGGCGATGACCTCTCTGGTTGCAGGATGTCAGGGGATGGATACGACCAGAACCGGTTCCGTCCTCATTGCACCGGTCGCGCATCCGCTCCGGAGCAAGCCTTCAGTCCGACCGGTCCAGGCTGGATACATCGTGCGTTCGCTCAGGATCGAGCCTGAGGTGCTGATGACAAGGACTATCCGCACCACTGAAAGAACTTACGCTTTTGCTCCGCCACCGCCGATCGCGATCCGCACAACGGGACCCGTGAAGGTCGCTTTCAGTCCTGTCGATGAAGGTGAGTTGTTAGGAGGCTCGCCTTACATCTGCAGCCCCAGCGGATTTGGCCAACGCGCAAGCTGCCACCCGCGCTATCTCTGATCTATCGAGCAGCGACCGCTACCGCGCCGTCGCTTGGTGGCAGTATCACCGGTTTCGTCCGCAGCCCGAAGAATGGGGCGGCGGTCCTGACGATCGTGTCGATGTCGGAAAGCTGCGGCACAAAGCCAAGATGCGCGCGCGCCTTGCTCGGGTCGGCATAGAGTTCGGCCGGATCTCCCGGGCGCCGGGCCCTGAAGACGGCCGGAACAGATCTTGACGTCATCCGGCTGACCGCCTGGACAATCTCCTTGATGGACACGCCTCGCCCGGTGCCGAGGTTGACCGCCAGGCTTTGTCCACCGCCCTCCAAATGTTGGAGAGCTTTCAAATGGGCGCGGGCCAGATCGCTGACGTGGATATAGTCGCGCACGCAAGTCCCGTCCGATGTCTCATAATCCGTGCCGAAGACCTCGACCTCGTCGATGATGCCTGACGCCGCCATCAGCACCCTGGGAACCAGATGCGTTTCCGGCGAATGCCACTCGCCGAGCTCCCCGTCGGGATCGGCCCCGCAGGCATTGAAGTAGCGCAGGATGGCGAACTTCATTCCGTATGCGTTGGCATAGTCGCTGATGATCTGTTCGCCTATCAGCTTGGTGCGCCCATACGGGCTGATCGGATTTTGCGGAGAGGTCTCACGAATAGGCAGCGCTTCCGGAACGCCGTAGGTGGCGCAGCTGCTGGAGAAGATGATGTTCTCAATCGAATGCGCGCGTGCGGCGTCGAGTACGGCGATGGTGCCCGTGACATTGGTGGAATAGTATTCGGCCGGCTGATCGACGGACTCTCCAACATAAGCGAGCGCCGCGAAATGGATGATGGATGCGGGCCGATAGGCTTCGATCGCCGCCCGCAATGCATCCCGGTCGCGGATATCGCCGACGACAAGCGGACCCCAGGCAACGGATTTCCGATTGCCGCGGGACATGTTGTCGAATGCCACCGGCAGATAACCGGCCGCGGCAAGCAGCTTGCACGTATGGCTGCCGATAAAGCCGGCTCCCCCTGTCACCAGGACTGCCGGCTGGCTCATGAAGCCGCGGCCCCTTTGGTAATCCGGCTCCCGTAGAGCAGGGCGTCGAAATAGTCGACGGTATGCGCGAGCCCTTGGGCCAGGCTGATCTTCGGCTCCCAGCCAAGATTGCTCCTGGCGAAGGAAATATCCGGCTTGCGTTGTCTGGGATCGTCGATCGGCAATGGCCGATGAACGATTTTCGATCTGGAGTTGGTATAGCTGACAACCAGTGTCGCGAGTTCCATGATGGTGAATTCGCCGGGATTGCCGAGGTTGACCGGATGGGCAGGCGCACTCGGCGCATTCATCAGCCGCATGAAGCCCTCGATCAGGTCGTCGGCGTAGCAGAAGGAGCGGGTCTGCAGGCCGCTGCCATAGACGGTCAGGTCTTCGCCACGCAACGCCTGGACGATGAAGTTCGAGACGACGCGCCCGTCATCGGGTTGCATGCGACGACCGTAGGTGTTGAAGATACGGGCTACGCGAATATCGAGGCCATACGTCCTCGAATAGTCGAAAAAAAGGGTTTCGGCCGAACGCTTGCCTTCATCATAGCAGGAGCGCGGTCCGTGCGTGTTCACATTGCCGAAATAGCTTTCGGGCTGCGGGTGCACGAACGGATCGCCGTAGACCTCGGAAGTCGAGGCCTGGAATATCTTGGCATTGTTCCGACGCGCGAGTTCCAACAGGTTCAGCGCGCCAAGCACACTGGTCTTGAAGGTATGGATCGGATCTGCCTGATAATGTGGCGGAGAAGCAGGGCAGGCTAGATTGTAGATCTCGTCGAACCGAAGGTCCAAAGGCAAAGCATCGACGATGTCGTGCTCCATGCAGCTGAATCTCGGATCGCGCAGCAGCGTATTGAGATTGTATCTTTTGCCGGTATGGAAATTGTCCAGTGCGACGACGTCGTATCCGTCCTGCAAAAGTCGTTCGCACAAATGCGATCCCAGGAAGCCCGCGCCTCCAGCGACCAGCGCACGGCCTCGGTTATGGTCGTTGCCGTTGCCCCTTTGATCGTTTCTGGAACCAAGTTTCAGAACCTTGATGACCTTACTCATGCTTTCCTCCACGCACCGCACACGCTACCGCCGGGCAGGGCAAAGCACTGCCCGGCCACGTCCTTAAACGCGGCAATCTCCGCATCCGCGGATCGCCATCACTGATGTGCGCTTGTCACTAGCTGAGTTACGAGGCCGCTGCCGCCCGGCTTGTATCTGCCGTTCAGCAGTCCATGCGCCCCAAGATCGCGATCACGCGCCCCATGCCATCATCGCCGATTGCTCGCCCAAATTGCACATCCCAACGCCCTGAAAATATACCTGTGGAAATTCAAGTCAACTAAATTAGAGATTTCTTAACCAATTGTGTTTGCCATTGGTTAATCATGGCCGACGCGTTCCCGGCGCGGGCGCGGATCGCCAATGGCGCGGTTCTTCATTTTGAATCAGCATATTGGCTCGATCCAAGCAGATTTCGCAGGCAGCCGCGATCTGTTCTCGGGTGCCATCAAAAGCCTGATGTCGAGGAATAGGGCGGAGTATCCTTGTGAGATCATTGGGGTGGGTCGCCCCTGGGCACTGTCTGAAATGAAGAGCGATTCAGAAGGCGTCAAATCTTCAGGTTGCAATGAGATTGCTGCCCAAATCCGCTGGGACTGCAGACATAAACGCCTGGCCGTGAATACTTTGCCAGTATCTCTCTGCTGACGGAATCCACGTCGCAACTGGCAGCGGCGCAGAGCAGACCAAGAGTCAAAATTAGAAGGCAAAATCGGCCCGCAGGAATGACTTTTAACGCCGATTTCTCTCTGTCGGGCCGCCCGTGTCCTCTGTGCATTCGAGGTTCCTCATCCGCCAAGGTATGAGTCGACATCCCCTTCTCGCCTGCAGGCGCATCGAAGTCATAGTGGAATGCCGGCCATCTCGGCAATGGCATTTGAGGGCATAGGCTAGCTGCTGTCCATGGCGCGACCACGCATCCAGGTTGACCGCGGCACCTGGCGCGCGGGCCGCAAAAATGGTCGAGATGGCCCGTTTCTCCGCGGGCCATCTCGTTCAGGCAACCACAAAAAAGGGGGGCGCCTGTTGTCGTGTGGCAGACCGCTCCTGACGCGGCGCCATGCTCCAGCTTGGCTATGTTACGCCCGCTCATTTCCTTCTTGCCGGCGGGCTTACTGCCCGCCCATTTCCTTCTTGAATGTGTCGAAATCGACCTGCATGCCGTTGAAGATAGTGCTCCAGTGGCGCGTCAGCGCCGCCATCGCCACGGCTTCCTCGATCTCCTCGTCGGTAGCGCCGGCGCGCTTGGCGTCCTGCGTGTCCGACCAGATGCAGTAGGTGCAAGGAATCTGCGCCGCCACGGCCAAGGAGATCAGCGACTTGACCTTGGGCGGCAGCGCCGTCTTGTCGCTGAGCTCGATGGCCTTGACCTCGGCCCAGGCACCGGGCAGACCGGTTTTGGGAAACTGTTTTACAAAGCTTGGGACGCCGCCCATGGTCGACTGTATGTCCTTGAGGGTTGCATCATAGTCGTCGGCATGGGCAGGCGCGGAGCCGAGCGACAGGACACAGGCCGCTGCGGCGGACAGGAACACATGCTGGGATGAAGACTGCACGGATTTGACGATGCGATGGTACGACATGGTTTTCTCCTCTGGTCTTTGTTAGCCTTACGATGTAAGGTGACGGCGAAAATGAACCTTACACTGTAAGTTGTCAAGCGGCGCCATGGATCAATCAATCACGAAACAGAGAGCGCGCGGGCGTCTGTCGCGCGAAATGATCGAGGACGCGGCTTTCGAGGTGATCGAGAGGGAGGGCCTTTCCGGCTTTTCGATGCGCAAGCTCGCCGCCGCGCTCGGCTGCGAGGCCATGAGCATCTATCATCACTTCCCCTCGGTGGCGCATCTGCACGAGGCGCTGATCGACCGGCTGATCGGCGCCCTTGAAGTGCCTGACACCAGCCTTCCCTGGCGGGAAAGAATGCGTGTTGCCGTCGACGATTTCCGCCGCATCGGCCGCGAGCATCCCGCCTATTCCACTTTCATTGTTACCTACCGGATGAATTCGCCGACTTGCCTTGCCTGGTTGAACGGCATTATCGGCTTGTTCAAGGATGGCGGCTTCGACGCGGAACTCAGTGCGCGGCTCTTCCGCGCCGTGGGCTATTATCTGATGGGCGCGGTGCTGGATGAGAACGCGGGCTATTCCAGAGGCCCGTCCGCGGTGAACACCGTCAGCGACGAGCAACTGGCCAGGGACTATCCAAACGTCGTGGAGGCCGGGCGCTTTTTTGGCGCCGCCGAATTCGACAAGACCTTCGAACTCGGCCTCGACATGCTGCTGGACGAAATGGAACGCCTGCGCGACGGCGCCGATATAAGCCGAATGTCCGGTAAGGTTTGATTGCAAGGTGACCGCCTGAATGCGCTTTCTCTTCGTCCTGATCCTGTTGGCCGGCACCGGCATCGGTCTCATCTACCCTTGGGCGACGGCCAATTTTTCCGGCCGCGAAATCGGCACCTGGCGGGTCTACGAGCAGGGCCGATTCAAGCCGTTGACCGTATCGCTTAGGGATCGCGATGCGCCGGTGCGGGTGATGGTGGACCTGACCGCGAGGGCCGAACGCATCGTTTCGCAGCAGCGCACTGTGTTGACGCTGACCGCGGCCACCAATGGCCACACGGTGCTTGCCTCGACGCTGCAGTTCAACCATGTGGACAATCCGCGCCAGGCCAGCCCGCAACTGCCCGACAAGATCTTTCGCGACGAGGCTGGCCTGATCGCCACCGTCAGCCCTGGCGCTTACGTCTTCACGGTCGGCCCGGGCGATGCCGAGGACATACCGATGCGAGCGGTCGACCTTGTGTTGCGCTCCGGTGTCGGGGAAATCGACGGCCGCGCGCGGCCGATAGGCTTCTCGCTGATGGCGGTCGGCCTGATCGGTTTCTTGCTGTCCTTGCGTTCGGCTGGCGGGCGACCGGAAAATCCGAATTCGCAGCCGCCGCCGCCACGTTGGGGCAGGGGTCCCACATGAACTATCGCCACGCCTACCACGCCGGCAATTTTGCCGATGTCGTCAAGCATGTCGTGCTGACGCGCCTGCTCGACTACCTGAAGCAAAAGGACAAGGCGTTTCGCGTCATCGACACCCATGCCGGCATTGGCCGCTACGATCTGTCGTCACTCGAAGCGCACAAGACAGGCGAGTGGCAGGGCGGCATCGGCAGGCTGATAGATGCCTCGTTCGATGCGAAGGCGGCAGCGCTGCTGGCGCCTTATCTGGCGGCGGTGCGCTCGCTCAATCCGGAGGGCGGCGTAAAGAAATATCCGGGCTCGCCGCTGCTCGCGCGCAATCTCCTGCGCAAGCAGGACCGGTTGTCGGCGATCGAGCTGCACCCGAAAGACGCCGCCAGGCTGAAGACGGAGTTCGCCGGCGATTTTCAGACAAAGGTGATGGAACTGGACGGCTGGCTTGCGCTCGGAGCGCACCTGCCGCCGAAGGAAAAGCGCGGCCTGGTGCTCATCGATCCGCCCTTCGAGGAAGAGGGTGAGTTCGGCCGCCTCGTCGACGGGCTGGTGAAGGCGCACAGGCGCTGGCCCAGTGGCATCTACGCGCTGTGGTATCCGATCAAGGACCGCAAGGCGGTGATCGCCTTCAGGAAAGCGCTGAAGCAATCCGGCATCTCGAAAATCCTCGACATAGAATTCGAGATCAGGCCAGCCTCTTCCGATCCCAGCCTCGATGGCACCGGCATGGTGGTGGTCAATCCGCCCTTCACGCTGGAAGGCGAACTGCGAACCATGCTGCCGGCACTGCACAAATTGCTCGCCGTGGGCAAGCCGGCCCACTGGTCGCTGGAATGGCTGGCCGGCGAGCAGGTCCCGCCGCCGGGATAGCCTTTTTCGATCGCCGCGTTCCTTACGACCGCACGATCAGTCCTTGGGGAACTTAGCCGTTACCCGCGGCGCCGGTTTCTGGAAACCATTGTTTCGGCAACCGCTTGACCGCCGCCGAGCGAATCCGCACAGTGCGCGCAATCGACCTTGAGAGGCTGCCATGACTCGCTTCGCCAAATCCGCACTTGCTGCCCTGATTTCGCTCTGCACGCCCCTTGCCGCGCCTCTCGGTGTCACCCGGGCGGTCCAGGCGGCCGACCTCGGCGTCTATACTGAGGATGATGGCAGCATCTGTGGCGAGACATGGGTGCTGAGCAAGATCACGCATCGGTTCTCCTACCAGGTGCATCACGTGCCCCATCTGCCCGACGTCGCCATTACCGATTTTCGCGACATTCGCCAGCACCGTTATCAGCAGGCGAGCGAGGAATGGCCGATCGGTCGTCACTATTGCCGGGCAACCGTCAGCCTGTCGGATGGCCGGGACCGATCGATCTTCTATCTGATCGAGGAAGGCCAGGGCTTTGCCTCGATCGGCGACAATGTCGAGTTCTGCGTCTCGGGCTTCGATCGCTGGATGGTCTATAACGGCCGTTGCCGCGTCCTGCGCTGAACGCACCTCGTTCTCCCTCCGATCTTTTTCGCGCCTGCGGCCTGAAGGGGGCGCAGGCGAGACGCTGACGCCCCGGCGGGTCGGCGCCTGCGCCGGCGTCGCACTCGGCGCCATCTGTCTCGGCTATCAGCCGTGATGACAACGCGCTCCTTGTCGAAACACGCGGCAATTCCGCCGCCGTCGAACTGTCGACGGGCGGCTCGCCGTATCGTGAGGCGGTGAACCAAGGCTCGTCGCTTTGCTATTTTCTGCGACGCGTTGCCTCTGCCTGATCGATGATCTTGCGAAGAAAGGCAATGTGACCGCGAAACGCCCGCCGCCCGGCCGTCGTGACCCTGATCCGTGTCTGCGGTCGGCGTCCGACGAAAAGCTTTTCAATATCGACATAGCCAGCTCTGGCCAGCGTATCGAGATGTGCTCCGAGATTGCCGTCGGTGACTTCGATCATGGCTTTCAACTGGACGAACTCCAGGGTCTCGCGCCTTTCCAGCGTGTTCAGGACGGCCATGATCCTGAGCCGTGTACTCTGGTGGATGATGTCATCGGCGCTCATCAACAGGCTCCAATGCGGCAAAGCCTTGGGTTGTCGCCATATGGCTTGGCGATTTTGCGGTGCCATTTGCTTCTGTATGGCCGAAACCGACGGCGCAATCGCATCTCATGCAGAATACTCTGTTCTACAGAGTATTCTGTCAATCGGGAAGCCGGTGCTCAAGCCATGCTTGACAAGGTGATCTTCAGATCGACCGTCGCATCGCGCTCGTGATCCGCGCGAACCGCGCGCCTGCAAAAGATGATCGCTTCGATGACGCGGCGGGTTATGATGTTCACGGCCAAGGATCACGCGTGAAGCCGCTCGCTAATCTTCGGATCTTGATGGCGAGATCGCATCGGGAACGCCGGTATCGATTTGCTGGCGACGTCAGAAGATCAGCAGCGGATTTTTGCGATGATGAGTGTGATTGTGTGTGGATCGCAACTAAAATTTAAGTTGAGAAAATCATACCATTGCTTCGCTGGCTAGCGAGACGCGAGTCAGATATGCATTGCGCGCCGGGGTCATTCACGGCCATCGGCATAACGTGAAGGGGCATGACATGGCTAAGCAGTCATCTAAAGCGCCGGCATCCAAGGCACCGGCAAAGAAAGCACCCGCAAAAGCAGTCGCGGCGAAGGCCGCAACAGCAGTGAAGAAAGCAGCGCCTGCCAAGGCGGCGGCAAAGCCGGCAGCGAAGGCGCCGGCCAAGAAACCGGCGGCGGCCAAGGCTGTCGCGAAGCCGGCAGTGAAGAAGGCGGCGCCCGCGAAAGCGGCGGCGAAGCCGGCGGCGAAAGCGGCGCCGGCCAAGAAGCCTGCTGCCAAGGCGACGGCCAAACCCACAGCCAAACCCGCTGCCAAGAAGGCGGCTCCCGCGAAAGCCGCGGCGAGGCCGGCAGCAAAAGCGGCACCGGCCAAGAAGCCGGCGGCCAAGCCAGCTGCCAAAGCAGCCGCCGCCGCGACCAAGCCGGCGGTGAAGAAAGCCCCAGCGCCGAAGGCAAAGGCAGCACCTGCGAAGGCGAAGACTCCGGTCAAGAAGTAGACGGATCGTTGGGGCGTCGCGTGTCCTTCGGGATCCGGCAAGGACGCTCTGACGCTCTGGATCGGAGCATGTTCGGCAACGGGTTCAGCCCTCTGGGCTGAGCGTCGGGAAGGGGCCGAGGGGCAAGCAAAGCGAGGCGCCGGTTGGCTGCCTCGCTCGCCCAACTTTTTTGCTCCTCGCGGTGGTTGGCGAATGTATCGGCGTGACGCTTAGCGCCTGCGAAGCATGGGTGCCGGAAAAGTGTGGGCGCACGTTCGAATCGGGCGGCTTTTTGTGGTGGCCTGCTGATACTTTCCAGAGTACCGGTATCAGGCTTGTCGTGATGCCAGGGCGGAAACCGCAGCCGGTTTCTGGCCGCTGTTTTTTTGCACTCTGGCAATTGATCGCGACAGTCCTGCGGTCAACACTGGATGTTTGCAAACAGGAAACCGATCATGCCGAAGCTGCTCTACGCGTCCGCCTCTCCCTACAGCTCCAAGGTAAGGATGGCAGCGGCCTATGCCGGGATCGCCCTCGATGAGGTGCCGGTCAAGACCGAGGACAGGCCGGCCGAACTGATCGGCGCCAATCCGCTCGGCAAGATCCCGGTGCTGGTGCTCGACGATGGCCGTTCGGTTCACGACAGCCGCGCCATTACCCAGCACCTCAACCGGATTTCGAAGAACGCCTTGTTTCCACGCAATCCCGACAAGCGTCTGGAAGCGGAAGTGCTGGAGGCGCTGGCGGACGGTATCTGCGATTGCGCGCTGTCGATGGTCTACGAACGCCGCACCCGGCCTGAAGAGATGGTCTATCAGCCCTGGCTCGACCGGCAGTGGGCGAAGATCATGGCGGCACTCGATCTGCTCAACGCCAATCCGCCAAAGCTGCCGAAGAAGATCACGGCCGGTCAGTTGGCATTGCGTGCCTGCCTCGGCTATCTCTCGCTCCGCTTTGGCGGTCGATGGGAGAAGGGGCGCGGCCGGTTGACCCGCTGGGCGGCGCGTTTCGACGAAAAATTCCCAGAGCTGAAGTCCGCGGTTCCGGCCTGAGCGACCGGCACAAAAAAAGCCGGGCGCGAGGCCCGGCTTTTCGTGTCGTGGCTTGAACGACTTAGAACTTCATACCGAGGCCGAAGGTGACGCGGTTGTCCGTCGCCTTGACCTTGCCGATACCGTCGAAGCTCTTGCTGCCGAAGTCGGTGTAGCGATACTCGACGCGGCCGAAGACATTGTCGGTCAGCTTGATGTCGGTGCCGACGCCAGCGGTCCAGCCGAGCATGGTTGCGGTGTCGCTGGCAGGAATGACCGAGTCTTCCACCTTCAGGCTTCTGCCGGCGAGACCGCCGGTGCCATAGAGCAGGATTTCCGGGGTCACGGCGTAGCCGAGACGGGCACGCAGCGAGCCTTCGATGCCGCCCTTGGAGTGGATGCCGTTATCGTCGCCCTTGACGCCGTTGTAGCCGAGTTCGGCTTCACCGCCGTACACGAAGTTCTCCTGCTGCCACTGATAGCCGCCGAAGACACTGCCGACAAAACCCTTGGTATCGGTCGAAACGCCGAAATCCTTTTCCTTGGTCTTGCCGCCGAAGCCGTAGCCAAGGTTGATACCGGCATAGGGACCGGCCCACGAGGCGACCGGAAGTTCGGCAACCGGAGCGGGTGCCGGCGGCTCTTCCGAAACTACGTCCGCGGCATAAGCGGTACCACCGAGGGCGAAGAGCCCGAGCGCAACAGCCAGCGGCCGTGCGAATTTGAGATTGGCTTGCATTGTTCTTTACTCCTTAAGCCACAGGACACAGGCTTGTTTCTCACGATCGCCATCGACCCGTCCGGGGGGTGAAACGGATCTGGCGTTCGTCGGTTCCAAATGTCGTGTCAAAATGCGGCTGAACCGAACCTGAACTTGGGTCATTCCCCGGCGCGAATGAGGCAGAACCTTGACGTTGCATCTTGGCAACAGCGAAATGTCAGCAGCAAGTTCGTGCTGCGCTGCACGCGGCTTGGTGCAAGGACTCCAGCGACCTATATTGCGGTCCGGCGGTTGCGAGTCCAAGAGGGCCCGGCACGTCGAACTGGGCACTTCGCCACAATGTTGCCCCAGGTGCGAACGCCGTTTAACGCATGCCGGGCCATATTTCGTCGGCGTCGCGTTTTCGGGCCGAAATTGAGGATTGACACATATGAGCAAAGCCACTGCCGTGGCGCTGGTGACCGGTGGGGCGAAACGGATCGGCAAGGCGATTGTCGAGGACCTTGCCAGCCATGGCTTTGCGGTCGCCATCCATTCCAATCGCTCGCACGATGCGGCGGATGCGCTGGCCGCGGGGATCAACCGGTCGGGCGGGCGTGCCGCCGTGGTTGCGGCCGACCTGACCGACATGGATGCCGTCGGCGACCTTGTCGGCCAGGCGGAGGCCGCGCTGGGCCCAATCTCGCTGCTGGTCAACAATGCTTCGCTCTTCGTCGATGATTCCGTCGAGGATTTCGACTGGCGCGCCTGGGACCGCCATTTTGCCATTCACCTGAAAACCCCGGCGCTGTTGGCCCAGAACTTCGCCCGTTCCTTGCCGGAAGGGCAGGAGGGGCTGATCGTCAACATCATCGACCAGCGCGTCTGGCGGCCGACGCCGCGCTATTTTTCCTATGCGCTATCGAAATCGGCATTGTGGACGCAGACGCAGATGTTGGCCCAGGCGCTCGGGCCGCGCATCCGCGTCAATGCGATCGGGCCAGGCCCGACGCTGAAGAACGTGCGCCAGGACGATTCGGATTTTGACGCGCAGGTCGCTGGCCTCATTCTGAGGCGCGGCCCGGAATTGCCGGAATTCGGCGCCACCATCCGCTATCTCTGGCAGGCGCGCTCGGTCACCGGTCAGATGATCGCGCTCGACGGCGGCCAGCATCTTGCATGGCAGACGCCCGATGTGACAGGCATGGCGGAATGAGTCCTTTGGATCACAAGAACAAGGCGCGCGGCGGCGCTGATGATCTTCCTCCCGAAATCGACCTCGAGGACGAGGCGCTGGAGGAGATCGTCGAACCGGTTGGCCCGGATGTCGCCTTCACGGCCATCGACTGGACGCCGCATGCAGGCGACGCCGAAGGCATGGTCGGCGCCGAGGTGATCCAGACGCTGGTCAAGCGGCTGCCCAATGCGCCCGGCGTCTACCGGATGATGAACGCCGCCGGCGACGTGCTCTACGTCGGCAAGGCGCGCAGCCTGAAGAAGCGTGTCACCAACTACGCGCAAGGCAGATTCCACACCAACCGCATCGGCCGCATGGTGCGCGAGACGTCGACGATGGAATTCGTCGTCACCCGCACCGAGATCGAGGCGCTGCTGCTCGAAGCCAATCTCATCAAGCGTTTGCGGCCGCGATTCAATGTGCTGATGCGGGACGACAAGTCGTTCCCGTATATCCTTTTGACCGGCGATCATGTCTCGCCCGGCATTTACAAGCATCGCGGCGCGCGGTCGCGCAAGGGTGATTATTTCGGCCCCTTTGCCTCGGCTGGTGCCGTCGGTCGCACCATCAATTCGCTGCAGCGCGCCTTCCTGCTCAGAAGCTGCACCAATTCTTTCTACGAGAACCGCACGCGGCCATGCCTGCTCTACCAGATCAAGCGCTGCGCGGGTCCGTGCACCGGCGAAATTTCGCATGAGGGTTATGCCGAGTTGGTCGCCGAAGCGAAGGACTTTTTGTCCGGCCGCAGCCAGAAGGTGAAGACCGAGATTTCGGCCGCCATGCAGCAGGCTTCGCAAGACCTCGATTTCGAGCGCGCCGCCATCTATCGCGACCGACTGGCGGCCCTGTCGCACGTGCAAAGCCATCAGGGCATCAACCCGGCGACCGTCGACGAGGCCGATGTGTTCGCCATCCACCAGGAAGGCGGCCAGGTCTGCATCCAGGTGTTTTTCTTCCGCACCGGCCAGAACTGGGGCAACCGTGCCTATTTCCCGAAGGCCGATCCGGCGCTGGAGGGATCGGAAGTGCTGGGCTCGTTCCTGGCGCAGTTCTATGACGACAAGCCGACACCGCGTGCCATTCTCTTGTCGCAGACCGTCGAGGACCAGGAACTGCTGGCCGAGGCGCTCTCGACCCGCGCCGGCCGCAAGGTGGCGATTTCCGTGCCGCAGCGCGGCGAGAAGAAGGACCTGACCGACAACGCCCTGCAGAATGCGCGTGAGGCACTCGGCCGTCGGCTGGCCGAAACCTCGACGCAAGCGCGGTTGCTTGCCGGTTTCGCCGAGACCTTCGGCCTCGCCAAGCCGCCGGTGCGCATCGAGGTTTACGACAATTCGCACATCATGGGCACCAACGCCGTCGGCGCCATGGTCGTCGCGGGGCCGGAAGGCTTTGTGAAAAACCAGTACAGAAAATTCAACATCCGCTCGACCGAGATCACGCCAGGCGACGATTTCGGCATGATGCGCGAAGTGATGGAGCGGCGTTTTTCGCGGCTGCTCAAGGAGCATGGCGATGTCGCCGTGGCTGAGCGTGCGGCAGCGGGCGAGGCGATGGCGGCCGAGGCGGGCGATGATATCGAGGACGACATTTCCGGCAGCTTCCCGGCATGGCCGGACGTCATCCTGATCGATGGCGGCCAAGGCCAGATGACGGCGGTGCGCAAGATCCTGTCGGATCTCGGCATCGAGGACCGGGTCGTCGCCATCGGCATCGCCAAGGGGCAGGACCGCGATGCCGGCCGCGAGCGTTTCTTCGTCAGGGGCAGGGACTCGTTTTCATTGCCGGTTCGCGACCCCGTGCTCTATTTCGTCCAGCGGCTGCGCGACGAGGTCCACCGCTTCGCCATCGGCTCGCACCGGGCCCGCCGCAAGAAGGAGATGGTCAAGAGCCCGCTCGATGAAATCGCCGGCATCGGCCCCGGCCGCAAGCGCGCCCTGCTGCTGGCATTCGGAACCGCCAAGGCGGTCAGCCGCGCCGCGATCGAGGATCTGAGAAAAGTCGATGGCATTTCCGAGCAGGTCGCCAAATTGGTCTACAATCATTTCCACGAAAGTTGAAAAAATTCGCCACTTTCAGCTGGCCAGTCGAATCTGGCCTGTTGACCCCCTACAACAGCTTCTGATTTGAGTACGCAGGTAGAAAGAGTCCACCAGACATGGCCCAGCGCGCGTTCAACCTGCCTAATATGCTGACCTACGCCCGTATCGTCGCGGTGCCGCTGGTCGTGTTGTGTTTTTTTCTCGAAGGCCATCTGAAATCGAGCGACTTCGCTCGCTGGTCGGCGCTGGTCATTTTCCTGCTGGCTTCCGTTACCGATTATTTCGATGGCTATTTTGCGCGTGCCTGGCAGCAGACCTCCAACATCGGCAAGATGCTCGATCCGATCGCCGACAAGCTGCTGGTCGCCACGTGCCTCTTGCTGCTTGCGGCCGACACCGACCGCCATGCCGGCATCGCCGGCTGGTCGCTGTGGGCGGCCATCATCATCCTGTGCCGCGAAATCCTGGTTTCTGGCCTGCGCGAATATCTGGCGGCACTCAAGGTCTCGGTGCCGGTGACGCAGCTCGCCAAGTGGAAGACCACCATTCAGATGGTCGCCATCGCTTTCCTGCTGGCGGGGCCGGCCGGCGACAAGGTCTTCCCACTGACAACGCAGACCGGTCTCGTGCTGCTGTGGATCGCGGCCCTCGTAACGCTCTACACCGGCTACGACTATTTCCGCGCCGGCCTCAAGCACATCATGGACGAGTGAGATGACAACCCGTCTCATCTACTTTGCCTGGGTTCGCGAACGGATCGGCATGCCGGAAGAAGATGTCGAACTGCCGGCCGGCATAGAGACGGTCGCCGACCTCTTGCGCTGGCTGCGGTCGCGCGGCGAAGGCTACGAACACGCATTGCAGTATCCCGACGTGATCCGCGTTGCCATCGACCAGGAACATGTCGACCACCGCGAGAAGATATCGGGCGCGCGCGAAATCGCGCTGTTCCCGCCGATGACCGGGGGCTGACAGTCATGTCGGCCGTCCTGGTAGCGACCGTGCGCATTCAGCGCCAGGATTTCGACGTCGCCGCCGAGATCGCCGCACTGACGCAAGGCCGCGTCGACATTGGCGCGGTGGTCACCTTCTCAGGCCTGTGCCGGGACGAGCAGGGCGCGCTCTCGGCACTCGAACTCGAGCACTATCCGGGCATGGCTGAAGCCGAGATCGGCCGCATCGCAACCGAAGCAAGCGAGCGCTGGCCGCTGCAAGGCCTCACCGTCATCCATCGCCATGGCAAGATCGCGCCGGGAGAGAACATCGTGCTGGTGGTAGCCGCTTCGGCGCACCGCCAGGCGGCGTTCGAGGCGGCGGACTTCCTCATGGACTATCTCAAGTCGCGTGCACCCTTCTGGAAGAAGGAACATCGCACCGACGGCTCCGAGGGCGGCTGGGTCGAGGCCAGGGAAACCGATGCCCAGGCAGCCCGGCGCTGGAAGCGGCCGACATCCGAATAATACCGTGCCGACCCTGCTCGTCCATGGCAACCGCGCCCGCTCGGCGCCCATCGAGCTGACGGGCATTCCGTCCGCCAAGCTCATTCCGCACTGCCGTTTCCTCGTTTACGAGGGCGCGCCGCATGGCCTCATGTACACCCATATGGATCGGCTGCATGCCGATGTGCTGCGATTCGTGCGCGAGAGTTGAGCGCAAGCAAAAAAAAGGCCGGCGAAACACCGGCCTTCTCGCCTGGAACGTGCAGTGTCGGCTCAGCCGACGATTTCGGTATCCGAGAACCAGTACTTGATCTCCTGCGCGGCCGTTTCCGGCGCATCCGAGCCGTGCACTGAATTCTCACCGATCGAGAGCGCATGCACCTTGCGGATGGTGTCTTCGGCGGCGTTGGCCGGATTGGTGGCGCCCATCACTTCGCGGTTCCTGGCGATGGCGTTCTCACCTTCCAGCACCTGCACGACGGTCGGGCCCGAGGACATGGAGTCCACCAGCTCGCCGAAGAACGGGCGCTCCTTGTGGACGGCGTAGAAGCCCTCCGCCTCGCGGCGGCTCATCCACACCCGGCGCGAGGCGATAACGCGCAGGCCGGCTTCTTCCAGCATCCTGGTGATGGCGCCGGTGAGATTGCGCCGCGTCGCGTCCGGCTTGATCATGGAAAAAGTGCGTTCGAGCGCCATGGGTCGTCCTTGTCTGAATTCGAATTGAGAGTGGCGGGCTCTATACAAGCCGCCCGGCTGATTGCCAAGAGGGCTGAGGAGAGGGGTGAGGAGCCGGGGTGAGGCGTGGTCCGCCAAGCGTTCGAGCCAAATTGTTTGGTTTCCGGGCGACGAACGCCCGGAGCGACAGCGCAGGGCCGGAATGGTCGGTATTTCCGTGGCTGATCCCGTCGGCCGTCGGCATCAGACGGCTGCACAGCAACGGTTTGCTTGCTATAGTCGCCCGGTCGGCGCCGCGCTGGAGTCGGCCCGAATGGAGACAACATGACCATGACAGACGATCGTCAGGAGCGCATTCGCAACCGTGCACATCAGATCTGGCAGGAAGAAGGGCACCCGGCCGGTCAGCACGAACGCCATTGGCACCAGGCGGCGGCCGACGTCGACCGGGAGGACGCGGGGAAGCCGACGGTGGGCAAGAAGCCGGCCAAGAAGGCACCTGGCGCCAGCAAGGCAAAAGCCGCGCCCAAGCAAGAAAAGCTCGTCGCCAAAGCCAGCAAGCCGAAAGCCAGCAAGCCAAAGAAGGCGGCCAAGTAAGGCGGCGAAGTAAGGTCAGCTGTTCGGCCCCTGATTTTCGCAACAGGCTGACAGGCTCGATCTGCCCTGCGGATAGAAGGCCTTTGCGGCGTCACGCCGCCGCCGCAACCTTTCGTCCAAGCCCGCCATGCAGGTCGAGGCAGCGGGTGAACCACTGCGCCACCACGTCGCTGTCTTCGAGCAACTTGTACGGCGATGCGATGCGCGCCCATTGCAATGCGCCGAAGACGATATAGTCGGCAAACAGCGGCGAG
This sequence comes from Mesorhizobium sp. B2-4-18, assembly GCF_006441385.1. Lineage (NCBI taxonomy): Bacteria > Pseudomonadati > Pseudomonadota > Alphaproteobacteria > Hyphomicrobiales > Phyllobacteriaceae > Mesorhizobium > Mesorhizobium sp. B2-4-18. Next base: position 32,422 of record NZ_VFUW01000007.1, on the reverse strand, counting down.
GCGCCGCCGATGAATGGCTGGTAGCTCAACATGGAGCGCAGCGGTTCCAGTGCCGCCCGGAAGGTTGCCAGGCCGGCGTCGCGTGCGGCGACGACGTCCTCCAGCCGCTTGCCGAAGCGCTGCTCCCGGCTCTGGCGGAAATACGAGCCATTCTGTTCGTCTTGCATGGCATGAAGGTCGACGAGCGCCGCCGTGGTGACGTAAGGGTGGATGGTCGATTGCGACCAGCGCTCGATGAAGCGCGCCATCGTCTTGCCGCCTTCGCCGCCAAACAGGCTAGGCCGATCCGGATAGGCCTCTTCGAGATAGAGCGCGATGGCAAAGGAATCGGTGACGACCTTGTCGCCGTCGCGGATCACCGGAACGGTTTTCGAAACGCCGCCCTCAACGGCGGGCACTTCGAGAAAACGCGTCGGCGCGGTCGAGATATCGAGCCCCTTGTGGGCCAGCGCCATTGTTGCCTTCCAGCAATGTGGACTGAACGGGCGGCCCTCGTCACGCCCGACGAGTTCGTAAAGCAGAATGGTCATTGGCGCGGGTTCCTTTGCGGTCTAGGTATCGCTCCCGACACCCGAAACGGACCGGCGGGAAAAAATGAAACAGCACTTCATGATGTTTGCGGCATACAATCAATGGGCCAATGGCCGCATCTACGATGCCGCCGACGATCTCAACGACGAGGAATTCAATCGCGACGTCGGCGCCTTCTTCGGCTCGCTGATGGGCACGCTCAACCACCTGCTCGCCGCCGATCGCATCTGGATGAAGCGCTTCACCGGCGAAGGCGCCGCGCCGACGACATTGGACGCTATATTGTACCGGGCCTTGCCTGTCCTGAGGACAGCGCGCGAGGCCGAGGACCGGCGGATTATCGACTGGCTCGGCGGCTTGAGCGACAAGGCGCTGTCGGGTCGCTTCACCTATATGACCGTATCGGACATGCGCACCGTCTCGCAGCGGCTGGCGCCCGCGCTGGCTCATGTCTTCAACCACCAGACCCATCACCGCGGCCAGGCGCATATGATCCTGACGGTCCTGGGTCGCCCGTCAGTGCCGCTCGATCTGGCGCATTTCCAGCGCACCGAGGAGGGCAGGGCTTTCGCCTGATCCAGATGGTTTCGTTCTAAATTCGATGGCGAACGGTTGGCGCGGACTATCGCCGCATTTTCACACAGCCGCCGAAGCCAGGCCGGTGACTTCGCCATCCAATTGGCTCTGTGTCAGAGCCGCTTCCGCCATCACCCATTGCTTGAACCGCAGCACCTTGCGCGCGGCAAGGCTCTTGTGGGGCGAGACGAAATACCAGCCGGCCGTGTTCGGATGGTGGACGGCAAAGGGAGCGACCAGCCTCTCGGCGCGGATGTCGCTGGCCATATAGGCACGGTTGGCGACGGCAAAACCCATTCCGGCATTGGCCGCCTCGTAGGACATCATGCACGAGTCGAAATAGATGCTTTTGGTCTCGCTGAGCACAAAACTGGCCCCGGCGAAACCAAGCCAGGATTGCCAGTTCTGGGTGCAGGTGTCGGAATGCAGCAGCGTGAAGTGCTTGAGGTCGTCCGGCGTCACCTTTGACACCGGCTTGTCGCCGAGAACCTCATGGAACAGTTTGCGGTTGCACACCGGGGTCAGGTCTTCCCGAAACAGCAGGTCGGACGGCAGTCCGTTGAAATGGCCGTCGCCATAGCGGATTTCCAGATCGAATTCGGAAGTCGTGAACTCATGCGTCGCGTACGAGGTCGAAACCCGCATCACGATATCGGGATGTTGCTGCTGGAACAGCGGCAGGCGCGGAAACAGCCAGCGCGCGGCAAATGTCGGCAGCACGGATATTTTCAGCACATGTTCCTGTGATTGCCCGGTCGCTTCCATGCTGGCGGCGACGATACGCTCCAGCGCCTCGCGAACGCGCGAGACATAGGTCTCGCCCTCCGGTGTCAGCGACACCGCATTGCCGCCGCGCTGAAAAATCTTGAAACGCAGCTGGTCCTCCAGGCTCTTGACGCGCTGGCTGACCGCCGATGCGGTGATGAACTGTTCTTCTCCGGCACGCGTGAAATTGCCGTGCCTCGCAGCACTCTCCACGATTTTCAGCGAATTGAGGTTGACCTGACTGAGCAGACGCACGGTTTCGACCTTAAGCTTGGCTTACGGTAGCACTAGCATTCCTAATTTTACAGGGGGGGCTAATTTAATTGACTGTTAACCAAGTGTTTGCCCCACTTGGAGAAGTACAATGAACGCACATACGATACCCGAATTGCGCTATGCGATGAGCCGCGAGGCCATTATCGGCCACGAAACCGCCTGGAAGGTGTCGAGCTTCGGCGTTGCGCAGTATCTGCATGGCTATGATCCGGCACTGCTTGCCGCGATCGAGGAGGCCGCCCTGAAGCTCAAGGCCAGCCATGCCGTGCACAAGCATCTCGATCTGACCTTCATCACCGGCGCCGACCGTTTCATACCTGAAATCAAGGAATTGCTGAACGACAAGTTGCGCCTGGAGCGCCTGTCCGACATGATGGGCACGAAGCTGGAACCCTATCCGCTGTCGATCGTAGGTTCGACCGTTACCTTCATGAATCCCAGGGATGGCGCCGTCGAATGGCATTGCGACGGCGTTCCGGTCACCGAACTCATTCCGCTGTCGATCAGCGATCCGCTGGTCGGCGGCCATCTCGAAATCTATTGCGATGATTCCGAGACCGGCCGCGCCATTCTCGAATCCGGCCGCGAGATTCCGCGCAACCGTATCATGCGCATCGATCACAAGATGAGATATGCGACGCTCGGGCAGTTCCTCGGCGTCCTGCACCGCACGGCGCCGATCCAGTTCGGCGAACGCGTCACCCTGGTGCTCAACCAGCGCTCCGTGGCCAAGCCCTATGTCGACGACAACAGGATGTTTTACCTTGCCGCCGACAACGATCACGACCGCGAATGGGTCAATGAGCTGGCCGAGGACGTGTGGACCAATCAGCTGCCGGCCTATCGCCGGTTCGAGGCGGAACATCCGACGCCGGCCCCGGCCGAAGCGCCGGTTCCGGGTGGGGCCAGGGAATCATGGTAACGATCCATGATCCGGAAAAAAGGGAGCCGGTTTTCGGACAGGATCATGGTCGAACGCAGAGATAGAGCCCCATGGCGCTTCCTTCGGCATGGATCAGGCTCGATGTCCGCGCTGGTCTTCGCCACCGGCGCGGTGGCGTTGTGGTCGACAAATGCGCTGGTGGGCAAATCCCTGCTGGCCAGTCACCCGGTGTCGCAGGTGCAGTTCCTGCAATTTGTAGGGGCCGCGCTGGTCTTCGCTGCCATCCGGTTGATGAGCCGGGAGAAAGCCACGGCAATCACGGCGAGCACCGCGCTGGTGCCGCTCGCGGTCGGCTTCATCGGTCTGGTCGGCACCATGGTGCTGCAATATATCGCCTTCGCCTCGATGCCGGTGATCGAAGCCAATCTCGTGGCCTACACCTGGCCCTTGATGGTTGCCGCGGCCGTGATCGCCTTCGAAAATCCCCGGCGTCCGGCTTTGCTGGGCCTTGCAGCGGCCCTTGGGTTCGTCGGCGTCGCGCTGGTGATTTCGGGAGGCCGCGACCGCACCTGGTTTCAGGGTGATCTCGCCGGCTATCTGTGCGCATTCGGGTCCGCGCTGTGCATGGCTTTCTATTCGGTGATGGTGGGACGGCTCGCCACTTCGCCGGACCGCCTGTTGCTGCCATCGTCGCTGGTTGGCGTCGCGCTGACCCTTATATGGTCCGCTCGCGAAGGCGTCGCCTGGCCCACCGGGGTGGATCTGGCCCTCGGGCTCTATCTCGGTGCCGGCCCTATGGGGCTTGGTTATTACTTCTGGTCGCGGGCCCTGAAACTGGGAGGCAGCGGAAAGGTGGCTGTCATTGCCTATCTCACGCCGATCGCTTCGACACTGCTGCTGACCTTGTCCGGCGAACGGCTGACGACGACAGCCATTGCCGGAGCCGTCCTTGTCATAGGCAGTTGCATCGCGGTCGGACTGGAACGTTCGGAGGCGGAAAATTATGTTTGACGACAATGAACGTCTCGCCAGGCAGGAAGCGCATTGGCTGATCAAGGAATTTGGCGCCGAGGCACCACTTTACGCCGCGATGAAGGCCGAAAAGGCGATCGAGCAGAAGGATTTCGGGCGTTGTGCCCGCTGGAAGCGTATTCTTGAGATATTGGCTGACAGCCGTTCAACCAAGTCTGCCGTATCCAAGTATTAGATTTTCTAATTTGCACGAGGTCAATTTCCCATAAAAGTAGTTGACGCCAAGTCTTGATTCGTTTTGGGACTTGGCGGGTCCGTTGGGGGCACGGTTAAAGAGATACATCGACAAAAGTCTTCACTGGGGTAGACGACTTTGTCGCAAATAGGGTGAAAGAATTGTCAAATATCGAGGATAAGATCGTTATCGAGCTAACCGCCGATATTGTCTCGGCTTATGTAGGCAACAATCCGCTCCCGGCTTCGGGCCTGCCTGACTTGATTGCCAGCGTCAGCGCCTCGGTCCGAAAGCTGGCTGGTGCGGCTGTCGTGGAAAGCCCGAGCCTTGTTCCGGCCGTGAATCCGAAAAGGTCGGTGTTTCCCGACTACATCATCTGCCTGGAGGACGGAAAGAAGTTCAAGTCGCTCAAGCGACATCTCAGGACGGACTACGGCTTGAGCCCTGACGACTATCGCGCCAAATGGGGCTTGCCGCCGGACTACCCGATGGTCGCGCCGAATTACTCCGCGACCCGGTCGGCGTTGGCGAAGTCGACGGGACTTGGCCGCAAGCCGGCCGCTGCGCCGGCAGTCGTGGCCAAGACGACAAAGCGCGGCAAGGCGGCTGCCTGAGGCCTTGCCGACTGCACGGCGGGCGCTGTCGCGGCTCTGACGGCGCGGTCGTGGGCGCCGTTTCCAGGCCTTGTGCGGCCAACTGGCCCGCAAGGTCTTGCGAAGCGTTGATGTCCAGTGCAAAAGCGCGGCCATGCTTATCATCAACGACCTCTCGCTCCGCATGGCGGGGCGCCTGCTTCTCGACCACGCCTCGCTCACCCTGCCGGCCGGCACCAAGGCCGGCCTTGTCGGCCGCAACGGGACCGGCAAGACGACGCTGTTCAAGGCCATAACAGGCGATTTCCCCTCCGAGACGGGTTCGATCAGCCTGCCGAAGAATACGCGGATCGGTCAGGTGGCGCAGGAAGCGCCCGGCACCGAGGACCCGCTGATCGAGATCGTGCTCAAGGCCGACCTCGAACGTTCCGCGCTCCTCGAAGAGGAAAAGACCGCCACCGATCCGCACCGCATCGCCGACATCCACATGCGGCTGGCCGATATCGACGCCCATTCGGCCGAGTCTCGCGCGGCCACCATCCTGGCCGGCCTAGGCTTCGACGACGCCGCGCAGCGCCGTCCGGCCTCGTCCTTCTCCGGCGGCTGGCGCATGCGCGTTGCGTTGGCCGCCGTGCTGTTTTCAGAGCCCGACCTTCTGCTGCTCGACGAGCCGACCAACTATCTCGACCTTGAAGGGACGTTGTGGCTTGAGAACTATGTTTCAAAGTATCCGCACACGGTGCTTCTGATTTCGCACGACCGAGATCTGCTCAACCGTGCCGTCAATTCGATCGTTCATCTCGACCAGAAGAAGCTGACGTTCTGGCGCGGCGGCTACGACCAGTTCGAGCGCCAGTATACCGAGCAGAAGGAATTGCAGGAAAAGGGCAGGGTCAAGCAGGAAGCCGCCCGCAAGCACATGGAATCCTTCGTCGAGCGTTTTCGCGCAAAGGCCTCCAAGGCAAGGCAGGCACAGTCGCGCATCAAGGCGTTGGAAAAGATGAAGCCGATCTCGGCCATCGTCAACGACACGGTACGGCCGTTCTCTTTCCCCGAGCCTGTGAAGACCGTGGCCTCGCCGATCGTGGCGCTGAACAACGTCAATGTCGGCTACACCGAGGGTCAGCCGATCCTGAAGAAGATGACGCTGCGTATCGATGCCGACGACCGCATCGCGCTGCTCGGTGCCAATGGCAACGGCAAGTCGACCTTCGCCAAACTTCTGTCGGGTCGCCTGAAGCAGGAAACCGGCACCATGACGGTGGCGCCGGGTTTGAAGGTGGCGATCTTCGCCCAGCACCAGCTCGACGATCTGCGTCCTGAGGAGAATGCCTATGAGCACGTCCGCCGGCTGATGCCGGAGGCGCCGGAATCGAAAGTGCGCGGCCGCGTTGCCCAGTTCGGCCTCACGACCGAGAAAATGAATACGCCCGCCAAGGACCTGTCCGGTGGCGAGAAGGCGCGCCTTCTGATGGGCCTGTCTGCCTTCGAGGGCCCGAACCTGTTCATCCTCGACGAACCGACCAACCATCTCGACATCGACAGCCGCGAATCGCTGATCCATGCGCTGAACGAATTTCCCGGCGCCGTTATCCTGATTTCGCACGACCGCCATCTGCTGGAAGCGACCGCCGACCGGCTGTGGCTGGTCAAGGACGGTGCGGTCAATCCCTATGACGGCGACCTGGAGGACTACAAGACGCTGGTCACCGGCGTCTCCAGCGACCGCCGTGGCAAGCGCGAAGCGGACAAGGCGTCAAAAGCCGACCGTCGCCGCGACGCGGCCGCACGCCGCGCCGCCTTCGAACCGCTGGCCAAGGAAATCCGCGCCACCGAGGCGCTGATGGATCGCATCCGCAAACGCATCGACGGCATTGAGGACGAGCTGTCCAATCCGGCGGTCTATGAAAAGGATCCCTCGACCGCGACGCGGCTCGCCAAGGAGCGCTCGCAGCTTGCGCAGACGCTGGCAGGCCACGAGGAAAAATGGCTGACCATGTCGGCCGAATATGAGGAAGGCACGGCGGAGTAGGGTGAGCGCTTCACCTTCTCCCAGGGAGAAGGTGGCCTCGCGAAGCGAGGTCGGATGAAGGGTATGCCTGGAAACGCCAGCGTCTCACTCCGCTGGAACACCCCTCGACGTCTCGGCGCTATTGCGCCGATCCACCTTCTCAGCAAGGGGAGAAGGGAAGGTGCCATCTGGCCCTACACCTGACCGTTATAAACGGGTAGCTTGCTCCCATGAACCAGCACGCCAACCTCCGCATCGGCCATTCGGCCTGTCCGCATGATTGCCCGTCGACCTGTGCTCTCGAGGTCGAACTGCTCGACGGCAACCGCATCGGCCGGGTCCATGGCGCCAAGGCCAACAGCTACACATCGGGCGTCGTCTGCGCCAAGGTCGCCCGCTATGCCGACCGCGTCCATCATCCCGATCGTCTGCTGAAGCCGCTGGTGCGCAAGGGCGCCAAGGGCGAGGGCGTCTGGCAGGAATCTAGCTGGGAGGCCGCTCTCGACCTCGTCGCCGAGAAATTCGACGCGGCCGAAGCGAAGTACGGCTCCGAGACGGTCTGGCCCTATTACTATGCCGGCACGATGGGGCTGGTGCAGCGCGACGGCATCGAGAGGTTGCGCCACGCGAAAAAGTACTCGGGCTTCTTCGGCTCGATCTGCACCAATCTCGCCTGGACCGGCTGGATGATGGGGGCAGGCGCGCTGCGCGGACCGGACCCGCGGGAGATGGCGAAATCCGACTGCGTGGTGATCTGGGGCACCAACGCCGTGGTCACGCAGGTCAATGTGATGACCCACGCCATCAAGGCGCGCAAGGAACGCGGCGCGAAGATCGTGGTCATCGACGTCTATGAGAATGCGACGATGAAGCAGGCCGACATTGGTCTGGTCCTGAAGCCCGGCACCGACGGCGCGCTCGCTTGTGCGGTCATGCATGTCCTGTTTCGCGAAGGCCTGGCCGACCGCGCCTATCTGCAGAAATACACGGACGATCCGAAAGGCCTGGAGGCGCATCTCGTTACCCGCACGCCGGAATGGGCGGCCGATATTACTGGTTTGACGGTCGCCGAGATCGAGACCTTCGCGCGCCTCGTCGGCACGACGAAAAAGACCTATTTTCGCCTCGGCTACGGCTTTGCCCGCCAGCGCAACGGCGCCGTCAACATGCATGCCGCGTCCTGCATCGCCGCCGTCACCGGCGCCTGGCAGTATGAGGGCGGCGGCGCCTTCCATTCCAATTCCGGCATCTTCAAACTCAACCAGGAGGTGCTCGAGGGCACGCGCATGCGCGATCCCTCGATCCGCTATCTCGACCATTCGCGCATCGGCCCGGTGCTGACCGGCGCCAGTGACGCGCTTTATGGCGGGCCGCCGGTGACGGCGATGCTGATCCAGAACACCAATCCGGTGAATGTCGCGCCCGAGCAGCGGCTGGTGAAGCAGGGATTTTTGCGAGACGATTTGTTCACCTGCGTGCACGAGCAGTTCATGACCGACACGGCCAAGCTGGCCGACGTCGTGCTGCCGGCGACGATGTTCGTCGAGCATGACGATATCTACAAGGGCGGCGGCAACCAGCACATCACGCTCGGCCCCAAGCTGATCGAACCGCCGGAAGGGCCGCGCACCAACCATTTCGTCATCGAGCAGCTGGCCGAGCGCCTTGGTGTCGCCGACAGGCCGGGCTTCGGGCTGACCGAGCAGCAGCATATCGACATCATCCTCGGCAAGCGCGGGTTGGGCAGCTTCGCCAGCTTGGAAGAGCAGAAGTGGATTGATCTGCAGCCGGATTTCGACACGGCGCATTTCATCCGGGGCTTTGGCCATGCGGATGGGAAATTCCGTTTTCGCGCCGACTGGACCGGCCAGGCGGCTCCCAACCGGCCGCCGAAGAGCATGGGCCTGTTCGGCCCGGTGGCGCGATTGCCCGAATTTCCTGATCATGTCGACCTGATCGAGGTGGCTGACGAAGCCCATCCGTTCCGGCTGACGACCTCGCCGGCGCGCAACTTCCTCAACTCGACCTTTTCCGAAACACCGGTGTCGAAGGCCAAGGAGGTCCGCCCGGAACTCCTGCTGCATCCCGAGGACGCGGCGGCTCTGGGGCTGGCCGAGGGCGACCGTGTCGAGATCGGCAACATGCGCGGCGAGGTGGTGCTGCACGCCAGACTGTTCGGCGGCATCAAGCGCGGCGTCGTGATCGCCGAAGGTATCTGGCCGAACAGCGCGCATGAGCGCGGCGAGGGCATCAATGTACTGACCGGCGCCGACGCCCCCGCACCCTATGGCGGCGCTGCCTTTCACGACAACAAGGTCTGGCTGCGCCGGGCGCAAGAGCTGAGTGCATAGCGGCCGCGATTATCGATTGCGCCTGATGTCAATTCGTCCGTCGCAATGGGAGAGTGTCGATGGCTGGCGCGATTTCGCTTCTGGGAATACCGCATGACGAGAATTCATCCTATCTCCAGGGTGCGGCCAAGGCGCCGCCGCTCATCAGGCGCGAACTCACCAGCGATGCTTACTCCTCATGGAGCGAGACCGGCTTCGACCTGACCGGCCGCTTCATCGATCATGGCGACATCGACTTCGACAAACCGGGCGATCCCTGGCAGCGCATCGAAAGCGAAGTCGGTCGCGCCCTGGAGGCAGGCCACCCGCTGATCAGCCTGGGCGGCGACCACGCGATCACCTGGCCGGTGCTGCGCGCGGTGCGCCGTCGCCACCCGAGCCTGACGATCGTGCATATCGATGCCCACCCCGACATCTATCATGCCTACGGTGACAATCCGCGTTCGCACACCTCGCCCTTCGCGCGCATCATGGAGGAACGGCTAGCCGACCGGCTGATCCAGATCGGCCTGCGCGCCGTGAACGACCATCACCGCGATCAGTTCAAGCGCTTTGGCGTCGAGGTCGTGGAGGCCGCGCATTTCGGCGCAAGCCTGACGCTTGATCTCAAGACTCCGGTTTATATCTCGATGGATCTCGACGGGCTCGATCCAGCCTTTGCGCCCGGTGTCTCTCACCGCGAGCCCGGCGGCCTGTCGACGCGGCAGGTCATCAACCTGATTCAAGGCATCAACCAGCCGATCGTTGCCGCTGATATCGTTGAATACAATCCGAGCCAGGACCTCTCCAACATGACGGCGCTTGTCGCCGCCAAACTGACGAAGGAGATCGCCGGCATGATGCTCAGGACATCGCCCGCGGTGGATTGAGGGCGCGCCTGGGATCACACCGGCAGGGTTTCGGCCACCTTTTTCCTGTTTTGCCGTTGGCGGATGTCATCGGCGACCGCCTGGGCCTCGATGCCGATTTCGCGCAACAGCCCGGTGACCGCGTTGTGAAAGCCGACCAGATAGAGGCCGAGATCCGAAGCTCGGGCATTGACGCCGCTGGGGCCGGGCTCCACGCCGGGTTCGAGGAACCTGGCATAGCCCGGCCGATAGCCGGTGGCGAAGAGGATGGCGTCGAATTCGCCGTGCTTGCCGTCCGCAAAACGGGCACCGCGTTCCGAGATTTCGGCGATGTCGGGCGCCACCTTGATAGCACCTTCCCGGATCTTGCCGATGGTGCCGACATCGATCACCGGAATGCGCGACGCAAGGGCGATCTGCTGCAGCAATCCCTGCTTCGGCCGTCTGAGCCCAAACTTCTCCAGCCTCCCCAGCACCAGATCGAGGATGACGGGGAACAGCGCGTCGTTGATGCGCTGCGGCCCGAGCCGCGTCGCCATGCCGACCATCTGGAACGGCACGCCGAACAGTTCGCGCGGGACGATGTGAACGCCCCCGCGCACCGAGATCGTCGGTCGGGCGCCGCCTTCCACCAGGTCGAGCGCAATCTCCGCGCCGGTATTGCCCATGCCGACGACCAGCACCGATTGGCCGGCAAAAGGCGCGGCGTTGCGATAGTCGGCGCTGTGCAGCGTCTTGCCCTTGAAGGCCTCGATGCCGGCAAATCTGGGCAGCAAGGGTTCGGCATTGTAGCCGGACGCGATCACCACATGCGAAGCGCGTAAGGCGCCGGAGGTCGATTCCACCCGCCAACCGCGGCCATCCCTGGCGACCGCTCGCACCGTTTCGCCGAAGCGGGGCTCCAGGGCGAAGCCTTTTGCATAGGCGTCGAGATACTCGACCACGAGGTGGCGCGGCACATAGCGCGGATAATCCCTTGGGAAGGGAACGAAGGGCAGCGAGGAGTAACGCTTGGTCGTATGCAGATGCACACGGTCATAGTGACGCCGCCAGGCTGGCGCGGCCTGCTGCTCCTTCTCAAGCATGACGAAATCCTGCCCGGCCTGGCGAAGACATGCGGCAACCGCCAGGCCCGCCGGCCCGGCACCGATGATCGCGACTTTCGTGGTTTCGTCCATGCGCGCCTCCCCCTCCAATTGGCGATCCAGAATGTCAGAAACGTGGCAAGGGTGCACCGGCTCATCCAGGCAGGGGCACCGTCAACCCGACCTTGACGCGGTCCATGGCGACGAAGGTGCGGAACTTCCGCACATTGTTGCTGCCGAAGAACAGTTTTCGCGTCAGCGCCTCGTAGGCGCCCATGTCGGCCACGGCGATGACGAGGATGAAGTCGGCCTCGCCGGTGACATAATAGCATTGCTGTACTTGCGGCTCCGCCGAGAATTGCCGCTTGGCCTCGTCGATCAGTTCGGTGCGTTCGCTCTCGAGCTCCACCTCGACGAAGATAGTGATCGGCTGGCCGACGACCGCCGGCTCGACAATGGCGACATTGCCGGTAATGACGCCGGTCTGCTCCATGCGCTTGATGCGGCGCTGCACGGCTGGCGCCGACAGGTTCACCGCCTCGCCGATCAGCCGTTGCGGCGTCGTGTTGTCCCGCTGCAGGATGGCAAGGATGGCGAGATCGAAGCTGTCGAGTGAGGCTGGCGACTGAGACATTGCTATCCTGACGAAACAAACTTGCATTTCAAGAGCTAAATTGCGGCGCTTTTTGCGCAGGGTTTGCAATATATCTTCTCTTGGACGCCAAGGAGAGACCGCCAATGTTCCTGCCCAATCGCCATGCCTTGCACCGCCAGCCGCTGGACGAGGCCGATGCCGAAACCCTCGGCATCGTCGGGGCGGACACTGTCGAGCGTTTCCTTGCCCGCCGTGACAATCACTTGGCGACGCCGCTGCACGCCCTGCCGGCGTTGGCTGGCGAACTCGGTCTCGGCACCTTGCATGTCAAGGATGAGGGCTTTCGCCTCGGTCTAGGCAGCTTCAAGGCGCTGGGCGGCGCCTATGCGGTCTTCCGTCTGGTCCTGGAGGAGGCAAGCAAGCGGCTCGGCCGCTTCGTCGGTGTCGCGGATCTCGATCGGCCCGAAGTCCGGTCGGTCGCGGCGACCATGACGGTTGCTTGCGCTACCGACGGCAACCATGGCCGCTCCGTCGCGCAAGGCGCCGAGCTTGTTGGCGCAAAGGCGGCGATCTTTGTCCATGCCGGCGTCAGCGACGGGCGCGTCGCGGCCATCGCCCGCTATGGGGCGGAGATGATCCATGTCGACGGCAATTACGACGATTCGGTCAGGCAGGCAGCGCGCGTCGCCGCGGAGAAAGGCTGGACGGTGGTTTCCGATACCTCATGGCCGGGCTACGAACGCATTCCGGGCCTCGTCATGCAGGGCTACACGGCGATCGTGCGCGAGGCGCTGGGCCAGATCTCCGAACCGCCGACCCATGTCTTCGTGCAGGCCGGCGTCGGCGGCATCGCGGCGGCGGTCGCCGGCCATCTCGCCATCGTGCTTGGCGAAGCAAGGCCGGTTTTCACGGTGGTGGAACCCGCCCGTGCCGCCTGCGTCTTCGGCGCCGCCAAGGCCGGGCATCCGGTCAAGATCGCGCATGGCGAGGCGACAGTCATGGCGATGCTCGAATGCTACGAGGCCTCGCCGGTCGCCTGGCGCGTGCTGGCACGCGTCGCCGATGCCTTCATGACCGTCGACGAGGACGAAGCCATCGCCGTGATGCGGCGGCTGGCACGCCCGGCCGGCAACGATCCGGCCATCGTCGCCGGTGAAAGCGGCGGGGTCGGCCTTGCCGGGCTGATCCGGGCGATGGCCGATCATAAGGCCGAGCTTGGCCTCGACGCCAGTTCGCGCGTCCTGGTCGTCAACACCGAAGGCGCGACAGATCCCCGCCGCTATGCCGAACTCGTCGGCATGAATCCGGCGGATGTGCTTGCCGGCAAGGTGCTTTCTGGAGCGACGCCATGACCTTGATCGATGCCATGACCTCGATCGACGCACAAAGGCTGCTTGGCCGCATCCGCGAACTCGGCGGCATCGGTCGTGATGGCGAGGGCAGATTGGTGCGGCTGGCCGCCTCCGACGCTGACAGGCTGGGTCGCGACCGCTTCGTCGGCTGGCTGCGCGAGGCCGGTCTCGAAATCGCCGTCGATCGCATGGGAAATATCTTCGGCGTCTGGCAGGCGCCGGCGAATGCCGGCCATGCGCCGATCCTCGTCGGCTCGCATATCGACACCGTCATCGATGCCGGCATCTATGACGGCTGCTACGGCGTGCTCGCCGGGCTGGAGGTGATCGAGACGCTGAAGGCGTCGGCTCTTGTCCCGTCGCGACCGCTCGCGGTCGCCGCCTTCACCAACGAGGAAGGGGTTCGCTATTCCCCCGACATGATGGGTTCACTGGTCCATGCCGGCGGCGTCGGTATCGACGAGGCGCTGGCGGCCGTCGGCACCGACGGAAGCGTGCTGGGAGAGGAACTGGCCCGCATCGGCTATGCCGGCGACGAGGAGCCGGGCTTCCTCAAGCCGCACGTCTATCTCGAATTGCATATCGAGCAGGGCCCGGTTCTGGAACGCGAAGGCGTGCCGATCGGTGCTGTGGAAAACCTGCAAGGCATCTCCTGGCAGCGCATCACCATAGACGGCGTCGCCAACCACGCCGGCACCACGCCGATGTCGATGCGCAATGACGCCGGGCATGCGGCCGCGCGTGTCGTCACGTTCCTGCACGACCGCGCCAAAGCCTCGAACACGCCGACCGTTGCAACGGTCGGAACGATGCGTTTCGAGCCAAACGCCATCAATGTCATTCCCTCGCGCGCCGTCTTTACCGTCGACCTGCGCGACCCTTTCGAGCATCGCCTGCAAGCCGAGGAAGCCGCACTCGCCGCGTTTCTTGAGAACCTGGCCGCCGATGGCGTCGCGATCTCGGTCGAGCGGCTGGCCCGCTTCGAGCCGGTGATCTTCGATATCAGCATTGTCGAATTGATCGAAGCTGCCGCGAAGAAGCGCGGGTATGCATCCAAGCGCATGACCTCAGGCGCCGGCCACGATGCGCAGATGATGGCGCGCCTCGCGCCTGCGGCGATGATTTTCGTGCCGAGCGCCGGTGGCATCAGCCACAATCCGCGCGAACATACCGCCGATGCCGAGCTTGTCGCCGGCGCCAACATCCTGCTTGATATCGTCGCCCACCTTGCGGATCGGGAGGTATCAGGCGATGGCTGAAATCGATCGTGATGTGCTGAAGCTGGAGATGACCGAATGGCGGCATGATCTGCACGCGCACCCTGAATTCGGCTTCGAGGAGGAGCGCACCGCGGCCTTCGTTGCCGCCAAGCTGCGCGAATTCGGCCTGGACGATGTCGCCGAGGGTGTCGGCGGCACCGGGGTCGTCGGGACTTTGAAGCGCGGCAGCGGCAACCGCGCGATCGCGCTGCGGGCCGACATGGATGCTCTGCGCATATCAGAGCAATCAACCGCGCCATACCGCTCCGGCAATCCCGGAATCATGCATGCCTGCGGCCATGACGGCCACACGGCGATGCTGCTCGGTGCGGCCAAGCTCATGGCCGGGGAGGGCGGTTTCGACGGCACCGTGCGCTTCATCTTCCAGCCGGCGGAGGAATGGGGAAAAGGCGCGTTGGCGATGCTCGACGATGGCCTGATGCAGCGCTTTCCCTTCGACGAGATCTTTGGCCTGCACAACATGCCGGGCTTGCCGGTTGGACATTTCGAGACCCGCGCCGGCCCGGTCATGTCGGCCGAAGACGTCTTCGAGATCGTGCTCAGGGGATTGGGCGGTCACGCTGCGCGGCCGCATTCGGGTCAGGAAACGCTGGTCGCCGCCTGTGCGCTGGTTACCAACCTGCAGACCATCGTCTCGCGCCGGCTGAGCCCGGCCGACATCTCCGTGGTTTCGGTGACCGAACTGATCACCGATGGCACCCGCAACGCACTGCCGGGCATCGCCCGCATCCTTGGCGACGCGCGCAGCTTCCGCCCCGAGGTGAGCGCCAAGATCGAATGCCAGATGCGCATCATCGCCGAAGGCATCGCTACCGCTTACAACGTTGCCGCCGAGGTCAACTACACCAGGGAATTCGTGCCTTTGCGCAACGATGCCGAACTGGTCGACGCGGCCTTTGCCGCCGCCGGGACTGTTTTCGAACGCGGCAATATCGCGGTCGCCCGCGAGCCGATGACGGCGTCGGAGGATTTCGCCCGCTTCCTCGACCACGTGCCGGGCTGCTTCGTCTTCCTCGGCAACGGCGAGGCCTCGGCACCGCTTCACAATTCCAGTTACGACTTCAACGACGACGGGCTGTTGTTCGGCGCCAGTTTCCATGCCGCCATCGCCAGGCAGCGGCTTGGGACTTGAACCCCCGGGGGGATTTTCGCGGCATTTAGCGGGGGAAAACGCCGGGGAAAGGCCGAAATCCTTGATCTGGCATGACGCTACGGCAAGACTCAGCTACCCTCGCTCACGCGGCGGACCTGATATCCGCCTGGCCGGCGCTATCAGATTACCTCCCAAGCGGCGCCGGCCTTCTCTCCCGCATGCTAAATTAGATTTCGTTAAAGTTAGAACGTTCGCGCTCGGCGGAAGTTAGGGTTTTACTGTCATGGCTGTGGCACGCTTTTGGATGCTGCGGGTTCATAGATGCGCGGGCGGAGCTGGATAAAGGCGGTGCGTCAGGACGAAGCGCGGCGGGTGCGCGCCCGCATCGCTCAACTCGAACGAGACTTGACCGCCGCCTCGGCGCAGACACGACAGCTGCGCCAGGACGCAGGCCACGAGCTGCGCAATGCCAAGTTCCGCCTCGAGCGTCTCGAGGAATGCATCGCGGCAATGCGGTGAAGATCCCGCAATCGTTTTTGCGCAATGCTCCATTCACTGGCTGGCAATGCCATTGTTCACGACAGGAATGGCGAGATCTTGATCGGCCCCAGTCGCCTTTGTCGGCGGCAATTTGTTGTCGCAGGCCGAGAAAGCCAAAGTCACCAGCGCGAGGATCAGTCCCAGCTTTTTCATGGCTACTTCCTCCACCCGCAGAACGAGGCGGTGTCGGTTTGGTTGCACGATTGCGCCGAGGGAACAAAATCCCCTGCCTCAGGTTGACCCAGCGAAGGAGGACCGCCGCATGATCCGTTTGCTTCTGGTTGGCACGCTGGCCTTTGTCACTTACCGTCTCGCCCGCAAGATGATCGACGAGGTTCCCGACAGTGTCGATCCGCTCTTGCTGCCAGCGCCCGCAAACGACCGCGAGGCGCTACGCCGGCAGTCGGCGTCGATGGGCGTTGACCCGAAACGCTGATTGCTCCCGCTGTATTGGCGGAACTGCTTCTCTGTTGCGAACAAAGCGGAAACGATGCTTGATGGGCGATGAACCTCGCCGCCCATGATTCGACGTTTTTGGAACAGACCGGCCAGCCGGCTTATCTCGCCCGGCTGAACGACGCCCAACGCCAGGCCGTCGAACATGGCGGCGGCAAGATTGCAGGCCCGCTGCTGGTTATCGCCGGCGCCGGCTCCGGCAAGACCAACACGCTGGCGCACCGCGTCGCCCACTTGATCGTCAAGGGAGCCGACCCGCGCCGCATCCTGCTGATGACGTTTTCGCGGCGCGCCGCATCCGAAATGGCGAGACGTGTCGAGCGCATCGCCGGCGAAGTGCTCGGCCGCGACGCCGCGGTGATCACGGACGCACTGACCTGGGCCGGCACTTTTCATGGCATCGGCGCGCGGCTGCTGCGGGACTATGCGCTGGAGATCGGCCTCGATCCGGCCTTCACCATCCATGATCGCGAGGATTCCGCCGATCTGATGAATCTCGTGCGCCACGAACTCGGTTTCTCCAGGACGGAAGCGCGCTTTCCGACCAAAGGCACCTGCCTTGCCATCTATTCGCGCGCCGTCAACGCGCAGGCGCCGCTGGGTGAGGTACTGGGGTCCGCCTTCCCCTGGTGCGCCGGCTGGGCCGAGCCGCTCAAGCAATTGTTTGCCGGTTACGTCGAGGCCAAGCAGGCGCAGAATGTGCTCGATTACGACGATTTGCTGCTCTACTGGGCGCAGATGACCGCCGAGCCTGAAATCGCCACGCATCTGGGCGGACGGTTCGACCATGTGCTGGTCGACGAATACCAGGACACCAACCGGCTGCAGGCCTCGATCCTGATGGCACTCAAGCCCGACGGCGCCGGGCTGACGGTCGTCGGTGACGACGCGCAGTCGATCTATTCGTTCCGGGCCGC
The DNA here is from genome assembly GCF_006441385.1 of Mesorhizobium sp. B2-4-18. Classification (NCBI taxonomy): domain Bacteria; kingdom Pseudomonadati; phylum Pseudomonadota; class Alphaproteobacteria; order Hyphomicrobiales; family Phyllobacteriaceae; genus Mesorhizobium; species Mesorhizobium sp. B2-4-18. The sequence goes on along the minus strand of NZ_VFUW01000007.1, from coordinate 15,063 downwards.
CGAAGTGCGCAACATCCTCGACTTCCCTAGACAGTTCGCGCGGACCGCCGATGTGGTGATGCTGGAGCGCAATTATCGCTCGACCGAGACCATTCTGGCGGCCGCCAACGCGGTTATCGGCGAAGCCTCGGAGCGCTTCACCAAGAACCTGTGGTCGGAACGCAAATCCGCCGACAAACCGAGACTTGTGACCGTGCGCGACGAGGTCGAGCAAGCGAACTTCGTCTGCGACACCATCCTTGCCGAGCGCGAGGCCGGTACCGCGCTGAAGTCGCAGGCGGTGCTGTTTCGCGCCTCGCACCACAGCGGGCCGCTGGAGATCGAGCTGACGCGGCGCAACATCCCTTTCGTCAAGTTCGGTGGCCTGAAATTCCTCGATGCCGCGCATGTCAAGGACGTGCTGGCGGTACTGCGCTTTGCTGAAAATCCGCGCGATCGTGTCGCCGGCTTTCGCGTGCTGCAGCTTCTTCCCGGCATTGGCCCTTCCGCGGCCGCGCAGGTCGTCGAGGCCATGACGTCGGCGCTGGACGAGGCGATGGGACTGGCCGGCTGGCGTCCGCCGCAGCGCGCCGCCGACGACTGGCCCGGCTTCGTCTCGCTCTATTCCGGCTTGCGCGCCGGCGCCAAATGGCCGGCCGATCTCGAACAGGTCAGGCTGTGGTACGAACCGCATCTGGAGCGCATCCACGAGGATGCGATCACGCGCCGCGCCGACCTGCTGCAACTCGAGCAAATCGGCTTGGGCTATGCTTCGCGCGAACGCTTCCTGACCGAGCTGACGCTCGATCCGCCGGACGCAACCAGCGACCAGGCCGGCCCTCCGCACCGCGACGAGGACTATTTGATCTTGTCGACCATCCACTCGGCCAAGGGCCAGGAGTGGAAGAACGTCTTCGTGCTGAACACGGTCGATGGCTGCATTCCGGCCGATCTCGGTGTCGGCACCAAGGAAGATATCGAGGAGGAGCGACGGCTGCTCTACGTGGCGATGACACGGGCCAAGGACAATCTCAACCTCGTCATGCCCCAGCGCTTCTTTCCGCATGGCCAGGCGGCACGCGGCGACCGCCATGTCTACGCCTCGCGCACCCGTTTCATTCCGGCCTCCATCCTCGCCGCGTTCCAGCAGCTTTCGTGGCCAGCCGCGCAAGCGGCGCAAGGCAGGGCGCCTCGGCCGGAGGTGCGCGTCGACATCGGCGCGCGCATGCGCGGCATGTGGAAATAGCAGGAAGCCGATGCCGCAGCTGCCGATCAGGATCGCCATATCAGGCGCTCTCGGCCGCATGGGTCGCCAGATGGCGGATGCGGTGCGGGCCGATGCGCGTCTGGCGCTCGCCGGCTGCTTTCACCGTCCGGGCAGTGTCGGCGATGGGCTGGTGAGCGGCGACGAAGCAATTGCCATGGCTGACGTGGTCGTCGACTTCACCACGCCGGCCGCCTCCGCGGAACTGGCCAGATTGTGTGCCGGAAGGGGCGGGCCAGCCCTGGTGATTGGCTCGACAGGCTTCGAGCCCGCCGAGATGGCCACCATCGCCCATGCCGCGAAAACCATTGCCATCGTGCGCTCCGGCAGCTTCTCGCTCGGGCTCAACATGCTGGTCGGATTGGTCGAACAGGCAGCGCGGGCGCTCGACCCCGATGACTGGGATGCGGAGATTTTCGAGGCGCATCATCGCCACAAGATCGACGCGCCTTCGGGCACGGCGCTGATGCTGGGGCAGGCTGTTGCCGGCGGACGCGAAATCGGGCTGGAGACGGTTGCGAGGCGCGTCCGCGATGGCGTCACCGGCGCGCGGCCGGCGGGCGAGATAGGCTTCGCGGTGGCGCGGGGTGGCGCCATCATTGGTGAGCACAGCGTCAGCTTCTGCACGGAAGGCGAGACCGTCACCTTGGCGCATTCGGCTGGTGACCGCATCATGTTTGCACGCGGCGCCATCGCCGCGGCATTGTGGGTGGCGGGCCGCGCTCCCGGCGAATACGACATGCGCGACGTATTGGGTTTTGGCGCATCGTAACCAGCAGATCCTGGCTGTTTTCATTCCCCGGTTGCTAAAGTGGCTGAAAGCCAGCTGAAAGCTTGGGCATGCAATTGATTCATTGCGGCGTTCGCCGCGTGACCGGTGCGGGAGTGGCCGGCAGGAGGAATGCGGCGCAGCCTGGATGGCGCGCCGCCCAGGTGGAGGAAGTTACATGACCGGCTTGATCTCGAAGTGCATCTTGCGTTCGGCGGCGCTGACGCTCGCCATTGTCGGCACGGGCGCGACCGCGGCGTCCGCCGCGGACAAGATCACCATCATTGTCGGCGGCATGGAAAAGCAGATTTACCTGCCGGCCGTGCTCACCCAGCAGCTCGGCTACTTCAAGGATGAGGGGCTCGACGTCGAACTGATCAACTCGCGAGCCGGCGTCGAGGCCGAGAATGAATTGCTGGCCGGCGCCGTGCAGGGCGTTGTCGGCTTTTATGACCACACTGTCGACCTACAGTCAAAGGGCAAATACATCGAGTCGATCGTCCAGTTCAGCCAGGCCCCTGGCGAGGTCGAACTGGTCTCCGCCAAGCACCCGGAGATCAAGTCGCCGGCCGACTTCAAGGGCGCTACGCTGGGCGTCACCGGGCTTGGGTCGTCGACCGATTTCCTGACCCAATATCTTGCCGTCCGCAGCGGCCTGAAGCCGGGTGATTACACGCTGCTGCCGGTAGGCGCCGGCAACACCTTCATCGCCGCCGTCAAGCAGGACCAAATTCAGGCCGGCATGACCACGGAGCCGACCATCGCGAAATTGCTCAAGACCGGCGAGGCCAGTGTCCTGGTCGACATGCGCACGCCCGAAAAGACCAAGGAAGCGCTGGGCGGCGACTATCCTGCGGCATCCTTCTACGTCCAGTCTTCCTGGGTCGAAGGCCACAAGGACGAAGCACAGAAGCTCGCCAATGCCTTCGTCAAGACGATGAAGTTCATCGCCGGCCATTCGGCCGAGGAGATCGCCGACAAGATGCCGAAGGACTATTACGCCGGCAACAAGGATCTCTATATCCAGGGGCTCGCCGGCGGCAAGGCGATGTTCACGCCCGACGGACGCATGCCGGCCGATGGCCCCGAGACGGTGCTGAAAGTTCTGTCGACCTTCTCCAAGAGCCTGCAGGGCAAGCAGATCGACCTGTCGAAAACCTTCACGACGGAATTCGTCGACGCCGCCAAGTAGGCAGGCAGGCGAGGCGGGTTACCCGGTTCGCTCTTGAGGAACAACAAGTTGCGCCGCTGGCCTGAATCGATTTGGCAGCGGCGCGCCTACCGATGTCGAGAGATGGCGACCACAAGTTTTGGCCGCAGGCATTCTCGCATCATCGCCACAGGAGTATGCCATGCAAGTGCAAACGATGGCGGCTGAGAAGTTGTCTCAGGCCGCGCCGCCGGCCGATGCCGCGATCGCCATCGATGATGTGACGCTACGCTTCGTCACGCCCGACGGCCATATGATGACGGCGATCCGCGACTTCACCATGACGGTGGCGCGTGGCGAATTCGCCTGCGTCGTCGGGCCGACCGGCTGCGGCAAGTCGACGACACTCAACCTCGTCACCGGCCTGCTGCGGCCGACCACAGGTCATGTCCGCGTCATGGGCAAACCGGTCACCGATATCAGCCGCGACATCGGTTTCGTCTTCCAAGCCGATGCGCTTTTTCCCTGGCGAAGCGTCATCGACAATGTCGCCGCCGGTCCGCTTTATCGCGGGATCCCCAAGGCGCAGGCCTATGATCGGGCCCGCGACTGGATCGTCCGCGTCGGCCTCGGCCGCTTCGAAAAACATTATCCGCACCAGCTTTCGGGCGGCATGCGCAAGCGCGTCGCCCTTGCCCAGACCTTCATCAACCAGCCGAAGATTCTGCTTATGGACGAGCCGTTCAGTGCGCTCGACATGCAGACGCGCACGGCCATGCAGGACGAATTGCTCGGCCTGTGGTCGGAACAGAAATCCTCCGTCGTCTTCGTCACCCACGATCTGGAGGAGGCGGTGGCGCTGGCCGACAAGGTCTATGTGCTCACCGCCGGGCCGGGAACGGTCAAGAGTGTCTACCGCATCGACCTGCCGCGTCCGCGTGTCATGGCCGACATCCGTTACGACCCGAAATTCGTCGAGATCGCCAAGGTGATCTGGAACGACCTGCGCGAAGAAGTGCAGCTCGGCCAGAGCCGCACCTTGCAGAGCGGGCATTGAGAGGAGACACCAACATGACCGCTATCTCTCCCACCGCTTCCCATGCCGCCGTCCGCGATGCCTCCATTGCCGTTGCCGAGGCCCGGGCGAGGGCCCGGCTGCGCCGCCGCCATGCTTTGGTCATCGGCCTGCGCCTTGCTATCCTCGTTGCGTTCCTTGGCCTGTGGGAACTCGGCGCCGACTATAACATCATCGACCCGTTCTTCTTCGCCAGTCCCTCGGGCATCTGGGAACAGATCTGGTCCTGGATCACCGAGGGCACCTCGCAGGGACCGCTCTGGCTGCAGATCTATGTGACGCTGGAGGAAACCTTCCTCGGCTTCGCCATCGGCGCACTGGGCGGCATCGCCGCCGGCATCATTCTCGGCCGCAACCGGCTGCTGGCCGATGTCTTTTCGATCTACATCAAGATCGCCAATTCCGTGCCGCGCGTCGTGCTCGGCTCTGTCTTCATCATCGCGCTCGGCCTCGGCATGGCCTCGAAAGTGGCGCTCGCCGTGGTGATGGTGTTCTTCGTCGTTTTCGCCAACGCCTTCCAGGGGGTTCGCGAGGCCGATAGGGCGATGATCGCCAACGCCCAGATCCTCGGTGCCTCGCCGTTCCAGATCACCCGCACCGTCATTATCCCGTCGGCGATGAGCTGGATCCTGGCCAGCCTGCATGTCAGCTTCGGCTTTGCCTTGGTCGGCGCCGTGGTCGGCGAATTCCTCGGCGCCAAGCAAGGCATGGGCCTGCTGATCTCGACCGCGCAGGGCGCCTTCAACGCCAATGGCGTCTTCGCCGCCATGATCATCCTGGCGGTTATGGCGCTGGTGGTGGAATTCATCATCACCCGCTTCGAGAACTATGTCGTCAAGTGGCGGCCGGCGCCGTTCAACGAGCAGGGCACCTGATTTTGTTCCGAGGACAGTACGAGCTCGCGCTTGGTGCGGGTCGGTTCAGGCCAGGGGCAACCTGACCTCGACCACCAGACCGCCGGCCGCGCCATCCCCGAGGGTGACGCGGCCGCCGGCATTCTCGACAACCTCGCGCACGATGGCGAGGCCCAGGCCGCTGCCTTCCTCGGTCGAACCGGCGATGCGATAAAAGCGCTCGAACACGTGATCCCGCTCTTCGGCCGGGATGCCGGGTCCGTCATCGGCTACCGTCAACACGGCTTCGCTGTCGATGGCGGCCAGCTTCACCGTCACGCTGGCGCCTGCCGTCGAGTAACGCAGCGCGTTGTCGACAAGATTGACGATCATCTCGCGCAGCATGGTGCCGTCGCCAATGACTGCAACCGGCCCTGTTTCCTCCAGCCCGAGATCGATCTTGCGGGCGATCGCCGCGGGCGCCTGCGTTTCCAGTACATGGCGGGCGGCTTCTGTCAGGTCGATGCGATCGGCGCGTGGCCGCCGGCTGCCAGGCTCGGCACGCGACAGGGTGAGCAATTGTTCGGCCAGCCGCGCCAGCTTGCCGGAGCTGGCCTGCAGCGCCACCAGCGCTTCCTGGCGCGCATCGGTGGCGGTTTCGCGTAGCGCATAGCTTGCCTGCGTCGATAGCAGCGCCAGCGGCGTGCGCAATTGATGTGCGGCATTGGCGATGAAACGGCGCTGCGCTCCCATCTGCGCGCGCACCCGTTCCATGTAGGCGTTGAGCGCCTCTATCAGAGGCCGGATTTCGCTCTGCGCGCCCGGCACGTCAACCGGATCGAGGTCGCTTCGGCTTGGCGAACGCACCGCGTCGCGCAGGCTCATCAATGGCGCCAGGCCGCGGCGCAGGCCAAGCAGCACGAAGACGCCGGCGATCGCCACCAGCGCCAGTTGCTGGACGAAGGCGCTGAACCACAGCCGCTTCACCATCGCATCATGCCCGGAGAGCGTTATGCCCACGGTGACCGTTATGGGGGAATCGCCGCCGGCGCCGATCACCGCGTGGCTGAGCGTCAAGAGCCGCAACATATGGTCGCGATAGCTCGCCTCGGCGCTCGCATGCCGCGGCGCTTGCGGCAAATCGGGGTAACCGGTCAGCAACCGTCCTCCGGCGGTCTCGACGCGATAGTAGACGCTGTCGCGATCGCCGGTATCGAACATCTCGATCGCCGCCGGCGGGATGGTGGCATCGAGTACGCCATCGGCCATGGCGACCTGCTCGGCGATGGCACGGGCCGAGCCGACCAGCATGCGGTCGGTGACCAGATCGGCGGTCGCCAGAGCGTTGCGCTGGCTGGTCCACAGATTGATGGTCGCAAGCCCGGCCAGGGGGAGCACGACCCAGGCCAGCAATTGCAGACGCAGGCTGTTAGTCTTCATAGCGCCAAATCATCATGGCGCCAGATCTTCATGGCGCAAGAGATAGCCGAGGCCACGCAAAGTGGTGATCTGGACCCGCGACCCCTCGAGCTTCTTGCGCACACGGTGCACATAGATCTCGATGGCGCTTGGATCGGCGTCGGTCTCGAAATCGTAGATCGCCGCCGACAGGGCGGCCTTGCTTACCGTGCGTCCCGCCTTGATCATCAATTGTTCAAGCACGGCATGTTCGCGTGGTGTCAGGGCCAGTGTTTCACCGCCGAGCGAAAACAGCCTGGTGTTGGTGTCGTAGATGAGGTCGCCGCAGGCAACGACCGGTGCCGTCCGGTCATTGGCGCGGCGCAGTTGGACGCGGATGCGCGCTTCGAGCTCCTCTACCTGGAAGGGCTTCGCCAGATAGTCGTCGGCGCCTTCGTTGAGGCCTTTGACCCGGCCATCGAGGCTGGCATTGGCGGTCAGTACGATCACCGGCACCCGGTTGCCGCGGGCTCGCAGCATGCGCAGCACTTCCAGTCCGCCCATGCGGGGCAACGCAAGGTCGAGAATGACAAGCGCGTGGTCGCCGGCGGCAAGCGCGTGCTCGACATCCTCGCCGTCATGGACGATGTCGACGACATAATTCGCCTGGCGCAAGGTCTTGCCTAGCCAGTCCGCCAGTTCGCGATTGTCCTCCACAAGCAGCAATCGCATGTCTATTGCCGTTCCAGCATCCACTTCGGTCTCAACGGCCACCAAGGCTCGATCTACGATCCCATTCGGCAATCGGACCCGGATGATCGATAGTATCGATCGCAACGCAAGGCAAATGCGGCTTGGCTGCGGCCTGCGACGTTTTTCGCGGGCTAGATGCCTCGCGACGCGAAATCCTCCCAAGGGCACGCCACTAGACGGACAGAACAAAGAGCGGTGGGTCTGGCCCGCCGCTCTTGTTTTGAATGAGGTCAGACCGAAGGCCGCCGATCTTCTCAGTAGGCAAAACATCTCACGTCCAGGAATAAAACCAGGCTGCTTGTGGTCTTCTCCTCAGCGGAACCGTCCTCCCAAGACGCCGCCCAACGGATGAACAGGAGATTGAAATGAACAGACTTGCTCTCGCTACCGCCGCTATCCTTGTCGCAGCCGGGGGTGCATTCGCCGGCAGCGACCACTATGGCTCCGACAATGCCAACCAGCCGGTCGCCCCGGTCGCCGGCGTGGATCACGCCGCCACGGGCGCCGTCAACGACACGGATATGATCAAACACAAGACCGCCGACACCAAGATGAAGCCAGCCACCGACTGGCCCGAGCCTGGCCAGGGCATCTGGGGTAACTGATGTCGCGGCTGCGGCGGGTCTGATCTGCCGCACCCGCGGACATTAGACTTCTAGCTCAGATCCTTCGGCCGCAGGCAATGTGTCAGCCTGGCGGCCGACACCCCGGACCAATCGTCTTCAAGGACGAAGCGCGCGAGGGCTGCTGTCGGAAACTTTTCCTCGAGCCTCTTGCGCGCCTTCGCCTCCGATCCCGGTCCGGCAAGCTGTTTTGCCAGCTCCTCAAGGCCCGGATTGTGGCCGAGAACCAGCAGGCAGCTGGTCGAAGGGTCCGCTTTGCGTAGCTGACCCAGAATATCCGCCGCTGCGGCATCGTAGAGCGCCTCGGCAAACGCGACCCGGGGATGCACTGGCAGTTCCGCCGCCACCAGCCGCCAGGTATCGCGGGTGCGCAGCGCCGGCGACACCAGCGCCTGATCCGGCAGCCAGTTGCGCGCTCCAAGCTCGCGGCCGATCAGCCGGGCCGCCTTCAACCCACGTTCCGCCAACGGTCGGTCGAAATCGTCGAGGTCAGGGTCGTCCCAACTCGATTTGGCATGACGCAGCAGGAGCAGCTGTTTCATCGCTGCGCTCTCGCTCAGGGCGTGATCCGCGCCAGGTGCTCGAGGTCGGCTTCCTCGCGCAGCGGATCGGGCGCCATCACCACCGAGGTGCCGTTGTCGGCATCGTCGGCGAAGTGGGCAAGAACCGTATGCCCGGCCTCCATGCGTGCCTTGCCTTCGGCGACCAGTCCAAGCGCCAGCGGGTAGAGCCGGTGCTCTGCCTTGAGCACGCGCGCGGCCAGCGTATCGGCATTGTCGCCGACCATCACCGGCACGGCCGCTTGCGCGATGATCGGGCCATCATCCATCTCGGACGTGACGAAATGCACCGTGCAGCCATGGATGCGGATGCCGGCGGCCAACGCGCGCGCATGGGTGTCGAGCCCCTTGAAGGCCGGCAGCAGGGCAGGGTGGATGTTGATCATGCGGCCCTGCCATTTCTGGACAAAGCCGGGGGTCAGGAGGCGCATATAGCCGGCCAGCGCCACGATGTCGGCGTTGAAGGCCGCAAGTGCCGCGTCGATCGCCGCGTCATGCGCCTGCTTGCTGCCATGGTCGGCGCGGGAAATGACCTGGGTGGCGATGCCGCGTGCCCTGGCGATGCCGAGGCCGGCGGCGTCCGCCTTGTCGGAAATGACGCCGGCAATCTCGGCCGGGAAGGCCGGATCGCTGGCCGCCGCGATCAGCGCGGTCATGTTGGAGCCGCGCCCCGAAATCAAGACAACGGTGCGTTTTCTCTGCGTGCTCATAGGCCGATCGAGCCCCGATAGATGACGCCGGCGTCGCGGCGCGGCACGATGCGGCCGATCGGCGTCACCGTCTCGCCGGCTTCCTGCAGCACGGCAGCGACCTGCGCCGCCTGACCGGAAGCGACAGCCAAAATCATGCCGATGCCGCAATTGAAGGTGCGCATCATCTCCTCCGGCGCCACGCCGCCTGTCTTGGCCAGCCAGGAAAACACCGGCGGCACGTCGATGGCATTGAGGTCAAGTTCGGCGGAAAAGTCCTTGGGCAGCACGCGCGGAATGTTTTCCGGAAAACCGCCGCCGGTGATGTGCGCCAGCGCCTTGATGCCATGCGTGTTGCGGATCGCCTTGAGGATCGACTTGACGTAGATGCGGGTGGGTTCGAGCAGTGCCTCGGCAAGCGTCGCCTCGTCGTTGAACGGTGCTGGATCGTTCCACGCCAGACCGCTGGCGGCGACGATGCGGCGCACCAGCGAGAAACCATTCGAATGCAGGCCAGAAGAGGCCAGCCCGAGCAGCACGTCGCCCTCGACGATGTCGTCGGTGGGCAGGAGCTGGCCGCGTTCGGCCGCACCCACGGCAAAGCCAGCAAGGTCATAGTCCTTGCCGTGATACATGCCCGGCATTTCCGCCGTCTCGCCGCCGATCAGCGCGCAGCCGGCCTGACGGCAGCCCTGCGCGATGCCGCCGACAATCGCGGCACCCTGATCGGGATCGAGTTTGCCGGTGGCGAAATAGTCGAGGAAGAACAGCGGTTCGGCACCCTGCACGACGATATCGTTGACGCACATGGCGACAAGGTCGATGCCGATCGTGTCGTGTTTTCCCGCCTCGATGGCGATCTTGAGCTTGGTGCCGACGCCGTCATTGGCTGCTACCAGCACCGGATCGGTGAAACCGGCCGCTTTCAGATCGAACAGGCCGCCGAAGCCGCCGATCTCGCCATCCGCGCCCGGCCTGCGCGTCGCGCGCACCAGCGGCTTGATCTTCTCGACCATGAGGTTGCCGGCATCGATATCGACGCCCGCCTGCGCATAGGTGAGCCCGTTTCCGCGCTTGGCCGTTTTGTTCTGGCCCGTTTTATGCTGGCCGGTTTCGCGCTTGCTCATCGCAATGTTCCTGCTCGTTTGCGGGCTCTTCGCATGAACGGTTTCGGTCCGCAAGGATAACGGCCGAACCGGGCTTCGTTTGGCCGACAAAAGCGTGGATAGCCGGGGGCATCGCACTCAGTGCTTGCGGCTGGCCCAGCCGGCTCTCCCTTGCCTCGGCCCTCCATCTCCCTCATCTATCTCAACGCATAATACGGCGGGACAATGCGTTGACCATCCCCAACCTGATCACCATGCTGCGCGTTGTCCTGGTGCCTGCCGTGGTGTTGGCCATGCTGCAGGCGCGTTGGGACTGGGCCTTTGCCGGCTTCGTCGTTGCCGGCATTTCCGACGGCGTCGACGGCTTCATCGCCCGCCGCTTCAACCAGCAGTCCAGGTTCGGCGCCTATCTCGATCCGATCGCCGACAAGCTGCTGCTGGTTTCGGTGTTCGTCGTCATGGGCATCATCGGTCAGTTGCCGCTGTGGCTGGTCGTCACCATGGTGTCGCGTGACGCCTTGATCGTCTGCGCGGTCCTGTTGTCCACGGCGATGGCCCATCCGGTCGAGATTAAACCGTTCCTGGTCTCCAAGGCGAATACCGCCGTCCAGATCGTGCTGGCGGCGGTTGTGCTGGGCGAACTCGCCTTTGCCGTGCACCTCGACCCTCTGCGGCCAGGCCTCATATTGCTGTCCGGGGTCTTGACCGTGGCTTCGGCCGCGGCCTATCTCGTGGCTTGGCTGAGGCATATGAGCGGCTATGGCGAAGGCGGTAAATCAGGCTGACAAGCCCATCGACGGCAGGCCTGCCCGCAAGCCGGCCGCCCGCAAGGCGGCGCTGGGCAAGACCGACGACGGCCAGATGGGTGTCGTCGTGCCGGAAGGCGAGACGGCGGCAGAGGCCGAGGCGTCGGCCACGTTCCGGCGCCAGATATTCTTCTGGCTGGCGGGTGCCGCGATCCTGGCGCTCTTCCTTTATGTCTTCAGCGACATCCTGCTGCCCTTCGTCGCCGGCATGGTGCTTGCCTATTTCCTCGATCCGGTCGCCGACCGTCTGCAGCGGCTCGGCCTCAGCCGCTTCATGGCGACGGCGGTCATCCTCATCACATTCCTGATCGTGCTGGTGCTGGCCTTGGTCATCCTCATTCCGGTGCTGGCGACACAGATGGCCGATTTCGCCGGCAAGCTGCCGGAGTACCTGACCCGGCTGCAGAGCCTGATCACCTCCTTTGATCCGAAGTGGCTGGAACAGAAATTCGGCGTTAACGCCAATGGCTTGCGCGATGGGTTGAACTCACTGCTGACCTCCGGTTTCGGCCTGCTCACGACGGTTTTCACTTCGATCTGGAGTTCGGGCGTGGCGCTGGTCTCGGTGGTCAGCCTGTTCGTGGTGACGCCGGTCGTGGCCTTCTACATGCTGCTCGACTGGGACCGCATGGTGGCGGTCATCGACAGCTGGGTGCCGCGCGACAACGTCGCCACGGTCCGCGCCATCGCGCGCGACGTCAACACCGCCACTGCCGGCTTCGTGCGCGGCCAGGGTACGCTCTGCCTGGTGCTGGGCGCCATGTACGCCACCGGCCTTACGCTGACCGGGCTGAACTTCGCCATCCTCATCGGCCTGTTCGCCGGGCTGATCTCCTTCATCCCCTATGTCGGCTCATTGACCGGGCTGGTGCTGGCCGTCGGCGTCGCCTTCGTTCAGTTCTGGCCTGACTGGACGATGATCGTCGCGGTTGCGGTGGTCTTCTTCATCGGCCAGTTCATCGAAGGCAACATCCTGCAGCCCAGGCTGGTCGGCAAAAGCGTCGGCCTGCATCCTGTATGGCTGATGTTCGCGCTGTTCGCCTTCGGCGCGCTGTTCGGCTTCGTCGGCCTTTTGATTGCCGTGCCGGCTTCGGCGGCGGTTGCGGTGCTGGTGCGATTTGCCATCGCCCGTTATCTCGAATCGCCGCTCTACAAAGGCCATGCGACAGAACCCGCACCGCCACTGCCAGCTGATCGCGGCGGCGGCCACCGCTCGCAACCGCGTCGCTGAAGTGACCGCGCAGCGAACCGACCCGCCACGCCAGTTGCCGCTCGATCTCGGCCATGGCACCGGTTACTCGCGTGATGAGCTGGTCGTCTCCGGCACCAACAACCAGGCGGCCGCACTGGTCGACCGCTGGCCGGATTGGCCAGCACCGGTGGTCGTGCTGGCGGGCCCAGCCGGCTCCGGCAAGACGCATCTGGCCTCGATCTGGGGCGCGCGCGCCAAGGCGGTGACTGTCGACGCCAGGCGCATTGGCGACAGCATCGCAAATCTTGGTGCCCGCCCGGCCCTGATCGATGATGTCGACGCACGCGCGGTCGACGAACTGGGCCTGTTCCATCTCATCAATGCGGTGCGTGGCGCCGGCTCGACGCTGCTTTTGACCGCACGCCGCTTTCCCTCGGCCTGGGGTGTGTCGCTGCCCGATCTTGCATCGCGGCTCAAGGCTGCGGCGACCGTCGAGATCCATGAGCCCGATGATCTCCTGCTCGCCGGTGTCATCACCAAGCTGTTCGCCGACCGCCAGGTCGAGGTCGAGCCGCATGTCGTGCAGTATTTGGTGCGGCGCATCGAGCGTTCTCTGGCAACCGCGATGCGTGTGGTGGAGCGCCTGGATCGTACCGCCCTGGAGCGCAAGATGCCGATTACAAGGACGCTGGCCGCCGAAACCATCAATGCCATGGACGAAGGGCAGGGCGAGTTCGAGATTTGATGACTTCAGGCTTCCACCTGTCCTCGTCTCGACTGAGTCCCATTTTGGGAAACAAGACTGGCACTTATCTTGCTGCGTGAGCTTGCCGGCTAACCCCGGTCCTGATTGCGTTCCAAATCAGGTTGTAGGCTCGCCGGGACTGAGGCGGTTGGGGTTCTCGCCCGGCGAGCTTGCGTTCAAAATGCATCGAGCGGGTGCCGCCGCAGCGGACATCCACCCCAACGACACGGACCACCCCCGCATTGTCGAAACTCTTGAAATAGACCACTCGATGGTCTATTTCTCGATTAAAAGATTTGGACCGGAGAATGGTCCATGCGGAGTATTCGATGCAGGTATCCGTTACCGACGCCAAGGGACAGCTGACCGAGCTGGTGCGCCGCGCTGAGGCGGGCGACGAGGTCATTCTGACCCGTCACGGCCATGCGGCCGTGCGGCTGGTTCCCATCAAGGCAATGCCCGGCAAGGAAGGTCGCCGGACGCTCATGGAAGCGGCGCGTGCGGCAGGGGCGGCCAAGATGAAGGCCGGACCATCCGCTGCCCGCAGCCAGGACTTCCTTTATGGCGATGACGGCATGCCAGAATGATCGCGGTCGATACGTCGGCGCTTATGGCGATCGTCCTGAATGAACTTCAGGCCGACGCCTGCATGGCCGCGCTCGCAGCCGAGAACGACCTCCTGATCTCCGCCGGCACCGTTGCCGAGGCGCTGATCGTCGCGGCCCATCGTGGCGTCGCCGCCGAGCTGTCCAGCCTGATTGACGGGCTTGGTTTCGAGGTGGTGGTGGTAACGCCGGCCTCGGCCCGGCGTATCGCCGAAGCCTATGCGCGATGGGGCAAGGGCAGCCATCCGGCCGCGCTCAATTTCGGCGATTGTTTCTCCTACGAGGTGGCGAAGGAGCACGCTTGCCGGCTGTTGTATGTCGGAGCCGATTTTTCGAAAACCGATATAGAGGGTGTGCTCTCAACGTAACACTGCCGGCCGGTGAGCTTGCGGCCAATCACAGCCACATTCTGACGAAATGCCGGACCAACAGATAGACGGCCGAGTGCGCGGCAATATAGCAGGCCGCGACCAGCACAAAAATCCCGATGCTGGCTGCCCACGAACGGGAGGCGACGATGCCAGGTGCGAGCCTGCCGTGCCTGCGGCTCCCGCGATTGTTCCACGTCGCCAAGGCGGCACAGGCGATCGCCCATGCCACCATGAACGGAACCGTCACGCCCGCATAGGCGAAATAGGCCGGCCCGAACAGCGACACCCAAGCATCTATCCCAAGCACCGCCACCCCCCGTTTGCCGCAGCTTAAGCCAGCAATGGCGATGGAAGCGAGCCTGAAATAATGACACGCGGATAAGGGCCAAAACCCCTTCGGTGCCATCGGTGTCGCATTTTAAATGAGAAATGGTCGGAGTGGAGAGATTCGAACTCCCGACCCTCTGGTCCCAAACCAGATGCGCTACCAGCCTGCGCTACACTCCGAACGGTCTGTTGCCTATTCATTTCGGTGGTACATGGCAAGTGCAAAAACCTTGCCGCCGCTGCCAATGCGCAGTAATGACGGGCGAAGAGGCGGCGATGCCGCCTTGCCAACAAAGAGGTGGCCATGTCCGCGCGCATTTTCAGCCCAGCCAAAACCGCGATGCAGTCCGGCAAGGCCAAGACCGGCCATTGGGTGCTGGAATTCGACCCCGAGATGCGCAAGAAGATCGATCCCTTGATGGGCTACACCACGTCGGGTGACATGAGAAGCCAGATCCGGCTCACCTTCGACACGCGCGAAGAAGCGGTGGCCTACGCGGAAAAGGAAGGGCTTGCCTTCCGTGTCGAGGAACCGAAAGAGACCAAGCGCCGCCAGATTTCCTATGCGGAGAATTTCCGCTATGACCGCAGGACGCCCTGGACGCACTGAAAGGCGGCAGGCCCAAGCATCCAGCCGGCCGTTGGCCGGCCGACGGTCCCGTAGCTCAGCTGGATAGAGCACCGGCCTTCTAAGCCGATGGTCACAGGTTCGAATCCTGTCGGGATCGCCAATAATTTCTAGGTCCGTTCCGGACACATAGGTTACGGTTTATACCGGAGACATGGGTAACACTTTTGGCCCGAAGGGGTTTTGGAGT
>NZ_VFUW01000006.1:0-377914 GCF_006441385.1 Mesorhizobium sp. B2-4-18 | reverse complement strand
AACGATCGAGCCTGAAGAATGCGGCAACTACTTCGCGAATGCTGGATACGCTGCCATCAAAACATGAAAGACTCTAGTGGATATCGCGCCAACCTCGAAAATCACATTCTCCTGGGTCTCGGTTGATTCCCACGGTGCCGCGCCGGAAAACTATACGATCGACAAGGTCGACCTCGACGTAGGAGCCAACAATCAGGCTGATTCACAGCTCAGCAAACCCACGGCGGGATGGCCGGAGGGCACCTATCGGGTTGATTTGGCCATTGATGGAACGGTTGCTGAATCGGTGCCCTTCAGCATTCCATGATTGAACTGCCCGGGAAGGGTGCGATGGGCATCAAGGACAACAGCTGAGTGCCGATTGCACGCCCGTCCGGCACAGGCACGATGAGCTGATCGGCACATCGGCCTTGGCCAGCGCCGTGGCGAGTTTTGCCTGCAGTGCAGGCAGCTCTTGGCTCTCGCCGCGCCGCCCCAAACATTCCACCAGCCCGTGCAGCGCCCAGACATTGTCCGGGTGCCGGGCGCAGCGCTGCACATTGCCGCTCAGGCCGAGATCGTCGCGATAGACCTGCTCGGCCTCTTGCGCGTGGCCCTGGTCGAGAAGCAGCGCCGCCAGCGCATGGCGCGGCGGGTGCATCCATGCCCAGGGCTCGGTGTAGGACAGATTGTCGTCCAGCTCGACCGCTTGCCTGAGATGGCCATAGGCCTGCTCGTGCCGGCCCTGATGGTAGGCAAGCTCGCCGTCGAGCAAGGCGGCACCGACGGCGAGCGAGGCGCGGGCCGGGTTGCTGAGAAAACGCCGCTCGGCTGGAATGCCTTCGAGATGCTGGTGGAAGCGTTCACGCTCGCGCTCGGCGTCGGTGAATTGCCTCAGCGTCGCATGCGCCACGCCCTTGGCGTAATGCTGCATGGCCGCCGTCAGCACATAGAGGCCGGGCTCTTCGGTTGCCGGCTCGTCGATGATTTCCCGCCAGCGACCGAAGCGCACCAGCACGTGCGATTTCATCGCATGATAACCTTCCACGGTCCGGGTGAGTTTGGGCCGATCCTGGATGGCGACCACGTCACGCGTCACCAGGCTGCGCACCTTGTCGGCGGCCCACAGCGCCGGCTGGTACTGGCCCGACAACATGCAGGTGAACATCATCAGGTGCAGATCGTGGCAGCAGCCGAGCAGATAATAGGTCGGCTCATTGGCGTAGGCGATATAAAGGTCGTTGGCCCGAACCGCCTTTTCGCTGGCGAGCTTCGCCTTCTCATACTCGCCGCACAGCACATAGATATGCCCCGGCATGTGGTTCATGTGCCCGGCATCGGGGCACATCTCGCCGAGCAGATCGGCCGAGCGCATGCCGCGCTCCGGCTGGGTCGACATTTCCAGCAGATGGATGTGCAGGTGGACGATCGCCGGATGCTGGGCGGTGCCGGCCTCGTCTGCGAGCAGGATTGACCGCTCGCAAACCTCCAGCGCTTCGACGACGTCGGAATTCGGCGCCGGTTCACCGGTCTTGAGATTCCACAGGCGCCGCACCGTGCGCATCATCAGCGCCTCGACGAGAAGCGCCATCACATCGTGATCGTCGGGAAAGTTTTCATGGACCCGCCGCATTGCGGCGGCATAGGCGTCGTCCCATTGCTCGAATTCCTGTGGCATCACCCGGTGCGGTTTCTGGAAACGGCAGGCCAATGCCCCGATCAATTGTCTTTCGACCTCGCTGGCTGCAACCGCACTGGCGCGCGCGAGCTGGACATGCTCGAAGCAACGCTTCGTCGCGCTGTTTGCCTCGGCCTCGCCATGCTCCTTCCAGGTCAGATTGTAGAAGGGTCCGGCTGCATAGGCGATTCCCCAATGAACCATCGGGCAGTCCGGATCGGTCTCCAGTGCCTTCTCAAAGCACTTGATGCCTTCCTCATGGTTGAAGCCGTAGCACCAGTTAAGACCGATATCGAACCAGCGCTGGGTCTCGGTGGAGCGGGTGGAGATCGGGCGGCGGTAGGCGCCGAGATTGAAGCGATCCATGGGGTCTCATTCAAGTCTGGTTCGCCACGAGCCAAGCCCTGGCCAGATTCTTCGCGATCAATGTGTTCCGAAATTCGGAGCCGTGGCAAACACCATGGCTTTGGGGTGAATGTGAAGAGCGGCAGCGCGCCGTTCTAGTCGGTTGCCTCGGGAGCCGCTTCGTCTTGCCAGCCGCCTAACTCCGGCAGGTCGTCAAGCCAACTTTTCTCGGTCATTACGGCATCGCCGGCCCGCGGGGCGGCCTCGGTGGCGTTTTGAATCAGCCAGTCCACCCACTTCCGATAGGCAACCGGGTCCATCCGGGGCGGCAGCACCTTGGCCTTGAGCAGCATCCTCTTGCGGAAGCTGGTTTGCCTGCGCAGTTTGGTCGTCGTGAACTTGATAGCCTTGCCTTGGTATTCAACCGTCCAGCGGTCGCCCCCATAACCGACAAGCCTTTCTACGGCGAAACCGGCATCGACCGGTCTCTCCCGCCAGGGAAGCTCGATGGCGTTCCTCCTCAGATCGATGGCCCATCGCCTGTAGTTGGCCCCGGGACGCTGGGGCGGCAGCACGCCGGCCTGTTCGAGCATCTTCCGTCGGAAGGTAGGCTGCTTCTTGAGCTGGCCGGTCGTCAGCTCGATGCGATGTCCACGGAATTCGACATGCCAGCGGATCCTCCCATTGCCGACATACTTCACCAGCCTGTCGATAAAGAACTCGCCATCGGCAAGCATCACGCAGCCTTGGCTGATGCTTTCGACGATGAACTCGGTGTCAGTGACCATCAGGCGGCCTTATGCAGGATTCGTTCGCGAAGCGTAGCGACAGCGATGTGCCGGATTTATGCACCAGAAAAGTGTTCCGGTTCCGATTTTCGCTAAGTGACCATTTTCATTGAAAAATGCTTGGCTGGGGTTCCTGGAAGCTTTTCAAACTTTCTGGGTCGCGCCTCAGCCTGAATTGCGGGTGCTTATGGACAAAGTAGGATACTAGATTCGGGTTTGTGAGGCATCGACTTCCTGGCGCGTTTGCCCACCTCATGTGCACGTCCGGAGATATCCAAATGTGATTGGCAGCTTTGCGCCTCATCGGCCACTCAGCATCCCGTCGCACTGCCTGAAAGCGGACGTAGTCCGCAACAGCTTGTAAGTCGCCTGCTCGACAGAGATCTGACCTATCAGTGTCCGCACTGCGAAGCCAAGCTCGGTCGATTTCCAAGCTCTGCCTAAGGTTTGGTGGCCAATGCGGAACTTTTGGCAGGCCGAGAGCTTCTCCAAGCTCGAGACCACAGGAGGAACGAGTGGCCAATCTTGGAAGACTTGCGATCGCTATGCTGGGGGTCTTGGCTTATCAAAACCGCGACAAGATCGCAGAGATGATCCGTGGAGCGGGAGAGCGCGATGCAAACAATCCGCAAGGGGGGATACTGGACCAGGTGTCCAGGGGCGTTGCCGGCACCGCGGTTGGCGATATTCTCGACCGTTTTAAAAATGCAGGTGCTGGCCCGAAGGTGGACTCATGGGTTGGCACCGGGCCGAACGAGCCGATCGAGCCTCATGAGGTGGAAAAGGCTATTGACGCGCAGACGCTGGAGGCACTTTCAACGCAGACTGGCCTCTCGCGCGAGGAGCTCATTGCGAGGATCACCAGGGATCTGCCGGACGCCGTTAACCAGATGACCCCAAACGGCAAGCTGCCAGCAGATCACCGAACGAACGACTCGGTCGAGCCGACCCTACTAGACGACGTGCCACGGACCGGGAGCGGGACGCCGAAGCAATAGGAACAGGCTATGAGATATGGTCCCCATATTCTGCTGAGTTTACTTGTCACCATGGTGCCCACGTCGCTGCTCGGTGCTCAGGGATGGCAGGGCTTCGGGATCAAACATCTCGGCTTCGTGTTCGATGTCCCCCCGGGGTTTGTACTTACCCAGCGCTCCGACCAAGGGGCAGCCTTCGAGGGCAAAAACAAAGCGTTTCTCGCAGTATGGGGGGCGCAACTCGGCAAGGCGAGTTTTCGCACCGAGATAGAGCATCGCATGGCAGTGAATGAGCACGACGGCTGGAGGTTGACCTATAAGCGAGTGACGCCGCAATGGGCCAGCTATTCTGGGCTGAAGGACGGTCAGATACTGTATGTCCGGGCCGTCAAAGTCTGCGGCGGCCGCGCGGCATTGTTTACGGCCACCTATAGTCGTGACGAAAAGCTCCCCTACGATCCGATTGTCGTTCGCATGGTAAGATCGCTGAAGGCCGATGGTTGTTAACCAAGCAGTATACGACACGGCTGGATGGCGCTGCTTGCATGTCCTGCTGGTAGGGCATCGCATCGATCTCCAGAGGCCAGTCCGATCAAAGCAACGTCAACGGTTCGACGCCTCCTGGTTGTCCACTTGAGAGTCACGGCCCTGCACGCGACCGCTCGCCGGCGAGGCCCTTCGCTGCCGGCATCCGTCGAGACGGGTACACGTAAGCACGGCATCGAAGCTCTAGGAACAAAGTGGTTCCGCTAATGTTGGGAGAAAAATTAGCGGAGACTAATATGAAATTCTTACCCGTTCTGGAACCCTGCGACACCTGGGCGGTATTCGACACTACGACCGACGAACCGGCCGAGTTTGCAGGTGAGTGCCTCATTGGTCTGACAAAGGCCGCCGCTATTTGGCTCGCGGCAAGAGCCAGCGATGATGAAAGAAGAAACCGTTGCCGGCATGCATCGAGCATCAGCGTACTGGGTAGCGGTAGGTTTCTTCATCAGCAACCGCGTGAACAGTCGTGGGGGTGATGAGTGATGAGGCCATGGCCGCCGTATTGGCCTCACGTGATGATGAAGTGCAGGTCCTCGGTGTATTCGACGCAGCGAACAAGAAAGAAGCCTCCCTTGAACTTCGCCGTCTTGGAGAGGCAGTTCACTTTTTGGCAAACGCGTCGGTATTGGGCTACGACGTTCGTTCTGCGATAATCTTTCATGAAGTTGCGGGAGCACCATGCTTGAGGGCGAAGCAATGTGAGCAACTTTGGGCGAAACACGGCGCGCTACTGGTAAAGTAACACTGCAGTTCTTGATGGAAGGCTTGTCGGTGACGGGCTGGTCCGACTGTGTCTGCGAGTCCTAACGGCTGGCCCGGCCTCGCTCGATCCGGCTGCTTTACGGATGACCGCCTTGAACGGATCCATGTGAGGACATCTGGCCGGATGCCCCGATCAACTTGACCTCAGGTCACTGGATGGGCGATCGGGAACCGGCAGCGGCTCGGGGGAGAACGCGCCGACGGCGGTATTGCCTCTCCCCAAAGCGCCTCATGGCGCCTGTGGCGTTCGCCAAACTCCGAGCCGCTTTTTGACTAGCCGGATTTCAAGCTAAGACACTAGCCAATCACCGCATTTCTTCACGACCGCCAGAGCCATGCGAGAAGGACTGGATTTCATCCATGTCGATCTTCCCGTCACCGTTCTGGTCGATTGCAGAGAAGATTCTGCCGACAGCCTCCTGGACCTCGTTCTCGGACAGCGATCCGTCACCATCCGTGTCCAGAAGCGCCAGTACAAGTCGCATCCCGGTGCCGCGCATCATGCGAGGACCATGATTTCCGACCATTCCATGCTCACCGGCCGGGCCGCCATTGCGGTGCCGCTGCCAACCGTCTCCATGACGGGAAGCTTCCTCTTGACGGTTGTCACCCTCCTCTTGCCGATTGTTACCTTCGTTAGAGCTCCGATCCTGTTGCATTCTCTCCTGGACGGCTTGCTCAATCATCTGGCGAATCATTTCATGCGTCGGCCCACCCGTCTGTCCGCTCACATCCGGCAGTTGCCCAGTTCCGGGCTGTTGGGTCGCCGGGGTTGGTGCAGGTGTTCCGTTCGTCTGGGCGAGCGCGGGGAAGGCCGCGAACATCAAAGCGGCGGCCGCGGTGGTCGTGCAGCGTGGAAATCTCATGACATGCTCCATTGGTTGGTCGTGGTCTGCCTCAAGCTGATTGGCTGGCCCCCAACTTGGAGTTCATTCCGATTGTTCCTCCCTGGAGATCGGGTCACGATGAAGTTACACGACCATGGAGTACGGGCTTCAACATACTGTGCCGACAGCAGCCGCACGTCATGGCCACGTGCAGTCAATTCTCGCCCAACAACGCAATGAGCTGCAGGCTTCGATCCCGACCAGGTAGCGTGGCAGGCCCTCGAAGAATGGCAGCACGCGCCCACGCGTCAGCTTCCTGCGAACGACAATCTCACCTCGTGGACTTGCAGGATCGGCAGCTGCGGCGGCCTCATGCGAGCCGGCCGGGGCGAAACTGAAAAACAACGATTAAAGAGGTGTGGCTGGGGAACCTGGATTCGAACCAGGACTAACGGAGTCAGAGTCCGTGGGTCTACCGTTAACCTATTCCCCAGCAGGCGTGACAATCACCGCAAAAGTGAAAACCGCGCGGGCCGAACGGCTGAGCCGCTTGAGCGCTGCCTTGTAGCCGCCAGTGGAAAATAGTCAAGTCTGCTTTGCGGTTCAATTGCCAGGTTTCATCACCGGTTCCGAACACCAGCTTTTCCGGTGGCGTGCGAACCTCCAAGCCTCAGCTCTCCTTGCGGCTGAACTGCGAGCGTTCGAAGAACAGCACGATGCCCAGGCCCAGAAACAGCGGGACGATGAGATAAAACAGCCGGAACACCAGCAGCGCCGCCACCACGCCGACCGGATCCATCTCGGAAAGCCCGGCCAGGAACACCACCTCGAACACACCGAGGCCGCCTGGCGCGTGCGAGATCTGGGCGACCGAGAAGGAGACCAGGAAGACGCCCAGCACGACGAAATAGCCGGGATTGTGCACCTCGGGCAGGGCGAAGAAGATGATCGCCGCGGCCGCGAGCAGCTCGATTGGGCCGATCAGCAACTGCCTGGCGACGATCGGCAGCGCCGGATAGTGCAACTGAAACCCGGCGATCCTCAGCGGGCGCAGGTGCAGCCAACTGCCGAATACATAGGCTGCGATGAGGACCAGCATCGCAATGCCTGCCGCCTCCGACAGGCCGTGATGGGCAATGCCGGAAAAGCGGTCGATGATCCGCGGCTCGAACACCAGCACAAGGCCGGAGGCCAGTAACGTCGACAGCACGAAGGTTATCCAGCAGATCGCCACCAGCACGCCGACTTCCTGGCCGGTCAGCCCCCTTGTGCCGTAGGCACGGTAGCGGATGACGGCGCCGGAGAACACCGAGCCGCCGATATTGTGCGACAGCGCGTAGGTGGTGAAGGAGCAGAGTGTCACGAACAGCCATGACACTTTCTTGCCAATATGCAGCAGCGCGACGTGATCGTAGCCGGCGAGCGCGGCATAGGCGACGACCGAGCTCAAGCCTGCCAGCATCCAGCCACGAGTTGGAATGGCCGCCAGCCCGTCCCAGACGTCGTCGAGCGAGATGCCGCGCAATTCATGCCAGAGCAGCAGCAGGGAGAAGATCACCGCGCCGATGCCGACGACCGGCCAGAAATAGCGTTTCCAGTTCATTGCCCGACTGCCATGCGTTGCGTATCCGCTTCCTTTCCGTCGAGAGGCCGTCCGCCCCGGATTCCCCATTCATTTCAGAAATGCCTCATTGAAGCCGGCTATTCAACCGCGAACCCTTGTCGCGCCTGATGCCATTCTTGTTTGCCTTGCGCCGCGACGGTGTTGCGCTACCAGCCCAGCCTTGCCGGTACATTACGCCAGTGCAAAAACAAGCCCGCGCACCCGGTCGGCAAAATTCAGCGTGCGGCTCTTGGTGATCGGGCACGGCACTGTTAGTCTGGCGACAACTTGAAACATGCCAAAGCGCCTGCTGCGTCCGTCACCGGTTCGCGCGGCGCCGGAAGGAACGACAGTGGAAGACCGCGACACCGGCGCAGGCGCGCCGGAGGTGGGCGCGTCCAGCGCTTCCCTGGGGCCATCAGGCCCGGGGACAGCCGGTTGGCAGCAACGCCGCCCGACGGAGCCTCGCTCCGTGAATGGGCAGGCTGGCGACGCGACCCAGAAGGGCAAGCTCAAGAAACGGCGCAAGCGAAGGCGTGGGCGCAAGGTTTTTGCGCGCGACGAGGCGCGCCCAGGGGACAATCTATCGCCGGTGCAAGGCAAGGCTCATGTCGCGGCGGTGGATTTGAAGCCGGTTGCCGCTGTCACAATCTCGCCCGCCGTTGCAATGCCGCGTCCCGAGCAAGGCCACCGCCGGCCCCCGGTGCACGAGCTTCCCGTCTTCGCCGCGCTCGACCTCGGCACCAACAACTGCCGGCTGCTGGTCGCCGTTCCCACGCGTCACGGCCAGTTTCGCGTCATCGATGCCTTCTCGCGCATCGTCAGGCTGGGCGAGGGGCTCACCGCCAATGGCCGGCTCGGCCAGCCGGCGATGGACCGCGCGGTCGAGGCGCTGAAGGTCTGCGGCGATAAATTGCGCGGTCGCAAGATCAGGAAGGCAAGGCTGATCGCCACCGAAGCCTGCCGAACAGCCGAAAACGGCGTGGAGTTCCTCGATCGCGTCGAACGCGAAGCCGGCCTGAAGCTCGAGATCATCGACCGCCAGACCGAAGCCCGTCTCGCGGTTTCCGGCTGCGGTTCGCTGGTCGAGCGCGACACGCAGGGCGTCGTCCTGTTCGACATCGGTGGCGGGTCTTCCGAGATCGCGCTGATCGATCTCACCGGCCGCCGTTCGCCGCGGCTGGCCAATCACATCGTCTCGTGGACCTCGCTGCCGGTCGGCGTCGTCTCGTTGGCGGAACGCTTTGGCGGCCGCACCGTGACGCGCGAGATATTCACCGCCATGGTCGACGACGTCGCCGGCAGGCTGGCCGCTTTCGATGGCCGCGATCGGTTGAGCCATCTCAAGGCCAGCCCGAATTTCCATCTGCTGGGCACTTCGGGCACGGTGACGACGCTGGCCGGCGTCCATCTCGACCTCGAACGCTACGACCGCCGACGGGTCGACGGCCTATGGATGGACCGCGACAGCGTCGACCGCATGGTGGAGAAACTGGTCGGCTGGGACTTCCAGCAGCGCTGCGCCAACCCCTGCATCGGCGCCGACCGCGCCGATCTCGTGCTGGCCGGTTGTGCCATCCTCGAAGCGATCCGCGCCGTCTGGCCCTCGGAGAGGCTGCGCGTCGCCGACCGGGGCTTGCGCGAAGGAATATTGAGTGAGCTGATGGCCGATGACGGCGTCTGGCGCAATGACGGGCGTGCCAGGGCATCATGATCATGCTCAAACAAGAAATCAGGCAATGACGAAGAAACCGGAAAAGCCAGGGTCCGCCAGCATTCGCGTGCTGAAGACGCGGATCAAGAAGAAAAGCGGTCTGAAGGAATCGTCGCGCCGCTGGCTGCAGCGCCACATCAACGATCCGTATGTCCAGCGCTCCAAGGCCGACGGCTATCGCTCGCGCGCGGCCTACAAGCTGATCGAGATCGACGACAAGCACCACCTCTTGAAGCCCGGCATGAAAGTAATCGATCTGGGTGCCGCCCCCGGCGGCTGGTGCCAGGTCGCGGCCGCGCGCACGAAATCGACGGCCGAAAACCCGCATGTCGTCGGCATCGATTATCTCGAAATGGACGCCGTGCCCGGTGCGCCGGTGCTGCTGATGGATTTCCTGGACGCCGACGCGCCGCAAAGGCTGGCCGAGGCGCTGGGCGGGGATCCGGATGTCGTGCTGTCCGACATGGCGGCGCCGACCACCGGCCACAAGCGGACCGACCATATCCGCACCATGCATCTGTGCGAGGTGGCGGCCGATTTCGCGCTCTCGGTCCTCAAGCCGGGCGGCCATTTCCTCGCCAAGACCTTCCAGGGCGGCGCCGAAAATGAGTTGCTCTCGATGCTCAAGAAGAATTTCCGCTCCGTCCATCACGTCAAGCCGCCGGCCTCACGCGATGAATCGGTGGAGCTCTATCTGTTGGCCAAGGATTTTAAGGGGCGAGAGTCCGGTCCGCCGCCAGGCGGATCGGAACGTCCAGTGGACGTTCCGAAGGACTCGAGCGCCCCGAGCCATAGCGAAGGGCCGGGGGACGCCGACGGCTGAAAGGCCAGCTCCCCGCAGGTCCGCCAGGCGGATCGGAACGTCCAGTGGACGTTCCGAAGGACTCGAGCGCCCGGAGCCATGGCGCGGCTGATCGCTCTACGGCGACTTTGCCTCACTCTCCCGGCGATCTGACGGGTTCCAGCGTCTTCGGCGTCGTCAGCCGGCCATGGCCGGAGACGGCGTTACCGGCGTCGGGCGCCATCCGCATGAACGACAGCGACGCCGCCGCCGACACCGCCGCCACGATGAAGAAGGCGGTATGGAAGTCGCGCAGCGTCAGCGGGCCGCCATGGATCGAGGTCGAGACTTCCAGAATGCCGCCGGCGAGCGCCACGCCGAGCGCGATCGAGAGCTGCTGGAACACCGCCGTGATCGGCGTTGCCTTGCTGGTATTCTCGGCCGACACCTCGGCATAGGAGAGCGCGTTGACGCCGGTGAAGAACATCGAGCGGATAAAGCCGCCGACCAGCAATATGGCCAGCATCAGCGCATAAGGTGTTTCAGGGGTGAAGAGGCCGTAGATGGCGATCGATGCGGCAGCGACCAGCGAGCCGACGATCAGCACGCGGCGAAAGCCGACAACGCGGAAGATCAGCGCGGTGACGAATTTCATGCCGATGGCGCCGATCGCCGAGACAAAGGTGATCATGCCGGACTGGAATGGTGTCAGCCCGAAACCGATCTGGAACATCAGCGGCAAAAGGAACGGCACGGCGCCGATGCCGATGCGAAACAGCGAGCCGCCAAGCACCGACGACCGGAACACCTGGTTACGGAAGAGTTCGAGCGCCAGCAGCGGATTTTTGGCGCGGCGCGCATGCATGAGATAGAGCGCGCCCGACAGCAGTCCCACGGCGATCGTGATGAAGCCGGTCGCCGGCGGCAGATAAGGCAGGCTGACCACCGACAGGCCAAAGACGACGCCTGAAGCGGCCAGCCCGCTCAGGACGAAACCGACGAAATCGAGCGGCGGCGTCTCGGTTGCCTCGGTTTCCGGCAGGAAGCGAGTGGCAAGCCAAATGCCGATCAGGCCGATCGGGACGTTGATCAGAAAGATCCAGTGCCAGGTGAAGTAGGTGGTGATGAAGCCGCCGATCGGCGGACCCACCAGCGGCCCGACCAGCGCGGGAACGGTCAGCCACGACATGGCGGCGACCAGTTCGCTCTTGGGCGTGGCGCGCACCAGAACCAGGCGCCCGACCGGGGTCATCATGGCGCCGCCAATGCCTTGCAGGAAACGCGCGACTACGAAGGCGGGCAGCGAACCGGAGAGGGCGCACGCCACCGAACCGGCAATGAACACTGCAATCGCGGCACGAAAGATGGTCTTGGCGCCGAAGCGGTCGGCCATCCAGCCGCTGATTGGAATGAAGATCGCCAGCGACACCAGATAGGCCGTCAGCGCCAGTTTGAGCGCGATCGGGCTGGTGTGGATGTCGATGGCGATCGCCGGCAGCGATGTCGCGATGACGGTCGAATCCATGTTTTCCATGAAGAGAGCGACCGCCAATATGAGCGGAATGGTGCGGTTCACAAGACGCGTCCGGACTGATTCTCTGTCGTCGGCTGGGGCAAGCCGGCACGCAGGGCGGTTATCACGGCCAGAGGGTGATGTCGTGTTAAATTGCTGTCACTTTTGTGCGACTGCAAGGATGCGGCCTTTCGCTTTGGCATGCCCCATGCCGGCAGAGATCCCTGCCAGGCAAGGGACACCTTGCATGGAACGACACACATCATTATTGTAGTGAATATAACTACTATGGGGACATTGCCATGGAGAAAGGTGTTTCGGCGGCCGACGCCAATCGCAGGTTTTCTCTCCTACTGCGCGGCGTTCGCGAAGGACAAAGCTACGTGGTGACCAGTCACGGGCGTCCGGTCGCTCGGATCGTGCCCGCGGATCATCAGGAGGGTGTGGCTGCCCGATCGCGCACGGCGTTGTTGTCGCGCCTTGAGCGCCAGCCTGTCATGAATGCCGGGCAGTGGACGCGCGATGAGCTTTATGAGGACGAGCGTTGAAGATCGCGCTCGATACGAATATCCTTGCTTGCGCGGAAGGGGTGAACGGTGCGGAGAAGCGCGACATCGTTCTCGAATTGCTGCGCGATCTCCGGCAAGATGACGCGGTTATTCCTGTTCAGGTTCTTGGTGAACTCTTCAACGTTTTGATCCGCAAAGCAGGAAGACCGCCCCTGGAGGCACGGAATGCCCTTCTGAGCTGGAGCGACGCATTTTCCGTTGCCGCGACGACGCAAGACGTGATGATGATGGCCGCTGATCTGGCTACCGATCATCGACTCAGCATTTGGGACTCGGTCATTCTCTCCACGGCCTCGCAAGCTGGCTGTCGGCTGCTGGTCTCGGAAGATCTGCAAGACGGCTTCACATGGGGCGCGGTCACTGTCGTCAGTCCTTTCGCAGCGCCGCGTCACCCATTGCTTGATGCTCTAGCGGGGAAGTCTGGCGACTAGAACGCGGAACGACGCAACGATCGGCTTTTCATCCGTCCCGCGACGTGTTACCAGCCACCGCCAATCCTGAAAGGGAATAACGAGTCGGCGCTGTCCATCCGGTCCAGCGCTTTTTCGCATTCAAAGGGCTGGCCATGGCAAAAATCATCGAAACGTCCACCGGCGCACTGGCGCTGACCTTTGACGACGTGCTTTTGCAGCCTGGTCATTCCGAGGTCATGCCCGGCCAGACCGACATCCGCACTCGCATCGCCGGCGACATCGACCTCAACGTGCCGATCCTGTCGGCGGCGATGGACACGGTCACCGAGGCAAGGCTTGCCATCGCCATGGCGCAGGCCGGCGGCATCGGCGTCATCCATCGCAATTTCTCGCCCGCCGAACAGGCCGAGCAGGTGCGGCAGGTCAAGAAATTCGAATCCGGCATGGTGGTCAACCCGGTCACGATCGGGCCCGACGCCACGCTCGCCGACGCATTGTCGCTGATGCGCACCTATTCGATCTCGGGCATTCCGGTGGTCGAGAATGGCGGCGCCGGTGGCCACAAGACCGGCCGGCTGGTCGGCATCCTGACCAACCGCGATGTGCGCTTCGCTTCCGATCCGGCGCAAAAGGTCTACGAATTGATGACCCGTGAGAACCTGATCACGGTCAAGGAGAACGTCGACCAGGACGAGGCCAAGCGGCTTCTGCACCAGCACCGCATCGAGAAGCTGGTGGTGGTCGACAAAACGGGCAATTGCGTCGGGCTGATCACCGTCAAGGACATCGAGAAGTCGCAACTCAACCCGCACGCCACCAAGGATGCGCAGGGGCGCCTGCGCGCCGCGGCCGCCACCAGTGTCGGTGATGACGGCTTCGAGCGCGCCGAGCGTCTTATCGAGGCCGGCGTCGATCTTTTGGTGATCGACACAGCGCACGGCCACTCGCAGCGTGTGCTGGACGCGGTGACGCGGGCGAAGAAGCTTTCCAATTCCGTGCGCATCCTGGCCGGCAACGTCGCCACCGCGGAAGGCACACGGGCGCTGATCGACGCCGGCGCCGACGCCGTCAAGGTCGGCATTGGCCCGGGCTCCATCTGCACCACCCGCATTGTGGCTGGGGTCGGCGTTCCGCAGCTTTCGGCCATCATGTCGGCGGTCGAGACAGCGCACAAATCAGGCGCCTCGGTGATCGCCGACGGCGGCATCAAATATTCCGGCGATCTCGCCAAGGCACTCGCCGCCGGCGCCAGCGCCGCCATGATCGGCTCGCTGCTTGCCGGAACCGACGAAAGCCCGGGCGAGGTCTATCTGCACCAGGGCCGCTCCTTCAAGGCCTATCGCGGCATGGGCTCGGTCGGCGCCATGGCGCGGGGCTCCGCCGATCGCTACTTCCAGGCCGAGGTGCGCGACACGCTGAAACTGGTGCCGGAAGGCATTGAAGGGCAGGTTCCCTATAAAGGACCTGTGTCTGGCGTGCTGCACCAGCTTGCGGGCGGGCTGAAAGCCGCTATGGGTTATGTTGGTGGCCGCGACCTTGCCGATTTCCGCGACCGCGCCACCTTTGTGCGCATATCCAACGCCGGACTTCGTGAAAGCCACGCCCATGACGTCACGATTACCCGCGAAAGCCCCAACTATCCCGGCGGAGCCTGATTCTTCCGGGCTTTGGGCGAACTTGACCGCCATGGTGCTGCGCTTGTCGCGTCATGTGGGGGCGCTCTGCTTCCTCTCGGTGGCGGTTTTTGTCGCCATGACGGGGATGGAGTTCTTCTATTTTCGTCGACTGAGCGGGGGCCTGGCTTCGCTCGACATGCGTTATTTCGGATTCACGCCCGACGAAGGCATGGCCTGGCTGACGGCGCTTGGCCGGCGCGGCAGCGAGATCATCCTGGTCTGGCACTACCTGACCTTCGATCTTCTGTTTCCGGCGCTGTTGTCGCTGACGCTGGTCAGCCTGATCCTGGCAACTGGCCGGCACCTGAAGAATTTCCGCGTGCTGCCGGCGCAGATGCAGGCGGTCTTCGCGCTGATCCTGGTGCTGCCCTATACGCTCGCCGACTACGCCCAGAACATCGCCGTGGCGCGCCTTCTGTCCGATTTCCTCTACGCCAACCCGGACTCGCTGTCCTTTGCCTCGGCGTTGATCGTCACCAAATTCGCGCTTCTCGCCGTCCCGGTCATCGTCATTGCCGCTTTCTGGCTGGCAGGCCAAAGACGTCGGAGTTGAAGCGGAGCAGGGCAGGGGCGGCTTCATGAACCAGACCACGATCTTCTGGCCTGTGCTGGCTCATGTGCTGCTGATCTACATCGTCTATATCGTCATGGGCCGGCGCCGCTATGTTGCTGTCAAGTCGGGTGAAGCCAAGGTCGGCCAGTACAAGGTTCGTTCGACCGAGCCGGCCTCTACTGTCACCGTCGCGAACAATTTGATCAACCAATTCGAACTGCCGGTGCTTTTTTACGTGCTGTGCCTGACACTGCACATGACCAACGGCGTCAATTACATCACCCTCGCACTGATGTGGATTTTTGTCGCGTCGCGCTATTTTCACGCCTGGTTTCACCTGACCAGCAACAAGCTGCTGGTGCGCAACCGCTCCTTCGTGCTGGGCGCGGTGGTGCTGGCGCTGGGCTGGATCTGGCTGGCCCTGCACTTGCTCGCGATCGTATGAGCTGCGCCAATCACATTCTCCAAAAGGGAAGGGAAAGGCCGGCGCTTATAAATCGAACACCGCGATCTTGCGATTGTCGAACTTGATGCCGATCTCGCCGCGTACCAGCTTCAGCGCGTGTTCGCCGAACACGGCGCGCCGCCATCCTTGCAGCGCAGGCACATCGGCATCCTCGCCCTCGGCGGCGATGCGATCGATGTCATCGCTGGAGGCCAGCACCTTCGAGGCGACGCCCTGTTTTTCGGCGACGATCCTGAGCAGGACCTTCAACAGTTCCGCGGCCGCATTCGAGCCCTCGGGCGGCTGGAAGTTTTTCGGCAGCTTCGGCATCTGCTCCTTGGGCAGGGCGAGCGCGGTGTTGACCGCGCCGAGCAATGCCGTCGCTGTCGAGGAGCGTTCCCAGCCTTTTGGCGTGGTGCGCAGCTTGGCAAGGGCTGCCGCATCGCGCGGTCCTTGCTGCGCGATCTCGTAGATCGCGTCGTCCTTGAGCACACGGCCGCGCGGCACGTCGCGCTCGCGCGCCTCGCGTTCGCGCCACGCCGCCACGGCCTGCACGATCGCCAGCTCCTGGGGCTTGCGAAGCCGCATCTTCAGCCGCTTCCAGGCATCCTCGGGGTGCGGATCGTAGGTCTCGCGCGAGGTCAGGACATCCATCTCCTCATTCAACCAGTGAGCGCGGTTTTCCCGCGCCAGCTCGGCGTTGAGGTGCTGATAGACCTCGATCAGATGGGTGACGTCTGCCAGCGCGTAGTCGAGCTGCTTGTCGGACAGCGGCCGATGGCGCCAGTCGGTGAAGCGCGACGACTTGTCGAGCCGCGCCCCGGTGATGCGCTGTACCAGCTGATCGTAGGAAACGCTGTCGCCGAAGCCGCAGACCATCGCCGCCACCTGGGTATCGAACACGGGGTGCGGAACGAGGTCGCCGAGATGGACGATGATTTCGATGTCCTGGCGCGCCGCATGGAAGACTTTGACCACCGCCTCGTTGGCCATCAGCCTGAAGAAGGGAGCCAGGTCGATGTCAGGTGACAGCGGATCGATCAGCGCGGTCACGCCGGGCGCGGCCATCTGGATCAGGCACAGGATTGGCCAGAAGGTCGTTTCGCGGATGAATTCGGTGTCGACGGTGACGAAATCCGACTTTTCGAAAGCGGCGAGAACGGTCTCGAGTTCTTTCTGGGTGGTGATGACGTGCATCAAATCGCTTTTGGCAGGAGTAGGGTCTTCCTAGATTTCAGCCGGGAAGGCTTTCGTCAAGCTGTGGCGCCACCGTCACGGTCCTTCCGGACTGTCTGGATCGCTATTTCTCCTCGCCAGCCGTGCGAAAATGGTCGACGTGCGCAACAGCGCCGTGAAGCGGCTGCGCTTGCCTGCCGGTACTCCAGAGCGTGCCTGCATGCGGTAGAGGATGACGGCGATGAAGATCGCGTAGACCACGGCGCTGAAGACGAACAGCGCGCTTGGCCCGAAATACTGCATCGCGGTCGAGGCCGCGAAAGGGCCGCCAATTGCGCCGAAGGAATAGAACAGCATCAGGGCGGCGTTGATCAGCACGAACTCGCCGGCATCCGCGCGGTCGTTGGAATGTGCCGCCGACAGCGAATACAGCGGCATGGCGAAACAGCCGAAGATAAAGATGATGATGAAGTTGAGCAGCGGGTTGCTGCCGGCGATGAACACCAGCGCCAGAGCCGAAAGCATCGCGCAGCAGGTCGTCATCAGCAGCACCCGGCGCCGATCCCAGCGGTCGGAGAGGTAACCGAGCGGATACTGGATGATGGCGCCGCCGAAAATACCGACGCTGACGAAGGTGACGACATCCCCGACCGACATGCCGATCTGCTCCGCATAGACCGGCGACAAGGTGCGAAAGGCACTGTTGGTGACGCCGACGGCGATGCAGCCAAAGCAGCCCAGAGGCGAAATCCGCCAGACGCGGGCCAGATCGAGCTTGACCTCTTCCGGCGGCGTCGGGTTGGAGCGGTCGCCGAGCGAGACCGGCACCAACGACAGCGTGATCATGATCGACATGATTGCGAAGATGGTGAAGCCACCGGCGCCGAAGACGGGAATCAGGAACTGGGCTGATGTCACCGATCCGGTATCGACCATCCGGTAGATCGCCAGCACGCGGGCGCGGTCGCGGTTGGTGACGCCGGAATTCAGCCAGCTTTCGACGATGGTGAACAATCCGGCGAAACAGAAGCCGCCGGCAAAGCGCACCGCGCACCACATCACCGGATCGACAACCAGCACGAGCAGCAAGGTGCCGACGGAGGCGATCGCCGCCAGCGCCGAAAACGCCCTGATATGGCCCACAGCCTTCATGATGCGGGTGATGGCCAGGCAGCCGAGCAGGAAGCCGGCGAAATAGAAGGTGCCCATCAGGCCGATGTCGGAAGCCGAAAACCCTTCCTGCGCGCCACGCAGCGCGATCAGCGTGCTCTGCAGCCCATTGCCGCCGAGGAGGATGCCTGCGGCGAGAAGAAGCGGGATCAGGGGACGGATGGAGGACATAAGGAATACAGCCGCTCATCGTTGATCCTTTTTGGACCATCGTCTCCGTCGATGCCAGCGGCATTTGCCAATAAAAAGGCGGCAAGGCCTCGGCCCGATTCAGCTCGGCGGATGAAACAGATGTCGATGGCGACCGGCAGCGCCGGTTAATCGGTCAGAGTATCAATCGACGCGCTCAAAAGTGTCTAGGCTGGTCCCGAAGGCGCGCCATGTTCCAACCGTGGTCAGCTTTGCGGGCTCACCCTCGGCATCGGCTGAAAGAGCCAGGCCAGCCACTGTGTGCCATAACATCTCGATCTTGCCGTCTCGAAAAATGCCGGTATAGCTGACCGCCGCCGGCCCCGTCTTTCCTGACGCCGCGGAAGTAAAGCCGATCACATCCCCATGAGCGGCCCCGTGAAGAGGCACTTCCATCCCGGAAAAGCTGCTGTCGGGCAACGCTGTCTTGAAGACACCGCGGATCAAACCCTCACTATCGTCCTCGATAATTACAACCGAACCGTATTGATTGCGCCAAGTGCCCTTCCAGGAAAACATGTTTGCCTCCTCTCAGCCCATCATGCGCTAACGCGACAGGCGGTTCACCGTTCCGCCACATGACCGGCCATAAATTGAAAGCCGAAGTTCCAAGCTGAGAGATCGCCCCTTCGTCCCTTTGCCTTGACAAACCATGCCTCTCATGCGCTTTTCGCGCAAATTTTGGGCCGGGCTGCGATGCTTTGGCCCGCAACTCACAATCCCGGACTTTTATCCATGACCATGCACCGTTACCGCAGCCATACCTGTGCCCAGTTGCGAAAGAGCGACGTCGGCAATTCCGTTCGCCTGTCGGGTTGGGTGCATCGCGTGCGCGACCATGGCGGCCTGCTGTTCATCGACCTGCGCGACCATTACGGCCTGACCCAGATCGTCGCCGATCCCGATTCGCCTGCCTTCAAGATCGCCGAGACCTTGCGCGGCGAATGGGTGATCCGCGTCGATGGCGAGGTCAAGGCGCGCTTGCCCGAGACCACGAACGCCAATTTGCCGACCGGCGAGATCGAGATTTTCGCCCGCGAGATCGAGGTGTTGTCGGCGGCCAAGGAATTGCCGCTGCCGGTGTTCGGCGAGCCCGATTATCCCGAGGACATCAGGCTGAAATACCGCTTCCTCGACCTGCGCCGCGAGACACTGCACAAGAACATCGTGGCGCGCACGAAGATCATCGCCGAGATGCGCAAGCGCATGGGCGAGGTCGGCTTCACCGAATTCTCGACGCCGATCCTGACCGCCTCGTCGCCGGAAGGCGCGCGCGACTTCCTGGTGCCGTCGCGCATCCATCCCGGCACCTTCTACGCGCTGCCGCAGGCGCCGCAGCAATACAAGCAGCTGATCATGGTGTCGGGCTTCGACCGCTATTTCCAGATCGCGCCCTGCTTCCGTGACGAGGACCCGCGCGCCGACCGCTTGCCCGGCGAATTCTACCAGCTCGACCTCGAAATGAGTTTCGTCGAGCAGGACGACGTGCTGTCGACCATGGAACCGGTGATGCGCGGCGTCTTCGAGACCTTCGCCAACGGCAAGCCGGTGACGCAGAAATTCCAGCGCATCCCCTATGATGTCGCCATGCGCAAATACGGCTCCGACAAGCCGGACTTGCGCAACCCGATCGAGATGCAAGCCGTCTCCGACCATTTTCGCGATTCCGGCTTCAAGGTGTTCGCCAACATCCTGGCCAACGATCCGAAGGCCGAGGTGTGGGGCATTCCGGCAAAGACCGGCGGCAGCCGCGCCTTTTGCGACCGCATGAATAGCTGGGCGCAAGGCGAGGGCCAGCCGGGGCTGGGCTACATCTTCTGGCGCAAGGAAGGCGACAAGCTCGAAGGCGCCGGCCCGCTCGCCAAGAACATCGGCGAGGAACGTACCGAGGCGATCCGCCTGCAGCTCGGCCTTGCCGACGGCGACGCCGCTTTCTTTGTCGCCGGTGATCCGAAGAAGTTCGTTTCGTTCGCCGGCGCGGCGCGCACCCGTGCCGGCGAGGAGCTGAACCTCGTCGACCGCGAACGCTTCGAACTGTGCTGGATCGTCGACTTCCCGTTCTTCGAATGGAACGAGGAGGAGAAGAAGATCGACTTCGCCCACAACCCGTTCTCGATGCCGCAGGGTGGCATCGACGCGCTGAACGGCGAGGATCTGCTCGGCATCAAGGCCTTCCAGTACGACATGGTCTGCAACGGTTTCGAGATCGCCAGCGGCGGTATACGCAACCATTTGCCCGAAACCATGGTCAAGGCGTTCGAGACGGTCGGGCTCGACCGCGCCACGGTCGAGGAACGCTTTGGCGGCCTCTACCGTGCCTTCCAGTATGGCGCGCCGCCGCATGGCGGCATGGCCGCCGGCGTCGACCGCGTCGTCATGCTGCTGGTCGGGGCGAAGAACCTGCGCGAGATCACCATGTTCCCGATGAACCAGCAGGCTTACGACCTGTTGATGAACGCGCCGTCGGAAGCCTCGCCGCAGCAGCTTCGCGATTTGGCGCTGCGGGTAGCGCCGGTGAAGAAGGACTGACGGGTGCAACTGCCATTTCTCCCCGTCACTATACGGGGAGAAATGTCCGGCAGGACAATGAGGGGCAGCGCGGATGCTGGGGATTTGCGAGCGATCGTAGCAGCCGAGGCCTTCTGACTGGCAATCGTTTCAGACTGGAATTCATATTCGCAAGCGTCGGCGCTGCCCCTCATCCGCCTGCCGGCACCTTCTCCCCGTATAGTGACGGGGAGAAGGCAGCTAATTCGATCAGTCCTCGTTCGCCTTGACGGTCACGCCGAGCGTCTTCGGCAAGTCGAGCGGGTTGGACATGGCGCCCGCCATGATCAGCGCGAACGGCACCGATGCCGGCGGCTCGGCCGAGATTTCGAGGCTCTTCGGATCGTCGAGATATTTGCTGACCGCCGCCGTAACCTGGGCCGTCAGCTCGGGATTGTTGAGCTGCGCCATGCCGAACGGCACGATTGCCTTGGCCTGGTTGGCGATGTCCTTGGCCGACATGCCCTGCTGCTTGCCGACATAGTCCAGCACCTTGCCGGTCAGCGAATCGTCGTCGAAGCGGATCGATGCGCTGTTGAACGAAAGCTGCTGCAACAGGCCGAGCATGGCCATGCCTTGCGCCGAATTGTCGGCGCCTTCCGGCTGTGCGGCCATCTTCTTCTGCATTTCCTGCAGCGACTTGATGAAGTCGATCGTGTAGCCGCCGAGGTCGAAGGTCATGCCGAGCGTGCCGGCATTCTCGACGGATATGTCGTATTTCGACAGCTCCATCTTGCCGTCCGACGGCTGCCAGGTGCCGGCCATTTCAAGATTGCCCGAAATGTTCTGGTAGCCGAGCGCGTTGATGACCTCCTTGGACTTGGGGTCCTCGACCAGCGAGAGATCGGCCGTGAATTTCTCCGTGTTGGCGGTGAATTCCATCGCCTTGCCGTCGGCGGGCGGCGTGATCTGGATGGCAAGCCCGTCCATCGAAAAAGCGGTCTTGTCGGCGACCTTGACCGTCATGTTCGAGAGTTCAGCGGATTTGTACATCATCAGCGAGCCAAGCGGGCTGGTGGAGCCGTCGGCCGGCACCGTCATGTCGTGGATGACGAAGGGGCTGAGATCCAGGGTGACGCCGTCCTTGCTGTGTTCGAAGGCCGAGGTCGATACAGTGCCGATATCATAGCCGCCATTGGCTTCGGTGATGTTCTCGAGCTTGACGTCGCCGATCGTCAGCGCTTCCTTTTCCGCGGCCGGTTTCACGGACACGCCCTGCAGCACCATGCTGGTGTTGTCGCCGGTCACGCCGGTCCAGGAGATGTCGACGCCCTGGGCGGAGAGTGCTGCCTTCAGCCGGTCCGCGACCGCCGCGTCCTGGGCAAGGGCCGCATTCAGCGGCAGCGTGAGCAAGAATGTCGAAAGTGCGAATTTCCGGAGAGTTGAGCGGTTGATTGTCATCGCAAGGTCCCTGAGAGTGTCCTGAAATTATTTTTCAATTCGTTGCGCCATCACCATTCCGTGACGAACTGGACGGGAAAAAGGCGTGTCCCGGCACAATGGTCGAAAATCGCGCTGAAAGGCAAACCCGATCCGACCGCTATTGGAGAATGCAGTGAATTTGGCATGAAGGTCGAGCCGCCAGCGTGCTTCGCAATAGATGCGGCATGTAACAGATTGATGTTGGCCGGCAAGCTCGACCTTGCGGTTTTCTGTTGCAGAATTGCGCGCAAATCGACTGGCCCGGTGCGCGCCTCTTGCCGCGAATCACCCGCTCGGCTAGGTGCAGCCCATGGGAAAAAGGCTTTTGCCGCCTGACAATGGCGGCGGCGATCATATCGAACCGGTCGACCTGAAGAAGGCGCTGGAAGAGCGCTATCTCGCCTATGCTTTGTCGACCATCATGCACCGGGCGCTCCCGGATGTGCGCGACGGACTGAAGCCGGTCCATCGCCGCATCATGCACGCCATGCGCCTGTTGCGCCTCAACCCCGACCAGGGGTTCGCCAAATGCGCTCGTATCGTCGGCGAGGTGATGGGCAAGTTCCACCCGCATGGCGACCAGTCGATCTATGATGCGCTGGTGCGGCTGGCGCAGGATTTTTCGATGCGCTACCCCTTGGTCGACGGCCAGGGCAATTTCGGCAACATCGACGGCGATAACGCCGCCGCCATGCGCTACACCGAAGCGCGTATGACCGACGTGGCCACCGATCTGCTTGCCGGCATCACCGAGGACGCGGTCGACTATCGGCCGACCTACAATGAAGAAGACGAGGAGCCGGTCGTGCTCCCCGGTGCCTTCCCCAATCTCTTGGCCAACGGCTCGTCCGGCATCGCGGTTGGCATGGCGACCTCGATCCCGCCGCACAATGCCGCAGAGCTTTGCGACGCGGCGCTGCATCTGATCGAGCATCGCGATGCGCCGGTGGCGAAGCTGATGGATTTCGTCCAGGGCCCGGATTTTCCGACCGGCGGCATCATCGTCGACAGCCGTGCCTCGATCCTCGAAGCCTATGAGACCGGCCGCGGCGGGTTTCGCGTGCGGTCGAAATGGAACCAGGAAGACCAGGGCAGGGGCACCTGGAGCATTGTCGTTACCGAAATCCCCTATGGGGTGCAGAAGGCGCGGCTGATCGAGAAGATCGCCGAGCTGTTGATGGCCCGCAAGCTGCCGCTGCTCGAGGATATCAGGGACGAAAGCGCCGAGGACATCCGCGTCGTGCTGGTGCCGAAGAGCCGTTCGGTCGACCCAGGCATCCTGATGGAATCGCTGTTCAAGCTGACCGAGCTCGAAAGCCGTTTCCCGCTCAACATGAATGTGCTGTCGCGCGGCAAGGTGCCCAACGTGCTGTCGCTGAAGGGCGTGCTGCAGGAATGGCTGGACCACCGCCGCGACGTCCTCATCCGTCGCTCGAAATTTCGCCTCGGCGAGATCGAGAGGCGGCTGGAAATCCTTGCCGGCTACCTGATCGCCTATCTCAACATCGACGAGGTGATCAGGATCATCCGCGAGGAGGATGAGCCCAAGCAGGTCATGATGGCCCGCTGGTCGCTCACCGACACCCAGGCCGAAGCGATCCTCAACATGCGGCTGCGCGCCTTGCGCAAGCTGGAAGAATTCGAGATCCGCAAGGAATTCGACGGCCTGACCGCGGAGAAGAAGCAGATCGAGGCACTGCTGGCGTCCGATGCCAAGCAGTGGTCGACCATCAAGTGGGAAGTCACTCAGGTTCGCGACAAGTTCGGTCCGGAGACCGAGATCGGCAAGCGCCGCACGCAGTTCGCCGACGCGCCCGAGCACGACCTGACCGATATCGCGCACGCCATGATCGAGCGCGAGCCGGTCACCGTGGTGGTTTCGGAAAAAGGCTGGCTGCGGGCGATGAAGGGCCATCTGGCCGATTTTTCGACGCTGACCTTCAAGGAGGGCGACAGCCTCAAGCTCGCCTTCCATGCCCAGACGACGGACAAGGTTCTGGTCTTCACGACCGGCGGCAAGTTCTACACGATCGGCGCCGACCGGCTGCCGGGCGGCCGCGGCCATGGCGAGCCGATCCGCATCATCGTCGACATGGACAATGACCAGGACATCGTCACCGCCTTCGTCCACGATCCCAAGCGCAAGCTGCTGCTCGCCTCTTTCGACGCCAACGGCTTCATCGTTCCCGAGGAAGAGGTGGTCGCCAACACCCGCAAGGGCAAGCAGGTGATGAACGTCAAGGCGCCGGACGAGGCCAAGCGCTGCGTGCCGGTCACCGGCGATCACCTGGCCATCGTTGGCGAGAACCGCAAGATGCTGGTGTTCGCGCTCTCGGAAATTCCGGAGATGGGTCGCGGCAAGGGTGTGCGGCTGCAGAAATACAAGGACGGCGGCCTGCTCGACCTCAAGCCGTTCACGCTGGAGACCGGTCTCTCCTGGCAGGATTCGGCCGACCGTACCTTCACCCGGTCGCGCGAGGAATTGGCTGAATGGATCGGCGCCCGGGCGTCGGCGGGACGGATGGTGCCTAAGGGATTCCCAAGGACTGGGAAGTTCGGCTAGAAGCTGCCGATCTCCTCCCTCGTGGGGGAAATGGCCGGCTGGCCAGAGGAGGCGCTGTCCCGCCAGCGCATCAAATGGCTGGCTACACCTCTCGCAGTTCTCGGTCCTTAAGGTCAGATCAGGGTTCACGCCCCCCTCTGTCCTGCAGGAGATTCCCCACGAGCGGGGAGATTGGCAGCTGCGCCATCACCATTTGGAGTATCGTCACGATTGCTGCACTATATCGGTGCATAACTGACCGGATGGGCCGGGGAGAACAGGGCGTTTGAAGGAAGCAAAGATCCAGAAGCCGGAACGGCAGCAGCGCCTCTTCGGGCTGTCCACACCGCTTCGTTCGGCCGTCATACCGCCGCTCTCGGCGGCGCGCTGGCTGCTGGTGCTGATCGTTGCCGCCGGCGTCTATTTTTTCCACGGCTTCCTGTTCCCGGTGCTGGCCGCCCTCGTTATCGCCTTCGCCAGCTGGCCGCTCTACCGACGGCTGCTGGTCGGCGTCGGCGGCAACCGAACCATCGCCGCCACATTTGCCATCCTGTTCATCCTGGCCTTCCTGGTGATACCGATCGCACTTGCCGGCACCTACGCCATCAACGAGGTGCGCGAATGGGTCGGCTGGGCGATAGAGACCAACCGCCACGGTGCGGTGACGCCGCACTGGATCGCCACCCTGCCTGTGGTGGGTGAGTGGCTGAACGAGCAGTGGACGACCAATCTCGGCCATCCCGGCGGCATCGGCGAACTGATCCAGCTGGTCAGCGGCGCCAATATAGGCAGCATCTACCGCGGTGCGCTCGCCGCCGGCGGCAGCGCTTTCAGCCTCTTTCTGACGCTGCTGTTCATGATGATCGCCCTGTTTTTCGCCTATCGCGACGGCGAGAATTTCGCCGGCCAGATCGACCGCCTCGGCGAGCGCATCCTGCCCACCCGCTGGGAACGGATCTCGCGCGTCGTGCCGGCGACCATTTCCTCGACCGTGACCGGCATGACGGTAATCGCCATCGGCGAGGGACTGGTGCTGGGCATCGCCTACTGGCTGGCTGGTGTGCCGTCGCCGGTGACGCTCGGCGCGCTGACCGGCGTCATGGCGCTCATCCCCGGCGGTGCGCCATTGTCCTTCACATTGGTCTCGATCTACCTCGCCGCCAGCGGCTCACCGATGGCCGGCCTGGCGCTGTTCATCTGGGGCACGGTCGAGTTGTTCGTCGTCGACAAGACGTTGCGCCCCAAGCTCGTCGGCGGCCCGATAAAACTGCCCTTCCTGCCGACCTTTTTCGGTTTGATCGGCGGCGTCAAGACCATGGGTTTTCTCGGCCTGTTCATCGGCCCGGTGCTGATGGCGCTGCTGGTCGCGATCTGGCGCGAGTGGCTGCGCGAGGTGGAACTGGCCGACGAGATCGTGCCGCCGAATGAAATCGAAGCCGGTCCACAAATCGAGGTCCTGCCCGAACCCAGCGTGGTCAAGAAAGCCAGCGCCTGAATCTCCACTCTACGCCGGATGGTGTACCGCGAGGTCGCCGCGGCGCTTGCGCCCATCATGCAACTGCCAGAGCGAATGGGCGACGAGCGTGACGATCAGGATGCCGCCGCCGATTAGGCTGTTGCGGGTCGGCGTCTCGGCAAAGATCATCCACACCCAGATCGGCGCCAGCACGGTTTCGAGCAGGTAGAACATCGCCACTTCCGGTCCTGAAATGTATTTCGGCCCGGCGGCGAGGCAGAAGAACGAGATGGGCATAATGACGGCGCCGTTGAAGATGATCCACCATGGCGCGTTTACGTGAAAGCCTTCGCCGCTCACCATGAAGGCCGCCAGCCCAAGCGGCAGAAGGACGCCGATCAGCGAGGTGAATCCCATGTCTTTGCCGCTGGCTCGCGAGAGGGTGATGGCCACCGCGATGAAGAAAGCCGAGCACAGCGCCATGAAATCACCGAACAGCTTGCCGCTGCCAACCGAACCGCCGACGATGACCAGCACGCCGAGGATCATGACCAGCATGGCCGCGATCGTCACCGCTCCCGGCCTTTCCCGTAGGAATATCCAGGACAAGAGTGCGGCGAAGACGGTGTTGAAGGCCAGGATGAACACCAGGTCGGCGGTCGAGGTGTGGAAGACCGCGGTAACGAAGGTGATCGAGGTCAGCCCATAGCATATCGCCACGATCAGCCCGGACCAGCCGGGGATAAGCGGCGGGACATTCCGGCTCAGCGCGCGCCAGACCGACCAGATGATCATCGCGGCGATGAAGGTGGTTCCGGTTCGCAGCAAAAGGATGGTCCACGCGCCGCCATCCGCAAGGCGGATCAACGGTATGTCGACGGTCAGTATCAGTCCGCCGATGGCGGTTATCAGAAGGCCCTTCTGGTGATCATGGTGAGAGGACATGCAGGAACTTTCGCAATTGAATTGCAGGCGGCCGGTCGGCGCAAGCGCGCACTCTCTCCAGCCGAGCGGCTGAAAGACCAGCATCCCCTGCCTTGAAACAGTTTAAGCGTGGATCGGGGGAAAACTCAGCGTCAGACCGCTTCGTTGGTATAGCGCTCCCAGCCTTTTGGGCCGAGATGCTCCTGCGGCATGAAGCGCATCTTATAATTCATCTTGCGCGAACCATTGACCCAGTAGCCCAGGTAGACATGGGGCAGCCCCATCGCCTTGGCACGGGCGATATGGTCGAGAATCATGAACGTGCCGAGCGAGCGGCTTTCGAAATCGGGATTGAAATAGGAATAAACCATCGACAAGCCGTCGGCCATCTTGTCGGTGAGCGCCACCGCTATGAGTTCACCTTGGCCTTTGCCGGTGATGAAGGTGTCGGGTCCGCGCCGCCGGTATTCGATCACCTTGGTGTCGACATGGGTATCCTCGACCATCATGGCGTAGTCGAGCACCGTCATGTCGGACATGCCGCCGCGGCGGTGGCGGGCATCGAGATAGCCGCGAAACAGTGAATATTGTTCGGTCGAGGGCTCGGCGTTGTGCATGGCGCCGACGAGGTCGGAATTGTGCTGCAGCACACGCTTCATGTTGCGGCTGGCGGTGAACTCCTGTGCCAGGATACGCACCGACACACAGGCGCGGCAGGTCTCGCAGGCTGGTCTGTAGGCGATGTTCTGCGAGCGCCGGAAGCCGCCTTGCGTGAGCAGGTCGTTCATCTCCGAGGCCTTGTCGCCGACCAGATGCGTGAACACCTTGCGCTCGAACTGGCCGTCGAGATAGGGGCACGGCGACGGCGCGGTCAGGAAGAACTGCGGCGACTGGGTCGGGTGCTGCGTCATCGAGCCTTGGAAACACTCCTTCGAATCGCTCTACCTTTGGCTCCGGCGGCGAAAAATTCAACAGGATTGTGAAGGTGTGGGCAACTCAACACCTTCACATTTGCGCTCAAGGGGGCTGCGGCTTTGCTTCAGGGCGGTTTCAGCGGCCGGTGCGGCTGACGACAGTGCCGAGCAAAAGATCGTGCAGCGTGCGCTTGCGGTCCGAGAACAGGGTCACCAGCAGGACCAGCGGCGACAGGATGACGTTGCCGGCCCAGAACAATACGGAATGGACGACCGCGGTCAGCCCGTCGATGCGGGTGCCGTCGAGACGGTCGAGGCGGATGCCCATCATCTTCATGCCCGTGGTGGCCTGGTCGGCGCTGCCCAACGTGTTCCAGATGTAGAGGATGGCGACTGCCGGCACCAGGACGCCGAACAGCATCCAGCCCAGGCCGAGGGTCAAGAGCCCGAGGAAGAACACCAGGATGGCCACCGGAATGCTCAGCAGGCCAACGATGAGATAGTCGAGCACGAAAGCCAGAATGCGCCTTGTGCGCACGCCTTCAAAAGCCCTGACATCGTCGAGCCGGGTGTTGATGATTTCGCCGTCGAGAACGCGAGCGTTCATGTCATTTCCTCGTAACAGGGGCCTGCTTAGCCTGCGCCACCGCACCAGAAATGGTGAAGGCTCATGGTGGAATCAAGATCGGACCGTTTCGCCGCGGCGCCAGGCGGGACAGAATGGGCTGAGGGTCCGAAGCGGTTGAATTTGCAGCACGGATGGCGTTAGCTTGCTGCGGCGCAACAAGACGCCGAGGGGACGGGGCAATATGGACTACGACATGCTGGTCATCGGCAGCGGCCCTTCCGGCCGCCGCGCTGCCGTGCAATCGGCCAAACTCGGCAAATCGGTGCTGGTGGTCGACCGGGGCCGGCGCCTTGGCGGCGTCTCGGTGCACACCGGCACCATTCCTTCCAAAACGCTGCGCGAAACGGTGCTCAACCTCTCGGGCTGGCGCGAGCGCGGCTTCTATGGACGCGGCTATCGGGTCAAGCAGGATATCTCGGTCGGCGACCTGATCGAGCGCCTGCACAAGACGCTCGACCATGAGGTCGAGGTGCTGCAGCACCAGTTCATGCGCAACACGGTCAAAAGCGCGCGCGCGGCGGTGAAATTTCTGGGCTCCAACAAGGTCAGCCTGACATCGGACAATGGCGACTACAGCGAAGTCGGTTTCGCCAACGCACTGAT
Source organism: Mesorhizobium sp. B2-4-18 (assembly GCF_006441385.1). Taxonomy (NCBI): domain Bacteria; kingdom Pseudomonadati; phylum Pseudomonadota; class Alphaproteobacteria; order Hyphomicrobiales; family Phyllobacteriaceae; genus Mesorhizobium; species Mesorhizobium sp. B2-4-18. The sequence goes on along the minus strand of NZ_VFUW01000006.1, from coordinate 349,171 downwards.
CGCCGTGGGCACCAGGCCGCATCGGCCGGCCGACGTGCCCTTCGACAAGACCCGTGTCTTCGACAGCGACGAAATGCTTGAACTCGACCGCCTGCCACGCACGCTGACGGTGATCGGCGCCGGCGTCATCGGCGTCGAATACGCCACGATCTTTTCCGCGCTCGACGTACCGGTGACGCTGGTCGAGCCGCGCAACTCCATCCTCGATTTCGTCGACCGGGAGATCGTCGACGATTTCATCCACCAGATGCGCGACCGCGGCATGACGATAAGACTGGGCAGCGCGGTCAAGGAAATCCGCTCCAAGCCGGATGCCGCCGAAGTGGAACTGGCCGATGGCCGCACCATCCGCTCCGAAGTCGTGCTCTACGCCGCCGGCCGCACCGGCAATGTCGGCAGCCTCGGCCTCGACGTGGTCGGCATCGAAGCCGACTCCAGGGGCCGCATCAAGGTCGATCCCCAGACTTTCCAGACCAGCGTGCCCAACATCTACGCGGCCGGCGACGTCATCGGTTTTCCAAGCCTCGCCTCGACCTCCATGGAGCAGGGCAGGGTGGCCGCCTGCCATGCTTTTGGCGTGACCCTGCCCGCGCCGCCGGAGACCTTCCCCTACGGCATCTACGCGGTACCGGAGATATCGACGGTCGGCCAGTCCGAGGAGCAGGTGCGCCAAAGCGGCGGCGCCTATGAGGTTGGCGTCGCGCGCTTCCGTGAGACGTCGCGCGGCCACATCATGGGCGTCGACACCGGCTTCCTGAAGCTGTTGTTCTCGATCGAGACGCGGCGCCTGCTCGGCGCGCACATTGTCGGCGAGGGCGCCACCGAACTCATTCATATCGGCCAAGCGGTGATCAATCTCGGCGGCACGGTCGACTTCTTCGTCAACAACACCTTCAACTATCCGACGCTGGCGGAAGCCTACAAGATCGCCGGCCTCGACGCCTGGAACAGGATGGGAAGAGGGTAGATCAGCCTTCCAACTGCGACAGCAGCGCCAGCATCACGTCGGCAGAGGGCATCGGCAGCACCGCCTCGATTTCCGCCGGCCGCACGCCGGCGATCGCGGCATCGGCGCCGCCGCTGACGGTGCCGAGCGGCCCGCGAAAACCGTGTTTCGACCAGGCAAGCTCTTGCAGCTTTGGGCTGGTCAGCGCCTCCAGCAGCCTGTCGACCGCGGGGTCGACGACGATCAGCGGATGCGCCGAATAGACGGTTGGCCTGGGGTAGAGAATCTCGGGCTTGGCGCCCATGCCGGCCCGCACCCTTTGCCAGCGCGCGGGATCGGCGAGCGCCCATTCCACCAGTTGGTTCTCATAACCCACCACCATCGGCTCGGCGCCGAGACCGCCGGCGATGTACTGGTCGAACAGCTTTCCCGACGAGGACGACTTCAGCCCCATGCTGCGGAAGATCGCCTTGGCCTGGTCGCCGTGCTGGGCAAGCAGTTCCTGGGTCGCCACGTCGCCGCTCATCAAGCTGAGCACCAGGCCGGCGAACATGAAACCGGAGTTGGAGCGGTTGGGATCGGTGGAGACGATGCGGGCGCGGCCATAAAGCTCGTCAATGCCGAGATCGGCCCAGTTCTTGCCGGCCAGAATGGCCTCGAGCAAGGCCTTGAGATCGAGCTGGTTGTAGCCGCCCTTGGCGGCGACCGTGACCAGCCCACTCTTCTTCAGCCCTTCGACTACAGGTCCCCAGGTGTAGACGACGATCGGGGAGTTGAGCACGACCTGGTCGTTGCGGATCGAGACACCGCTCTTGCGCGCGAGGTCGACCATGATCGAGGAAGAGGGCCACAGGAATTGCGGTTTTTGGGTGAGCAATGCCGGCTCGCGCACCATCTCCACGGAACCGGCGACACGCGCATCGAGTTCCAGCCCGTAGCCGCCAAGCGCATGCACGACGTCCGGATCGGCCAGGAATGCCTGCTTCTCGCCGCCGATGAAGCCGAACAGATGCGCTTTGTTGCCAAGATAGCCACGGAACTCGGGACGATCCTTCAGCGTCAAATAGCCGCCGGTGCCGGCAGCGGCGGCACCCAGCAGACCCAGTCCGAAAGCGCGGCGCGAAATGGCCATCAGCGTCCGATATCCTCTTTCAACGACTCCTGAATGAGTCGCAGGTCGACGTCGAGCGTGCCGAGTTCGCTGTCGGCCAGGCTGTCGGCGTAATGCACGAAGGCGTCCTGAAGCTTGGTGATGACGGCGCCGACATTGGCGAGCCGGACCTGGCTGGGTGCACGCCGGTTCGCCAGCGTCGCGTAGCCTTCCGCCACTTCCGCCGCCTGCGGCAGGTAGTAGGTGAGGAAACGCCGCACCGAGGGCGCGGTTTCCGGCTTCGTCTCGACTTTCGAAATCACGTCGGCGGCGATGTCGGACAGGTTCTTCACCTTGGCCTTCATGTCCTTGTCGGCGATCGAACCGGCCGTTGCCGACAGCCGGTCCGCGGCTGGCTGCGCTTGCGCCAGGAGTTCGCGGGCGAAGGCCACTTTGCTGCCGCTGAGCGTGCTGAGGTCGAGCCCTTCGAAAAGCTGTCGCGGCGCCAGCACGAACACCAGTCCGGCAAAGACGAGGGCCGCGATGATGGCCGACACCAGGAACGGGAACTGGGTCAGAAAACCCAAGCCGACAAGCAGCACCGCAGATATCACGCCCGCCGCGATCCAGTTCCAGTCATTGCCGAACAAGCCACGCATCCCGGCAGGCTCTAATTGTAGCCGCGCGCGGCGCGGAAGGCGCCGGCCAGATCGCCGCTGCCATCGAAGACCCGTGCCGACGTCGCCTTGGCGAGACTGTCGAGCTGGCTCTTGTCGGCGTCGCCGAAGGTAACGCCGAAGACCGGCACGCGCACGGCGGCGTTGCGCCAGTGAGCGAGAAACAGGTCCGCGCCGCCATCGGTGCGGCCATCGGTCATGATGACGATGGCCGGGAGGTATTTCGAAAGGTCCGCCGTGGCAACGATCTTCTGCAGGGCCTGGTCGGCACAGGCATACATATCGGTGCCGCCGCCGGCGCGTTGCTGGGCAACGTCCGCCAGCAGCTCGCTCTGGCCCGCCGAGTCGCCTTTCGCCTCGAATGTGTCGCGCACGACAGCGTCGAAAGGCAGCACGAAGATGCGGTCGGACGGCGTCCATTGCACCAGCACCTCGCTTGCCTTTTCCGGCGTGAACAGGAATTGCGCGGCGGCCTGCAACTGTTTCTCGCCCTGGTCTTCCATCGAGCCGGAAAAATCGAAGCACAGCGCCGTCAGCGAAGGCTTGCGCAAGGCCTCCTGGTAGAGGTCGAGCGCCTTGCGGATCACGGCCGGCTCCGGCATGCGGATCGACGTCACCAGCTTGCCGGGATCAAAATTCCAATCCGGCTCGGCGGCGGCCTGGATGGCCGCGCCGCCGAGCGGCAGCCGCCGACCGGTATCGGCGATGCGTTTGCGTGCCGCGTCCGACTGCAGATAGGCGAGAAGGTCGGTGAAGAATTTTTCGACATCGGCTCCGCGTCCATGATCGATGAAACCCAGCGGCGAGTCGCCGACAGCGACGCCGTCGGCCGGATAGATGGCATAGAGCGGCTCGTTGCCCATCTGCTTGAGTTTGTCGTTGGTCTCCTTCAGCGTCGCCTCGTAGTTCCACATCGCGTCGTAGACGGTGCCCTTGCCGGCGCTGTCGACGTAGAGATCGGCGAGCCAGCCCGACGAACCGGACGAGCGCTCGACGCCTTGCAGCAAGGCACTTACCGCATCGTGCACGGCGGGATTGTCGAGGTCGCCCGGCTCGATCACCTGCTTGCCGCCGAGCGCGCTGGACAGCATGGCGAGATAGGCGCTGGCGCCCGAATTGGACTGCGTCGCCGACGTCATCAGGAATTTCAGCTTGCCGTCCTTCACTGCGGCCAGGATGTCCTTCATGAAGACCGGCTTGCCGACCCAGCCGAGTTCGGTGGCCTTGGATTTGCGCACGCCCAGAATCACCGGCATCTGCGCGATCGACGTCAGGTTGCGCACCTTGCGGCCGCTGTCGAACAGGTCGACCCAGACACTGGAGGCCGGCCAAACCGCATCCTTGTCGAGGCCGCCAGGCTTTTGCAGTCCGAGCCCGATGTCGAGCGAGCCTTGATAGGAAATGGTGCAGGTCGCGCCTTGCTTGGCGCAGAATTCCTGGACGATCGGCTCCAGCACCGTATTCTCGGAGCCGGAGACGATCGAGAATTTGACTTGGCTGGAATTGCAGGCCGTCAAAAACATCGCGAAGGCGAGCAGCAGAACGGACGTCAGCGTCTTCGGCATGGCGGTTCCGATCAGGACTGGGTCAGCGCTTTCTTCAAGTCGATCGTCATCTGGTCCATCTGTTTTTCGGCGTCGGCCCGCTTCTGGCGGCCCTCCTGCTGGACTTTCAGCACGCCTTGTACCGTGTCTATGAGATCGCGATTGGCCTGCGCCAGCGTCTCGACGTCGACGATGCCGCGCTGCGCCTGTTCCTCGACCGAAATCGCCTGGTCCTTCATCATTTTCGACGTTTGGCGGATCATCTCGTTGGTTGCGTCGGTCACGGTCTTTTGCAGTTCGAGCGCCGACTTCTGGTTGGTCAGCCCAAGCAGGATGACCATCTTCTGCTTCCATGCCGGCACGGTCAGCGCCGAGGTTGCTTGCAAATTCTCGATCAGCGTCTCGTCGCCCGACTGGACGATGCGGATCTGCGGCAATTGCTGGATGCCGAGCTGGCGCGCCTGCACCAGGTAGAAGATCCGCTTTTCCAGGCGGTCGAGCGCCTGCACGGCGTCCTGATAGGTTTGCGCCTCCAGCGTGCCTCCAGTGTCGCCGCTAGCGGTATCCGCCGCGGCCTTCAGCTTCGGCAACTCGTTGGCGCGGTAGTCATCGACGAATTTCTTGCCGGCCTGCACATAGGCATCGAGCTTGAGGATGGAGCCCTTGGTCTGCTCATGGAGGTCGTCGAGCACGGCAATGTCGCGCCGCAGCGTGTCCTTGTGACGGTCGAGTTCAAGGCCGATGCGATCGATCTGTCCCGCCACGTCCTCGTATTTCTCCTTGAAGCGCTCGAGCCGCGCCTTGAACGAGGAGAACAGGCCGCTGAGGAAACCCTGGTCCTTGAGCGAGGCCGGATCGAGATTCTTGGCCTTCATGATGATGTCGGTCAGGAGATCGCCGGTGTCGCCGAGGTCCCGGTTGCGCAACTGGGACAATATCTTGTCGGCATAGTCGCTGACTGCCTGCTGGGCACGGTCGCCATAGACAGAAATGCCGGCACGGTCTCTGACGTCGATCGTGCTTTCGATTCTGGCGATGTCGGACGGATCGGCTACGATTGCCGGCAATGTCGAAGTGTCGTCGAGCAGAGTGATGCTGTTCTTGTCGGCCATGCAGACTTCCCCTCGGTAACAGCATCTCGATAGGTAATCTGTGACAGTGATATGTCGCCGCTGTGGAAAACGGTAGTCCGAGGCCGTTTTCGGCGGTGAACAGTGCCGTCTTCCGGCCTAGCGTCAAGAAATATCTATTCGGCGGCCTCCCGCACGGCTGGAGATGACCCGGTTCGCAGGAGCAATGGCAGGCACAGCACATAAAGCGCCGCCCCCGCGATCCAGACTGTGCCGGGAAAGACGGTGCGCGTGCGGAAATAGAGCATGGCGATGATGAAGGGCCCGAACACCGAGACCAGGCTGGTCATGCTGGTGAGCACGCCCTGCAGCCGTCCCTGATGGTCGGCGCCGACGCGTGAGGTCAACAGCGACTGCAATGCCGGAGCTCCGATCCCGCCGAGACAGAACAGCGGCAGCAGGGCGAAGGCCATCCAGCCCTGCCAGGCCAGCGCTATCGATATATAGGCCGTGCTGTCGGCGAGGATGGCGATGATCAGCGCTGCTTTCTCGCCCCAGCGCTCGGTGATCGGCCCGGCAACAAAACCCTGGGCTCCAGCATGGAAGAGCCCGAACAGCGCCAACGAGATGCCGACGGTGAACAGGTCCCAGGCGAATTTGCCTTGGACATAGAGCACCCAGATGGTGCCGCCGACTTCGCCGACCAGGGCAAGAACGGCGAAGGCACCAAGCAGCGGCAAAAGGGCCGGGAAAGTCAGCGCCCAACGCAACGGCGCCAGCGGGTTGAAAGACGGCATTTCGCTTGCGCCGCCCGCGCGCTTCGGTTCCGGCAGCAGGAAGAAAGCCAGTACCAGGTTGATCCCGTTGAGTGCTGCCGCAACCAGGAAGGGCGTGCGTAGCCAAACGTCACCAAGCAGGCCACCGAGCGCCGGACCGGCTATGAAGCCGACGCCAAAGGCGGCGTTGAGATGGCCAAAACCCCGAGCACGACGATCCTGGCTGCTGATATCTGCCATGTAGGCGGAAGCTATCGCCATGCTGGCGCCGGTGACGCCCGCGATCAGCCGGCCAACGAACAGCAGCGGCAGTGTTGGCGCGAAGGCCATGAACAGATAGTCCGCCATCGATCCCGTGAGCGAGACGAGCAAGACCGGCCGACGGCCGTAGCGGTCGGACAGGGCGCCGAGCAGCGGCGAAAAAAGCACCTGCATGGCGGCGTAGGCCGACAGGAAGGCGCCAAAAATCCAGCCGATATCGTCGACATGGCCGACCGTGCGCAGCAAGCCCGGCAGCACCGGCATCATCAGCCCGACGCCCACGGCGTCCAGTGCCATCGCCATCAGGACGACGAGATAAGCTCTTTTCACGATCGGACTCAGGAATTTATCGTTGATAAGGAAGGTTTATCACTGATAAATTCACGGCGCAAGCTGGAGGACCAGACGGATTCGCATGAAACTGGACAAGACGATGATCGTCGACGAAGCGCTAGGCTTGCTCAACGAGGTTGGCATCGATGCGCTGTCGACCCGCCTTTTGGCGCAGCGGCTCAAGGTGCAGCAGCCGGCACTCTACTGGCATTTCAGGAGCAAGCGCGCCTTGCTTGACGCGATGAACGAAGAGATCTTGCGGCGCGGCCATCGGCATCGAACACCACGGCTCGGCGAGACCTGGCAGGATTTCGTGCGCAAGAATGCCCGCAGCTTTCGCAGCGCCCTGATTGCCTATCGCGACGGCGCGCGTGTCCACGCCGGCACGGAAGCGGATCCGCAAGAGCTCGGGCACTTCGAGCGGCTGCTGGAATTCCTGGCGGGCGAGGGCATGGCGGCGATTCCAGCCATGGAATTGCTGATGACGGTCGGCCGCTACACGGTCGGCTGTGTCACAGAGGAGCAAGCCGAATATCCGTCAGGTCCGGGGCGTGGCGAAGCGCTGGATGCCGCGGCGCATGATCATCCGCTCTTGCGCGAAGCCTTGGTGCACTACCGTGCCGGCGGACACGAGGCGCTGTTTGAAAGCGGGCTCGCCCTGCTGATCGCCGGGGCAGAAGTTCGAATGGTGGCCGAACGCTGATTGGGCAGCGAGCGGTCGCAAAGGCGGTCAGCCTCCCTGTGCCGCTCCGGCCAGCCATCGCTCGACAATCGCGGCGTCCGGGTCGCCGATTTCGTGGCCTGATGGAACGATCCGGGCGTCGATCTCGCTACCGTGCCGGCTGAGCAGCGTCACCAGCGCCAACGCGAAAGGCCCGTAGGTCTCGTCCGCCGCCCCGGCAATGATCAGCGTCCGTGTGCCCATGAGGTCCGTTGAAGGCACCTTGTCGAGCACCGGCATTGGCCTCAGCAGCGCCGCGCTCCGGACAATGCCGGGATGGAGCAGCATCAGGCTCGAAACCAGATTGGCGCCGTTCGAATAGCCAATGAATGTCGCGTGGGCGAGATCGAGCCCATGGCGCGCGGCGACTTCGCTTGCGAATGCCGCGAAGGCGGCGGTTTCGACACGGATGCTTTGCTGGCCGAAGCGCGTCGGCGTGATTCGCTCGAACCAGCGAAAACCGTCCTCCTGCGGGATGCGGCCCCGTACCGCGATCAGGGTGGCGTCGGGCGCGATGCGCCTCGCCAGCGGCACCATGCTTGTCTCGTCGATACCCGATCCATGCACCAGGAACAGGAACGCGCGGCCGCTTTTGCCGGCACCGAGGAGGCGATAGGGAAAGGCTAGATCCAGCATCAGAGGGCTATTTTCGACACTGGCGCCAGTCATACCACATCCCATTGATTATATGAGGTTTCGCTCAATTTGCCGGCTTCAAAACGCAATATTTTCATGCTCCGCGAAAGTTGATTGAACCAGGCTCATTCCGGCCCGTTTCTGCGCCGATACACTCCCTGTGGGAGAAATCGAAGCGGTGCGTCGGGGGTCGCATTGCTGGACATGAACAACCAGCTTTGAGGCCTTTTGTCGATGACTACCCCTGTTTCGCCAGATCGCGATTTGCGTATCTTGGAACGCGACACGCGTATCGATGTGCTGCGCGCGCTGGCACTGCTCACCATCTTCGTCGACCATGTGCCGGGCACGGCTTTCGAGACCCTGACCTACAAGAATTTCGGTTTTTCGGACGCGGCCGAGGCGTTCGTGCTGATATCAGGCATTTCGGTCGCACTCGCCTACGGCACAAAGTTCCGGCCGGGTGGCCGGCTTCTGGCGACCTTGAAAATGTGGCGGCGGGCCGGCGTGCTCTACGTCGCCCACATCGTCACGACGATGGTGGTGATGGCCCTGTTCTGCGCCGTGGCGGTGTTTGCCAAGCGGCCGGAACTGCTGACGCTCATCAACATCGAGCCCTTGATGAAAAACACGCCGCAAGTGCTGGTCGGCATCGTCACGCTCGGCCATCAGCTCGGCTATAACAATATCCTGCCGGTCTATGCGGCGCTGCTTTTGATGGCGCCGGCGTTCGTCCTGTTCGTCAGCTCCAGGCCCGTCGCGGCGCTTGTCGTGTCCGGCACGCTATGGCTGGTTGCCGGAATTTGGGAGATCGCTCCGCCCAATTACCCCGAGCCCGGTTTCTGGTTCCTCAACCCGTTGTCCTGGCAGTTCCTGTTCAACATCGGCCTTGCCGCCATGCTGCATGTCAGGCGCGGCGGTGTCATTCCGGTCAACCGCTGGCTTGTCGGCGCGGCCGCGACCTATGTGCTGGCGGCTCTGGTGTGGGTGCATAGCCCGCTCTGGGGACAGATAACGTGGTTCAACCTGCCGGTGGTGATCGGCGGCTTCGACAAGACCTTCCTGTCGTTGCCGCGGCTGTTGCACATCCTGGCGGTCAGCTACCTCGTCGTCGCCCTGCCGACGGTGTCAAACCTGTTCCGCACCAGCCCCGACCATCCGCTGGCCATACTGGGCAAAAGATCGCTGCCGGTCTTCATCGCCGGCACGGTGATCGCCATGGTCGCGCAGGTGATGAAGCTGATCAATCCGGGCGGGCTCGTCTATGACAGCCTGCTGATATCGGCCGGCATCGCCATGCAGTTCGCGCTCGCCTTCTATCTCGAATGGCTGTCGACCATCGGCGGTTCGGGCAAGGCCCGCACGGCCCAAACGGTTCCCGCGCCGGTTCGTGCGCCTTTGGGGACTGCCATGGCAAGAGCCAATCGGTAGGCGGTTCGGCCGTGCGGTTCAGCCGCGTGGCGAAGCCGTCGAGGCTCGCACGATCAGTTCGACCGGCAGTTGATGCCGGCTGACCGGCCCGTCGCTCTCCAGGATCGCCCTGACGGCAAGGCGGCCCATCTCGGCAATCGGCTGGGCGATCGTGGTCAATGGCGGCTCGGACACCGCTGCTTCCGGAACACCGTCGAAGCCGACGATGGAAACGTCGTCAGGCACGCTCAGCCCGCGTGCGCTCAGCCATTCGAGCGCCACCAGGGCTATTCTGTCCGACATGGCCAGAATGGCGGTGGGCGGCGTGTCGGAGGCGAAGATGGTCTCGAGCCCCGCCTTCGTGCTCGCCACGTCGTTGGCGGTCTCGTAGACAGGCACTTTGGTTATGTCGACGCCAACCCGCGAAAGCTCCCGGAGATAGCCGGTGAGGCGGTCGCGCGTTCCGGCATAGGTCGCCGCCCGAACCTGTTCGGCCGAAACAAGGCCCGTCCTGTTGTCGGCGAAGGGCAGGGCCATGACGGCGAAGCGGCGATGGCCGAGATCCGTGAGATGGCGGGCCGCCATGCCGGCGCCGGCGATGTTGTCGACTCCGATCGCGGCGACCGAGCCGTCCTCGGAGTCGAGGTCGAGCGCGACGAAGGGCAGCTTGCGCTCACGTGCCAACTCCACCAGGCGCGAGCCACCTTCGATGCAAAAGACGATGAAGCCGTCGACCAGAGCGCTCTGGATGTTCCAGGCAAGCTGCTCGTTGTTGGCGGCCGAGACCAGGGAAATGCCGGCTCCGGTCGCATCGCAAGCTTGCGAGATGCCCGCCATCATGACGCGCGCAAACGGATCGTCGAAGAAATAGGAGAGGGGCTCGGCGGTGGCCACGCCGATGGCGTTGACCTTGCCGGCCCGCAGCAGCCTGCCCTTTGGATCGGGGCCGCCATAACCCATTGCCTCGGCCGCGGCGCGAACCCGTTCGCGGACTTCCTCGCGCACGATCTCGGGGCGGCTGAATACGTTGGACGCGGTGCCGTGCGAAACACCGGCGGCCTTGGCGATGTCGGCCAGCCGTACGGGTCGTCGATTGCCTGCGGTGAGTGACGCCATTTGTGCGTGCCTCCTGACATCCATGTAGCACGTTCTTCCGCCGCATCTAGTATTTTCGTTGGATCGATTCAAATTTTGCTTGACCTGCGCCGGTTTCGATCCTAGATTTGAATCGATCCAAGTGGCAGCTTGTTCTGTTGAATAGCCAAAAAGGGAGGAGCGCCATGCATCCCGTCAACTACCTGTTCGCCGACATCTACCGCAACGACTGGAATATCGGGTCAGCCACCAACAAGGCTAGGCATCGTGGTGAGACGGGCCCATGGGTTCGCGATCTTCGCTTCTTGGTGGCGCGCAAGCGGAGCTGATCAAACCGGCTTTTTCGCGCCCGACGATTGGATCGATTCAAAGACAAGGAGGATGAGTCATGCATCCCATCAAGCATCTGTTCGAAGATATCTACCGCAACTACTGGGGCATCGCACCGGCCACCGAGCGACCGGAAGCGCGACGGCGGGTGAAACCTGCTGTTGGCGGCCGTGCCCTTTGGGTCCGCCCGGAACGCCGCCGGGATTGACCTCAAGCAATCATTTCAGGGTCGTGGACGTGCCACGGCCGAGATCGCTATCGCCAGCCAGCCTGCAATGAGCAGGGTGCCGCCGATCGGCGCCGACATCGGAAACAGCCTTGAGCCCCAGAAATCGCGGGCGAGAAGATCGCCCGCGAAGAGGAGCAGCCCGGCGAGCAGAACGAGGCTGGCGATGCGCAGCCAGCGGTTCGCGCCGATAAGGCCGATGGCGAGGAAGACCGGCGCATGCATCAGCAGGAACGACGCGGCGGTGCCGGTAAAGGCGCCGCCGCGGTGGGCGGCGGCCGCCGAAAGCGCCACCCCCGCCGCGCCGACGAGGCCGCCGGCAAGCACGAGGAGGCGGCTGCCGTTTGGATCGGGGTTCATGGCCGGCGTGCTCCTTCTTTCTTCAGCAAGCGTCAGGGCTTGCGCGCTTCCAGCGCCATATGCCGCGTCCGCCGCGACTGGACGATCCAGTTGTAGGCCGCCCCGAGCGCCATCAGCACCGACGTGCCGAGAAACACCGCCGGCATGCCGAAATGGCCGCCCACAAAACCGCCGGCCAGTGGCCCCGCGACCTGTCCGACATACTGCGCCGAGATCGCCAGGCCAAGCACGTTGCCGCCAACGCCGTCGGGGATGTTGTGCCTGATGACACTGGTGATGCAGGGCAGGAGGCCGCCCAGCGCCAGGCCCATCAGGAAACGCAGGCCGATAAGCTGCCAGCTATTGGTGACAAAAGCCTGCGGGATAAGCAGCAGCGCCGAAACCGCCAGTGCTCCCACGACAACGTTCCAGTGCCCGATCCGGTCCGCGAGCTTGCCGAGCCAAGACGCCGAGAGGATGGTGCCCAGCGCGGCGGCCGACATCACAACGCCGGCGACGAGCGTCACCCTGCTCCGGTCCTCGATGAGCTGCTGCACATAGACGGTGATGATCGGCTCGATCGACATTGTGGCGAAGGCGAGCAGCATGCCGGTGGTCAGCATGGCCACGACCGGGCGCTTGTCCGGGATCTGCGACCAGCCGCTTTTCGGTTTTGCCGCCGACACCGGTTTGGCTGGCTTCGGACGCGGGCTCTCCTTGATGAGGAAGGTCGTTGCCAGGAAGGCGAGGAAGATCACACCGCCTGACAAGAGGAAGGTGGCGCGAATGCCGATCACCGGCGGCAGCACGCCGCCCAACAGGGGACCGACCAGCGAGCCCGCCGTAATGCCCGCCGACAGCACGCCAAGCGCCCAGCCGGAACGCTCCTTCGGCGTCTGCATGGCCACCAGTATGGTTGAACCGGAGGAATAGCCGCCCGCGAAGCCGATCAGCAGGCGCAGCAGAACCAGTTGCCAGACCGTCTCGACCATGCCCGTCAGCGACATGCAGATCGCCATGCCGAAGGAGGCGCGCACCAGCATCACCTTGCGCCCGTAGCGGTCACCCAGGCGCCCCCATAGCGGCGCTACTGTGGCCGCGGCGAAGAAGGTGGCGCCATAAGCGACGCCGGACCACTGCACGATTGCCGCGTGGCCCTGTGCGCCGAGCTGTTCGACATAGAGCGGCAGGAATGGCAACAGCAGGGTCATGGCGATGAGCGTGCTGAACGAGCCCGCGAAACAGACCGCGAGATTGCGCCGCCAGTGAATGTTGTAGCCGCTTTGCTGCGTGTCTTCCTGCGTCATGCCCTGCCTGCCCGGTATCAGCCCTTGTTGCGGATACCATTTTGGGATACAAATTGGTCTCCGTCATGAACTTCACGCCGGCCGCTGTCAATGCGGCTTTGGAAAGGGCGCGCGATGTCGCAGATGCAGAATGTCGAACGGCAGCTTCGCGAGATGATCCTGGCGCTCGAGATCGGGCCGGGAGAGCGGCTGACCGAACGCTGGATCGAAAGCCAATTCGGCGCCTCGCGCACGCCTGTCAGGGCGGCGCTGCTGCGGCTGGAGACCGAGGGGCTGGTCGGCAGGGACGGGCGCGGCTGGACCGTTTCGCCCATCAATCTGGCCGAACTCGAGCAGGTTGCGGTCTATCGCGAGGCGGTCGAGATCGCGGCATTGCGGCTGACGTGCGGGCAAGCCGACAAGAGCGCCATCGATGTCATCGAGGCGATGCTCGATTCCTGCGACGAAAATACGCCGCGCGAGGAGTGGCATCGTGTCGGCATGGATTTTCACATCGAGCTGGCGCGGCTCTCCGGCAACGAATTCCTGTTCCGGGCGGTTCGTGACGCGATGACGCGTCTGTCGCGCGCCCGCTGGCTGGAAGTGCGTGACGAGACGGCCCTTGGCCGTGCCTGGGTCGAACATCGCGCCATTCTTGCCGCGACACGCCTCGGTCAGGCTGATGAAGCCGCGCGGCTGCTGTCGGCCCACATCGTCGGCAGCCGTGATCGGCTGGTGACGTCGCTTGCCAACGACCGACGTGGCCTTCGCGCCAGGGGATTTGCCGTCGTCGCCGCTTAGTGCGGTCCATGCGCTGCGGCGCGCTGGCCGGAAAAACAGACGGGTCTGACGTGAAGCGCACTTTCGGCCTCGCTTCAAGGAAGCCGATGGCGTAAGAGCGGCGATGGAAAACAACCGGTTTGAAACACCTGTGACCGTCAAATCCGTCACGGCGGGAAGCACTCAGCTCTTGCGTTCGGCAAGGGAGGCTTCCGATTACCTCCTCAACAACTGGCCCGGCAAGCGCAGCCCCAAGCATCGTGCGGCGCTGCAGGCCTGTCACGACGCGCTCGCCGGCGACAAGCCGGCGATGAATGCCAGGCGCGCTTTCATCGCCGCGGCGCGGGAAGTGGATGTCTTCATCAGCGACAAGGCGCCAGCCTGATATTAGCTCGCGGTTTGGGCTGACAATTGGATTTGAGGCTCGGCCCGCATTAGCGGGCCGGATGCCGTTAATCCTTCGTTTCGGTCTCAGTCTCAGGCTTCGTACGTTCGCGCGCGGCAACCTTGGCCGCCAGCTTTTCAGCCTTCTTGGCCGCTTTCTGGCGGTCGCGCTCCTTGCGTTCCTGATCGTAGTTTGGTGCTCGCGCCATGTCGGCTCCTTTTTGTGACTGCCTTGCGGCCCTGAGCCTGCCTAGGAGCATTAGCCGTCAAACACAACAGCCGAAGCGATAATGCGTGGCTGCTGGCATCGAAGAGATGCGGGCGCTTGCCAGATCGGCGCCACAATGATGTAGGACATGCGGGCGCCATGGATTGAGAACCGCCCGTTTGTTTTGATCAAGTGACCGATGGCCACAATTTCGCGGACCGCAGCAAAAATTTTCTATTATGCGAGAAACGTCGCGCGCGATGTCGCTCCGCAAGCGTTGTTTCGTGCCCGGCTGGCTGGCCGTCTCGAAAGGGCCAGGCTTTCCGGTGAGGCGGCGCGCCGCAGGCTGAATTACTACAACAAGTTGCAGGATGGTTTCGCGCCAAGCGCCGATGCCATGCGCATCGGCAAACTGCCCTTCACGCCGACCATGTACTATTACGACCTCAAGGAGTTCGCCCGCTACTTCGATCCCGGCCTGCTCATCGACCTGGAATTCGGCGACGTCAGGAATGTCCCCAAGGTGCCTTCGATCGTCAAGGACCGGCCAATCTGTGCTGACGACAAGAACGCGATCATCATGAAACTCGACAAGTTTCGTCATTTCCAGATGCCGGCTGACGCCATGTCGTTCGCCGACAAGCTGCCGTCCGTTGTCTGGCGCGGTGATCTCAACAATCCGATCAGGACAAGATTTCTGAACGCTGTGCGCGACCTGCCGTTCTGCGATGCCGGTTCGCACAAGCCGAACGCACCGCCCGAATACGCCAGGCCTTTTCTCAGCATCAGCCAGCACCAGCGCTATCGCTACATCGTCTCGCTCGAGGGCAACGACGTGGCGACCAATCTCAAATGGATCATGAATTCGAAGTCGCTCTGCATGATGCCGCCGCCGACCTATGAGACCTGGTTTGCGGAGCGGCAGCTCGAAGCCAACGTCCACTATGTGCCGCTCGCGGCGGATTTCTCGAACCTTGAGGACCACGTCGCCTATTTCGAGCGGAATCCGGCGGAGGCGGAGCGCATCATCGCGGCTGCGAACGCCTATTGCCGGACATTCGACGACGAACAGACCGAGCAGACGATCTCCCTGCTGGTGCTCTACAAATACTTCGTGCTGTCGGGCCAGATCAAACCGGATGCCGAGGTGTGGCGCTACATAACGGGCTAGTTGCGGCGCTCGGTCGAGGCCGCCAGCCGCATTCGGGCGCTATCGGAATGCGTGGCTGGATGGTAGGGCAATCATGCTGCGGGAACCATCCCGACCTTCACTTGTTCAACCGCGTTTATCTTTGATCAAAAGAGTCCATGGCCACCCTCCAACGAACGACGGCAAAGGTCTTCTACTATGCGCGGAACGTCATGCGCGATATCGCGCCCCAGGCGATCTTCCGGCGGCGATTGGCCAGCCGCCTGCAGCAGGCCAGGCTCTCGGACGAGGCCGTGCGCCGGCGACTGAATCACTACAACAAGCTGCAGGACGCTTTTACACCAGGCCCGGATGCTGTGCGCATCGACAAGATACCGTTTGAACCGAGCATGTACTATTACGACCTGAAGGAATTTGCCCGCTATTTCGATCCATCATTGCTCATCGACCTGAAGTTCGGTGATGTCATCGGCGTGCCCAAGCTGCCGACCCTCGTCAAGGACCGGCCGATCCGCGCCGACAACGGCAATGCCGTCGTCATGAAGTTCAACAAATTCCGCCACTTCCACATGCCCCTCGATACCGTCGCCTTCGCCGACAAGCGCCCTGCCGTGGTCTGGCGCGGCGACCTCAACAACCCGATCAGGACACGGTTCCTGGATGTCGCGCGCGACTTGCCGTTCTGCGATGCCGGTTCGCACAAGCGCAGCGCACCGGCTAAGTACAGCAAGCCTTTCCTCAGCATCAGCCAGCACCTGCGCTATCGCTACATCGTCTCGCTGGAGGGCAATGACGTGGCGACCAACCTCAAATGGATCATGAATTCCAACTCGCTCTGTCTGATGCCGCCGCCGACCTACGAAACATGGTTTGGCGAGAGCCAGCTCGAGGCCGGTGTCCACTATGCGCCGCTCGACCCGGATTTTGCCGATCTCGGCGAAAAAGTGCGCTATTTCGAAGCGCACCCGGCCGCGGCGGAGCGCATCATCGCCGCAGCCAATGCCTATTGCCGCAAATTCTCCAATGAACGGGACGAGCATGCGATCTCCTTGCTCGTCCTCTACAAATATTTCGTGCTCGGCGGCCAGATCGAACCCGATCCCGAACTCTGGCGGTTTATCGGCGGCTAGCTCTTGCTCTCTGCCTGACGCTGATCAGATATCGCTGCGGTCGAGAACCAGGTCGGCTGGGCCGAAGCGATCCTTCGCTGTCAGTTGCTGGTGCCAGTAGGGGTAGAGCAGAGCCGGCCGGCTGACCGCGTCGAGGCGCTGGCGTTCTTCGGTGCCGAGCTTCAGGGCCGCCGCCGCAAGGTTGTCCTTGAGCTGAACGTCATTGCGGGCACCGATCACCAGCGAGGAGACGGCAGGGCGTCCGAGCAGCCAGGCGAGCGCCACCTGCGCCGCCGAGACGCCACGATCCTTGCCGATCTCGACCAGCACATCGACAATCCGCCACAGCCGGTCCTCGTCGCGGATCGGCGGCTCGGACCAGCCGGCAAGCTGGCGAGCGGTCGGGCTGTCGCGGCGGTATTTGCCCGACAGCAGGCCGCCGGCGAGCGGGCTCCAGACCAAAACGCCCAGCCCTTGGTCGACCGAGATCGGCAAGAGCTCGTACTCGGCCTCGCGCGCTTCCAGCGTATAGTGGATCTGCTGGGTGACGAAGCGTTGCTGGTGACGGCTGTCGCTGATGGAAAGCGCCTTCATCACCTGCCAGCCGGAATA
Organism: Mesorhizobium sp. B2-4-18; assembly: GCF_006441385.1. Lineage (NCBI taxonomy): Bacteria > Pseudomonadati > Pseudomonadota > Alphaproteobacteria > Hyphomicrobiales > Phyllobacteriaceae > Mesorhizobium > Mesorhizobium sp. B2-4-18. The sequence goes on along the minus strand of NZ_VFUW01000006.1, from coordinate 332,188 downwards.
GTTGGAGCAGCCGATGTAGCGCACCTTGCCCCGGCTGACCAAACTGTCGAGCGCGGCAACGGTCTCCTCGAGCGGAGTGAGGCCGTCCCATTGGTGGACGAAATAGATGTCGATGACATCGGTCTTCAAGCGCTTCAGGCTGCTCTCGCATTCACGGATCAGATGATGGCGCGACAGGCCCTCGTCGTTCGGGCCCTTGCCGATCCGCATCCGCGCCTTGGACGCGATCAGCACATCGTTCTTGCGCTTGCCGCCGAGAGCTTCGCCTATGATCTCTTCGGAGAGGCCGTTGGAATAGACATTGGCGGTGTCGATGAGGTTGATGCCGGCATCGATGCACATATCGATCATCCGCTTGGCTTCGGCGAGATCGCTGTTGCCGACCGCGGCGAAGGGCCCGGCGCCGCCGAATGTCATGGTGCCAAGCGTCAGTGTCGAAACCTTCAGGCCGGAACGGCCAAGGGTGCGGTATTCCATGTCAGATCCTCACGATTTTGTTGAAGAGGCGTGCCGGCAAGGCAGGCCTGGAAGGCGACCGCGCATTTGTAGGACAATTCGGCCGGCTTGTCGCCATGCGACGACGGTCGATCGATCAGACATCGCGGAATTTGCAACGTCGGCAATTGCGCCTGTGCTGCAATAAAACCGTCACCGCCGGCCTATATTGAAGTCGGCTCAGGTGTTTCCATTCCCGGCCGCCGGCCAGCAATTTGGAGCGCCCAGTGGTAACCGACAGGGCTTGCAAGCGGAGCAGTTGATATGACCGAGCTGAAACAGAATTCCCCTGCCAAGGACTGGCTTGAAGCCGAGCTCGCCGACACGCTCGACGAGGACTATGAGCTCGAAATGTCGGAGCCGGCCCTCTCGATGGAGATCGCCAAGATCTACAAGAACTCGCATCCGCCTTCGATCGATCGCATGCAGTATTTTCGCGACCTGATCAGCCTCCAGTCCGAATTGATCAAGCTGCAATCCTGGGTCGCCTACCACAAGAAGAAACTGGTGGTGATATTCGAGGGCCGCGACTCCGCTGGCAAGGGCGGCGTCATCAAGCGCATCACACAGCGGCTCAATCCGCGTATCTGCCGCGTCGTGGCGCTTCCGGCTCCGACCGAACGCGAGAAGTCGCAATGGTATTTCCAGCGCTATGTCCCGCATTTGCCGGCAGGCGGCGAGATCGTTTTGCTCGACCGCTCCTGGTACAACCGCTCCGGCGTCGAACGGGTAATGGGTTTTGCCAGCCCCGAGCAGGTCGAGGAGTTCTTCCATGACGTGCCGGAGTTCGAGCGCATGCTGGTGCGCTCGGGCATCACCGTGGTCAAATATTGGTTCTCGATCACCGACGAGGAACAGCAAATGCGCTTCCTGATGCGGATCCACGACCCGATGAAACAGTGGAAGCTGTCGCCGATGGACCTGCAGTCGCGGGTGCGCTGGGAACACTACACCAAGGCCAAGGAGGAGACCTTCGCCCGCACCAACATTCCCGAGGCGCCCTGGTTCATCGTCGAGGGTAACGACAAGAAGCGCGCGCGGCTGAACTGCATCGACCATCTGCTCAAGCAGCTGCCGTATGAAGAGGTGCCGCACGAGGAGATCACGCTGCCGGAGCGCGTCTTCAACCCGGAATACGAGCGCCAGGTGCTGCCGCGCGAGCTTTACGTGCCGGAGAAGTATTGAGCGAGAGTTTTGTCTTTCTCCCCGTATAGTGACGGGGAGAAATGGGCTTTCGTCGAGGGTTTCTCCACCTTACGCCCGTTTGATGACGACGTGCGTGGCCAGTGCCGTCGCAACCTGTTCGCTGCACTGGTAGCCAAGATTCAGCATGTCGAGGCCCGCAAAAAGGTTCTCGCCTCTGCCAAGCAGCACCGGCGAGATCGCCACGTGCATGTCGTCGATCAGCTTTTCCTGCAGATACTGCCGGATGGTGGAGATGCCGCCGCCGACCCGCACATCCTTGCCTGACGCGGCGGCTTTGGCCTGTTCGAGAGCCGAATGGATGCCGTCGGTTACGAAATAAAAAGTCGTGCCGCCTTCCATCACGATGGGATCGCGCTTGTAATGCGTCAGCACGAAGGTCGGGACGTGATAGGGCGGATTGTCGCCCCACCAGCCCTTCCAGCTGTCGTCAGGCCACTCGCCCCGGATCGGCCCGAACATGTTGCGGCCGAGGATCCAGGCGCCGACATTCTCGAAGCTGCGCGCCGCAAAGTCTTCGTCAACGCCTGTCTCGCCGCCTTCCTGGCCAAACATCTTGCGGAAGGTGCGAGTGCTGAAAGCCCATTTGTGCAGGGCCGGTCCGCCGACACCGAGCGGATTTTCAAGGCTCTGATCGGGGCCGGCGCCATAGCCGTCAAGCGACAGGCTGAAAGCGTTGACGCGAAGTTTGGACATGAGAACCTCCTCCTTGAGAACCAGTTGTCTTTTGCAAGTGGTTTCTTCTAGCAAACTGATTTTGAATTGCAAGTGGTTTTTCGAGCCGGAAAAGGTATTTCCGATTGCCGCCAAGCTACGGCCGCCGCCTCCTTGGCCGGTCGGTTGGCGCGCGACGATCTCAAGGGCCTCGCTGTGGCTGATCGTCAGTCTGCGGGCGGCAAGCGCCTCCCGCATGGCTTTCGCCATCGTCTTGGCATCGCGATAGGCAAGCATGTCCGTTTCCTCGGGTCACGGCAAAGCCTTCGTCAGTGCCGCATTGCCGACACCTTCGCCCGACGGTAAACCGGGTCAGGAAGCATCCTCAGGAAGCGTTCGCCATACCTCTTGGCCGAGGGTGCGGGCTGTCGGCCGCTTCCATCATAGCTGCAGCCGCCAGTTTTTGTCAGCGGGTTTTCGATAGAACCGCCGACCAGTCGAAAGAGTGGTGACATCTACTGAAGTGCCTTGCCCGGCAAGTCGGGCTACCCCTTCAGCATCACAGCCACTTCGGGTGCGAAATAGGTCAGGATGCCGTCGCAGCCGGCGCGCTTGAAGGCGAGCAACGATTCCAGCATCGCCTTCTCTCCATCGATCCAGCCATTGGAATCAGCCGCCTTGATCATCGAATATTCGCCCGAGACCTGGTAGGCGAAGGTCGGCATCTGGAATTCGTCCTTCAGCCGGCGGATGATGTCGAGATAGGGCAGGCCGGGCTTGACCATCAGCATGTCTGCGCCCTCGGCGAGGTCCTGTTCGGCCTCGCGCACCGCCTCGTCCGAATTGGCGTGGTCGATGTAATAGGTCTTCTTGTCGCCCTTGAGCAGACCGGCGGTGCCGACCGCCTCGCGATAGGGGCCGTAGAAGGCCGACGCGAATTTTGTGGCGTAGGACATGATCGCCACGTCCTGGAAACCGTTGGCGTCGAGCGCGTCGCGGATGGCGCCGATGCGGCCGTCCATCATGTCGGACGGCGCGATGATGTCGGCGCCGGCCGCCGCCTGGATGACGGCCGCCGCGGCGACCTGTTCGACCGTCTCGTCATTGACGATGATGCCGTCGCGCAGGATGCCGTCATGGCCATGGCTGGTGAACGGGTCGAGTGCGGCGTCGGTGATGATGCCGATCTCGGGTACCGCGTCCTTGATGGCGCGTGTGGCGCGGTTGATGATATTTTCCGGGTCGAGGATGTGGGAACCCGTCTGGTCGCGCAGGCCGAGATCGACGTTGGGGAAGGTGGCAAGGGCCGGGATGCCGAGCTTGGCCGCCCGTTCGGCCTCCTTGACGGCAAGGTCGACCGAAAGCCGGAAGACGCCGGGCATGGCGGCAATCGGCTCTCGGACATTCCTGCCCTCGACGACGAAGATCGGCCAGATCAGGTCGTCGACCGAAAGCCTGTTCTCCTGCACGAGCCGGCGCGACCAGTCGGCCTTGCGCATGCGGCGCAGGCGGCGGCTGCCGGTGACATCGTCGACGCTGCGCGCGCCGGCAGCTTTTGCTGGGGTGAATTTGTTCATGGCCAAAACTCCGGATCGGCGGCTTTTACCACGAGCTTTTGGTGCTGACCAATGCGACACGTTTGTGCCAGTGCCGAAAGCCGCCACAGCGCTGTCCCACCACGCCTATTGGTTCAGGGCTGCCCGTTGCCCGAAAGGATCTGTGCCGCGCCTCCGATTGCCACACGGAACGCGTCGTCGAAGCTGACACCGCGCACCTGCCAACGATAGGTCTTGCCGTGATCGGCCAGTCGCCAATCGGCGACCCAGCCCAGTTCCTTGTCGCTCCACACGATGCTGCCGGCGAGCGCTCGGTCGCCTCCGGCTTGCTTGGCCACTCGATCCAGCCTTGCCATGTCCGTCGCGCGCAGCGCTTCTTCGCCCAAGCCGGCAAGTTGCGCGGCCTTGGGAAACGCGACATGCATCAGCATCGGCCCGCTGGCATTGACGAAGGATTCGCGCATCGTCTCGCCACGCCCTTCCTCGGCGCTCAGCATGAAATGCCGCGCGCCTTGTTCGGTCGTGAGGAAGACGGTGAGTGTCGGCCGCTCGCCAAGCCAGGGCCTGCTGCCGAGCGACGCCAGCAGCCTGTCGATCGCATCAGGCTTGTAGAAGCAGGTGAGATCATGCGGCCGGTCATGCGTCCCTTGCTCGTCATGGATCGGAATGCCCTCCATCCGGTCATGGTAGCGGAACGAGTCGACAAAGCTGCCGGCCTTGTCGCGCAGCGCGTCCATTTCGCGTCTGGCAAGCAGCCGCTGATCGCCCGAAACACGGACGAGCACCTTGTCGAGGCAGGTCCTGAAGCCGAGCTGACGATTTTCTTCACCCTGGCCGGTGACAATGGTCTGCGAGTGGTAAAGGTCGCCAAGGTCGGCTGCCCCCGCGGGGACATTGGTTGCCCACAAAAACGACAGGCAACTCAGAACAAAGGCAAAGCGCAAAAAATGCGGCATGGCTAACTATCCTGCTCTCGGCCTGTCGTAGCGGCCACCAATGTCTAGCATCGGCGACCGCTAGCCGCCAAGATCGAGGCGGCCGGGCTGCAGCCATTGACGCACCCATGTGCCGCCTTTAGCACTTCAGTCCCGCAGGCGCGGGAACAAGGATTCTCTGGCGATGGATTTTGGTGGAGGCGACGAAATTCGCTTCGAAAGGTTGGGCAGGGCCGGGGTCGTCACGCTGACGCGGCCGCAGGCGCTCAACGCCGTCACCCATCGCATGATCAAGGCACTGGGCAAGGCCCTGCGGTCTTGGGAGCGCGACGAGGGTGTGGATGTCGTCGTGGTCAAGGCCGAGGGCAGGGCGTTTTCGGCCGGGGGCGACATCCTGCACATCTACGAAGCCGGCCGGGCTGGAAACCCACCGGTCGAATTTTTCGCCGACGAGTATCGCCTCAACGCCTACATCGCGCGTTTCAAGAAGCCCTATGTGGCGCTCATCGACGGTATCGTGATGGGCGGCGGGGTCGGCATTTCCTTCCACGGTTCGCACCGGGTGATGACCGAGAATGCCCAGTTCGCCATGCCGGAGGTCGGCATCGGTTTTTTCCCGGACGTCGGCGCCAGTCATCTGCTGCCCGACCTTGGCGGTTCCTTCGGCATGTACCTGGCGCTGACCGGGAACCGCATTCGTTATGGCGATGCGCTGTGGTCGGGGCTGGCCACCCACACCATCAAGGCTGAAGACCAGGCAAGCTTCCTCGATCGGCTGGCGCTGACGGGCGATCCGGAATCGGTGCTGCGCGGTTTCTTTGTTCCGGCCAAGCGGGAGACCGACAGGCCGATCCTGGAGGCGATCTCCCGCCATTTCGCCCAACCGTCGCTGCCGGATCTGATCGAAAGCCTGGACCGCGCGGGCAATGACGAATTCGCCACCGGGACGCTGGCAACGATCCGCACGCGCTCGCCGACCAGCCTTCGCGTCGCCTGGCGACAGATCAGCGCCGGGCAGACATTGTCGATGGACGACTGCATGAGGATGGAGTTCCGCATCCTGAACCGGATGCTGGCCGGCCACGATTTCTACGAAGGCATCCGCGCCGCCATCATCGACAAGGGCTCGAAGCCGCAATGGCGGCCGGCAGCGATCGATGCGGTTAGCGAGGCGGATGTCGAGGCCTATTTTGCCCCGCTCGGCGATCGGGAGCTCGAGTTGTGAGCGAAGTGACATCGAGACGCGTCATCCTGCAGCCCTCGACGGTCGAGGTGATCTTCGCCTGGTTCCAGCGCGTCATCGCGGGCTACTGCCTGCTGTTCGGCATCCTCTACTGGATCAAGCTGATCGGCTTCTATCCGGGCTCGCTGTGGCGGTTCGACCTTATGCCGGTGCATTGGCAGGTGGCGGCGGTGATGCTCGCCGTGTTCTTTCCCTTCGCCGCGGCGGGGTTGTGGATGCTGGCGTCCTGGGGTCCGGTGATCTGGTTCATCTGCGCGGTCACGGAGACGGTCATGTATGCCGGCTTTCCCGAGCTTTTCGGCCATCGTCTGCTGATTATCGTCTCGCATGCCTGCGTGGCGCTGCTCTATATCGTCTTTCGCGTCGTCATCTACCTGCAGAAACGACCGGCACGGCACTAATGCATGTCGCCCGGAAGTGTCCTCGGTTCCGGGACAACGACATGCATAAAATCAGAAGCCCGCGGCGGGCGAATCCTATTCGCCGCGACATGCTGCAAGCCCTTGTACGCGTTGACGACCTGGCTACCGCCTGAATCCGGTGCGGCGATCATTGCCTAAATCTTTAGGTTAATCATCCTTGCTCGGGTGACCGTTCGTTAAGCGTCTTGCGAAACCTCTTACCGGTAAGCTCTTGTTAGCCCTAGCGTTTAAGTCGAATTTTATGAGTATTCGATAGTGTCGCGATCAAGGTGAAAAACAAAAAATCACCAAGGCGACAAACGAGAGGCAAAGACAATGATCAATTCGCGTCCGGCGGCGAAGACCGCCAACGTTTCCGACGATCGCCGCGAGGCTATCCGTTCCCTGTACATGGAATCGCTGCAGCTGGTCGAGCGCCTGCACCGCCGTCTGCTTGATGTCATCAAGGACGAATTCGACCGCAACGGCCGCTCCGACATCAACGCCATCCAGGCGCTGCTGCTCTTCAACATCGGCAATTCCGAGCTGACCGCCGGCGAACTGCGCTCGCGTGGCTATTATCTCGGCTCCAACGTTTCCTACAATCTGAAGAAGCTGGTCGATCTCGGCTTCATCAATCACCAGCGCTCGCGCATCGACCGCCGTTCGGTCCGTGTCTCGCTGACGCCGAAAGGCAATGAAGTGGCAGACGTGGTTGCCGGTCTCTATGAGCGCCATGTCGGCTCGATCGAACAGGTCGGCGGCATCAACACCGACGAGTTCAAGCAGATGAACCGCGCTTTGCAGCGCCTCGACCGCTTCTGGAACGACACGATTGCCTACCGGATGTAAGAGCATCCTGGAAACGGAGCCCCGCCGCAGAAGCGTGGCCGAAACAGCGACCTCCAGTCAGGGCCGGTGCCGAAAAGCACCGGTCTTCTCTTTTCGCGCGTTCGGCCAAAGCAAATTACGGGCCAAGGCCACGTTGCCGCCATATTCCAATGGAACCGAGAGCGGCAGTGATGCTGTGGTGAAGACCATGCGTCCACCCGCAACCGTGTCGCGCCCCTTGCCTTGGTCGCCAATGTGATACGGACCATGGTTGGCTAATTGTTAAGATTGCCGATTTTAGAGTGCGGGCGAGATCGCGCGATGGTCGACGCAGCAAGTGATCGAACCGCTACAAGAATGTCTGGAACGTCCATGAGAACCAGCCGCCGCTTTTTCCTTTCCGGAGCCTCCGCGCTCGCCGCCGCCGTGATGGCTGGGCGTGCGAATGCGCAGGATGTGATCGGGGATATCCTGAAATCCTCGGCCCGCGGCAACTGGGACGATCAGTTCGATGCCCGCGCCAGCGAAGGCGGCAAGGTGGCCTCGACGCTGCCCATCTTCAGTCCCCAGACCGTCGCCTTCACCGAGCAGGCGGTCGCGCAGTATCAGAACATTGTCGGGCAGGGCGGTTGGACGGACGTTCCCGCGACCAAGAAGCTGCAACTCGGCGTCGACGATCCGGACGTGGTGCCGCTGCGCAAGCGCCTGATGGTTGCGGGCGACCTGTCGCAGAGCGCCGGCATTTCGACAGCGTTCGATTCCTATGTTGACTCGGCGGTCAAGCGTTTCCAGTTGCGCCACGGCCTGCCGGCTGACGGTTCGATGGGCAAATACACCTACGCCGCGATGAACGTTTCGGCGCAGATCCGGCTCGGCCAGTTGCAGACCAATCTGCAGCGGCTGAAGGAAAAGGCCGGCACGCTGGGCAGCCGTTATGTGCTGGTCGACATTCCGGCGGCGCAGATCGAAGCGGTCGAGAACGACCGCGTCGTGCTTCGCCACACCGCGATCGTCGGCAAGATCGATCGCCAGACGCCGATCGTCAATTCCAAGATCAACGAGATCATCGTCAATCCGTACTGGAACGCCCCGGTCTCGATTGTGCGCAAGGACATCATTCCGTTGATGCGGAAGGATCCCGATTATCTCAAGAACAGCCATATCCGCCTGTTCGCGCCCGATGGCAGCGAAGTCGATCCGATGAATGTGGACTGGTCGACGGACGATGCCGCCAAATACCGTTTCCGCCAGGATCCCGGTTCCGAAAACGCCATGGCGTCGGTCAAGATCAATTTCCCGAGCCCGGACGGCGTCTACATGCACGACACGCCGCAGCAGAGCCTGTTCGGCAAGATGATGCGCTTCGATTCCTCGGGCTGCGTGCGTGTCCAGAACGTGCGCGATCTCGTCACCTGGATCCTTCGCGACACGCCCGGCTGGGATCGCCAGCATTTCGAGGCGGCCATCAAGACCGGCCAGAACACGCCGATCCAGGTCACCAACCCGGTGCCGGTGCATTTCCTCTATCTCTCTGCCTGGTCGACAGGACCCGGCGTCGTCCAGTTCCGCGACGACGTCTATGCGCTCGACGGCAACAGCGAACTGCAGATCACGTCTTCGCTGTAACGAGCTGATATTTTTTCCAAAAAGCCGCTCTCAGGGGCGGCTTTTTTGTTGCGGACGCCGTCAGATCCACTCATTCGGCCGGCTGGACGAAGCTCAGGCGATTGGCGATGGTCGGCAAACAGCCGGGATCGTGCCATGGACGTCGCCATCTTCATTCTCGTCGTGCTCGTCTTCGTTGCGCTGTCGGGCGCGCTCGTCCGGCTGGTTCGGGTGCCGCTGCCGGTGCTGCAGATCGCCATCGGCGCGGCCCTTGCCTGGCCGGCCAAGGGCCTGCATGTCGAGATAGATCCGGAGCTTTTTCTGCTGGTGTTCATCCCGCCGCTCCTGTTCGGCGACGCCTTCGCGGCGCCCAAGCGCGAACTCGTCGCCTTGCGCGGACCCATACTCGATCTCGCCGTCGGGCTCGTCTTCTTCACCATTGTCGGCTTCGGCTATGCCTTGCATTGGCTGGTGCCGAGCATTCCGCTCGTCGTCGCATTCGCGCTGGCTGCCGTGCTGTCGCCGACCGACGCCGTGGCGGTGTCCGCGATCGTCGACAGGAATGTGGTTCCGTCCCGGCTGATGCACATATTGGAGGGCGAGTCGCTGCTCAACGACGCGTCGGGCCTGGTCATGTTCCGCTTTGCGGTGGCGGCGGCATTGACCGGCAGCTTCTCCTTCGCGGGAGCCTCGCTCAGCTTCCTCTACGCCGTCGCCGCCGGCATCCTGGCCGGTGTCGCGGCGCTGTTTATCGCCGCCAAGGCGCTGCAGCTGCTCAACCGCATCGGCGGCGTGCCAGCGGAGGCGCAGGTTCTCGTCATGATCCTGCTGCCTTTCGTCGCCTATCTCGGCGCCGAGCATGTCGGTGCTTCGGGCATCCTGGCGGCGGTCACTGCCGGCCTGTTGACCGGGGCTTCCGGCATGTACCGCTTCCTCGGTGTGTCGGCGCGCATGCAGACCCTGTCGCTTTGGGCGACGCTCACTTTCGTCTTCAATGGCGCTCTGTTCATCCTGCTCGGCCCTGCAGCTTCCCGACGTCATCCGCAAGGTCCCACCGGAACTGTCCAGCCGTCATTGGCTGATCGAGCCGGTGGCGACGGTGCTGATCCTGACGCTCTGCCTGATCGGACTGCGCTTCCTGTGGATCTGGGTCGGCGACATCGCCCAGGCGATCGCGGCGCGCATCGGCAAACGCGAGTCCGAGCCGTTCGGATTTCGCGTCCGGCTTGCCGGCTCCGTGGCCGGCGTGCGCGGCGCCATCACGTTGGCGGGCATCCTGTCATTGCCGCTCGCTTTGCAGGACGGCTCTCCCTTTCCGGCACGCGATGTGGTGATCTTCCTTGCCGCCGGCGTCATCATCTGCTCGCTTCTGATCGCCAGCCTTGCCTTGCCCAGGATAGCGCGGGGGCTGGTCGAGCCGGGCAAGGATCCGGCGGCGGCGGAAGAGCGCCGGGCGCGCGTCGGCGCCGCCAATGCGGCGATCGCCATGATCGAGAGCATCGCCAATGAGGCGGGCGAGGGCGAGGCGGTCCAGGCCCGGCTGGCCGTCGCCGACAGCATCGTGGCAGGCTACCGTAGACGCATCGCGGCTTCGGACGAAGCCGACGAGGCCCGCGCCGAGGCTCGCGAGGCCGGCAGGCTGGAACTGGAACTCAGGGCGGCCGGCATCGAAGCCGAGCGTGCAGCGCTGCGCGCCATGTTCCGCAGCCAGGAGATCAACGATCACACGATGCGCGCGCTGTTTTCTGAAATCACCTTGACCGAGGCCTTGTTGAAGCAGCGGCGGGACAGGAAATAGCGATCCGCCGCGATCCGTTGGCGCAAACCGGCCAGCAAATTTCGCGCTGCAAACGTGGCGAGCCCAAAACAACTGTGTTAATGGCCCGGCGAACGCAATGCATGTCGCCCAAGGCCGTTGAGTGGTTCGGGACGACGGCGTGCACGAATTTGCCCTTCCAACCCTAGGGGAACTCAGGCCATGGCAACAGCAGCGGCGGCGTCCAACAAATTCGAATCCTTCTTCGAAACCACTTTGGAAGATGCCGATCCGGAGATCTTCGGCGCCATCCGCAACGAGCTCGGTCGCCAGCGCCACGAGATCGAACTGATCGCCTCCGAAAACATCGTCTCGCGCGCCGTGCTCGAGGCGCAGGGGTCGATCATGACCAACAAATATGCCGAGGGCTATCCGGGCAAGCGCTACTATGGCGGCTGCCAGTTCGTCGACGTGGCCGAGGAACTGGCCATCGAGCGTGCGAAAAAACTGTTCGGTTGTAACTTCGCCAACGTCCAGCCGAATTCCGGCAGCCAGATGAACCAGGCGGTGTTCCTGGCGCTGCTGCAGCCCGGCGACACTTTCATGGGCCTCGACCTCAATTCCGGCGGACATCTCACCCATGGCTCGCCGGTCAACATGAGCGGCAAGTGGTTCAAGGTCGTCTCCTATGGCGTGCGCAAGGACGACCATCTGCTTGACATGGACGCCATCGAAAAGACCGCGCACGAGACCAAGCCGAAGCTGATCCTGGCCGGCGGCACAGCCTATTCGCGCATCTGGGACTGGAAGCGTTTTCGCGAGATCGCCGACGCCGTCGGCGCCTATCTGATGGTCGACATGGCGCACATTGCCGGCCTCGTTGCCGGCGGTGTGCATCCCTCGCCCCTGCCGCACGCCCATGTGGTGACGACCACCACGCACAAATCGCTGCGCGGCCCGCGCGGCGGCATGATCCTGTGCAATGACGAGGATATCGCCAAGAAGATGAACTCGGCGGTGTTCCCCGGCCTGCAGGGCGGACCGCTGATGCATGTCATCGCCGCCAAGGCGGTAGCCTTCGGCGAAGCGTTGAAGCCGAGCTTCAAGGTCTATGCCGAAAGCGTGGCCGCCAACGCCAAGGCGCTTGCCTCCAGCCTCAAGGAAACGGGCCTCGACATCGTCTCCGGCGGCACCGACAACCACCTGATGCTGGTTGATCTCAGGCCCAAGAACGCCACCGGCAAGCGCGCCGAGGCGGCCCTTGGCCGCGCCAACATCACCTGCAACAAGAACGGCATCCCCTTCGATCCGGAGAAGCCCTTCGTTACCTCTGGCGTGCGGCTCGGCACGCCCGCCGGCACCACGCGCGGCTTCGGCCAGGCCGAGTTCCGCGAGATTGGCAAGCTGATCGCCGAGGTGCTGGATGGGCTCAAGGTCGCCAATTCCGACGAAGGCAATGCCGCGGTCGAGGCGGCGGTCAAGTCCAAGGTCGTCGCATTGACCGATCGATTCCCCCTCTATCCCTATCTCGGTTGATCGCTTATCTCGGTTGACCGGGCGCGAAGCGTCATCTTTTATCCACCGGCATCGCGTCACCCCTGATCGGGTGACGCATCGAACCGGAGAATTGATGATGCGCAATTTCTGTCTTGCTTCTCTCGGCGCCTTCGGTTGGCTGGCCGCCTGCGGCCCCGTTTTGGCGCAGACGCAGCCCGCCGCGGACATGCCTGCCACCAGCACTTTCGGCCGGTGGACGACCATGGTCGATACGCTCGACACCGGCCAGGACGCGCACAAGACCTGCGCGGCTTCCACAGCCTTCTTCGATGCGAGTGGCAATTCGGGCACGCTGACATTGTCGATCTCGACCGGCGACGCGCTGCCGCCCGATGCTTATCCGGCAATCTTGATCACCATCGACAACAAGAGCCTGCTAACCGGCAAGAAGATCGCGGCGACTTTCGGCGACCCCGGCGTCAAGGTTTCGACGACTGTCTATTCCAATGACGCCGTCAACGGCCGTCCGAGCTGGACGATCGACAACCAGGCCAAGGCCAGTCTTGCGCTGCTGCGGGCCATGCGCCAGGTTACCTCGCTCGATGTGGCTTTCGGCAAGCAGGCTGTCGCCAGCATTCCGATGGACGGTTTTACAAAGGCCTATCGCAATCTCGGCGCGTCTTGTGGCTTTCCAACCAAGGACGTGGCGCCATAGCGGGCTGGCCGGCGCAACTGCTTGCCGTGCTGGCAATCTTCCTCGCGCCTCGCTATCTCTGAGGTACGGCAGGCCGTGGAAAAGCGGAACTGCTTCAATCCGCACCGGAAAGGTTCTAAGCCTTTCACCCCACCAGATTCGCGAACCCAAGGCTCTCCATGCGCTGTCCCTATTGCCAGTCCGAAGATACGCAGGTGAAGGATTCGCGCCCCGCCGAGGATGGCGCGGCGATCCGCCGGCGGCGTGTCTGCCCCGATTGCGGCGGCCGTTTCACGACATTCGAGCGCGTGCAGTTGCGCGACCTCGTCGTGGTCAAGAAGTCGGGACGAAAAGTGCCGTTCGACCGCGACAAGCTGTTGCGCTCGGTCGAGATCGCGGTGCGCAAGCGCAATGTCGATCCCGAGCGCATCGATCGCGCGGTGACCGGGATCGTGCGCCAACTGGAAAGCTCCGGCGAAACGGAAGTGGCCTCGGGGGAGGTCGGCCGGCTGGTCATGGATGCGTTGAAATCGCTCGACGATGTCGCCTATGTGCGCTTCGCCTCGGTCTATCGCAATTTCCGTGAGGCCAAGGATTTCCACGAGCTGCTCGGCGAGCTGAAGGGGGACGAAGAAAAGAGCGAAGAGGACGCCGGCTGAGCATGGCAGCACCGCAACGCAGCGAGGCCGAACAAGCGGCCCTTGACCGCCGTTTCATGGCCGCGGCCTTGCGGCTGTCGCGCAAGAACGCCGGACGCACCTCGACCAACCCTTCCGTCGGCACCCTGATCGTGCGCGATGATGGGACCGGACCGATGATCGTCGGTACCGGCGTCACCGCCGTCGGCGGCCGGCCGCACGCCGAGACCGAGGCGCTTGCCGAGGCCGGCGAACTCGCGCGTGGCGCAACCGCCTATGTCACGCTCGAGCCTTGCGCCCATCACGGCCGCACACCGCCTTGCGCCAACGCGCTGGTCAATGCCGGCATCGCGCGTGTCGTGGGTGCCGCCAGTGATCCCGATCCGCGGGTCTCCGGCAAGGGTTACGCCATCCTGCGCGAGGCCGGTGTCGAAGTGGTCGAAAAGGTCCTCGCCACGGAAGCTGCCGAACAGATGGCGGGCTATTTGATTCGCTCTCTGAGAAAGCGCCCGGAAGTAATTCTGAAGCTTGCGCTTTCCAGCGACGGCAAGATCGGCAGGGAAGGCGCCGGCCAGGTCGCGATAACAGGCGACATGGCGCGCCGCGAAGTCTACCTGATGCGCGCCGAGGCGGACGCCATCCTGGTCGGCATCGGCACGGCGCTGGAAGATGATCCGGCACTGACGGTGCGTTTGCCCGGACTGGAGAACCGGTCGCCGGCACGCATCGTGCTCGACCGCCAGATCAGGCTGCCGGAGGGCTCGAAGCTGGTGTCGGGCGTCGATCGCGTACCTCTTTATGTGGCGGCTTGCCTGGAGGCCGATCCGCAGCGCCGGGCCGCGCTCGAGCGCGCCGGCGTGCGCTTCATCGGTACGGAGACGCACGAGGGCGGCGTCGCATTGCCGGAGCTGCTCGAGGATCTGGCGGCGCTTGGCATGGCAAGCGTGCTGGTCGAGGGCGGCGCCAAGGTGGCGAGCGCCTTCCTGGCCGACGGGCTGGTGGACCGCATCGTGCTGTTCCAGGGACCGGAAGCGATCGGCCAAGATGGCATTGCATCGCCTGTCGACGCTGACCATGTCCCCGTGGGTTTTCGCAAGCTGCGCGAGATGCGGTTCGGCGAAGACGGTTACGCCGAATGGATCAGGGATTTTCAGGGATAGTGATCGATGTTTACCGGGATTGTCACCGATATCGGCACCGTGGCCGCCATCAAGCCGCTGCGGGAAGGGGTGGGACTGCGCATCGACACCGCCTATGATCCCGAGACCATCGCCATCGGCGCGTCGATTTCCTGCGGTGGCGTCTGCCTGACGGTCACGGCTTTGCCCGACAGCGGCTCGAACGCGCGCTGGTTCGAGGTCGAGGCCTGGGAGGAGGCGCTCAGGCTGACCACGGCGTCCGGTTGGAAGTCCGGCACCAGGATCAATCTGGAGCGGGCGCTGAAGATCGGCGACGAGCTTGGCGGCCACATCGTTTCGGGCCATGTCGACGGTACCGCCGAGATCGTTGAACGCAGGGACGAGGGCGATGCGGTGCGCTTCACACTCGAAGCGCCGCGCGATCTGGCGAAATTCATCGCGCCGAAAGGCTCCGTGGCGCTGGATGGCACCTCGCTCACTGTCAACAGCGTGGCGGGCACCCGCTTCGACGTGCTGTTGATCCATCATTCGCTGACCGTCACCACCTGGGGCGAGCGCAAGGCAGGCGACCGCGTCAATCTCGAGATCGATACCATGGCCCGCTACGCAGCCCGGCTGGCGGAGGCGGCGAAAGAGGGGCTTTGATCGCCTGCGGGACAGTCCGACCCACGGCAAGCTGATACGCGTCGGGCAATCTTCCGCTTGCGATCAAACCGGCTTCGGCCTAAGTCACCGGCGACTCCGGAGACATCTATGGCTGGCACATCCCAACACGGCAAGGCGTTCATTCGTCCCAAGAAGAAGGCTCACCTCCTCGTCATCGAGGCGCGCTTTCACGACGACCTCGCCGACGCACTGCTCGATGGCGCGACAAGCGCGCTCGACGAAGCGGGCGCGACTTACGACGTCGTCACCGTTCCCGGTTCGCTTGAAATTCCCGCGGTGATCACCTTCGCGCTCGACGGCATGGCCGAAGGCGGGACGGGCTATGACGGTTTTGTCGCCCTCGGCACGATTATTCGTGGCGATACCTATCATTTCGACATCGTCGCCAATGAATCCAGCCGTGCGCTCATGGACCTGTCCGTGCAGGACTCGGTCTGCATCGGCAACGGTATCCTGACCACCGAGAACGATGTGCAGGCGTGGACGCGGGCCAAGCGCTCCGAAGGCGACAAGGGCGGCTTTGCCGCGCGCGCGGCGCTGACCATGATCGCGTTGAAGGAACAACTGGGAGCGCAATCGTGAGCGAACCCGCTTCGCCCGGACAGCCTGCGGTGCGCCACGCCAACAAGCGCGGCGCTGCCCGTCTGGCCGCCGTGCAGGCGCTCTATCAGATGGATGTCGCCGGCAGCGGCGTGTTCGAGATCACCGCCGAGTACGAGGCGTTCCGTCTCGGCAAGGAAGTCGACGGCGCGCTCTATCGCGAGGCGGACGCGCAGTGGTTTCGCGCCATCCTGACCGGCGTCGTCGAGAACCAGAAGACCATCGATCCGATCATCCGCCAGGCGCTGACCGACGACTGGCCGCTGTCGCGCCTCGATTCGACGCTGCGTGCCATCCTTCGCGCGGGCGTCTACGAACTGATGAAGCGCGAGGACGTTCCTGTCGCGGTCATCGTCACCGAATATGTCGACATCGCCAAGGCCTTCTACGAAGAAGACGAGCCGAAGCTGGTCAATGCCGTGCTCGACCGCGTGTCACGCCGGGTGCGTGGCGAGGGACGCGGCAAGGACGCTTCGTGACCGCCATCGCCGTCGAGGCGGGCAAGGAGGCGCGGCGCACCGCGCTGATCCTCGCTGCCTCGCAGGCGATCATCGGCTCGGCGGCTCCCATCGCCATTTCCATGGGCGCGCTGGCCGGGCAATATCTGCTCGGCGCCGACAAATCCCTGGCGACCGCGCCGATCACCGGCTTCAATCTCGGTGTGGCGCTAGGCGCCTTGCCCGCGGCCGCCATTATCCGCTGGCTGGGGCAGCGTGGCGGTTTCATGACCGGAACCGTGGTCACCGCGCTCGGCGGGCTGGTCGCCACCCTGGCTCTATTCCACGGCAGCTTTTGGCTGTTCGCGTTCGCGTTGCTCGTCATCGGTGTCGGCGGCGCCTTCGTCCAGCAGTTCCGTTTTGCCGCGGCCGACAACGCGCCGCCGGCGTTCAAGGCCCGCGCCATCTCCTTCGTGCTCGCCGGTGGCATCATCACCGCCATCGTCGGGCCGCAGATCGTCATCTTCACGCGCGAATTATTCGCACCAGTCATGTTTGCCGGTTCCTTCGCCTCGATCCTGCCGCTGGCGGCTGTCGGCGCCGTCATCCTGTCGTTCCTTCGTTTGCCGTCGAGGACCGCGAGCAAGGTGGACGTTGCCGACGGCGATGCCCGACCCCTTTCCGAAATCGTCACCAAGCCGCGTTTCGTCGCGGCGCTCTTCTGCGCCGTCGGCAGCTACGCGCTGATGAGTTTCGTCATGACCGGCGCGCCGCTCGCCATGGTGGGCTGCGGCCTGTCGGAGGACGATGCGACGCTGGGCATCTCCTGGCACGTCATGGCGATGTTCGGGCCAAGCTTCTTCACCGGCTCGCTGATCCATCGTTTCGGCGCCGAGCGCATTGTCGCCCTCGGCCTGCTGTTGCTGATCGGCTGTGCCGTCGTTGCCTTGTCGGGCCTGGCGCTGTGGCAGTTCTGGACGGCGCTGATCCTGCTCGGCCTCGGCTGGAATTTCAGCTTCATCGGCGCCACCGCCATGGTGGCGGCCAGCTACCACCCTTCCGAAAAGGGCAAGGTGCAGGGCTTCCACGACTTCGTCCTGTTCGGCTCCGTCGCCTGTGCGTCGCTGATGTCGGGCATGGTCTACAACGCCTGGGGCTGGACGATGCTCAACTGGATGATCTTTCCGGTCGCCGCACTTTGCTTCGTGGCACTCGGCGCGCTGAAGATCACAAGCTTGCGGCCGGCTTGACGCGAATTCGAAAGCTATGCGTCCGGCGGCAGAACCTGAAGCACCCGCGCTATGAACATATGGAACTCAGCCATGTAATTGCGCAGGAAATCCTCAGTGGATTCAACCGTCACCTCGCCGTCATCCGTGATCAGTCCCGGCGTGAACTGGATATAGGCTTCGGGCGCGTTCATCTGCGGTGAGTTGCAGAAACTCAGCACGCTGCGCAGGCTTTGTTGGGCGACAGCGGTCGCGATCGCGCCCGGCGATGTTCCGATGACGGCCGACGGTTTGCGCGCGAATGAATTCTTGCCGTAGGGGCGGCTGGCCCAGTCGATCGCGTTCTTCAGTCCGCCGGGGATCGAGCGATTATACTCCGGGGTGACGAACAGCACGGCCTGGACGGAGGCGATCGCCTTTTTGAAAGCCTGGGCGGCCGGCGGGAAATTGGCGTCGTAGTCGTAACTGTAGAGAGGCAGATCCTTGAAGCCGATTTCCGTCATTTCGAGCTCGGGAGGGGCAAGTTGAACAAGCGCCTTCGCGAGCTTGCGGTTGATGGATGCCTGGGCAAGGCTGCCGATGAGATAACCGACCTTGTGTATGGCCATGACACGCTCTCCGTGTTTGCCGCCACCCTCGTGGCATTATTCACCCGATAGCGGCCAATCGCCAGCCCGCTGTTGCCGCCAGGCCCAAATCGGCGCGTCCGGAACAAAAATATTGCGCTGGTCCCCCTTCTTATGAAACCGTGTGCCCCGACTGGCCGTTGAAGCCATGCTCATATGCGGCCACCGCATTCCGGTTTACAGCAAGGGGTTTCACAATGTTTTCAGTCAAGGTTCTGGCCAGCGCGGCAATCGCGCTCGCCATCACGGCGGCTTCCGCGAGCGCTCAGGTCGTCGTCTCCTCGAAGATTGACACCGAGGGTGGCGTGCTCGGCAACATTATCCAGCTCGTCCTCAACGCCAACAATATCAAGACCACGGACCGCATCCAGCTCGGCGGCACGCCCGTGGTGCGCAAGGCGATCACCGCCGGTGAGATCGACATCTATCCCGAATACACCGGCAACGCCGCCTTCTTCTTCGAGAAGGCCGATGATCCCGTGTGGAAGGATGCCGCCAAGGCCTATGAGACGGCCAAGAAGCTTGACTACGACGCCAACAAGATCGTCTGGCTGTCACCGGCACCGGCCAACAACACCTGGGCGATCGCCCTGCGCAAGGAAGTGACGGACGAGAACAAGCTCGTCACGCTGTCGGACTTCGGCAAATATGTCGCCGGCGGCGGCAAGGTGGTCCTGGCGGCCTCCGCCGAGTTCGTCAATTCGGCGGCAGCCCTTCCGGCCTTCCAGACTACCTACGGCTTCACGTTGAAGCCGGACCAGCTGATCACCCTCTCTGGTGGCGATACGGCGGCAACCATCGCGGCCGCCGCCAACCAGACCAGCGGCGCCAATGCTGCCATGGTCTACGGCACCGACGGGGGCATCGCGCCATCGGGGCTCGTGGTGCTGACTGACGACAAGGGCGTGCAGCCGGTCTATCAGCCGGCGCCGATCATCCGCGAATCCGTGCTGAAGGAGCACCCGGAGATCGAAACGCTGCTGAAGCCGGTCTTCGCCAAGCTCGATCTCGTCACGCTGCAGGAACTGAACGGCCGCGTGCAGGTCGGCGGCGAGCCGGTCAAGGGCGTCGCCGAGGACTTTTTGAAGAAGAACGGGTTTTTGAAATAGCTGCGCGTCGATAGCGACGTCAGTGCGAGGCGCCTTATGACCCCGCGTTTCGATAAGCTCGGCGTGGTCATCGCTGCACTCGCTGCTTACGCCGCGTTTCTCGCGCCATTCGCCACCTTCCGCGCGAACCGCATCGTTCCCGGCCAGGCACGCTCTATCGTCGAGGCGCTGCCGCAGGCTATAGGGCCGTTGCTGCTCGCAATCATTGTCGCGGCGGCAATCATCGCGCTCCTCAAAACGCCGCTCGTCTTGCGCCTTGCAGCGAGCGTCGTGACGCTTGTCGCGCTGGCGCTGCTCATCGGCGTCGCCGGCACATTCCTCACTCCAGCCGGCAATACCTTTGCTCGGGTCTCGCCGGCATCCGGCTTCTGGATTCTCATCTTCGCCTTCACGCTGTTGCTCGCCGACGTGCTGACCCGGCTCAACCTGTCGCCCTCGGCGCGCGTCGGCGTGCTTGTCGTTGCGGCGCTGGCCATCGGCTTGCTGCTGATTTCGGGACGCTGGGACAGCCTCTCGATCCTCAAGGAATACTCCAACCGCGCCGACAGCTTTTGGGCCGAAGGCTCCAAGCATGTGACCCTTGCTCTCGGCTCGTTGCTTGCCGCCGTGATCGTCGGCCTGCCGCTCGGCATCCTGTGCCACCGTGTCGAGAGCCTGCGGGCCGGCGTCCTCAACGTCTTGAACATCATCCAGACCATTCCCTCGATCGCGCTGTTCGGACTGCTGATCGCGCCGCTTGGCTGGGTCGCGGCCCACGTTCCGGGGGCCGCCGCGCTCGGTATCAGGGGCATCGGCACGGCGCCCGCCTTCGTCGCCCTGTTCCTCTATTCGCTGCTGCCGGTGGTGGCCAACACCGTGGTCGGCCTTGCCGGCGTGCCGCGTGCCGCCAATGACGCGGCGCGGGGCATGGGCATGACGGACCGCCAGCGCCTGTTCGGTGTGGAGTTTCCGCTGGCCTTTCCGGTGATCCTCACCGGCATCCGCATTGTGCTGGTGCAGAATATAGGCCTTGCCACCATCGCCGCGCTGATCGGCGGCGGCGGTTTCGGCGTGTTCGTCTTCCAGGGTGTCGGCCAGACGGCGATGGACCTGGTGCTGCTTGGCGCAGTGCCGACCGTGGCACTCGCCTTTGCCGCCGCCATCATCCTCGACGCCGTGATCGAAATGACCGCCACCAAGCGCAGGGTTGAAACGGCATGATCGAAATCGAAGGCATCACCAAGCGCTATGACGCGACCACTGTCGTCGACGACGTCTCGATGGTCGTCGAGCCGCGTACGGTCTGCGTCATTGTTGGCACCTCGGGGTCCGGCAAGACGACGCTGCTGCGCATGATCAATCGGCTGGTCGAACCGACCGCCGGCGTCATCAAGCTCGATGGTGCCGACAACCGATCGGTGCCGGGGTACGAACTACGCCGCAGCATCGGCTACGCCATCCAGGGCCACGGCCTGTTTCCGCATCGCACGGTGGCGCAGAACATCGCTACCGTGCCGGTGCTGCTTGGCTGGGAAAAGGCACGCATCAAGTCCCGCGTCGACGAGCTGATGACGCTCTACCAACTCGACCCCCAGGAATTTGGGCCGCGCTACCCGCATGAACTGTCCGGCGGCCAGCAGCAGCGCGTCGGCGTTGCCCGCGCGCTCGCCGCCGAACCCAACGTGCTGTTGATGGACGAGCCGTTCGGCGCACTCGACCCGATCATCCGCACCAAGGCGCAAGAAGATCTGCTGGCAATCCAGAAGCGCTTCGGCACCACCATCATCCTCGTCACTCATGACATGGAGGAGGCCGTGCACATGGGGGACAAGATCGCGGTGATGGATGCCGGCAAGCTCGTGCAATATGCAAGGCCGGCGGAGATCCTGGCGAACCCAGCCAGCAGCTTTGTCGAAACCCTGGTCGGAGCCAGCGAAAAACCATTCAGGCTACTGTCGCTGGGGCGGGTACGCGATGCGGTGGAGCAGGGCGGCGCCGAAGGCGAGGCGATCCCCGGCGACGCCAGCCAGCGTGACGCGCTCGCGGAACTTCTCTGGTCCGGCAGGCCGGCGCTGCCGGTGAAGGGTGCCGACGGCAAGCCGATCGGCCGCGTCACCGTCGACGGACTGATCAAGCGCGCGGCGAGGCCGGCATGAGGGCCTGGCTGCCGCTGCTGCTCAGGCTTGCGCTGGTGGTGTTGCTTGTTGCCTTCATCACCAGTCCGGGGTGGTTCGAGCCGTTGCTGAAGCCGCTGACCGAAAACAACGCTCCCGTAATCTACAATCAGGGCAGCCTGCTGACGCTGACGCTGCTGCATCTGCGCACCGTGTTGATCGCGACCGTCGCCGCCACCATCGTCGCGGTGGCGCTCGCCATCCTCGTCACCCGGCCGGCTGGCGTCGAATTTCTGCCGTTGTCGCGCAGCCTGGTCAACATCGGCCAGACCTTTCCGCCCGTGGCGGTGCTGGCGCTCGCCGTGCCGGCAGTCGGCTTCGGCGAGAAGCCGACGCTGATCGCGCTGTTTCTCTATGGACTGCTGCCGATCTTCGAGAACGCACTGACCGGGTTGACGACGCTGCCGGCTAACGTCGTCGAGGCGGCGCGTGGCGCCGGCATGACCGGCTGGCAAAGGCTCACCAAGGTCGAGTTGCCGCTCAGTGCACCGATCATCCTTGGCGGCATAAGGCTCTCCGTGGTGATCAGCCTGGCCACGGCCACCATCGGCTCGACGGTGGCCGCCAAGACACTCGGCGAGGTGATCATCGCCGGCCTGCTATCAAACAATCTCGCCTTCATCCTGCAGGGCGGCCTGATCGTGGCGGCCCTTGCCGTGCTGATCTATGACGGACTGTCGGCGGTAGAGCGCTACACGGCGCGCCGGATGGGTCGCGAAGCGGAATGATCCTCGGGGAGACGGAGGTCTTGCCCCGGATGGTTCCCTAGCGCGATTTCAATCGATCTAAATCCAAGGCCCTTTCGGCTCTGCCGTCGCGGGTTTTGTCTTTTGGGCGAAAGCCGGGCAAAAACCGAACAATATCTTGACGTTCGCGGCCCTGTTTCGCATACACCGATGCGAAGAGGCGGATTCCGCGCGCGGAATCCGTTCTTTGTCTCAACGGCCCAGGGAGGGGTTCTTTTGGGCCAACAATCGAGGAAAATTCGGCAATGACCATTATTTCCGCCGTCATCGCCTGCGGCCTGCTTTCAATCCTATACGCCATCTGGGCGACACGTTCGGTCCTCGCGGCCGATCAGGGCAATGCACGCATGCAGGAAATCTCCGCCGCCATCCGCGAAGGCGCCCAGGCCTATCTGGCGCGCCAATACACCACCATCGCCATCGTCGGCGTGGTCGTGCTCGTGCTCGCCTGGTGGCTGCTGTCAATCACCGCCGCCATCGGCTTCCTGATCGGCGCCGTTCTGTCGGGTGCCGCCGGCTTCATCGGCATGCATGTTTCGGTGCGGGCCAATGTACGCACCGCGCAAGCGGCTTCCAACAGCCTCGCCGCCGGCCTCGACATCGCTTTCAAGTCGGGCGCCATCACCGGCATGCTGGTGGCCGGCCTCGCTCTGCTGGGCGTCTCCATCTATTATCTCGTCCTGACCCATTTCATGGGTCTTCAGCCCAACGATCGTATCGTCATCGACTCGTTGGTCTCGCTCGGCTTCGGCGCCTCGCTGATCTCGATCTTCGCCCGTCTCGGCGGCGGCATCTTCACCAAGGGCGCCGATGTCGGCGGCGACCTGGTCGGCAAGGTCGAAGCCGGTATTCCGGAGGATGATCCGCGCAACCCGGCCACCATCGCCGACAATGTTGGCGATAATGTCGGCGATTGCGCCGGCATGGCCGCCGACCTGTTCGAAACCTATGCGGTGACGGTTGTCGCCACCATGGTTCTGGCCGCCATTTTCTTCGGTGGCACCGCTGTCCTCGGTGCGGCGATGCTGTATCCGCTCGCCATCTGCGGCGCCTGCATCCTGACCTCGATCGTCGGCACCTTCTTCGTCAAGCTCGGCTCCAACGGCTCGATCATGGGCGCGCTCTACAAGGGCCTGATCGTGACCGGCCTGCTGTCGATCGTCGGCCTCGGCGTCGCCACTTCGGCCACGCTCGGCTGGGGCGAGGTCGGCACCGTCGCCGGCATGACGATCACCGGCAAGAACCTGTTCATCTGCGGCCTGATCGGCCTCGTGGTGACCGGGTTGATCGTGGTGATCACCGAGTACTACACCGGCACCAACAAGCGCCCGGTCAACTCCATCGCCCAGGCGTCGGTGACCGGCCACGGCACCAACGTCATCCAGGGCCTCGCGGTCTCGCTGGAATCGACGGCACTGCCGGCAATCGTCATCGTCGGCGGCATCATAGCCACCTACCAGCTCGGCGGCTTGTTCGGCACGGCGATCGCCGTCACCACCATGCTCGGCCTCGCCGGCATGATCGTGGCGCTCGACGCCTTCGGCCCGGTCACCGACAATGCCGGCGGCATTGCCGAAATGGCGGGCCTTCCCAAGGAAGTGCGCCACTCCACCGATGCGCTCGACGCCGTCGGCAACACCACCAAGGCGGTGACCAAGGGCTACGCCATCGGTTCGGCTGGCCTCGGCGCGCTGGTGCTGTTCGCGGCCTACTCGAACGACCTGAAGTTCTTCGCCGCCAATGGCGACAAATATCCCTACTTCCAGGGCATGGGCGAAATCTCCTTCGATCTCTCCAACCCTTACGTCGTCGCCGGCCTGATCTTCGGTGGCTTGATCCCCTATCTGTTCGGCGGCATCGCCATGACGGCGGTCGGCCGCGCGGCGGGCGCCATCGTCGAGGAGGTGCGCAAGCAGTTCCGCGAGGATCCGGGCATCATGGCCGGCACGTCCAAGCCGAACTATGCGCGTGCGGTCGACCTCCTGACCAAGGCGGCGATCCGGGAAATGATCATTCCGTCACTGCTGCCGGTGCTGGCGCCGCTCGTCGTCTATTTCGGCGTGCTGCTGATCTCGGGCTCGAAGGCGTCCGCCTTCGCCGCGCTCGGCGCCTCGCTGCTCGGCGTCATCGTCAATGGCCTGTTCGTCGCCATCTCGATGACCTCGGGCGGCGGCGCCTGGGACAACGCCAAGAAGTCATTCGAGGACGGGTTCACCGACAAGGACGGCGTCAAGCACCTCAAGGGCTCCGAGGCACACAAGGCTTCGGTGACCGGCGACACCGTCGGCGATCCCTACAAGGACACCGCCGGCCCGGCGGTCAACCCGGCGATCAAGATCACCAACATCGTGGCGCTCCTGTTGCTGGCCGTGCTCGCGCACGGCTGAGCGGGAGCGGTTGAAAAAACCCGCGGGGAGCGATCCCCGCGGGTTTTTCATGTCAGCTGACTGGTCGCTTGGTCCGGCATCTGGACGCCGCGTGCGCGACAGCCGCTATTCTCCGGTTTCTTCCCGCTTGCTGCCTCTGCGGTACTTAGCCAACAGATCATCCACGCTCGGCTCCCGTTCAGGCATGGGTGGCAGGCCGCGTACCTTTCGCAGCATGGAGACAAAAGCACCGCGTTGGTATTTGCGGCGAAACTCGACGGATCTCGGATGAACGCCGCATGCAGCCCAAACCCTGCGTTTCAGATAACTGGATTTCTTCAGGCGAGACGGCACCGCCGCCGCGGCAAGAACGTTGACACGCAGGTCGTCCGGTATGCGCATGCGGTCGATGAGTTCCTCCTGCTCCATTGCCGTGTCTTCGAGATAACTGCCGCTGCGCTGGCCGGAGAAGATACTCAGCACCGTCAGGTGCGGCATGGTCGCGATCACGGCTCCCTTTCGCCAGGCCCGGAAGAGCCAGTCCTGCGAACTTTCGCATGAGCATTCGCTGGCAGGCCGCCAGGGGCCGAGCCAGTCCAGCGACGCCCGCCTGACCACCTGTGCCGATCCGTATCCGGCCGTGACGACGGGATCGTAAAAACCGTCTTTGCCCATTCCGTAAATCGAGGTCTTGAGAGCATCGTCTCTCGTCCGCACCGGTTCGATGATGGCGCCACGAGCGATGACGACATCCGCGCCGGTCGCATCGATCCATCCCGTGGTTGCCGCCAGATGATCCGGAAACCAGAGGTCGTCGTGATTGAGCACGGCGACAAGCCGGCCGCGCGCCCTGGCAAAACCGATATTGTTGGGGCCGGATTGCTCGCCGAAATTGACGGGCAGGTCGATATAGAAGATGCGCGGATCGGCGAATTCGGCGATGATCGCTGGTGTCTCAGGGCGACAGTCGTCGCCGATCACCAGAATTTCAAAATCCTGCAGCGTTTGGCGCAAGACGCTGAACAGCGTCTGTCGCAAGGCTGCGGGACGATTGTGGGTGGCGATCACCACCGAGACGAGCGGCACGCGCTGCCCTGTTGCATCGAACAAGCGCGATCCTTCCACGCTACACCAGCTTGTAGGGGATTTGTTCGGTGTCCGGTGGCAGGCGCCAATGGTCGGGCGCGTCGTAGGCATAGGCCTTGTCGACGAGATTGAGCAGCAGGGCGATCTCCGGCCCGAGCGCCGTCACGCCGTGCCACACGCCTGGCGGGATTATGACGATCGCCGGCCGCAACGCGCCGAGTATCTTGTGCCACACCGTGCCGAAACTGGGCGAAGCCTTCCGGCCGTCATAGAGCGATATGCGGACGCTGCCGGCACAGCAGAAGAGCCGATCCAGCGTCACCCTGTGCGCATGCCAGCCGGTTACCGCGCCTGGATACATCGTGCGTTGAAACACCTGGCCGACAGGCGATGGATCAAGTCCCCACTCATCCCGAAAGACCTCGGTCAGATAGCCGTTGGATGTAGCGACCGGCCTGATTTCCTTGATTGTGACGCCATCGATCGACGGCGGATCGATGGCAAGCCAGTCTGATGTCACCGTCTGCCGGTCGGGTGTCCCGGTCGCCATCCAGCCAACCGGCATCGCATGGTCGTCACTGCTCATGTCCAAATCCCCCAGCCTGACGGTTTGATATGGGTTTGCCCCATCACTGGCAAGCCGGGCCCCGTTAACAAAAACCCGTGGGATCGCTCCCACGGGTTTTTGGTCGCCTGAGACATTTCTGTTCCCCAAAGTCAGGGAAGCAGGATTCTAGGGATCAGGGGGTGCCGCCGCCGGGAATGCCGGGCGCCAGCTTGCTGGCGCCGTTGATGATCTGGCTGAGGAAGTTCTGGTCCTTGCCGCCGGTTGGCGTGGTGCGCGAAATGAAGTCGAAGATCTTGCCGTCCTTCAAGCCGTAATTGGCGATCTGGGTGACGCGGCTGTCCGGGCCGAAATAGACCGCCAGCACTTTCTGGTCGACCAGCCTCGGCTTGTCGAACGCGACGTAGCGCTTGCGCGTCTGCGAAATATAGTAAAACGCCTCATTGTCGAAAGTCGCCGTGGTCGACGGCGTGCCGAGTGCAAGGAGCACCTGCTCGCGGCTGGAACCGACCGGCACGGAATCGATCGCCTGCTGATCGAGGACATAGCCTTGCGTGAACGTCTCGCTCGGATTGAGGTCGCCGATCATCTTGTTGGTGTGGCATGCCGACAGCGCCGCTACGATAGCCAGCAGCGAGATCGCGGCGGCAGCCCTGGAATTGAAACTCGACTTGAAATTCAGCGCGCGCAACAACAATTCTCCATTATATCGCCGCAACTTGCGCTGGGCCGCAAAACCGGTAAACCAGCTTGCTTGCCGATGCAACAAGGCCAATTCAACAAACGGTCCCCGGAGACCATCCCCATGTTCCAGCGCCTTTTTGGCCGCGAACGCCACGCCAACCGCGCCATCACCGACGCGCTTTACGCACAAATCGTGGCGGCGGCGCGGCAGACCGTTTTTTATTCCCACTGGAATGTGCCGGACACGCCGCTTGGCCGTTTCGAGATGCTTTCGTTGCACATGTTCCTCGTCCAGCACCGCTTGCGCGGCGAGGACGGTGTGGCGCAGGAGATCGCGCAGGTGCTGATCGACGAATTCTTCCTCGACGTCGATCATTCGCTGCGGGAACTGGGCATTGGTGACGTGGGTGTGCCAAAACGCATGAAGAAGCTGGCGAAGATGTTCTACGGCCGCACCGCCGCCTATGATGATGCGCTGGAACGAAACGACCATGACGGTCTGACCGCGGCACTTGCCCGCAATGTCCGTCCCGACGCCGGCGGCTGGCCGGAAGCGTCACGTTTGGCCGGGTATGTCGCCGACGCCAGCCGGCAACTGAGTGCGCAGCCCACCGAATCGATCGTTGTCGGCACTGTGGCGTTTCCTGTAGCCAACGGAGGCTGATCGATGAAACACGCGGATATGCAAAGTCCGGTATCCTTTTTCGCCAATGTCGCGCGTCTGCCGCACAAAGGGCTGCCGGTTGTGATCGAGGCCGATGCCGCGCAGCGCGCGGCACTTGCCGAGGCCCATGGGCTGCTGTCGGTCGAAACCTATCGCGCCGAACTGCTGGTTACGTCATGGAAGCGCAACGGCGTTAAGGTCAGCGGCCGTGTCGAGGCGGACATTACCCAGGCCTGCATCGTCACGCTCGACCCCATCGAAGCGCATGTTGAAGAGCCGTTCGAGGCGCTGCTCTTGCCCGAGGACTCCAAACTCGGACGGCAGGGATTCGAAGGTGGCGGCGAAATCCTGCTCGATGCCGACGGCCCCGACAGTCCCGAGACATTTTCGGGCGACACCATCGATGTCGGGGCACTTGCCGAACAGTTCTTCGGCTTGGCCATCGATCCGTATCCGCGCAAGCCCGGCGCCTCGATTGGCACCGATGACGACACCGGACCGGCCGAGAATGAATTTCAGCAAAAACTGCGATCCTTGCTGCGAAAATCCTGAAAACCTCGCTCGCGACGGAAAAGTCGGTTGTGCGACAGCCTAAAACCGCTATTTTCGCCGAACCTTTGCGATCACTAAAACGACTTGCCGCCTAACCGTGAGATGAATACCGCGTGATCAGGATTTCCATCGATGCCATGGGCGGCGATCACGGACCAGCCGTGGTCATTCCGGCGCTCATGACGGTTGCGACCCGCCGTCCCGACATCCGCTTCGTCATCTACGGACGTGAGGAAGTGGTGCGCCCGGAACTCGCCAAATTCCCCAAATTGGCCGAGGTCAGCGAGTTCTTCCACTGCGAGATCGCGGTCAGGATGGATGACAAGCCGAGCCAGGCGCTGCGCCATGGCCGCTGGAAATCGTCGATGTGGAAGGCGGTCGAGGCGGTGAAGTCGGGCGCCGCGGATGCATGCATCTCCGCCGGCAATACCGGCGCGCTGATGGCGATGTCCAAATTCTGCCTGCGCACCATGGCGACCATCGACCGCCCGGCGATCGCGGCATTATGGCCGACATTGCGCGGCGAAAGCGTGGTTCTGGACGTCGGCGCCACCATCGGCGCCGACGCGCACCAGCTCATTGATTTTGCCATTCTCGGCACCGGCATGGCGCGTTCCGTGTTCGGCATCGCCCGACCCACGGTTGGCCTGCTCAATGTCGGCGTGGAGGAGATCAAGGGCCAGGAAGAGGTCAAGGAGGCGGGACGCATGTTGCGCGAAGCCAATATGGCCTCGATGAATTACCATGGCTTTGTCGAAGGCGACGATATCGGCAAGGGTACGGTCGACGTCGTGGTGACGGAAGGCTTTGCCGGCAATATTGCTCTCAAGACGGCGGAAGGCACCGCGCGCCAGATAGCTGGCTATCTGCGCGCCGCGATGAGCCGCACCCTTATGGCCAAGATCGGCTATGTCTTCGCCAAGGGCGCCTTCGACCGCCTGCGCGAAAAGATGGATGTCGGCCGCTCCAATGGCGGCGTCTTCCTGGGGCTGAACGGCATCGTCGTCAAAAGCCATGGCGGTGCCGACTCGGACGGTTTCGCCGCGGCGATCGAACTCGGCTATGACATGGTGCGCAACAATCTGCTTGATCGCATCGAGGCCGACCTCGACCTGTTTCATGCGCGCAACCCGCATGCCCTGACATCAAGGAAATCCGACGTCGTTACCGACGCAAGGGAATAGGAAAGAATTTTGATCAGATCAGTTGTGCGCGGCACGGGCGCCGCGCTGCCCCGCCGCATCATGAAGAATGCCGATTTTGAAGGTATGGTCGAGACCTCCGACGAGTGGATCGCTCAGCGCACCGGCATCCGCCAGCGCCATATCGCGGCTGATGACGAGACGACGGCTTCGCTGGGCGAGGCCGCGGCGCGTGCCGCCCTTGCTGATGCGGGATTGACCCCGGGCGATATCGATCTGGTCGTACTGGCGACCTCGACCCCCAACAACACGTTCCCGGCTACCGCGGTCGAGATCCAGAACCGGCTCGGCATGCAGCACGGTTTTGCCTTCGACATGCAGGCGGTATGCTCGGGTTTCGTCTATGCGGTGACGACAGCCGATCTCTACATCCGCGGTGGCCTTGCAAAGCGCGTGCTGGTGATAGGCTCGGAGACCTTCTCACGCATCCTCGACTGGAGCGATCGCTCGACCTGCGTGCTGTTCGGCGATGGCGCCGGTGCGGTCGTTCTGGAAGCCGGTGAGGGGGCCGGCACGATCGCCGATCGCGGCGTCCTGGCGGCCAGCCTGCGTTCCGACGGCTCGCACAAGGAAAAGCTTTTCGTCGACGGCGGACCGTCGACGACGGGCACGGTCGGTCATCTGCGCATGGAGGGACGCGAGGTCTTCAAGCACGCGGTCGGCATGATCACCGATGTCATCGAGGCGACCTTCTCGGCCGCCGGTATTACCGCCGACGATCTCGACTGGTTCGTGCCTCACCAGGCCAATAAACGGATTATTGACGCTTCAGCCAAAAAGCTCGGGATAGCTGAGCAAAAGGTGGTGGTGACCGTCGATTTGCACGGTAACACGTCGGCTGCTTCCGTACCGCTGGCGCTGTCGGTGGCCGTCGCCGACGGCCGCATCAAGAAGGGAGATCTGGTGCTCCTGGAGGCGATGGGCGGCGGCTTCACCTGGGGCGCCGTTCTGGTTCGCTGGTAAGTGCAGAACGGTCCGGTTTCGGTCCTTGACCTTGCCGGATCAATTACTTAGGCTCTGCCGTTGTTGTGCCGATTTTATGTTTGAGCTGATGGGACGGTCGCATGGGGGGAAAGACACTTACGCGCGCCGACCTTGCCGAGGCCGTCTACCGAAAGGTCGGTCTGTCGCGCACTGAATCCGCCGAACTCGTCGAGGCGGTGCTGGACGAAATCTGCGAAGCGATCGTGCGCGGCGAGACGGTGAAGCTGTCGTCTTTCGCGACATTTCATGTCCGCTCCAAGAATGAGCGGATCGGGCGCAATCCCAAGACCGGGGAGGAAGTACCGATCCTGCCGCGCCGGGTGATGACCTTCAAATCGTCCAACGTCCTGAAGAACCGCATCCTGCGTTCCCACCAGAACAGCAAGGCCAAGGGCGGCAAATAGCCTCCATTGCACGGTTGAAAACCGGCTCCGCGACAACGGCGGACTTGAATATTGCTTCACAAACCGCTGAAATAAGGCCCGATTCGGCAGCATGGCCGGATGGGTGTTCTGGCTTATGATCGATTCCGCACCTGCGGAACTAGCTCTTCTCATTGTTGAGCGGGATCTCGTCTGAGCACCGTTCCGGGCTACACGCCAGCGTGAGGATTTCGCCCATGGACAAGAGCCCTGACGCCTTCCGCACCATCAGCGAGGTCGCTGAAGATCTCGACCTGCCACAGCATGTGCTGCGTTTCTGGGAGACGCGCTTCAACCAGATCAAGCCGATGAAGCGTGGCGGCGGCCGCCGCTACTACCGGCCGCAGGATGTCGAACTGATCAAGGGCATCCGCCATATGCTCTATGACCAGGGCTACACCATCAAGGGCGTGCAAAAGCTGCTGCGGGAAAACGGCAATCATTTCCTGGTCGCCATCGGCAATGGCGACATGGCCGCCGTCGAGGCGATCTCGCAGCGCAAGCAGGCCGATCAGGTGCCGCTGACGCCGGCAGCCCAACCGCGCGGCGGAGATGACGAACTGGTTGGCCAGCCAAGGGTCAAGCCCAGCCGCCGCTTTTTCGGCCTGGGCAAGGGCGACGAGGAAGGTCCGGTTGCGCCGGACGCGTCGAAGCTCTCGCGTGACAACCGCGCGCTGCTGCAGGAAGCGCTGTTTGACCTCCTGGAATGCAAGCGACTGCTCGACCAGGTGCGCTGACCGCCGCGAAGCGCTTTAAAGCCTCGAAACTGGAACTCGCTTTGGGGTGAGGCGTTACGTTTCCTTCTGCAAGACAAGGAAACGCATGATGGCATCATTTTCGACCCTTTCGGACATCGACCTCGAAAAGCAGGTCGCGGCTCTCTCGAGGGAACTCGCCGCGTTGCGCAAGGCAGTGTCGAAGCGGGGTGGCGCTTACTATGAAGACGGCCGTGATGCTGCTCTTGATACGTATTCGGATCTTGCGGAGCGTCTGCGCGATGCCATGCCGGCAATCCGCAAACAGGGCAGGGTGATCGAGAAATCGGCACGCGAACATCCGGCGGCGGCCGCAGCGGTCGGCCTTGTCGTACTCGGTCTGGTCGCCAGCCTGCTGTTCAGCCGGCGCTGACTGCTACCCAAGAATTTCCAGAGAGAAAATGGCGGCTCGCCCTCCGGCGCGGCCGCTATTCCCATTGACGTCAGCGGTTTGCGATACCGCTCCGGAATCTGGCCGAAGCGCGTCGGCGTAGAGGCGCACGGCACCGCTGTGCTGCCGGTGCAGAAAGGCGGATCGATCGATCCGCCACAGCCGCTCGATTCCGCGGCGATCGCCGGGTTTGTCCAGTAGTCCCGGCCTGGCATTGTGACCAGGAGAAAACCAGCCTTGGACAAGAAGCCAGGGCTGGTCTTCTCGTTGCGGTGCTTAGGCCTTGTTGCCCATCTTTTTCATGTGATGATGGTGGTGGCGATGATGGTGACGGTGATGATGGTGGTGACGATGGTGACGATGCTTTGCCATTGAGGCCGCGTCCGCGCTTGTCGCGCCGACCACCGGCACCGCGAAAGCGATTGCAGCTGCAAGCCCGAGGGCCGAGAGGAGGGATTTCTTCATTGGATCGTTTCCTTTTTCGCAAGCAGGTATCGATCGGGCCGATATCCCGACCGCCGCGAACGGAATTACGCTCCCGAATTTTTTCGTCAGTATTTCCCGATTGTAGAATCTTGTTTCTGAACTGTTTCCCAGGAACCGGCTTCCTGCCCCATGATCGCCAGGGCCGAAAGCCGGCTGCTTTGGCTTACATGGGCGGGATCACACCATTGTTTCCGACCACGACGCGGCTGGAACTCAGCGTGCCGTCCGCCTCGCGCTGAGCGGTAACGAAGACCGTCGCACTTGGTTTGAGATCGGTCGGGGCGGCCGGCGCGAAAGTCACGACAGGCGTGCCGTCGGGGATCGAGATATTCTTCGTCTGCCCATTGTCATAGGTCAGCGTCACGGCACGCCCGTTTATGTCGGTGACGTCCGCGACGGTGCCGTTGGTCATGCGGCTGTTCGGCTCCAGGTCCCAGGGGCGATCACCCTCTCCAGTGCCTTTCAAGGCCGCTGGAAAGACCACCACTTCCAGCGCGCCGCTGCCGCCGTCAGCCTTGGAGACGGAGGCGATGCCGACGAAATCGCCCTGCTTGATGTCTTTTACCGATGCGTTGGCGACGCCTGAAAGCTTCCAGCCGTCTTTCAGCTTGATCGCGGCCGTGTCGCCTTGACGGGTTTTCACGGTCAGCAGCGACGGCTCGAAACTGACCACCGTGCCGCGCACGCGCAATGTGTCCGCCGCCTGCGCGCTGGCCACACCGATGCCGGAAAGCATGGAAATCGTGCTGAGCACGAGGAGAGGTGTCTTGAGGCTCATTGGAGTATCCTTTGGGAAAGGCTGGCTGGAAGGAATGGTTCACGCCAGCGACGTCGAGATAACGAACGGGTGGGGCGAAACTGCCGGGCAAAACCCGCTCGCGCGTTCAAAACAACTTGATCGGGACAGGGCGTGGCAGCCCCATGGGCATCCGGGTCACGATGCCGTGACGGCCAGATTGGCGCTTGGCAAATCGCTGGCGAGAGGGCATCTTCCTGCTCGTCTCAGGCAACATCCCATTTTGATCAAACGCTTTCAGCCAACGGAGTTGCCAATGCCCAACAATGCAAAAAGCCACGCCCCCTCCGAACCATTAGCCAACGAGATCGGACCGGACTACAACGCCCTCAGGGCAATGCGGGAAACGCGCGGATACAGCCTCGAAGCGCTTTCGCTGACCTGCGGCCTCTCGGTCGAAGAGATCGGGGATATCGAGAGCGGCCGGGCGGCCGACCCGGCGAAGCTGCGTCGTATTGCGTCCGCGCTTCGTCTGCCGCAGGACGCTCCTATTGCTTCCGCCGTACCGACGCTGGCCGCACAAGGCCGGCCTCAGGCATAGAATCGGCGCCAGGGCATGCGCGAGAAACCCGCCAAGGTCGCTTGGCGGGTTTCTTGTGGACGCCATGGCGTTCGCCTGCAGGCCGGGCTTGCCGATTTGCAGAACTTGCCGATTTGCAGATCGCACGTGTCCATACGCGGCATCCATCCGCGCCAAACGCATCCGCCGTGCAGCGGGTCTGAACCGTGAGTTTTTCGACATGAGCCTGGATTCCGTCGGTGCCTTCTTCGCGGCTCGCGCGCCTGATATCGAGGTCGTCGTCACGCAATCAAGTTCGGCGACGGTGGCGCTGGCGGCGGAGGCGCATGGTGTGTTGCCGGCGCAGATCGCCAAGACGATCTGTCTTCGCGTCGGCGAGCGCACCATGCTGGTCGTGACCAGCGGCATCGCCAGGCTCGACAACCGCAAGTTCAAGGACCAGTTCGGCGGCAAGCCGCGCATGCTGGACGCGCAAGAGGTTGTCGCTGCCACGAGCCATCCGGTCGGCGGTGTCTGCCCGTTCGGCCTGCCGTCGCCGCTGCCGGTTTATTGCGACGTCTCGCTGCGCCAATTCGACGAAGTCGTCCCCGCCGCCGGCGCCACCAATGCCGCTGTCCGGATTGTACCACAGCGCATGGCCGATCTTACCGGTGCCGAGTGGGTCGATGTGTGCCAAGCGTAGCGCCGGATCCAATCCAGAGCCGGCGGGCAAAGGAACACGCGATTCAAAATTTGGGTGATGCGGCAGGGCGGACTTTTGGGGGCAAGTCCTGCTTCGAAATGGTCGGAGTGGCCGGATTCGAACCGACGACCCCTTGACCCCCAGTCAAGTGCGCTACCGGGCTGCGCTACACTCCGGACCGGTCGCGATGTATCGTGATAACCCGGCTCGGGTCAACCGAAATTCGGCGTTAATCGTGCCGGTGCGGATGTGATGGCTGGTGGACCCGGCAATACCGGCCGCAATAGCCGCTGATGGCGATATTCGAGTGCTATGGCGCCCCAGATCAAGCCGAGCAGCAGATACATATGGCGCCAGTGGTCGATGTCGATGAAGGTGCCGAGCCCGACATTGCCGATGAAGGCGACGTAGGCGCATAGGAGGTAAGGCTGCCACGGCCGGTCGCGCAGCAGGATGCGAAATCCGGCTGAGATCGTCCAGACGACCAGCGTCAGGAACGAGACGAAGCCGAGCCAGCCATAGTCCATCAGCATCTTCAGCCAGATGTCGTGTGTGTCCTCGCCGAAGATCGTGCCGAAGACCAGCGGCCCGATGCCGAATGGGTGCTCCATCGCCATCTGAAAACCGAGCGTGTAGCGGGCGAAGCGGCCCAGGCGTGCGGTGTCGTAGCTCTGTTCCAGATGCGCGCGGTTGGAGAACATCTCCGACACACCGGGCAGCTGCAAGATGACGATGATGGCGATGGCCAGCAGCGACAGCGCGGCGATCGTCATGATCACCACGCGGAGCCGGAACATGCCGCTGGCGCTCTGCAGGAACAGGCAGCCGGTGAGCAGGATGGCCGAGACCGCGAACATGCCCCAGGCACCACGCGAGAAGGAGAAGAAGATGCCGGCGCTGATGATCAGCAGCGGCACAGCCAGCAGCGGCATGCGCGTGACTGGGCCCGTCAGCAGCAAATAGAGCAGATAGATGCCGGGCAGCACCAGGAACGGCCCGAACACATTCGGGTCCTGGAAGGCGCCGGCGGCGCGATCGTATTTGGTGAAAATTTCGGCACCGGGGAAGGCGTGGAAATAGCCCGCTATGCCAAGCAGCGACGTCGCCACCGCCGAAACGACATAGGCATTGAAGATCAGTCGGTAGAGGTTCGGCTGCGTGGCCGTAACCGATGCGAAAAACACCGCGCTGAAAGCGAGAAACAGCGACACGGCAAGATAAAGCGGGGTGTTGGCGAGATCCGCCATCTGCGTCATGGAAATCATGCCGCCGATGTTCATCGTCACCAGCAGCACTAGAAGCGGCATGGCCGCGCGCGATATCCTCAGGCCGAACAGCGCCCAGATGGCGATCAGCGCGGCCATGTAGATTTCGTAAGGCGCCGGCTCGCTGATGACGAAGCCCGACAGAAGAATGCCGAGCACGACCGCGCTCGAGGAGATCAGCGTGATCAGCTTGGCGTTGACCGCCGCACGCGGCAGATCATGGCTGATCGCGCTCAATAGGCGTTTTCCGTGTTCAAGAGCCGGATCGGCGTCAGGAACAGGATCCGCAGGTCGAAAAGCAGCGACCAGTTCTCGATGTAGTAGAGGTCGTATTCCGTCCGCATGCGGATCTTTTCATTGGTGTCCATCTCGCCGCGCCAGCCATTGATCTGCGCCCAGCCGGTGACCCCGGGCTTGACCTTGTGGCGCGCGAAATAGCCGTCAACCACCTCGTTGTAGAGCAGGTTGTGCGACTGCGCGGCAATGGCGTGCGGGCGCGGACCGATGAGCGACAGTGAGCCCAGCAGCGAGTTGAAGAACTGCGGCAGTTCGTCGATAGAGGTCTTGCGGATGAAGCGGCCGACACGGGTGACGCGCGGATCGTTCTTGGTCACCGTCTGCTTGGCGGTCGGATCCGACCGGTCGGTGTACATGGAGCGGAACTTGTAGACCTCGATGATCTCGTTGTTGAAGCCATGCCGCTTCTGCTTGAACAGCACCGGTCCCTTGCTGTCGAGCTTGATGGCGATCGCGGCGGCCAGCATCACAGGCGAGAACACGACGATGCCGATGAGGCTGAAGATGATGTCGAAGGCGCGCTTGGCGACCGAATCCCAATCGTTGATCGGCTTGTCGAAGATGTCGAGCATCGGTACTGAACCGATGTAGGAGTAGGCGCGCGGACGGAATTGCAGCGCGTTGGAATGCGCCGACAGCCGGATGTCGACCGGCAGCACCCACAGTTTCTTCAGCAATTGCAGCACGCGCGATTCGGCGGTTAGCGGCAACGACACGATCAGCATGTCGATGCGGGCAATGCGGGCGAATTCGATCAGTTCCGAAATCGTGCCGAGCTTGGGATAACCGGCGACGAGGGATGGCGAACGCTTGTCGTTGCGATCGTCGAAGATGCCGCAGATGCGGATGTCGTTGTAAGGCTGCTTTTCCACCGAGCGGATGAGCACTTCCGCCGCCTTGCCGCCGCCGACGATGACGGCGCGCCGTTCCATGCTGCCATCGCGCGCCCAGCGCCGGATCAGCCTCGACATCACCAGCCTGAGACCGTAGAGGCAGATGAAGGCGACGACGAACCAGGTGCCGAACAGCAGGCGCGAATAGTCTTGCGACATCTTCATGGCGAATGCCGTCAGCGCCATCAGCGCGAAGGTGCCGGCCCAGACCAGCAGGATGCGCCCAAAATTGGCGAGCGGCCGCATCAGGGACACCACCTGGTAGCAATCGGTGACATCGAGCAGCACCACGGCGAGGAACGATGCGGCGGCGATCGTCAGCGGATATTGCCAGGCGAGATAATTGAAGAATCCGACATAGTAGAAATAGACGCCGAGCCCCGAGACGAACAGCACCGCGAATTCGACCATGCGCAGCACGCCGCTGACCATGATCGGCGACATCGTATCGCGCCGGTATTGCGACGCGACCTGCCGGGCAACGTCGTTCATGCCGCCGGGCTTGTCGCCATCGGCAGGCCCGTCGAAGTGACGCACCGCTTCTGATGAAAAGCGGTGCGCGGGGTCGATCTCGTTCATGGAACAGTCCGCAAGCTTCCCAGGGTGATTAGCAAAAGAGAGCTAAGAAACCCTTGAAACAACCTGTGGCTTTGGAAGGGCCTGAGCTAGCTTGCGAGCGCGGCGAAGTAGGCCTTCTCGATTTCGGCGGCCATGACGTCGGCGCCGAAGCGCGCCCTGAGCGTGGATTCGTCAGGCATCAATCGGCGATAGGTGGCAAGGTCGCCCAGCGCCTGGCTCATTTTGTCGGCGAGCTCGGCCGGATCCGGGCGAATCAGGGCGGGGGAGCTTGAACCGAAAATCTCCGGTATGCCGCCGACCGAGGTCGCGATGACAGGTCTTGCCGCGGCAAGTGCCTCCAGCACGGTATAGGGCATGGCTTCCGCGCGCGAAGGAACGACGACGAGCGCCCCCAGCACAAAGGCCTCCCGGGCCGGCATTGGCGGCAGGAAACGGACATTGTCTTCAAGCCCGAGGCGTTTCACCTGCGCGTGGTAGCGGGGCAGGTCGTCGCCGTCGCCGACCATCACCGCACTCGGTGCGCGGCCGAGCCGGGGAGCGGCGGCGGCCAGGGCATCGATGAAGATATCCGGGCCCTTGAGGTCCCGCATCATGCCAATATAGAGCAAATCAGCCGCATCGGCCCTGGCCGCTACAGGCTCGAATTCGGTGGTGCGAAGTCCATTGTAGACCAGCGTGTTCGGGATCGGCGGTTCGCCCACCTTCCTGCGGTAGGTCCGCCGCTCGTAGTCGGAGACGAACAGCAGGCAATCGGTGAAGCGCGCCATGAGATACTCGAGCGCGAAGAACAGCTTTCCGGTGGCTGTGTTCTCGTCATAGTGGAGAGAGCCGCCATGCGGCGAATAGAGGCGGGCTACGCGAGACCTTGATACCCGCAACAATGAGCCGAACAGACGGGCATAGGCGCCACCCTTGGCGCCATGTCCGTGCAGCACGTCCGGCCGCAATTCCTTGATGATCCTGTAGGTGCGCCGGGCCGAGGCGAGGTCGCCCGGGCCGACGTGACGCTGCATTGGCGTACGATGGATGCCGAGCGCCAGCATGTCCTTCATCTGCCCGAAAAGATGCTCCTCGAATTCACCGCCGGTGGTCGAGTCGCAGACGATGCCGACCATGTGGCCGGCGGCGACCTGCGCTTCCGCCAGGTCGCGCACGTGCCGGAAAATTCCTCCCACGGGTGAGCGAAAGCAGTGGACGATCCTGAGCTTGTCCGCCACGAGGTGTCTGTCAGAACAGACGTTCGCGGACGTAGACGGTATCTCCCGGCAGCAGGGGATCGGAGGTGACCACACGGCCAGTTATCACCTTGCCGTTGATATCGCGGGTGATGTCGACGCTCTCCTGGTTGGCGCGTGGCGTGAAGCCCCCGGCAATGGCGATGGCCTTCTGCACCGTCAGGCCGGGCACGTAGGAATACTGGCCGGCGGCGCCCACTTCGCCCATGACGAAGATCGGCCGGTAACGATCGATCTCGACCGAGACGTCGGGGTCGCGCAGATAGCCCTGCCGCAATTTGTCGGCGATCTCCTTTTCCATCTGCTGCGCGGTATGGCCACGTGCCGGTATGGCGCCGACGAGCGGGAAGGAGATATAACCGGATTGGTCGACGCTGTAGCTGTTGGTCAGGCCCTCCTGTTCGAACACAGTGACGCGGACCCGGTCGCCTGCGCCGAGGCGATAGGGCTGTTCGAGGACCTCGTGGAAGGCGGCCGGCGTCGGCCGGTAGCTGGAACAGCCGGCGAGCATCGAAACGGCAAGCAGTGCGCGAAACAGGGAAGCAGTGCTTTTCATGACCGGACAGGTACCTTCGACTGGCCGCTGCGATGTCGCAGCAAACATCTGGGATCGGGTCCGTTATCATCCTGTTAGGGTTAATGGCCGGTAAAGGAGCGCGCCAATAGCGTTTTAGCAGGCAAGGTTTTGCTATTTTATCGATTTTTTGTCGGCCCCGGCAAAATCCTAACGGAAGCTTACCGTGATCTTAACGGCTGGGTTACCATAGTTGTTTACGGTGCATGCTGATCCAGTTTCGGAGTGGGATGCATGTCCGTTCAATCCGCGGCCGCAGACGTCGACGTTGATCTTAGGCAGCTCTTCGCCAGCCTGGGACGCAACTGGCTGCGGATTCTGGTCTTCGTTCTGGTGGTGACGGGGCTTGCCTTCGTGGCTGCGTCGTTCGCGACCCGCCATTACAAGGCCCAGACGCAGGTGGAGATCGCCCCGCGAGAATCGGTCTACACGCGGCCCGCCAGCAGCAATCCGGACAGCGACAAGCCGATCCTCGACGAGCAGGGCGTTGCCACCCAGGTCCAGATAATTTCGTCCAACGAGATCCTCAAGCAGGTCGCGCAGAAGCTCGGCCTGTCGCGACTGGCCGAGTTCGACGAGACGATCAACATGTCGTCGCTGAGCCGCGTGCTGATCCTGCTTGGCCTGAAGAACGACCCGATGGATGTTCCGGCCGACGAACGTGTCCTGAAGAAGATGCGCGAGAAGCTCAACGTCTACGGCGTTGAAAAGACTCGCATCATTGCCATCGAGTTCTCCTCGGAAGATCCGAAGCTCGCGGCCGCCATCCCCGATGCCATTGCCGCCGCGTACATTGCGGGGCAGGGCGCGGCCAAGAGCGAATCGAACACCGCCGCCGCCGACTTCCTGGCGCCCGAGATCGCCGACCTGTCCAAGCAGGTCAGGAATGCCGAAGCCAAGGTCGCGGCTTATCGCTCGCAGTCCGACCTCCTGATGGGCGGCAAC
Organism: Mesorhizobium sp. B2-4-18; assembly: GCF_006441385.1. Classification (NCBI taxonomy): domain Bacteria; kingdom Pseudomonadati; phylum Pseudomonadota; class Alphaproteobacteria; order Hyphomicrobiales; family Phyllobacteriaceae; genus Mesorhizobium; species Mesorhizobium sp. B2-4-18. The sequence continues at coordinate 292,032 of NZ_VFUW01000006.1, read as the reverse complement.
AATTCCACCCTGGCCACCCAGCAATTGGCCGAGCTGTCGACCGAGTTGTCGCGGGTGCGGGCCAACCGGGCCGCGGCCGAAGGCACGGCCGAGAGCGTGCGCAAGGCGCTGCAGAACGGCGGATCGCTGGATTCGCTGCCGGAAGTGCTGTCTTCCGATCTGATCCAGCGCTTGCGGGAGCGCCAGGTCGAGCTGCGCGCCAACATCGCCGATCTGTCGACGACGCTGCTCGACAATCATCCGCGTGTTCGCGCGGCCAAATCGCAACTGGCCGATCTCGACGCGCAGATCCGCAGCGAAGCCCAGAAGATCATGAAGGGCCTGGCGATGCAGGCCGATGCCGCCAAGGCGCGCGAAAGCCAGCTCGTCGCCGACGTCAACACACTCAAGGCTGCTTCGGCGCAGGCCGGTGAGCAGCAGGTCGGTCTCGACGCGCTGCAGCGCGATGCCGCCGCCAAGCGCCAGCAGCTCGAACTCTATCTGACCAATTATCGCGAGGCGGCGTCGCGTCAGGATCGCAACTATATCCCGGTCGACGCCCGCATCGCCTCACCGGCTTCGGTCCCCGCAGAGCCATACTTCCCCAAGGTCGGGCCGATCGTCGGTGCTGCCGCCGCGGCTTCCCTTCTGCTGGCGGCCGTGTTCACGCTGCTGCGGGAGCTTTTCTCGGGCCGTGCCATGCGCCCGGCCAGGGGCGCGCGATTTGAGCCGATCGACGAGGTGACGATGCCGCCGGCCGCCTATCAGGAGCCGTCCACCCGCCTCGAACCGGCTGTCGCCACTGAGCGCGCCACTCGCACCGCCGACGTATCATGGCCCGAAACGGTCACGGAAACTCCGGCGCAGCCGCAGTCTGCCGCCGAGTTCGGGCCCGTCGCCAAAGCGGAGCCTATCGCCGAGCCTGAACCGTTGGCCAAATCCGAATCCTTGACCAAATCTGGACCCGTGGCAGAGCCTGAGCCCATGGCTGAGCCGGAACCCGTGGAGGTTCGGCGGCCGCGCTCCGTGCTCGGCGAGATCGACGTCGAGAAGGCAGCCGAGAAGCTGATCGCCAGCGGGGCCGCGCGCGCCATATTCGTTTCCCCCGAGGGCGATGAAGCGGCGGCGTCGGCGATCCTGGTGGCGCGAGAGATTTCCGACGCCGGACTGCGCGTCCTGCTGCTCGACCTCACTGCCTCAGGGGCTGCCTCGCGCCCGATGCTGGACAGCGGGCTTTTCCCGGGCATCACCAATCTGCTGGCGTCGCAGGCGCAGTTCAGCGACGTGATCCATGGCGACCTCTATTCCGACTGCCATGTCATCCCCGTCGGCACGGCCGATCCCGTCCGTGCCATGCGTGCCGCCGATCGGCTGCCGATCATCATGCAGTCGCTGACAACAGCCTACGATCTGGTGGTGGTCGAGTGCGGGCCGGCCGACGCACAAGGCATCAGCCGTCTGGGCGGCGAGGCCACCGAGGTGTTCTTGTCCATGCTGGAGGCCGACGACGAGGTGACGCAGGCCGCAGTCAAGCTGATCGAGAGCGGCTATCCCGACCTGACGCTGGTGACGCCGCTCGGCCACGAGCCGCCAGGCAATCCGGTGCCGGGGCGGCGTTCGGCTGCTTGAGATAACAGCTGTTCAGAGGCCCATCAGGTCTATTCGAGTTCCAGCGTCGTCACATCGAATATCCTGTTGGCGTATTGGGGCTAGTTTTCGTCTTCCGTGGGCACGGGCGCTGTCTGTCCAACGGCCTTGCGGCGCAGCAGCTTGGTGAGCTTCCAGATTGTCGGGCTGTTCTTGACAAAGGCCTTCAGCCGCGCGCCCTGCCGAAGCGCCTGTCCCAGCGCACGGCCCTTGAGCGTCAGCGGGACGAGGACCTCGAAATGCCGGGTTTCGATATCGCACCATAGCCGCTTGTAAGGTTCGTCTCCGACGGAGAAATCATAAACCGCGAACCCGCTCCGGCAGGCATCCTGGATGTTGTCGAAGAACAGGAAGTCCCCCGGGCTGGTGTGGGCAAGATCATCCTCGGCGATCGCTCCGAACTCGCAGATCAGCCGGCTGCCCGAGCGGCTCGCTCCGGTGACGGCGCGCAGCTTGCCGGCTACTTCCAGCCCGTGCAGCACGAAGCAAGGCTTGTCCTCGGCAAGTGCTTGCTTGAACAGTCCTCGGAAGAAGGCGCGGGTCCGGTCGTCACCGAAGACGTTGGCGATGCCCATCTTGCGGAAGCGCTGTTCCTTCATCTCGAGGAACGCGACGAGCAGCCTCTCCACGTCGTCGGCACTGCTCGCCTCGATGCGCCGGTAGCTACCGACAGCCTCGAACTTGCGTGTCTGCGAACGATGCTTCTTGCGTTTGCGCTTGCCGCTGGCGCGCAGCAGCAGCGCATCGAATCCGCCGCTGAGGTCGACGGCCAGCGAAAGATTGGGGCTGGCGAAGTGATCGAGCGATGCCAGCGGATTGGCGATGCCGTCGAGATCGGGCAGCAATCTTTCCAGCGCGATGAGATCGATATCGGGGCGGAATTTGGCGATCGCCGCGAGCATCGACTGGATGGCCGTGAGGTCGCCGCTGGCCAGCCATTGCGGTTCGGCGGCGCAGAAATTGCCATTGGCGTGGCGGCCGCCCATGAACTGGGCGACCCGCAACGGGCCGCGCTTGACCACCTCCAACGCCAGTGCGAAGGCCGGCTTGCCCTCCAGTTCGAGCGTGGCAATGAGCAGATCGGGCCTGACCTCGGCGGCCCAGTTCAACACCCATGCCGCACTTTGCGCTGGAGCACAGAGCGCCGAACGACAGAACGTCGCATATGCCGCGAGCCCTTCGGCGGCGGCAATGGAAACCAACGGCCCCGCGGCATTTCTGGGTAGTGTGCGTGGCGAGGCCTGGCTCGCCGCGAGCCGCTTGCCATCAAATGACGCGGTTGCGTCAACCATACCTCAATCCTTAAGGCGTATTGATCCCGATTTGGGGGGCGCTCGGGCGTATTCCGTGCTTGGTTAGCCTAGGCGCAAAAGGTGAATGAATGATCGACGGTGGGGAGGCAATCCGGAAACTGGCGCTCAACGTCGCCCGTTATACCGGCCTCGCACCGCTGGCCAGGCCGTTTGTCGGCGGCATCGGCGCCATCCTGATGCTGCATCGCGTGACGGCGACGCCCGAAAAGCCCGACAGCGTCAACCGGCACCTCAACATCGCGCCCAGTTTCCTCGATGCCGTGATCGCCGACATGAAGGCGGGCGGCTATGCCTTTGTTTCGATGGATGAAGCGGTGGAGCGCATCAAGGCAGGCGGCAAGGGCGGCCGGTTCGCCACCATCACCGCCGACGATGCCTATCGCGACAACATGACCGAAGCCCTGCCGGTGCTGGAAAAGCATGGCGCGCCGCTCACCATCTATGTGGCGCCCGGGCTGATCGATGGCTCCGCCCACCTTTGGTGGGATGTGGTGGAGGATATCGTCAATGCATGCGACCGCCTGACCCTGGCCACATCGAACGGCCCTGCGGCGATCGATTGCGGGACCCCCGCCAGGAAACATCAGGCCATCGCCCGCCTGCATGCCTATTTCACCACCGAGGTCCGCGAGGAAGACCTGCGGACCGTGCTGCGCGGTCTCGCCTGGTCGAATGGCGTCGACGCCGACGCCCCGCGCCTGCGCACGCTGATGAACTGGGATGAGATCCGCGCCGTCGCCGCGCACCCTCTGGTGACGATAGGCGCCCACACGATCAACCACAGCAATCTGAAGCGGCTTTCCGAGGCCGATGCGCGGCGCGAGATCGGCGCCGTCAAGGACATGCTGCGGACCGGACTTGGCGAGGAGCCGCGCCATTTCGCCTATCCCTATGGGTATGCCAGCGCCGTCGGCTGCCGCGAAGTGGGCTTTGCGCGCGACGCCGGCTATGCCTCAGCCGTGACCACCCGCCACGGCGTGCTGCGCGCCGAACATGCCGGCTTCCTGCATGCCTTGCCGCGCATTTCGGTCAATGGCCGCTACCAGAGCCTCGCCCACATCCGCACCATGCTGTCGGGCGTGACGACCCCGCTCGCCAATGCCGGCAAGATGGTCGTTACCGTCTGACGTACGGCGTGACCGGGCAGGGCTCAGCGCTTAGTCCGCGGCTCCAGCATCAGCCATTTGATGATGCCCATTGCCGGCAGCACCCAGAGCAGGCCACTGACGAGGAAGAACAGGAATTGTACCAGCGCGCCCGATTCCGACAGGCGGGCGACGGCGAAGACCGAGGCGACCAGCGCGTAGATGATGACCAGCGCCAACAGCAGGAACATTCCGATCAGTTTTTTCAGGCGAATGGGCATGTCTTGGCCTCGTTGATGGCTACCGCTTAGGCCGAACGCAAGGCACGCGCAACCCACGACACCGGGCGCGACGGCGTGCCGCGCTGCGCGGCCTTGCCAGCAGGAGTGCGATGGTTCACCAATCCGCGACATTCAACCTGCCGGGACATATCCATGGCCGCCATCACCGCCGCCGCGCCCTATCAGGCCCGCGACCGCGACCTGCACAACCGGGCACTCGTGCGCGGCTGGCTCTACGTCGTGCTCCTGGTGCTGTTCGCGCTGGTGCTGGTTGGCGGCGCCACGCGGTTGACCGAATCCGGCCTTTCGATCACCGAATGGCAGCCGATCCATGGCGTCGTCCCGCCGCTCAACGACACCGAGTGGCAGGAGGAATTCCAGCGCTATCAACAGATCCCGCAATACGCCGAACTCAACAAGGGCATGAGCGTCGAGGCGTTCAAGTCGATCTTCTGGTGGGAATGGGCGCATCGCCTGCTGGCGCGCAGCGTCGGCCTGGTCTTTGCCTTGCCGCTGCTGGTCTTCTGGGCGACGCGTCGCATCGAGCGCGGCCTTGGGCCGAAACTGGTCGGCATCCTGCTTCTCGGCGGCCTGCAGGGGGCCATCGGCTGGTGGATGGTGGCGTCCGGCCTGGTCGACCGCGTGTCGGTGAGCCAGTACAGGCTGGCGACGCATCTCACGCTGGCGGCACTGATCTTCACCGCGACCATGGTCGTCGCGCGTGGCCTGGCGCCGCATTCCGAACCCGCTGCCGATCGCTCGACGCAGCGTCTGGCTGGTTTCGTTGTCCTTCTGGCGCTGGTCCAGATCTATCTCGGCGGCCTGGTTGCCGGTCTCGACGCCGGCATGAGCTACAACACCTGGCCGCTGATGGACGGCCGGCTTATCCCCGGCGATCTGCTCGTCCTCGAGCCGGCGTGGCGCAATTTCTTCGAAAGCCCGAAAACGGTGCAGTTCATCCACCGGCTTGGCGCCTATACGGTCTTCGCCGTCGCGCTCTGGCACATGATCGCCACGCGTCTGCGTCTGCCCGGCTCAACGCATGCGCGACGCGCGACACTGTTGTTCGGTCTGGTGCTGGTGCAGGCTTCGATCGGTATTGGTACGCTGCTGATGCAGGTGCCCCTGCACATGGCGCTGACCCATCAGGCTTTCGCGCTCGTCGTGCTGGGCTTTGCCGCCGCGCATTGGCGCGGCACCAAGGGCGCCTATCCCTTACCCAACGAGATTGCCGTCGGACGTTGAGTGCAGCCGATCACATCCAGAATTCGTTCGACTGGGTCGTCTTCTCGCCGTCGAATTCAGCCTGACGCAGTGCGGCGGCGGATGGTGCCGATTTGTCCTGGTCAGCCTGGCCGCCTGGTCCTGATTTGCCTTGGCAACCCTGTCAGCGGCCTTGAGCGCATCGAGCCTGGCCTGGGCGACGGCGATATGCACCTGGCGGCCTGGTGAGCCGTCCTCGAGCCGCACCTTCCAGATGCCGCTCGAAAAGGTCTCGGCCATGAGTTCCGGTTCGCTGACCTTCCAGCGCCCTGGAAAGGCTGGTGCATCCATCAGAGACCGAGCATCAGGTCCATGTTCTGGACGGCCGCACCCGAAGCGCCCTTGCCGAGATTGTCGTAGACCGCCAGCAGCAGCGCCTGGGCTCTGCTGTCGTTGGCAAAGACATAGACCTTCATACGGTTGGTGCCGTTGTAGATCTCCGGATCGATGTCAGGCACGCGTTCTAGATGTGCATAGGGCGCCACCTCGACCACGCCGCCTTGGATCGCGGCGAAATGGTCCGCAATGGCGGCGTGAAGTTCGGCACCCCTCGGCACGCGGTCGAGGCCACCGAGCTGCAACGGCACCACCGTAATCATGCCTTGCGCGAAATTGCCCACCGCCGGCTGCATGATCGGATCATGCGACAGCTTCGCATAGGCCTTCAATTCCGGCACGTGCTTGTGCTGCAGGGTCAGGCCATAGGGCAGGAATTCCGAAGCGTCCTCGCCCTTGGCGACATAATCCTCGATCATCGGGCGCCCACCGCCCGAATAGCCCGTAATGCCGTTGACCGCGATCGGGAAACTGGCCGGCAGCAGGCCTGCGGTGACCAGTGGCCTGAGCGTTGCGATCGGCCCCTGCGGCCAGCAGCCGGGATTGGCGACGCGCTTGGCCGTGGCGATCTTTTTCGCCTGCTCCTTGTCCAGTTCGGCGAAGCCATATTCCCAGCCTTCGGCCACGCGATGCGCGGTCGACGCATCGATGACCTTGGTGGTTTCGTTGGCGATCAGCGAGACGCTTTCCTTGGCCGCATCGTCGGGCAGGCATAGGATCGCGATATCGGCGGCGTTGAGGAATTCGGCGCGGGCGGCCGTTTCCTTACGGCGCTCGACCGGGATGGAAATGATCTCCAGATCGCCGCGCTCGGCAAGCAGCGCCCGGATCTGGAGGCCGGTGGTGCCGTGCTCGCCATCGATGAAGATTTTCGGTTTCATTGCCTGATCAAATTCCCTGATATCTCGAAACTATATGCCGTTGCCATGATTGACCGTGGCGCCATTGTGGTTGCCGTTGTTCAGCTCCTCGAGCCGGGCCTTTCGCTCGGCCAGCAGACCGAGATATTGCATGGCCACCATCGAGCCGGCGATCGCCGTTATATCGGCGTGATCGTAGGCCGGCGCAACCTCCACGACATCGGCCCCGACAATATCGACCTGGTTCAGCTGGCGCAGCGTCGACAGGATCTTCGCCGACGACGGGCCGCCCGAAACCGGCGTGCCGGTTCCCGGAGCATAGGCCGGATCCAGGCAGTCGATGTCGAAGGTCAGATAGGTCTTCTTGCCACCGGTGCGATCGACGATCGCGTAGGCGATGTCGGAGGCGCGCATTTCCTCGATTTCATGGCCATGGAGAATCTTGATGCCGAATGTGTCGGGCGCATGGGTGCGAATGCCGATCTGGATCGAGCGATCAGGATCGATGATGCCTTCCTTGACCGCGCGGCCGACGAAGGAACCATGGTCGATGCGCTTGCCGTCATCGGGCCATGTGTCCTGATGGGCGTCGAACTGCACCAAGGCAAGCGGTCCGTGGATGGCGGCGTGCGCCTTGAGCAGCGGCCAGGTGACGAAATGGTCGCCGCCGAGCGTCAGCAGGAAGGCGCCCGATTTCAGGATCTTGGCCGCCTCGCGCTCGATCGTGCCGGGCGTCTTCTGATGGTTGCCCGAATCGAGCAGGCAATCGCCATAATCGACCACGGCAAGGTGTTCGAACAGATCGCGCGAGAACGGGTATTGCGGGTCGTTGTCGAGGATCGCGGAGGCGCGGCGGATCGCCTGCGGCCCAAACCGGGCGCCCGGTCGGTTGGTGACGGCGGCGTCGAAGGGAATGCCCCACACCACCGCATCCGCGCCCTTCACGTCCTTGGTGTATTTGCGCCGCATGAAAGACAGCGCGCCGGAGTAGGTCGGCTCGAGGGCGCCACCCGTTTTGGAGCGGGCGGTGAAGGCATGGTCGATGGTGTTGGTCGCCATTACGGGTCCTCGTTTTCATCGGGGTGCAACAACTACAGAACCGGCATGGAAGATGCCAGTCACGGCTTGGGGAGACGAAACCGCGCCGCCCGGGTGCCACGGCAAGACAGGACTTGTATCATCATGACGCAGACCGCGTTTCTTAATCCGTCGGATGCCGTGGTGTCGACCCACACCGGTACGATCGCCGGCGATCGGTTCCGGGTTCTCGATTCGTGGCGCGGCATCTGCGCGTTGCTGGTGGCGCTGTTTCATTTCCCGACCGCCTCGACGGTCTCGCAGAGCAGCTTTATCGGTTCGTCCTATCTCTTCGTCGACTTCTTCTTCGTCCTTTCCGGCTTCGTCATCGCCTCCAGCTATGCCGATCGGCTCGGCCGCACTCAGGAGGTCTGCCGCTTCGCGCTGGTCCGTTTCGGCCGCATCTATCCGCTGCATCTGGTCATGATTGCCGCCTTTGCCGCCTTCGAGCTGCTGCGGCTCGTGCTACCGCAGCTGCATGGCACGGGCGCTGCTCCTTTCACCGGTGGCTTCGACCTCAAGAGCTTGGCTGCCAATCTCCTTTTGCTGCAAGGTGTCGGCTTCGAGGATCGGTTGACCTGGAACGCCCCGAGCTGGAGCATCTCGGCCGAGTTCTTTGCCTATCTCCTGTTTGCCGGGGCGGTCTTCGTCGCCGGCGCGCGCGCCTGGATATGGTTGGTCGCCGCCGCCGTCACCGCGCCGCTGTTCCTGCTTGGCTTCTCCACGCATCATATGGATGTGTCCTATGATTTCGGCTTCATCCGCTGCCTCTACGGCTTCTCGCTGGGCGCTCTGCTGGCCTGGTTTCAGCATGATTCCATTGCAGGAGCGCGACAGGTTCTGGCCGCAAACGGCCCGAGGATGAGCTGGACTGTTGCCGAAATCGTCATGGTGGCCGTCATCGCTCTCTTTGTCTCGCTGGCGGGCGACAATAACGCCGGCATTGCCGCGCCCCTGGTGTTCGCCTTGGCACTGTTTCTCTTCGCCCATGAAGGCGGCTGGATCAGCGCGTTGCTGAGGACGCCGTTCATGCTGACGCTCGGCGCGCTGTCCTATTCGATCTACATGGTCCACATCTTCGTTCAGGCGCGCCTGATCAATGTCGCCGGGCTGGTCGAGCGCAAACTCGGCCTCGGCCTGGTTGGCGACATCGTACTGCGTGGCGAGCCCGCGACCGGCTTTGGCGCCGGCTGGACGGGGACCGTGGCGATCGTCGTCATGCTCGCCGCCACCATCGCCGTGTCGTGGGTGACATGGCGCCTGGTCGAAATGCCTGCGATGGCCTGGTTCCGCCGGCTGTCGAAGCGCGTCTGACCCGCATCGCCATCCAACCGCTAATGCATGTCGCCCAAAGTGAGCTCGGTTTGGGCAAGACGACATGCATAAAATCAGGAGCTTACAGCGGTCGGGCGAATCCGATTCGCCGCGAAGTGCTGTAAAGCGCGGCGCCTGAATCCGTTTCGATGCGACGCGCTTTAGCCGGCTTCGTTCACCGGGATGTCACCGATGTCGCCTATCCCCGGCTCGATCCGGCAAGGAGCGATTCTCGATGCGGACGATCTGGCTGAGCCTTCTGCTTTCCACGGCACTCTCTGCCGCTTCGGGTCAAGCCTTGGCCGGCGAAACCCGCGCCAGGCAGGTCCTCGACCGCTTCGAACATGCCAACCAGTGGCGCGATCATGTCATGGTGGCCGCCCATCGCGCCGGCAGCATGCAGGCCGGCAAGACGCTCTATGCGGAAAACTCGCTTGCCGCCGTGGAAGGCTCGATCGCGATCGGCGCTGAAATCGTCGAGGTCGACATCCGGCGCTCGAAGGACGGCGCGTTCATCGTCATGCATGACAGCTGGCTCGACCGCACGACCACCTGCAAGGGCGAGGTCATCAACTACACGCTGGCCGAGCTGAAGAGATGCCGGCTGGTGATCGAGGGCACCCATGCCGTCACCAACGAGACCGTCTCGACATTGCGCGAGATGCTGATGGCGACACGGGACAGAATCCTCATCAATCTCGACAACAAGCTCGAGGTCGCCGACCTCCCGGGCATGATCGCGGTGGCGCGCGACCTCGGCATGGCCGAGCAAGTCATCGTCAAGGAAAACCTTTGGAACCAGAACAGGATCAGCACGGTGAAGGCGGCCATGACTGCCGCAGGCGGTGGCTTCCAGTTCATGCCGATCATCGCCGATGACGCGGTCCATGATGCGGGCTTCGCCTCGACGGTCGACCACGTCTTCGCGCCGCGCGCGATCGAACTGATCAACTGGCGGGCGGGCGCCGAGACGCTGACCGAAACCGGCGGGCCGCTGTTCAGCACGCGCATGCGCGGCGAGGCGGTAAGGGGCGACTGGCACATCTGGGCCGACACCTATGCCATCGTCAACAAACCAGGCGGCTTCCTCGCCGGCGGCCGTGGTGACGAACTGGCGGTCCAGGCCAGCCTGCCGCGCGAAGCCTGGGGCTTCTGGGCCGATCGTGGCGCCACCATCATCCAGACCGACGAGCCGAAAGCGGCGATCGGCTGGCTGGCGGCGAATGGTTATCGGGTGCCCTATGCCGGCACGAGCGAACGCATCGAGCCAGCCGCGACCGCCAGCATCAATTGATCCGCCGCGTCCAAGCAAAAAGGCCGCTCGGAGGCGGCCTTTTCGATTGTCCGAAAATTCGAAACGGTTAGCGCTTCGAGAACTGGAAGGAACGGCGAGCCTTTGCCTTGCCGTACTTCTTGCGCTCGACGACGCGGCTGTCGCGGGTCAGGAAGCCGCCCTTTTTGAGCACGGCGCGCAACGCCGGCTCGTAATAGGTCAGCGCCTTCGAGATGCCGTGACGCACCGCGCCGGCCTGGCCGGAAAGCCCGCCGCCGACGACGGTGGCGATGATGTCGTACTGGCCCGAGCGGTTGGACGCGATGATCGGCTGGTTGAGGATCATCTGCAGGACCGGACGCGCGAAATAGGTCGCGAATTCCTTGTCGTTGACGACGATCTTGCCGGAACCCGGCTTCACCCAGACGCGCGCGATGGCGTTCTTGCGCTTGCCGGTGGCGTAGGCGCGGCCCGACTTGTCGAGCTTCTGGACGTGGACGGGGGCGGCGGCCTGCGTGTTGGTGTTGCCGGTGGCGGCGCCCAGTTCTGCGAGCGAGGAAAGCTCAGCCATCTTATGCGACCTTCTTGTTCTTGGAATTCAGCTTGGCCACGTCGAGGACTTCTGGCTGCTGGGCGACATGCGGATGCTCGGCACCTGCATAGACGCGCAGGTTCTTCATCTGGCGGCGGCCGAGCGGGCCACGCGGAACCATGCGCTCAACGGCCTTCTCGACGACACGCTCGGGGAAACGGCCCTCGAGCAGCTGACGCGCGGTGCGCTCCTTGATGCCGCCGGGGTGGCCGGTGTGCCAGTAATAGACCTTGTCGGTGAACTTCTTGCCGGTGAATACCACCTTGTCGGCATTGATGACGATGACATTGTCGCCGTCGTCGACATGCGGGGTGAAGGTCGGCTTGTGCTTGCCGCGAAGATGATTGGCGATGACAGTGGCGAGACGGCCGACGACGAGACCCTCGGCGTCGATCAGGATCCACTTCTTCACCACATCCGCAGGCTTCTGCGAAAAGGTTGTCATGTTTTCTGCTCTCGGTTCTGACCTTCGGGAGTGAAGGCGTTTCTTGTTGCTTGGATTGGCGAAAGACGCTTGTCATCAGCCAATAACAAAACGGCGGCCTTTGCGGGCCGCTGCTTCGTGAAGGCTTATAGGCGAGCGGAGTAACTGCGTCAAGGTAGCGGAAAAGTCCTGTAGCGCAGAAAAGGCTGTAGAAACAGCATGTTGGACTAAAGGTATTATTTTACCACATTGGCGGCGCGCTGCGGCGGGATCGAGTAGGTGCCCGTGGCATGCGCGATCGTGTGTCCTTCCGGGCCGGCGACGATGTCAATGTCGAACACCATCAGGCTCTTGCCGAGCTTCAGGATGCGGCAATGGCCATCGATCGGCCCGGCTTCGGCCTTGCGCACGAAGTTGATGTTGAGGTTGGTGGTGACCGAGAGCGCATCCGGCCCGGCATGGCTGAGCACGCAGACATAGCCGCCAATGTCGGCCAGCGTGAACAGGGCAGGGCCGGACACCGTGCCGCCGGGACGCAAATGCCGTTCACCGGCATTGAGCCGTACGATGCAGCCGCCTGGAAACACGTCGATCGCCTCGTAGGCGGCGGCACTCTCGTTGAGTTGGGGAAAGACGGTTTCCATTAACAAATTGATCTGCGTTGCGGTCAGCACCGGCTTGAGGTTGGTCTGGGCGGGCATATCGGTCTCTCGTTCTGCGCCAAGCCTGTATGGGCGCAGCCGGGTGTTTCTGGCAACATATACATCATGCTGGCGCAAGCGATGGGTGTTGGACGAAACCCGATCCGATATTAGATACTCTGCCGGCACCACCGGAATCGCGGAGACCTTAGCCATGGCCGAAATCCTTGCCATCAAGCCTGCTGCCGCCGACGAGGGCCCGGTCACGACAAGACGGGAGAAGGGCGTGCTGCGCCTGACGCTCGCCAATCCACCCGCCAATGCCCTGTCGCTTTCGGTGATGGCGGCGCTCGTGGCGGAGTTGGAACGCGCCAAGGCGGACAAGGCCGTTCGCGTTATTGTGCTGTCGGCGGCCGGCAAGGTGTTCTGCGCCGGTCACGACCTCAAGGAAATGACCGCGCGGCGTGCCGATGCCGATCGCGGCAAGGCCTTCTTCGAAGAGACCTTTGCCGCTTGCGCCATGCTGATGCAGACGATCGTGCGCCATCCCTTGCCTGTCATCGCCGAGGTGGACGGCCTGGCGACAGCCGCCGGCCTGCAATTGGTCGCCAGCTGCGACCTGGCGATCGCCTCGCATGAGGCGACCTTCTGCACGCCTGGCGTCAACATCGGCCTGTTCTGCTCGACGCCGATGGTTGCGCTGTCGCGCAACGTCTCGCGCAAGCAGGCGATGGAGATGCTCTTGACCGGCGAGACGATCGACGCCGCGACCGCCAAGGAATTCGGCCTCGTGAACCGCGTCGTGCCGCGCGAGTACCTGAATCAGATTGTCACCAAATACGCGCAAACCATTTCTTCCAAATCCTCTTTGGTGATCAAGACCGGCAAGGAAGCTTTTTACGCGCAGGCCGAGATGGGCTTGGCCGATGCCTATGCCTATACCGGCCGCGTCATGGTCGAGAACATGCTGGCGCGGGACGCGGAAGAGGGCATCGGCGCCTTCATCGGCAAGCGCAAGCCGGAATGGACGGACGAATAGGATCATGGAACCGCGCATTTCCATCATCACCATCGCCACCGAAGATCTGGATCGCGCCGTGCGCTTCTACGAGGCGATGGGTCTGAAGCGCCACGCGGGGATCACCGACGGTGTCGCCTTCTTCCAGATGGGCGGCGCGATCCTCGGCCTGTTCCCGCGCCCCAGCGCCGAGGAGGACTCCGGTATCACCTTCGCCCAGGCGCCCTCGGCCGTCTATCTCGCCTACAACACCCGCTCCGATGCCGAGGTCGACGAAGTGCTGGCGCAGGCGGAAGAGGCTGGCGGGCGCATCATCAAGCCGGCCGGCCGCGCCTTCTGGGGCGGCTGGTATGGGTACTTCGCCGATGCCGACGGGCATGTTTGGGAGGTGGCGCACAACCCGGCCTTTCCGATCGCGGACGACGGCACGATTTCGCTGCCGGATTGATGGCCTACCGCAAGCAACTGACACGGCTCAAGGCACCGTACCTCAAACGGATTTTGCTCGACCGGGAGCGGGTTACGGACTGGGAAAAGTATCCGTGGAACCTGCCGCTGTTTCGCGGCCACGCGTTCGAGCTCGAATTCACCACGCCCATCACCATCATCGTCGGCGAGAACGGCACCGGTAAATCCACGCTGCTCGAGGCGATCGGCGCGCTGGCCGGCTATGACGAAGCGGGCGGCGGCAAGGGCTACCGGCCGGTCGACCATTCCGGCGCCATCGACGAGAGTGGCGCCGCACTGGCCAACACATTCCGTGGCCACTGGTTGCCAAAAGTCACCGCCGGCTGGTTCTTTCGCGCCGAATCCTTCTACTCGGTGGCCCGCTACCTCGACCAGGCAGCGCTGGAAGATCCGTTCAAGCCACCGCCGCCGGATTTCCTGTCCTGGTCGCATGGCGAAGGCTTCATCCGCTTCTTCGAGGAGCGCTGCCGCAGGCAAGGCATCTATATCCTCGACGAGCCCGAGAGCGCGCTTTCGCCGACGCGCCAGATCGAATTGCTGAAGATGCTGCGGCGCATGGACCAATCGGGCACCGCGCAGGTGATCATGGCGACCCATTCGCCGCTGTTGATGGCCTGTCCCGGCGCGCAGCTGTTCCGCATCAGCCGCTTTGGGCTCGAGCTTGCCGACTTTCGCGATACGGACCACTTCCGCATGCTGCGCGATTTCAGCAATGACCCGGATGGTTTTCTCGCCGAGGCGTTGTATGAGGACGAGGCATGAATCACGATAGCTACGACAACGCCTATATCGGGGGCATCATCAATTCGGTGAAGTCGATCGCCATGGTCGGGGCGTCGGCCAATGATGTCAGGCCGAGCTATTTCGTCCTGAAATACCTGCTGGCCAAGGGGTTTTCGGTGTTCCCGATCAATCCTGGCCAGGCCGGCAAGGAAATCCTCGGCCGAATGACCTATGCCAGGCTGGCCGACATACCGGAGCCGATCGACATGGTCGATATTTTCCGCAATGCCGCGGCGGTCCCCGGCATCGTCGACGAGGTGTTGCAACTCGATCCCTTGCCGAAAGTCATCTGGATGCAGCTTGCCGTGCGCCATGACGAGGCAGCCGCCCGTGCCGAAGCGGCCGGCATCAAGGTGGTGATGAACCGCTGCCCCAAGATCGAGTATGGCAAGCTCTCCGGCGAGATCGGCTGGACCGGCGTCAATTCCGGCGTGCTGTCGTCCAAGAAGCCGCTGATGCGCCAGGGTTTTCAGAGTTTCGGCGTGCGCCAGAAATAGGCGCGGCGCAGAGGCGCAAAATTATTCCGCGGAACGCCGCATTATCCTGCGGTGTGATCGAAGGATCGGCGCCGAAAGGTATTTTCTTCTTTGCATTCGCACGTCGCCTTCGCCAAGAATGCGCGGCCAATTTAGGAAGTTCAAAGGGAGGTTTCAGTGACCCGTTCGCCAGGTTTCAACACGCTCGCCGTCCATGCCGGCGCCAAGCCCGATCCGGCCACCGGCGCGCGCGCCACGCCGATCTACCAGACGACCTCCTTTGTTTTCGATGACGCCGACCACGCCGCTTCGCTGTTCGGGCTAAAAGCTTTCGGCAACATCTACACCCGCATCATGAACCCGACCCAGGCAGTGCTCGAAGAACGCGTCGCGGCCCTCGAGGGCGGCACGGCCGCCCTTGCGGTCGCTTCCGGCCATGCCGCGCAGGTCATCGTGTTCCACAATCTGATGCAGCCCGGTGACAATTTCGTCGCCGCCAACAAGCTTTACGGTGGTTCGATCAACCAGTTCGGCCATGCCTTCAAGAATTATGGCTGGGAGGTGCGCTGGGCCGAAACCAACGACATCTCGACCTTCGAGAGCCAGATCGACGACAGGACGAAGGCGATCTTCATCGAGAGCCTGGCCAATCCGGGCGGCACCTTCGTCGATATCGAGAAGATCGGCGACATCGCCCGCAAGCACGGCCTGCCGCTGATCGTCGACAACACGCTGGCCTCGCCCTATCTGATCCGGCCGATCGAGCATGGCGCCGACATCGTCGTCCACTCGATGACCAAGTTCATGGGCGGCCACGGCAATTCGATCGGCGGCGTCATTGTCGACGGCGGCACCTTCGACTGGTCGAAGTCGGGCAAATACCCGATGCTGTCGGAACCGCGCCCCGAATATGGCGGCCTCGTGCTGCACGAGACCTTCGGCAATTTCGCTTTTGCCATCGCCGCGCGCGTGCTCGGTCTGCGCGATCTCGGCCCGGCGATCTCGCCGTTCAATGCCTTCCTTATCCTGACCGGCCTCGAGACCTTGCCGCTGCGCATGCAGCGTCATTGCGACAATGCGATCACGGTCGCCGGCTGGCTGTCCAACCACCCCAAGGTCGCCTGGGTGAATTATCCCGGCCTGCCCAGCGACAAGAACAACGCGCTGCAGAAGAAATATTCGCCGCTGGGCTCCGGCGCCGTGTTCACCTTCGGCCTCAAGGGCGGCTACGAGGCGGGCATCAAATTCGTCGAGGCACTCGAACTGTTCTCGCACCTGGCCAATGTCGGCGACACCAAGTCTCTGGTTATCCATCCGGCATCGACCACGCACCGCCAGCTTTCCGACGAACAGAAGGTCAAGGCTGGTGCCGGACCCGACACGGTGCGGCTGTCCATCGGCATCGAGGATGTCACCGACATCGTCGCCGACCTCGAACAGGCGCTCGCCAAGGTCTGACCTGATATGACCGCGTTTCTTTCCGTCGACACCAACGGCGTCGAACCCGAATCCGGCGCGCCGGCGCCGGATCGCCTGATCTCGGGCGATCCGAAATTCCGCACCTGGAATGTCGAGGAGCGCGACGGCGGCCTCTATGCCGGCATCTGGGAATCGACCCCCGGCAAGTGGCGCATCGTCTATGAAGAATGGGAGTTCTGCCACATTCTCTCAGGTGTTTCGGTAATCGCCGAAGAGGGCGGCCAAGCGCGCACCGTCAAAGCCGGTGACAGCTTCGTGCTGCGGCCGGGCTTCAAGGGAAGCTGGGAAGTGCTTGAAACGACTCGCAAGGAGTATGTGATCAAGGTTTGAAGCTTGATCACATATCGAGAATCCGATCGGATTTCCGGGCAACTCGCTAGCTAAAAATCGACGGCAAGTCGTTCCAGCCCATGGAAATGGTAAGTGTCGCGGAAGCGTGGCTGTTCGGCGAGATGCAGTTGCGGGTGCCGCTCGAACAAGGTCCTCAGCGAAACCTGCAGTTCGAGGCGGGCCAGCGGCGCACCGATGCAGAAATGGATGCCGGCGCCGAATGATACATTCTTCTGGTCGGTGCGCTCCGGCCGGAAGGTCTGCGGTTCGGCGAAGGCATGCGGATCATGATTGGCCATGCCAAGCAGAAGTCCGATCGTCTGGCCCGGCCCCACGACGATGCCGGGCGCGATTTGGATTTCCTCATAGGCATAGCGCATGAACATGTGCAGCGGCGCGTCGAAACGCAGGCATTCCTCGACCGTCGCCGCCGTCGCCTCTGGCGAGGTAAAGAAGCGGCGCGGGTCGCCGCCTTGTGCCAGGATGGAGTGGATGGCATTGCCGGTCTGGTGCACGGTTGCTTCGTGGCCGGCGTTGAGCAGCAGGATGGCCGAGGAGACCAGCTCGTCCTCTGACAGTTTCTGGCCGTCCTCCTGGGCCGAGATCAGCAGTGACAGCAGGTCATCGCCCGGCTTCTTGCGCCGCTCGGCGACGTAGCCGCGCAGGAAATCGGAAAATTCGCCCGCGGCACTGTTGGCCGTCTCCTCGGTCTCACGGGTGCGGCCATGGATATACATGGCGACCATTTGATGCGACCAGTCGAGCAGTCGCGGCCCCATCTCCACCGGCACGCCAAGCATTTCGGCGATGATGGTGATCGGCAGCGGGGAGGCGAAGGCCGGCAGGAGGTCGACGGCTTTGCTTGGTTCGAAACGATCGATCAATTCGTTGGCGAGCGCCTCCACGCGCGGCCGCAACCGTTCGACCTGACGGGAGACGAAAGCCCGGTTGACCAGTGTTCTCAGCCGCGTATGGACCGGTGGCTCCAGCTCGAGCATCGAATTGGCTTCGATGCCGTCGAATGCCTTGAGATGGGTCCTGTCTTGTCCGACACCGCGGCTGTCGGGGATGCCGGCCGGGTTCTGGCGGCCGAAACGGCGGTCGCGCAACAGCCGGTTGACATCGCCGAAGCCGCCAAAGCACCAGAAGCCGAACTCTTCCCAGAAAAACGCATTCGAAGCTTCGTGCAGGAAGCCGTAGGCCTCGTAAGGGTTCAGGAAGAAAGCCGGTTCGCGCGGGTCGAGTCTGAGCTGGCGAGTGGCTGGATCAAAGGCCAGATAGGAGAGCGTCGATTTGGTCATGCCAGACCCATAGCGCGGCTTGCCAGCCCGGTTCCAGACCGTATGTTGCGTCCGACAGCCCGATGCATTGAGCCAGGCAGTAGGGTTGCGGAAAGTCTGAACGGATGAATGTGATCGTTGTCGGCGCGGGTATCGCCGGTCTGTCCACGGCGTGGTCGCTGGTCAAGGCGGGCCACGCCGTGTCGATTGTCGAGCAGGGGCCGATCCCCAATCCGCTGGCGGCATCGGGCGACCATCACCGCATCATCCGCCGCGCCTACCGCGCTGGAACCGGCTATGGGCTGCTGATCACCGAAGCCTACGAGGCCTGGGACGAGATGTGGGCCGATCTCGGCGAGAACCACCTCGACGCGCGGGGCTTCGTCTGCGTTTCGCGCGAGCCCGGCGACGAGGCCGAGGAATACCGCGAGGGCCTGGAAGAGGGAAAATTCCCTTTCGAATTGCTGGGACCGGAGGCAGCCGTCGAGCGCTGGCCGTTCCTTGAGGCCGGCTCGTTCCGCTACGCCTATTTTTCGCCCGAGGGCGGCGCGCTGCATTGCCGCAAAATAGCGGCCGGGCTGGCCAAATGGCTGCGTGCCAATGGAGCCAACGTCTACGAGCACAGCAAGGTGACGGAGATCGATGGTGAGGCCGGCCATATCGTGCTCGAATCCGGCGAGACGATGCAGGCCGACCGCATCGTCGTTGCCGCTGGCGCCTGGGTGCTGAAACTATTCCCCGAACTCGGCGGCGAATTGAAGACCTTTCGCACCGCGCTCGCCTATGTCGAGCCGCCGGCCGATCTCAAGGCCGCTTGGGAGGCGGCGCCCGTCATTCTCGATGTCGGCGGCACGACCGACGGCTATATGATCCCGCTTACGCGGGGCGCCGGCATGAAATTCGGCTCGGGCCTGCACAAGGTGCCGACCAGCGACGCCGACTGGAACCGCGAGCCGGTGCCCGGCGAGGGCGAGGCGATCCGCAACCTGTTTTCGCCGCCGATCGCCCGCATCGAGGAGTACAAGGTGACCGAAGTGGTCACCTGCGCCTACACGTTCACCGATGACGAGAAATTCCTGGCGCATGAGACCGGCAAGTGCCTGGTCGTCTCGGCGTGCTCGGGTCACGGCTACAAGTTCGGCGCGGCGGTCGGGCGTCGTGTGGCCAAAGCCATTGGCGATGGCGATGTCGTCGGTCTTAAGGCCTGGCTGCGGGCCGAGGTGGCCTAAGCCTAGTCCTGGCAGTGCCTTGGAATATGCACCCGCCGCCAGCCGGATGAGCCTTCGCGCACCAGCACGCGGCGCGGGACGGTCTGGTACGCGGCGGGAATATCGATGACGCGCCTTTGCTCGGGCCGCACCAGCACCTCCTCGGCGATACTGTCATATTGCGCCGGAATGACGACGCGCCGCGTGCGCTCGGGCTGGATCACCACCGTCTCGGCGACGCGTTCAAAGCGTGCCCTGCGCCAAACCTTGCACAGCACGCGGCGGCCGTGGATGACGCGCCATTCCCAGGAATAGCCGCCGCCATCGACCCTGACGGTGTGGTAGACGGTCCTGGTGGCCGCAGGCACCACTTCATACCGAATCTGGGCCGGCACAGTCACCACCACTCGCTCGCGCGTGCCATAGATCGGCGGATCATAGTCGACGATCTGCTGGCCGGGAGGGCTGACCATGACGTCTTCGTAGACCGTGTCGTAAACGGCCGGTGTGTGGACGGGCTCGTAGCATTCGACGGCGCGACCACCGGCCGCCGTTTGCGAAATCGAGCCGAGCATGGTCATCCCTGCAATGGTGAAGCATGCGGTTTTCCCGGACATGGCACTCCCCGTCTGAACTGTAGGCACAAGTTCAACGTTGAATTGTAGGGGAAGCCGTTGCGGAGAAAAGCGGTTTTGGCGCATTTCGTTAAGTGACGAGGTTAAGAAACTGCTACCCTGGCGGGGCCGGTCGGTATTTGAGGTCGGCGTGGCATCAGCTGCTGCTAATTCTTGCCCGAAAGCTTGATTCGACTTACCCAGATGGCTAGGACGGGTCGGCCTTGCACAAGGATGAGCCGGCATCCTATTTACATCTTAACGATCCAGAACCGATTCTGCCCGAGCTGCCAGCCTGTCCGGCGCCGGAATCCCACCGCGAGACAAGAGATAACTGATGAAGAATCCCGTCGAAACCTACATGAACCTCGTTCCGATGGTGGTCGAACAGACCAATCGCGGCGAGCGGGCCTACGACATTTTCTCGCGCCTCCTCAAGGAGCGCATCATTTTCATCACCGGTCCGGTCGAGGACGGCATGGCGACGCTGGTCTGCGCGCAGCTCCTGTTCCTCGAAGCGGAGAACCCGAAGAAGGAAATCAACCTCTACATCAATTCGCCGGGCGGCGTCGTCACCTCGGGCATGGCGATCTACGACACCATGCAGTTCATCAAACCGGCCGTGTCGACGCTGTGCATCGGCCAGGCGGCCTCGATGGGCTCGCTGCTGCTGACCGCCGGCCACAAGGACATGCGTTTCGCCACGCCCAACGCCCGTATTATGGTTCACCAGCCGTCCGGCGGCTTCCAGGGGCAGGCGTCCGATATCGAGCGTCACGCCCAGGACATCATCAAGCTGAAGCGTCGCCTCAACGAGGTCTATGTCAAGCACACCGGCAAGAGCTATGAGGACATCGAGAAGACGCTCGACCGCGACCATTTCATGACCGCCGACGAGGCCAAGGATTTTGGCCTGATCGACAAGGTCATTTCGTCGCGCGAGGCGGCCGAGGGGGCGTTGGCATAAAGGCTAGTTGGCAGTTGGATGGCACCATCACGCGCTTTTGGCGTGTCTTGCGTCATTTCGGCCACAATTGGCTGTTCCCTCGGAGGTCGGGATTGCCTACGTTAAGGCTATGTTGATTTTCGACGGCTTAGCTTTGCGTGGGGAAGCTGCGAATCATTGCCACGTTTTCTGATTTGTGTTTCGTACGGAATACGTTGCGGGAGCCGGAAGACTGGCGGCGGCGGATTCCCGCGATAAATAGAGTATGCGCCCTTTCAGCCAGACCATCGGCGGGCGGCCATGAAAGGACATGAAAATGAGCAAGGTCGGCAACAACAGCGGTGATTCCAAGAACACGCTTTATTGCTCGTTTTGCGGCAAGAGCCAGCACGAGGTGCGCAAGCTGATCGCCGGTCCGACGGTGTTCATCTGCGACGAGTGCGTCGAGCTGTGCATGGATATCATCCGCGAGGAGAACAAGACCTCGATGGTGAAGTCGCGCGAGGGCGTGCCGACCCCGCAGGAGATCCTCAAGGTTCTCGACGACTATGTCATCGGCCAGCCCTACGCCAAGCGCGTGCTGTCGGTGGCCGTCCACAACCACTACAAGCGCCTCGCGCACGCCGGCAAGAACAACGATGTCGAGCTGGCCAAGTCCAACATCCTGCTGATCGGCCCGACCGGCTGCGGCAAGACGCTGCTGGCACAGACGCTGGCCCGCATCATCGACGTACCCTTCACCATGGCCGACGCCACGACGCTGACCGAGGCCGGTTACGTCGGCGAGGACGTCGAGAACATCATCCTGAAGCTGTTGCAGTCGGCCGACTACAATGTCGAGCGCGCCCAGCGCGGCATCGTCTACATCGACGAGATCGACAAGATTTCACGCAAGTCCGACAATCCCTCGATCACCCGTGACGTGTCGGGCGAGGGCGTTCAGCAGGCGCTGCTCAAGATCATGGAAGGCACGGTCGCCTCCGTGCCGCCGCAGGGCGGCCGCAAGCACCCCCAGCAGGAGTTCCTGCAGGTCGACACCGCCAACATCCTGTTCATCTGCGGGGGCGCCTTTGCCGGGCTGGACAAGATCATTTCGGATCGCGGCAGGAAAACCTCGATCGGCTTCGGAGCTGTCGTCGCCTCGCCGGAGGATCGCCGCACGGGTGATGTTTTCCGCCTGGTCGAGCCCGAGGATCTGTTGAAATTCGGCCTCATTCCAGAGTTCGTCGGCCGTCTGCCGGTCCTGGCGACGCTGGAGGATCTCGACGAGCCGGCACTGATCCAGATCCTGACCGAGCCGAAGAATGCGCTGGTCAAACAGTACCAGCGCCTGTTCGAGATGGAAAATGTCGATCTGACCTTCCACGAGAACGCGCTTTCGGCGATCGCCAAGCGCGCCATCGAGCGCAAGACCGGTGCGCGCGGCCTGCGTTCGATCATGGAAGCGATCCTGCTCGACACGATGTTCGAACTGCCGGCGCTCGAAGGCGTGCGCGAGGTTGTGATTTCGGAAGAGGTGGTGACCGGCAGCGCCCGGCCGCTCTACATCTATTCCGAACAGAAGGAAAAGAAGGGCAATGTCAGCGCCTGATATGGCACTTGGCCCTATATTTTTATGGAACGGCGCCCCTGCGGCGCCGTTTTGCTGTGAGGAACCGGCACAGCGTCGCGATGGAGTGGATTGGGGACGATGTTAACTCTTGATCTTTGCCCTGCCTGCCTCCACCTAACACGAGAAGGCCGAGGTGCCCGATTTCTGTGCTGTAAAACTCCCGTCATAAACGGTGGTAGGCGGAACGATCCCCGGTCGTTAATATGAGATTCGCGGTTGGCCTGATGGTGGCCGCGACATGAAAGGTTGGACAATGGCCAAAATATCCAAGGCTCCCAGCGACGGCGTCTTCGCGGTCCTCCCACTGCGCGACATCGTGGTGTTCCCGCATATGATCGTTCCGCTCTTCGTCGGGCGCGAAAAGTCGATCAAGGCGCTGGAAGAGGTGATGGGTCAGGAAAAGCAGATCCTGCTTGCCACCCAGATGAATGCCGCCGATGACGATCCCGAGCCCGATGCGATCTTCGACATCGGCACGCTCGCCAATGTGCTGCAATTGCTGAAGCTGCCCGACGGCACCGTCAAGGTCCTGGTCGAGGGCGCCTCGCGCGCGAAAATCGTCTCCTTCACCGACCGTCCCGACTTCCACGAGGCCAAGGCCACGGCGCTGGTCGAACCGGAAGAGGAGGAGGTCGAGGTCGAAGCCCTGGCCCGCTCGGTCGTCACCGACTTCGAGAACTACGTCAAGCTGAACAAGAAGATCTCGCCCGAAGTGGTGGGTGCCGCCAGCCAGATCGACGACTATTCCAAGCTCGCCGACACGGTTGCCTCGCATCTTGCCATCAAGATCCCTGAAAAGCAGGAAATGCTGGCCACGCTTTCCGTCAAGGAGCGGCTGGAAAAGGCGATGGGCTTCATGGAAGCCGAAATCTCCGTCCTGCAGGTGGAGAAGCGCATCCGCTCGCGCGTCAAGCGCCAGATGGAGAAGACGCAGCGCGAATACTACCTCAACGAGCAGATGAAGGCGATCCAGAAGGAGCTCGGCGAGGGCGAGGACGGCCGCGACGAGGCCGCCGAGATCGAGGCTCGCATCAAGAAGACCAAGCTCTCCAAGGAGGCCCGCGAAAAGGCGGATGCCGAATTGAAGAAGCTCAGGACGATGTCGCCGATGTCGGCCGAATCGACTGTCGTGCGCAACTATCTCGATTGGCTGCTGTCGATCCCGTGGGGCAAGAACTCCAAGGTCAAGCAGGACCTGGCCTACGCGCAGAACGTGCTCGACACCGATCACTTCGGCCTCGACAAGGTCAAGGACCGCATCGTCGAGTATCTTGCCGTGCAGAGCCGCCAGAAGAAGCTGAAGGGGCCGATCCTGTGCCTCGTCGGCCCTCCCGGCGTCGGCAAGACCTCGCTCGGCAAGTCGATCGCCAAGGCGACCGGTCGCGAATTCATCCGCATGGCGCTTGGCGGCGTGCGTGACGAGGCCGAGATCCGTGGCCACCGGCGCACCTATATCGGCTCGATGCCCGGCAAGGTCATCCAGTCGATGAAGAAGGCCAAGAAGTCCAACCCGCTCTTCCTGCTCGACGAGATCGACAAGATGGGCCAGGACTTCCGTGGCGATCCGTCGTCCGCGCTGCTCGAGGTGCTCGACCCCGAACAGAACTCGACGTTCATGGACCACTACCTCGAGGTCGAATACGACCTGTCGAGCGTAATGTTCGTGACGACGGCGAACACGCTGAACATCCCTGCGCCCCTGATGGACCGCATGGAGATCATCCGTATCGCCGGCTACACCGAGGACGAGAAGATCGAAATCGCCAAGCGGCACCTGATGCCGAAGGTGATCCGCGATCACGCGCTGCAGCCAAAGGAGTTCTCCGTCGGTGAGGACGCGATCCGCGCCATCATCCAGACCTACACCCGTGAAGCGGGCGTCAGAAGCCTGGAGCGCGAGCTGATGAAGCTCGGGCGCAAGGCGGTGACCGAGATCCTGAAGACGAAGAAGAAGACGGTGAGCATCACGGCGGCGAACCTCGCCGACTATCTCGGTGTTCAGCGCTACCGCTTCGGCCAGGTCGAGGCTGACGATCAGGTCGGTGTCGTCACCGGCCTTGCCTGGACGGAAGTCGGCGGCGAGCTGCTGACGGTCGAAGGCGTCATGATGCCCGGCAAGGGCCGCATGACGGTGACCGGCAATCTGCGCGACGTGATGAAGGAATCGATCTCGGCGGCGGCCTCCTATGTCCGCTCGCGCGCCATCGATTTCGGCATCGAGCCGCCGCTGTTCGACAAGCGCGACATCCACGTGCACTTGCCGGAAGGCGCCACGCCGAAGGACGGTCCGTCCGCCGGTGCCGCCATGGCCACGGCCATCGTGTCGGTGCTGACGGGTATTCCGGTGCGGGCCGATGTGGCGATGACTGGCGAGATAACGCTTCGCGGCCGCATCTTGCCGATCGGCGGCCTCAAGGAGAAGCTGCTCGCCGCACTGCGCGGCGGCATCAAGAAGGTGCTGATCCCGGAAGACAACGCCAAGGATCTGGCGGAGATCCCGGACAACGTGAAGAACGGCATGGAAATCATTCCGGTCTCACGCGTCGGTGAGGTGTTGCGCCACGCGCTGGTGCGGATGCCGGAGCCGATCGAATGGGTCGAACCGGTCAATCCGCCGGCTTCCACGGACACCAGCGATGACGCTGGAAAGTCGCTTGCGCATTAGTTTTTTCTAAGGTTGCAGCGCACAAACAGAAAGCCGGGCCTCGCGCCCGGCTTTTTCATGTGAAAAACCCCGGAATTCCGGGCTTTTTCCGCTATTTTCCTGCCTTTTCGACTTGGTTGCGGGAACGCTTCTTTCTAAAGTCCGTTTCCTGCCGGATGAGTCGTGAGTTCCGGTGTTCTCATGGAAGGGAATTTTTATGAACAAGAACGAACTGGTGTCCGCTGTCGCCGACGCCGCGAGCATTTCGAAGGGTGACGCGCAGTCTGCGGTCGATGCAGTGTTTTCTGTCATCTCCGGCGAACTGAAGAAGGGCGGCGATGTCCGGCTTGTCGGCTTTGGCAATTTCACCGTGTCAAAGCGCGCCGCATCCACCGGCCGCAACCCGCAGACCGGCGCCGAAGTGAAGATCCCGGCGCGCACCGTGCCGAAGTTCTCGGCCGGCAAAGGTCTCAAGGACGCCGTCAACTAAGCGCGTTTTTATTTTTGAAAAAACCAGAAAAGCCGGGCTTGCCCGGCTTTTCTTTTTCGGCGTATTGGGCCGGACGGTAGCTCCTCAAGCTGTCGGGGCGTCGGCGCGCATGAGGCCTTCGTTCTTGAGGTCGGCCCAGAGCGCTGCAGGGAGTTTGGCGTCCAGGAGCGAGCGGTTGCTCTCGACCTCTTCAGGCCGCTGACCGCCGGGGATGACCGAAACCACCGACGGGTGCAACAGCGGGAACTGCAGGGCGGCTTCGATCAACCTGACCCCATGGCGCTTGCAGACGGCCTCGATGCGCGCCACGCGATCGAGCACTTCCTGCGGCGCCTCGGAATAATTGTAGTAAGCGCCGGACTTCGGTCCGGTGGCCAGGATGCCGGAATTGTACGGGCCGCCGAGAACGATGCCGATGCCGCGTTTCTGGCAAAGCGGCAGGAACGATGTCAGCGCCTCCTGTTCCAGCAGCGTATAGCGCCCGGCAAGCAGGAACAGGTCGAAATCGCCGCGCTCGGCCAGGGTCTGGGCCACCTGCCATTCGTTGATGCCGCCGCCGAACGCCTTGATGACGCCCTGGTCGCGCAAGGCGAGCAGGCCATAATAGCCCGAACGCATGAACTCTTCGATGCGCCGGTCGGACGCCTCCTTGCTGCCGTGGGTGAAGATATCGACATCGTGCACGAACAGGATATCGATGCGGTCGACGCCAAGCCGCTCCAGCGAGGCCTCGAACGAGCGCATGACGCCGTCATAGCTGTAATCGTAGACCTCCTTGCGCGACGGCGTGTCGAAGAACTTGCCGATGCCGGTGCGCTCTTCTGGCGGGCAGGCGCGCATGATGCGGCCGACCTTGCTCGACAGCACGTAGTCGTCGCGCTTCCTGGATCGCAGGAACGGATTGAGGCGCGTTTCCGACAGGCCGAGCCCATAGAGGGGCGCGGTGTCATAATAGCGGCAGCCGGTCGCCCAGGCGGCCTCCAGCGTCGCATTGGCATCCTCGTCGGAGACGGCGCGGTAAAGATTGCCGAGCGGCGCTGTACCGAAACCCAGCTCCGTGAAGGTGATGCCGCCATTGCCGATGCGGTCGAAATGCCGTGTCTTCATATCTTGAAATTTTCCCGGATTGATTTGTCTGACATGACACTATCACGCTCGTGGCTTGGCAAAAGCGCCGCTGAGCGTTGGACACGCATTTTCCCGGTTGCTAGCATGAACGAAATCAAGCTGTTCCGGGGAAAAGCGTGATCAGGAATTGCCAATCCAATTCGATTGCCGGCGCGCAGGCGGCGCGGCCGTGAGCAACTCCAGCTCGGAGATGTTCAAGACCGCGCTCGACGAGCCTGGCGCGGTGCTGGCGCGCGTCGATGGCGATCGGATCGACGCCGCCTGTGGGATGCTGGTCGGTGCCAGACAGATCGTCGTCTATGGCTGCGGCCGCGAGGCCTTGCAGGTGAAGGGCTTCGCCATGCGGCTCTATCATCTGGGCCTGCCGGTTTCGGTCGTCGGCGACATGACCACCCCGCCTGTAGGGCAGGGCGATGTCCTGCTTGTCAGTTCCGGACCCGGCGAAACCTCGACCGTACTCACCCTGATGCGCATCGCGCGCGAGGCAGGCGCCACCGTCCTGCTCCTGACCGCCCAGGCAGGCGGCAGCGCCGCAGGGCTGGCCGATTTGACGCTGCTGATCCCGGCGCAGACCATGGCCGACGACCAGGGGCCGCAAAAGACGTCGGTGCTGCCGATGGGCTCGGTGTTCGAGGGCGCGTTGTTCGTGCTGTTCGAGATCATGGTGCTGAAACTCAGGGAGATGACCGCGGCGTCGCCGGAAGCCATGCGCGCCCGCCACACCAACATGGAATAGATCATGCGCTATGAACTGATGCTGCCGCACCAGATCCGAAAGGCAATCGCCCAGAATTGGCCGGTCGCGCTGCCGCTCGGCGTGCTGGAATACCATGGCGAGCACATGGCCGTCGGCATGGATACGCTGGCAGTCATCAAGACGCTGGAGCTGTTCGAAAAAGAGAGCGATGTCGTCATCCTGCCGCCCTTCTACTATGGCGCGGCGAGTTACGCGGTGGCACCGCCGGAAGGCAGCGGCTCCGTCCAGGTCGGCGGCAATCAACTGGCGCCATTCGGCGAGGCGCTGTTCTACAGCCTGCTGCGCATTGGGTTTCGCAACATCCACGCCATCATTCATCACCAGACCGAGAATTTCGCCGCCGGCATGCCGACGGATCTCGCCTTCAAGACCGCAGGCAGACAGGCGATCTTCCGCTTCCTCGAGAAGCAGCGTGGCGAGGGCTGGTGGGGTTCAGAGACGATGGCCGACTATTATGCCGGACATGCCGAGGGCGAAAACTTCTTCAACTGGGTGCAGGTGCACCCGCTGATGCCGACCGCCATGAACGGCAAATATCCGTTCGACCATGCCGGCATCGGCGAGACATCGCTGATGCTGGCGCTATGCCCGGAAGCGGTGGACGCCGCGCATTTCGCGGACAACAAAAGCTGGTATACGGCAACTGCGGCGGAAGCCTCGGCAGCACTTGGACAGAAGGGCGTCGCCATGATCATGGATCATCTGCGCGCGATCCTGAAGGCTTAGATTAGCGCGACCTTTCTCCGACCGAGGGGAGGTGAAGACGCCCGGTCACTTCACCGCGCCAGCGGTCATGCCCATGATCAGGTAGCGCTCCAGGGCGATGCCGATGACGGCAAGCGGCGCGATCGCGGCCGTGGCAAGCGCCGCCATCGACCACCAGTTGATGCCTTGCGAGCCCGTCTGGCTGGCGACCATGACGGGAATAGTCTTGGCGTCCGTCGAAGTCAAAAGGGCGGCGAAGAAGTACTCGTTCCAGCACAGCACCATCGCCAGGATGAAGGCGGCCACCATGCCCGGCAGCGCGATCGGCATGACGATACGGAAAAAGGCGCCCCAGATCGACAGGCCGTCGACGAGGGCTGCTTCCTCGAGTTCGACGGGGATGGAATTGAACTGGTCGCGCATGATCCAGATGACGATCGGCAGCACCATCAGCGTGTAGAGCAGGATCAGTCCGACGCGGGTATCGAGCAATCCGACTTCACGGTAGAGCACCAGGAAGGGCAGGGCCAGCACCACCGGCGGCAGGATGAGCTGCGACAGGAAGAAGAAGGAGATGTCCTCGTTCTTGAACCAGGCGAAATGGTAGCGGTAGCGGGTCAGGCCATAGGCGGCGAGGCTGCCGATGATGATCGCCAGGCTCGACGCGCCAACCGAGGTGATGACCGAATTCATGAAGCGCTTGAGGAACTCGTCGCGCACGGTCGATGTCTGGAAGATCGAGTCCGGCGACAGGCCAAGCGATCGCCAGCCTTTCCAATCCGGCTGGAAGTCCACGAACGGGATCAGGTGGCCCTGGGTGACATCCACCGCCGTCTTGAAGGATGTGGTGATGGTCCAATAGATCGGAAACAGGCAGATGAAGCCCCAGCAGGCGAGCGCACCATAGATGAAGACGCGGCTGGCGAGGAAGCTCGCCGGCGAGCGGATTTCGGATGCGACGCAGTCGGTGGTCTGAACGCTCATCTCTACCTAATTCACATTGCGCACGAAACGGCTGGCGAACTTCAACAGCCAGGTCACGAACACCACGATGATGACGAGATAGGCCATCGCCAGCATGGTGCCATAGCCAACATTCGAGCGGTCGCGGTATTCGCGGTAGATGAAGCTCGAGACCGAATCGGTGGCGCCGCCCGGACCGCCCGAGGTGACCGTGATGATGATGTCGGCAAGCTTCAGCTTGAAGATGATGCGCAGGATCACCGCCGTCACCGACACCGGCAGCATCAGCGGGAAAGTGACCTGCCAGAAGGTTTGCCAGGCCGTGGCGCCGTCGACACGTGCCGCCTCCAGCACCTCGCGCGACATCGCCTGCAGCCCTGCCAGCAGCATGATCATCATGAACGGGATGAAGGTCCAGGCGTCCAGCAGCATGATCGAGATGCGGGCGGTGATCGGGTTCGAGAAGAAGGCCGGGTCTTCCCAGCCGAGATGGCGCGCCAGCGTGGCTGCCGGTCCAAAGCGGTATTCCATCAGCGACTTGCCGATCATCCACGAGACCGCGACCGGCGACAGCATGAGCGGCATCAGGAACACCACCCGGAAGAACTTGCGAGCCCGGATCTGCGCGTTGAGGAGCAGTGCCAGGCCAAAGGCGATGACATATTCGACCAGCACCGCCAGCACATAGAGCACCATGTTGAACAGGGCGTTGCGGTAGTAGGGGTCGGCGAGCATCTGCCAGAAATTGTCGAGCCCGTTGAACCTGCGGCCGCTGAAGGAGGAGAGGTTCCAATCGGTCAGCGCGATGTAGAAGCCGAACAGGGTCGGGAAGATCACCATCGCAATGGTGAACAAAAGGGCCGGCAGCAGGAACAGCGCGCGCTGGCCGTCCTCGCCGCGTGTCAGAACCTGGCCGATGCCGATCGCCACACCCCACAGCACATAGGCGTAGACCACGGGCCGCCATGTCTCGAAGCCGATCGTATCGACCTCGGTCTTGTAGAGGATCTGCACCACGATCGTCGCCAGCAGGCCGAGCGTGGCAATCGCCATCAGCGCCCAACCCAGACGCCTGCGGCCCGGCGGGATCAGATCATAGGGGGCGGCGTCTGCCGGCCACCGGGTCGCGGTCGAAGTCTGGTCAGTCACAAATCTCGCCCGTTTGGAAGGGAAGGCTGTGGCCCGGCGTTGCCGCCGGACCACGGTTCACAGGGCAGCCTACATGCCGAGCGAGGCCTTGTAGAGCTTGATCTGCTTGTCGCGGCCAATCTGGTCGGTCAGCTTCTCCCAGGCGGCTGCGATGGCATCGGCGCCTTCCTGCGCCTTCATCTTGCCGGCGAAGGTGTTGGCCAGGATATCCTCGGCGGCGCTGTAATACTGGAAGATGCCGGGGATGCGCGGCTCGATCGCCGCGTTGGGATGGTTGTAGCTGTCGCCTTCCGACTTCAGGTATGAGGTGATGAACGCCTCGTCGTAGCCGGCCGCCACCCACTCCGGAATGTCGAAGTGCGAATTGCGGTAGGGCTGGAAGCCCGACGGATACATCGCCGTCCAGATCGACAGGTCCTTGCCGCCGAGATGGGCGGCGGCCGACCATGCCGCCTTCTTCTTCTTTTCGTCGCTATCGACGCGGGCCATGACATAGACGCCCCAGCCGAGATAGGCGCAGTTGGGCGAATAGTTCGGGCCGCTGGCGAGCTTCTCCCACTTGCCGGTCTTGGAGTTGTAGACATCGTCGGAGCCCGGCAGGATCGAGAAGCCGGTGACATCGCCGATGACCGAGCTGTCATTGGTCTTGACGTTCGAGCCGACGTCGCCCCACCAGGGGATCATCGAGCCGGTGCCGGCCAGGAACTGCTGGAAGGCGGTGGTGTTCGGGTCGGCATTGATCTGGTCGGCCGGCTCCGACGGCAGGGCGTCGATGACGTCCTGGATGGCGCGTACCCAGGCCGGATTGTTGATGCGTGGCTTCATCGTGTCGGCGTCGAACAGCCAGGCCTTGTCGTCGGGATGCTTGGCGTAGGCGGTGGCACGGCTGCCTAGGAAGTAGAAGCCGAACCCGCCCCAGGGCTTGGGCGCGTCGAGGTAGCCGTAGACATCCTGGCCCTTGAACTTCTTGCCTTTCAGGAACTTGGTCACGGCCTGAACCTCTTGCCAGGTCTTAGGCACGCCCCATTCGCTCGTCGCCCCGCCATCCTTCCACTGCTTGGCGAGGTCGGCATCGGCAAACACGTCGGTGCGGTAGTTGAAATTGTGCGCGTCGCCGTCGATGGTGACCCGGTACTGCTTGCCATCCCACGTGCCGACGGGCGGCTTGAGGTAGTTGACGAGATCGTCGAAGTCGATCTGCTTCTTGACCCAGTCGGGCATCTCCGAAGTCAGGCCCTTGCCGCAGACGTCGCCCTCGAACGGCGCGCCCATCTCGATGATGTCGAAGTCGACGGTGCCGGTGGCGATCGACTGCTGCAGGCGGGCGTTGTAGTCGGCCTGCGCCAGGTCGATCCAGCTGATCTTGGCGCCGGTATAGGTCTCCCATGGCTTCAGGAAACCACGGAACAGCACATTGTGCAGGTTCTGGTTGTTGAGGCCCATGAAGGTGAGCTCGACACCGGCGAACTCGCCTTCCTTGACATTGGCCTTGGTCGCCTCCAGGCAAAGCTCGCCGACCTTCTGGAAGTCGGCGTCTGTCGGCTGGCCTTTGCCAACCCCGGGGATCTGCAGGATTTTCGAGCGCAGTTCGCTTGCGGCGGAAGCCGGGCGCGTCAGCGCGCCAAGTCCGGCGCCCGATGCGGCCGCGATCGCGGCCATCGAGGCCGCGCCCTTCAATATGTCGCGCCTTGTCGCGCCGGCACGTACCAGTTTGTCGTAAAGACCTACTCGCATGGACTATTTCCTCCCAGAACGTTAGTCGTGAATCGAAAGTGCCAATCGTGCCGGGCGCTGGCCTTTTAGAAGCGAAATCAGGACCCCAACCTGCGTCGCTTCGCGTTCCGTTTTTTCGGGTAGAGTACCGGCGTTCGGATTGGCGCTCGTCACTATTCTCACAACCAAACGCCGTGTCAACGAGGACGGGTTTTTATCTATAAGAGACCGACTTGCCCTGACCGGTCGCGTTGGTTAGCTTCTGCGCCTACGGCCAGTGGAGCCGATGGGGGAACGATGGCTCAAGTCGCGATCAGCAATGTGGCCAAGGCGTTTGGAACCGTCAAGGTTCTGCACGAAGTCAGCGTCGACATTGCCGATGGCCAGTTCGTCGTGCTTGTCGGCCCGTCCGGTTGCGGAAAGTCCACGCTGCTCAGGATGGTGGCCGGGCTGGAGACCGTCTCCGGCGGCACGATCGCCATCGGTGACCGTGTCGTCAATCACCTGCCGCCCGCAAAACGCGACATCGCCATGGTGTTCCAGAATTATGCGCTCTACCCGCACAAGACGGTCGAGCAGAACATGGCCTTCGCCCTCAAGCTGCGCAAGACCGATCCGGCCGTGGTTGCCGAGCGGGTCAAGCGCGCCGCCGACATCCTCGACCTCAGCCCCTATCTGAAGCGCTACCCGCGCCAGCTTTCCGGCGGCCAGCGTCAGCGCGTCGCCATGGGGCGCGCCATCGTGCGCAATCCGCAGGTATTCCTGTTCGACGAGCCGCTTTCGAATCTCGACGCCAAGCTGCGCGTCCAGATGCGCACCGAGATCAAGGAACTGCACCAGCGGCTGAAGACCACCACCATCTATGTCACCCACGACCAGATCGAGGCCATGACGATGGCCGACAAGATCGTCGTCATGCGCGATGGCCGCATCGAACAGGTCGGCGCGCCGCTGGAGCTTTTCGACAGGCCGGCGAACCTTTTCGTTGCCGGCTTCATTGGCTCGCCGTCGATGAACCTGCTCAAGGGTACCGGGCGCAAGGGCGGCGTCGAGATTGGGGGAACGCTATTCCCGGTCGCTCCGAACAACACCGTCGAGGAAGGGCGCTCCGTCGTCTATGGCGTGCGCCCCGAACATCTCGAAATCGATCCCGAAGGCGTGCCGGCGAAGATTTCCGTGGTCGAGCCGACCGGCTCGGAAACCCTGGTGTTCCTCCGCTTCGGCGACGGCGAGATGGTGGCGCTGTTTCGCGAGCGCCATGACTTCAAGCCCGGCGATACGCTGAAGCTCCGGCCAAGGCTCGACCATATCCATCTGTTCGACGCCGAGGCCGGCAAGCGTCTCTGATCTCAAACGCACTTCACGAGGACCATCATGCTCAAAGGGATCGATCCGTTGCTCAATGCCGACGTGCTCCAGGCATTGCGGGCGATGGGGCATGGCGACGACCTGATCATCGCCGACACCAACTTCCCGTCCGATTCGGTGGCGCGCCAGACGGCACTCGGTCGGGTGCTCCGCATCGATGCGCCGGCGGCGCGAGTGGTCGAGGCGGTTCTGTCGCTCTACCCGCTGGACACATTCGTCGATGATTCCGCCGCCCGAATGGAGATCGTCGGAAAGCCGGACGAGATCCCAGCCGTGCAGAAGGAAGTGCAGAAAGAGATCGACGCCGCGGAGGGCAAGTCCTGGCCGATGGTGCCGGTCGAGCGTTACGCCTTCTACGAGCGCGCCAAGCAGGCCTATTGCGTCATCCAGACCGGCGAACGCCGCTTCTACGGCTGCTTTGCCTTCCGCAAGGGCGTCGTGCCGCCGGATGCGGAGTAGCGGCATGGCCTCGGGCAAGCCGGTCGTCATCCTCGGTGTGTTTGTCGCCGACACGGCCTACAGGGCCCAGCGCCAGCCGCGCATGGGCGAAACGATCCTTGGCAATTCCTTCAAGCTGGGGCCGGGCGGCAAGGGGTCGAACCAGGCCGTGGCCGCTGGCAAGCTGGGGGCCGATGTCGCGTTCCTGACCCGCCTCGGTGTCGATGCCTTCGCCGACATGGCCAAGCGGACCTGGAAGGATGCCGGCGTGAAGAGCGCCGCCATCGACACGCCAGACAGCTACACCGGTGCCGCCTATATCTTCGTCGAGGAGGGGAGCGGCAACAATGCCATCATCGTCAGCCCCGGCGCTGCCATGCTGATCACGCCCGAGGACATCGAAGCCAATGCCGACCTTATCAGGGGTGCCGGTGTTTTCGTGACGCAGCTCGAACAGCCGATCGATGCCGCGATGCGGGCGTTGGAGATCGCGCGCGGGGCCGGGGTGACGACCATCCTCAACCCGGCACCGGCGGCAAAGCTACCCGACCGCACCTACACGCTCTGCGACTATCTTACACCGAACGAGACAGAGACGGAGGAGTTGACCGGGCTGAAAGTTTCTTCGGTCGACGAGGCCCGCGCCGCCGCCGGCAAGCTGCTCGAAAAAGGCGTCGGCACGGTCATCGTCACGCTGGGCGACAAGGGCGCGCTCCTGCAGACGAAGGATCGCTCCGAGCATGTTTCCGCCATCAGTGCCGGCCCTGTCGTCGAAACCACCGGCGCGGGGGACGCCTTCAACGGCGGCCTGGCCGCAGCACTTTCGCGCGGCGTGGAGCCGCTGGAGGCGGTGCGCTTCGCCTGCGCCGTGGCCGGCATTTCGGTGACCCGTCCAGGCACGGCACCGTCTATGCCGACATCGCAGGAGGTCGAGGCGTTGCTGGCCAAGCGCTGAGGCTGCTCAGGGTTCGCGGGGTCCCGGAGCCCAGACCGTTCTGGCCTCCGGGTCAGTGGGCGTTGAGAAGCTACTGCATGACGTAGCAGCGCTTTCCCTGGTCGGGAGCGGGATCGCCGAATGCATCGTTGTCGCATTGGACGCCATTGCGGAACACGTCCTGCGTGAACCGGCCGCGGGCGCCATACCTGACCACCTTGCGGCCATAGAAATCGCAGAATTCGCCTTCCTCGGCGCAGACCGCCCACTTCTCGCGGCGTGGCTGATCGTAGTCGTCGTTCGACTCGTCACGGTCGCGCTTCACGATGAAGCAGAACTTTTCCTTGCCCGGCGCGGGATCGCCGAAAACGCGGTTCGAACAGGGTACTGCGTTGCGCTCGATGTAACGCGAGGTCGTGCGGCCCCTGGCGCCGTAGACGACCTCGGCGGGATAGGGCAGGCGGCAGATCTCACCCTCGCGAGCGCATCGCTGCAGCCGGTCGGCCGACGCGGCGGCGGGAAAAAGGACGGATGCGGCCGTCGTCGCGCCACCCAGGCAAATCAGCGTGAATATCGTGCGCGTGGAAATGTTCGGTGCAATTGACATTACGTCCTCCATGCCATTCCGGCAGCATACTGCAATGTGGCTGCCTGCGGCATGAATCGAGCGTTTTGTGGGCGATTGCGCAAGCAGATTCGCAACGACCAAGTCGTCCGCTGTCCGCAGGGCCTCTTCGTCCGTTGCTTGGCGACCCACACGAATCGCGTCGTGGATTCCAAGGCATCGCTCATGCAAGAGTGATTTTGGAGCCGAGAAGAACCGGGCCGAAGAAGGTCTTCGGACGCTGTTCCTGGAGAGATCTTTGACAATTTTGTCGGCATTTCCCCGGAGCCAAGGATCATCATCCTTGAGGGGAAATGGCGCGAGTGACGGGGCTCGAACCCGCGACCTCCGGCGTGACAGGCCGGCACTCTAACCAACTGAGCTACACCCGCGCATTGACGAGCACGTGTCAGCCGTGTTCGTCGTTGGGGCGCTGGATAAGGGGTTCGCTACCGGGTGTCAAGCGCACCAAACCATCATAACGCCAAACAGGAGAAGGTTTTTTGACAGCCGGCATTTTGTTCGCAAATCCGGCCTGCGAACAGGGTATCCCGCACTCATTTGGCCTTGCGAAGCAAGCCCCGACCGCTTAAAGGTCCGGCCCGGAGCGGGCGATTAGCTCAGTTGGTAGAGCGCTTCGTTTACACCGAAGATGTCGGCGGTTCGAGTCCGTCATCGCCCACCATTCAAACTCACATTTCAAGTCAGCTGAGACCCGGCCGCTGGCGCGTCGGGTATCACGGCGGCACCATACGGAAATCCTTGCCCTCGGGCAGCAATTGCCCGCCATCGACCACGATGGTCGTTCCCGTGATGTAGCTCGCATCGTCCGAGGCGAGGAACAGGAAGGCGTTGGCCACGTCGCGTGGGCTGCCGAGCCGGCCGAGTGGGATGGAATCTTCCATGTTCTTGATATAGGCGGCGCCGCGGTGCTCCTGGATGGCTTCGGTGAGGATATTGCCGGGTTCGACGCCGTTGACGGTGATGCCGTAGCCGGAGAATTCCAGCGCCGCGGCGCGAATGAAGCCGTTGATGCCTGCTTTCGTCGCCGAATAGTGGCCATGGCCGGGGCTGGTGACATGCGGGCCGGTGATGGAGGAGGTGTAGAGCATGCGGCCAAAGCGCTGCGCCTTCATCGGCACCAGGGCCGCGCGGCTGGCGTTGAAGGTGCCGCGCAAATTGACCGCCATGACGCGGTCCCAGTCGTCGGCGCTGGTGTTCTCGATCAACTGCCAGGGATAGATGCCGGCATTCTGGACGATGATGTCGAGGCGGCCATGGTGTTTCAGCGAAAGCGCCACGGCGGCCTCGGCGTCGCTCATTTGCGAGATGTCGGTGCGGATGAAGGGGACGCCAAGCTCATCCGCACTTGCCCGCCCGGCCTCGGTCTCGGAGTCGGCGAGCACCAGCCTTGCACCTTCCTCGGCGAAGCGCAGCGCGATGCCCTTACCGATGCCGCGCGCGCCGCCGACGATCAGCGCCACCTTGCTTTCCAGTCGTCCTGTCATGCGAACCGTCCTGTCACGCCAATCCCCGTCTCACGCCAATCGTTGGCGAATGGTTTGCTTGAATGCATCGAGCAGCACGGCTGCTAGCACCAGCAGGCCATGGATGACCTGGGTAAAGTTGGCGGGCAGGCCCATCAGGTTGATCGCCGTGTTGATGGCAGAAAGCAGGAGCACGCCGGCGTAGACGCCGGGCAAGGTGCCGACGCCGCCCTTCAGGCTGACGCCGCCGATAACCACGGCCGCGAAGGCGTTGAACAGAAGGCCGACGCCCAGATTGGCGGTGGCGCCCGAGGTGCGGATCGCCAGCAGCCAGCCGGCCAGCCCTGCGATGGCGCCGGCGAGCACGAAGGCGATGATCAGGTTGCGGTTCACCCGGATGCCGGCACGGAAGGTCGCGGTTTCATTGCCGCCGATCATCACCAGGTGCCTGCCGAACGGGGTCTTGGCCATGATCAGTGAGAACACGACGAAACAGGCCACCGCGATCCAGGCGGTAAGCGGCAGGCCAACCAGGCGCTGGATGCCGAACCAGCGGATGGCGGGTGCCAGATCCTGCGCCGAGCGGCCGCCCGAAATGACCAGCACCAGGCCGCGCACCCAAATGTAGGAGGCGAGCGTGATGATAAAGGCGCTCATCTTGACCTTGACCACGAGATAGCCGTTGAAGGCGCCGATGAGGCCGCCGACGGCCAGCGCCAGCAGCAGCGAGACCGGAACCATCAGCCATTCCGGGTGCAACTGCACGCCGAGGCCGATGCCCGAGGAACAAAACAGGATGCCCACCGCCATGGCGCTGAGCGCGGCGACGGATTCGACCGACAGGTCCATGTGCCCGGCAATGATGACCAGCGCCAGGCCGATCGACATCACACCGAGCACGCTCGACGCCTCGATGATATTGGCGAAGATGCCGAGCTGGAAATAGTTCGGGATGAACAGCGAGAAGACGACCAGGACAAAAAGCAGCATGAACCAGACGAGGTTGTCGAGGACGAACTCCAGGGCGTGGCGTGTGCGAGGGTTCATGTGTCGATCCGGTTGGCGTGCGGGATCAAGGCCGCGGCAGGTTGCCTGCGTCTCGTTTCATGCGGGCAGGGCAGGGCTCCGGGCCTGGTATGGCCCGGAGCGGTCGGGCCGTCTGTCTATTCGACCGGCTTGACGGTATCCGTCGGCGGCTTCTGGTTGCCCCAGAAAGCCGGGTTGTCGACGTTTTCCTTGGTGATGGCGGCACCCGGGATCTTGATGTTGGGGCCCCAGGCTTCCTTGGTGAGGGTCGATTTCAGGCCAAGCACATCGTATTCGCCGGGCTTGATCTCTTCCTTCTTGACGACCTTGTCCATGAACATGGCGACGGCGGCGGCCTGTGCGTAAAGCGGCTGCTCGACTTCGACGTTGAGCCAGCCCTTGCGGATCAGGTCGAGGCCGACCGGTGCGCCGTTCGAGCTCATCAGCATGACGTCGCCCGGCTTCTTGCCGGCGGCCTCGAGCGAGGCGACGGCGGCGACCGACAGGTGTGCGGCATGGCTGAAGATCAGGTCGATGTCGGGGTTGGCCAGCATCTGGTCGGCAACGATGGTGCCGGCGTTGCTGGCCTCCCACTGCATGGCCGGCAGCGAGATGATCTTGACGTCTGGGAACGCCTTCATCTTCTCCTCGAAACCCTTCTGGATGTCCAGCGTGTAGGGATCGCCGGGATCGCCAAGCACCTGCAGGACCTTGCCCTTCACCGAGCCGTTCTTGGCTTTCAGAAGCTTTTCGGCCTGCTCGGCGGCGACGTAGCCGATCTCGACGGTGCCCGCGACCGACGTGAAGTCGGACGGTGT
The DNA here is from genome assembly GCF_006441385.1 of Mesorhizobium sp. B2-4-18. Taxonomy (NCBI): domain Bacteria; kingdom Pseudomonadati; phylum Pseudomonadota; class Alphaproteobacteria; order Hyphomicrobiales; family Phyllobacteriaceae; genus Mesorhizobium; species Mesorhizobium sp. B2-4-18. The sequence goes on along the minus strand of NZ_VFUW01000006.1, from coordinate 253,509 downwards.
CGACGTGATCTGGCGGTCGAACTCGACCACCGGAATGCCGGCCGCGCGCGCTGCCTCGATCGATGGTTTCAGCGCATTGAAATCGACTGCGGCCAGGATGATCGCCGCCGGCTTCAGCGCGATGACGTCGTTCATCTGCGATTGCTGCGCGTCGGTCTTGTTGTCGGCGTTCAGCGTCTTCATCTCGTAGCCGGTCTGTTTCAGGAACAGCTCCAGCGCGCTCACCGAGCCGGTCTGGAATTCGTCGAGCAATGTCGGCACCATGTAGTAGACGATACCCTTGGACTGGGCGAATGCCGGCGTAAGCGTGGCAAAGGCCAGTGCCAGGATACCGAAGACAGCAAGAAGTATTCGCTTCATGTCGTTGGCTCCCTGTTGAGCCGGACCCCTCTTTGTCCCTCAGCCCGCCGGTCCGGCACCGGCAAGCGTCTCTCCGGTGATCATGTTGATCACCGCATCGGGACTTGTCTTGTTGCGGGCGACATCGCCCGCCACGACGCCTTGCCGGATGACCACGATCCGGTCGGCGACCTGAAAAGCCTGCTGCATGATATGGGTGATGATGACGACGCCGATGCCCTGGCTCGCCACCTGGCGGATCATTTCGAGACCGCGCCGGGTTTGCTCGACGCCAAGTGCGGCGAACGGCTCGTCGAGAAGCACCAGCTTGCCGCCCCAATGCACGAAGCGGTTCAGCTCGATGGCCTGCCGCTGGCCGCCCGAGAGATGCTCGACCTTGGTGCGCAGTGAAGGAATGCGGGTCCCGGCGCTGGCCAGCGCCTTGCCGACGACGGCTTCCATGGCGCGCTCGTCGAGCACCGGAATGCCGAGCACCTTCCTGGTGATCTCGCGGCCCATGAAGAAATTGGCCACCACATCGACATTGGTGCACAGCGACAGGTCCTGGTAGACGGTCTCGATGCCTGCCGCCTTGGCTTCCGCCGGGGACCGGGCCAGGAATTCCTTGCCCTCGAACAGCATGCGGCCGGAGGTCGGTTCGAGACCGCCAGCTATGATCTTGACCAGCGTCGACTTGCCGGCGCCGTTGTCGCCGAGCAGCGCCACCACTTCGCCCTTGCCGATGGAAAAGCTGATCCCCTTCAGCGCTTCGATCGCGCCGTAGTTCTTGGTCACGTTGTCGAGCACCAGCAGGGGTTCGCTCATGCGGCAATCTCCCTGCCCGAAAGTATGTCGCGGCCGCGCTCGCGTTCGGCGGCGAACATCTGGCCGAAGCGTGGCGACAACACCCCTGAAACGGCGAGCGCCGCCGCGCCGCGCAGCACGGCATGCTGGCCGCCGCTGGCGACGATGACGCGCGGCGTCTTGCGGTCCGCGCGGGCCGAAACCGAATTGTGCAGCGGTTCGGCCGCGTCCGCCAGGCGCTCGAGCAGTTCCGATGCCGCCAGGCCGCCGAGCACGACCGTCTCTGGATCGAAGAGGTTTTCGATGATGGCGATGGTGTTGCGGAAGATCGGGCCGACTTGCGCCACCCAATCGGCGTCGCTGCCGGCCCGGCGGCCCCGCGCCTCGAGCGAGAGATAGCGCTCGAGGCAGCCTCGGTTGCCGCAGGGGCAAAGCTCGCCATCGGGGACCACGGGAATGTGGCCGATCTCGCCCGCATTGCCCCAGGCGCCGCGCAGAACGCTGCCGTCATGCATCATCGCGCCGCCAAGCCCGACGCCGAAATAGAGATAGTAATAGTCGGAATGGCGGGCTCCGATGCCATAGAGCCGCTCGCCCATCGCGGCCGCGGCCATGTCGCTCTCGAAGAACGCCGGCAATCCTGTCGCGGCCGTCAGCCGCTCACGCAGCGCCACATGCTTCCAGCCGGTCATCGTGGTCGGGCCGACAAAGCTCATGGAGTCCACGTCGAACGGGCCGGGAAGCGCCATGCCGACGCCGATGACGCGGCCGCCGGGCCGCTTGCCCGTCAGGTCGCGGACCATGGCGCCGATCTGGTCGAACGCGTGATCGGGCGTCGCGTTGGACGCTTCGCGGCGTGAACTCTCGATAACGTCGCCGCTGAGATTGATCAGCGCGGCGTCTATTCCAAGCGGCGTCAGGTGGATGCCGACGGCATAGCCGCCTTCCGGGTTGATGCGCAGCGTCGCCGGTGGCAGGCCACGCCCCTTCGGCTCTTCGCGCACGGACAGGATGTAGCCCTGTTCCTCCAGTTCGCGAACGATGGTCGACACGGTCTGCACGGTGAGCCCGACGTGCCTGGCGATGTCGCCACGTGCAATCGGGCCATGACGGCGGATGGACTCAAGCACGATGCGCCGGTTGTATGGCCGCCCGAACTCCTGATTGGTCCCCCGCAATGCCATGCCTTGCGCCCCCACTTGACGTAAGGTTCGCATCAAACATTTATTCAGTCAAATGGAATTCAAAAATAATCCGGAAGCTGAGGAGCCGCGATCCTATGGCGGTTTACGGGGTGCGGGATACCGCATGACGAGGAGAGGTGTGCTCGACCGGGACCGACGGCTCCGGATTCAGCAAGCGAGCGGCTGATCTTGCTAGAGATACTGGGCGACTTTCTTGCCGACGGTCAAGAAGCGCAGCGGATCGATCGCCTCGCCATTGTGACGCACTTCATAGTGCAGATGCGGGCCGGTCGAGCGCCCACTGCTGCCGGTCTTGCCGATGACGGCGCCGGCGTCCACTTTCTCGCCTACCGTCACGTCGATCTCGCTGAGATGTCCGTAGCGCGTGGCAAAGCCATTGCCATGGTCGATCTCGACCATGCGGCCATAGCCGCCATTCCAGCCGGCCTTGGTGACGATGCCGGGCGCGGTGACCTTGGCCGCCATGCCGATCGGCGCCCTGAAATCCATGCCCGAATGCAACGCGGCCGTGCCGAGAATGGGATCGGTGCGCACGCCGAACGGACTGGTGACGGAGTGGCCAGGGGCAGGGTTTGCAAGCGGCAACCGGCGCGCTTCCTTCTTGAGGTGATCGAGCGTATCCAGCGCCTCGTCCAGTTCCTTGACCTTGCTGTCGAAGATCATCGACGAGTCGAGCGGAATCAGCGGTCCGCCGACATCGCTTTCGTTCTTGCCGAAATCACTGTCGACCGGCAGTCCGGCCGTCTGCAGCGCCTGCTGGATGGCATCGGCGCTTTTGTAGGCGTTGTCCGCGAGCGTGTTGATGCGGCTGAGCTGTTCATTCTCGATGGATTTCAGCGACTGGTTGATCGAGACGAACAGCCTGTCGGCGCGATCGGCGGCTGAGTCGCTGGGCAGCGGATCGGTGCGGGTCGACCACAAGGAGAAGGGCCTTGTGTCGGAGGTGCCGAGGACCGCGCCCAGGCTGGCAACCGCGTAGTTCCGCGCTGGCTGGCTGATGCTGCCGGTCACCTCGGCGCGCTTGTCCGGCTTGGCGGGCGCGGCCGGATCTTCGGCGGGCACCGTTCCGACATCACCTTCGGCGCGTTCGAGCAGTGGGCCGAGACGGCCATGCCGCTGGCTGAGCTGCGTCTGGCGCTCGAGCAATTCGCTGACTTTGGTCTCCATCAGTTGCTGGTCGAGCAACTGCCTGCTGGTGATGCGGTCGACCTGGGCGCGAAGCGCCGAAATGCGGTCCTCGTAGGCCTGCTGCATGCGCGCCTGGCGCGCCGTGGTGGCGCCGATCAGGTCGTCGCGCAGCACGAGATAGGATGTGGCCAGGAGGTAGCCGATGGCAATGGCGGCGAGTGCTGAACCGATGAATGCCGCCAGCCAGGGACGGATCGTGAAGTGCCTGATCTCGTTGCCCCGGGCGATGATGATCGTGTGCGGTTCCTTGCGCCTGCCGAAGACTGCGGACTGACCGGTTGCGTTCACGGGACCAAGCTTTCGTTACGACACCACGACCGCCTGATTACACATTATTAGGGTTAACAAAGGCTTGCCGTATCGGCAGCGCGACGCCGAATGCACGCAATGCAGGCGAGAGGTTGCATGGAAATCGCCAGCTACGGCCGCTACGTCGCGAAATCGTTGGCGAGGAGCACCAATGTTCCGCCAGCAGCGGTCAGTCACGCGCTGAGCAAGCTCCAGGTTTCTTAACTGTATTCGATTGCATTTAATTGACTCTTTTCGAGTAAAGACCTGCTGGTATTTCGGATTCACCGTGGCGGTAGGAATGCTGGACGACCTGGTTGGCAAGATCCTCGACAAGATTTCGGGCACCAGTCTGTTGGCGACCGGGCTTTTGCTGCTGACGGCCCTTGTCAGCGCGCTCGTGGCCTATTGGCGCACGGTCGAGGAGAAGAGCTGGAAGGAATTTTTCGAGTTCGTCGTCCCCCATGAGGTCATCACCCATCCCTCCGCGAAGGCCGACCTGCTGTTCTGGATCACCAGGAAGGCCCTGATGCCTTTCCTGATGCTGCCCGCCGGAATTGTCTTCGTCACGGCGGTGGGCTACGGGACCAACTGGCTGTTTTCGACACTGTTCCAGTTTCAGCCGCCTCTGATCGAGGGGCCGGCAGGACCGGTGACGGTGCTGATCTTCACCATCAGCATGCTGCTCGCCTACGACATTTCCTATTATCTCTATCACGTCGCCCAGCACCGCTACCCCCTGCTTTGGGAACTGCACAAGGTGCATCACTCGGCCGAGGTGCTGGTCGGGATCACCAAGGACCGGGTCCATCCGCTCGACGAGTTGATGAACCGAGCCTGGGACGGGCTCATCGTGGGGCTGTGCTTCGGCATTTGGTCGCTGATTTCGCTGAACCTTGTCGAACTGACCGTCTTTGGCATCAACGTCTATGTCATGCGGAACATCCTGATGATGGATTTCGTCAGGCACACGCATTTCAAGATCTCGTTCGGCCCGCTCAACAATTTGATCCTGTGTCCTCATTGGCACCAGCTGCATCACAGCGTCGATCCGCGCCACTACGACAAGAATTTCGGGCTGCTCTTCTCGTTCTGGGACCGGCTCTTCGGAACATTGTGCGTGCCGAGGCCCGACGAGGACTTCAAGTTCGGACTGGTCGACCGCGATGTGCGCGACTACCAGTCGCTCGCCGGCCTTTATGTCATGCCGCTGAAGCGGATGTGGGGCCATGTTGCCAGGCGCATCCGGCCTGGAAAGCGACAGCCACGGACCGAGCGACCATCGGAAGGGACACGGCCATGAACGCTCCCGTCACGCTCTCCATCCCGCGGACACGCACCTTCGAAATCGTGACATCGGCGGTGCGCCTGGCCGAGATCGCACCGGCCTGGAGCGCGCTCTGGCAGCGGGCTGGCGGGCTTGTCTTCCAGCATCCCGACTGGATCGCGGCCTGGTGGCGCACCACCCCGCATCAGGAGCGGCGCGCCCTCAGGATTGGGCTTGCCTGGAACGGCGACCGGCTCGAGGGCGTGATAGCGCTCGCGACCTTCAGGCGCTCCGGCATCCGCATGCTCGAATGGGCGGCGAAGGATCACAGTGACTATGGCGACGCGCTGGTTGCACCCGACAGCGACCCGCAGGCGATCTCCCGCCTTTGGCAGCATGTCTTCGATCAGGGCGGCTTCGACCTGATCTACCTCAACCGTCTGCTGCCGGATGCCGGGGTTCATGCCCTGCTGCACCCGGCCCATGGCAAAGCGCTTCGGCCCAACCACCGCGGTGAAATCAGCTATCGTGTCACTGGTCCCTGGCAGAGTGGGGCGGAATGGTTCGAGACGTTGTCGAAAAAGGGCCGGCAGAACTATCGTCGTGGCCGCAAGTTCATGGAAGAGAGCGGCGCATTGCGTTTCCGCCTCCTGGATGCGGATGACCCGCGCGAGCCGGTGCTCGAGCGGGTCGCGACGCTGAAGCGGCTCTGGCTCGTTCGGCATGGCCGCGCTTCGGATCTGTTCGATGAGGGCTCGCCGGTTCTCGCTGCGCTTATTTCCGTGCTGGCCGACCTCGGGCTGTTGCGCATTTTCGTGCTGGAGCTTGACGACACGATCATCGCGGTCTCGATCAACTTCGAGCAGCACGGCACGATGATGGCTTTCGTCACCACCTACGATCCCGAACACGAGCGCGCCTCGCCGGGTATGGTGCTGATGATGGACTATATCCAGTGGTCGCTCGACCGTGGCCTTGCCACGATTGATTTTCTCTGCGGCGGCGAGGATTTCAAGCGCCGCTTCGCCACGCAATCAGTCGCGCTGTCGTCGATGATGGGTGCGCGCGGCTTGCGCGGTCATCTCGCCGCACTGGCCGATCATGTGGACCATGTTTCGAAGTCCTGGAAGACCCGGCGGCAGCCGAAAGCCGACGCGGTGCCTGACGAATAGCGCCACGATCGTCGTTTGCGTCGTGTGCTTTGGCGACGCTCAAAGCGCGCGAACGGCTTCCAGAACGGCCTCGGCATGGCCCTTGACCCGGACCTTGCGCCAGATGTTGGCGATCCGTCCGTCACGGCCGATCAAGAATGTCGCGCGCTCGACGCCCATGTATTTGCGGCCATACATCGATTTCTCGACCCACAGGCGGTAGGCCTCGATCACCTTGCGCTCCTCGTCGGCGGCAAGATCGATGGTTAGATCGTATTTCGATTTGAACTTGTCGTGTTTCTTGGCGCTGTCGGGCGACAGGCCGATGACGACAGCGCCGGCCTTCTCGAATTCCGGCTTCAGCCGCGAGAAGCTGATCGCCTCTTGCGTGCAGCTTGTCGTGTCATCCTGAGGATAGAAATAGAGCACGACTGGCTTGCCGGCGGATGCGGCCAGGCTGAGCGATCCGCCGCCGTCCCGCGGCAGATCGAATTGCGGCGCGGGATCGCCTACTTCGAGGTCAGCCATATCGATGCCCTTGTTTGAGGTTACGCGCGAAGCCACACCGATATAGTGTCGACCGGGGATTCGTCCACGAGCGAGTTTGTACAACGGAAGATTGCGTGGATCAGGAGCAACCGCAGCACGAGAAGATCCGGTTCAGGCGGGACGAAATCACCGACCTGGGCGCCCTGCCGTCCGCGTGCCGCGTCCCGCCTCTTGGCCAGGCGGCGATCGGCCGCGGCTTTCGCATCCTTTCGCGCGTGTTTGCCGGCGTGGTCGCGTTCATGCTACTGGCCGCGACGGCGGTCTATCTCATCGGCCTTTCCGGCATTGGTTCTGACCGGCTGCGCGTCGAGGCGGAGAGCGCCATCGAGAGGCTGGCGGGCGTCGACGTCAATGTCGCTGTCGGGCCCGCCCGCATCACGCTCGACAGTTCGAGCTTCGTGGCGCTGCAGGTGAGCGATGTCAGCCTGAAGACATCGGACGGCAAACCCATGGCCGATGCCGGGCGTGTGCGCTTCGGCATCCGCCTGGTGCCGCTTTTGTGGGGCGAGGTGCGGCTGACCAGCGCCAGGATCTCCGATGCCCGCATCGTCATGGCGGCGATGCCGTCCGGCGGCGACTGGACGGCGGCACTGCGCAACGAGAACGGCCTCGTCGATCCGGAGAAGCTGTCGGACGCGGTGTTCGGCTACATCCATCGTGCGCTCGACGCCGTGCGGGAAGATTCGATGCGCCGGATCGATCTCAGCAATGTCGAGTTCGTGTTGCCCGACGCTGGATCGATCAAGCTGGTCAAGATCGCCGACGCCACCGTGGTTCAGTCGGGGCCGGGCGGCATGGAGTTCACCTCCGACGCCGACATCGACGGCAGGACAGTCACCGTTGTAGCTTCCGCCACCCGTAACATCGCGGCGCACCGGGTGACGGCGGTGGATGCCAACATCAATCTGGCGGATGCCGGCGCCACCGCCGCCGGCTCCGGCAAGCTTGGTGCCGTCGCGCTGAAGTTGACAGGATCGGAAGGGTCAGGTGCCACCGCATCACGCTTGACCGCCGCCCTTTCGTCCACCGGGTCCGTGCTGGATCTTGGCACACGCGGGCTGCTGCCGGCGGATGCCGATCTCAATGCGACGCTTGTCTATGGCTCCAACAAGATCCAGGTGGACAGGCTGCTCTTGAAAACCGGCAGGTCTTCATTCGATTTCGGCGGCTCGATCGGGCCAAAACCAGCAACCGGGGTGGCTGGTGAGGAACCCTCCTACCGTTACGATCTGACCAGCGACGGTTCGACCTTGGCGCCATCGGAATCGCCTGAGCCCGCGCTGATGTTCCTGGCGCGCATCGCCGGCGTCTACCAGCCGCAAAGCCATAAACTGGTGGCCGAGCAGATCGCGGTTCGGTCCGCCGGGAGCAGCGAGGTGCTTGGCACCGCGGCTGTGGAATTCGTCGAGGGCAAGGCTCCCGGGATCAATCTGGCGCTCAACATCCATGACATGCCGGTCTCGCACGTCAAACAGCTGTGGCCGTGGTTTTCGGCGCGCAATGCGCGGCTCTGGGTGCTGAACAATCTGTTCGGCGGCCGCGTGGTCGACGCCAGCCTCCAGTTCCAGGTGGTGCCGGATCGCCTCGGCAATGGCGTGCCGCTTTCCGCGGACGAGGTCTTCGGCCGTTTCCAGATCGAAGGCGCGCGTTTCGACACTGCCGGCCGCATCCCACCGATCCGCGACGCGGTGGGCGTGGTCGGATTCCACGGCAACGACGTCGACGTTTCCTTGTCGTCGGGCACCGTCTTCATGCCGAGCGGCCGCACGGTGGCGGCCAGCAATGGCACGCTGACGGTCAAGGCCGCCAACCGTCCGCCGGTCATCGGCGCACTTGACATCGATGTCGAGGGGGAGGCGCCGGCCGTGGCCGAGCTTGCCTCCTACGAACCGATCAACGCCATGCGCCATGTCGGCATCCTGCCTGAGGATCTTTCCGGCAGCGTCACCGGCCACGTCAAGGCGGATATTCCGCTGCAGTCGGGCGTCGATACGGCGAAGCTCAATTGGCTGGTGTCGCTCGACTACACCGGCCTGTCCCTGGCCAAGCCGTTCGAGGGGCAGGCCGTGACGGACGCGGACGGCTCGATCACGGTCGACCCGCAAAAGGCTGTCATTTCGGCCAAGGCATCGCTGAACGGCATTCCGGCCGAACTCGATCTCGTCGAGCCGTTAACGGATGACGGGCCGGCGCGCAGTCGCAAAGTCGCCCTGGTGCTCGACGACAAGATCCGCGCCGCCGCCATGCCCGGCCTGACGCCGCTGCTTGGTGGAACGGTGAAGGTCGCGATCGACAAGAGCGGCAGCGGCAACCAGAACGTTTCGGTCGACCTGACCAATGCCAGGCTGGACATTCCCTGGGCCGGCTGGAGCAAGGGGGCGGGGGTTCCCGCCAGCGCCACCTTCGTCATGACCAAGGCCGGCGACACCACGACGCTGTCCGACTTCGACCTCGGTGGCAAGACATTCTCCATCGATGGCGGCATCGTGCTGGTCAACGGCGCGCTGTCGTCGGCCAAGTTCAGCAGGGTCACCCTGAACCGGGGCGATGATGTTTCCGTGTCGGTGAAGCGATCGGGCAAGGGCTATGCGGTCGGCATCAATGGCAATGCGCTTGATGCTCGTTCGTTGATCAAGCAGTTCACGTCCGATGTGGACACCGCGACCAAAACGACAGGAACAGACAATATTTCAGTCAGTGCGGACGTCAATCAGCTCACCGGTTTCCACGACGAGCAGCTCTCCAACCTGAAGCTCGACTACAGTGCGGCCGGTTCGCGGGTGAACGGACTGAAGGTCAGCGCGACGGCGAGTTCGGGTGCCGCCATCGCCATCAGCAACACCACCGGCGACGGCAGGCGTTCGCTCAATGTGCAGTCGGCGGACGCCGGCGCCATCCTGCGGTTCCTCAACATCTATGAGCACATGGAAGGCGGATCAATCACGCTGGCGCTGACCGGGGCCAGCGACGGGCCGATGAAGGGCAAGGTCGACACCAGCAACTTCTTCATCGTCAACGAACCCAAGCTCGCCTCCATCGTCTCGACCACGCCGGCCGGCGACAGCCGCAGCCTCAACCAGGCGGTGAAGGGCAAGCTCGACACGTCGCGGGTGAAGTTCGAGCGCGGATATGCCGAAATCGACAAGGGCAGCGGCTATCTGCGGCTGACCAATGGCGTGCTGCGCGGCCCGCGTATCGGCACGACCTTCCAGGGCATCCTCTACGACCAGAACAACAATATGGATATGACCGGCACCTTCATGCCTGCCTACGGTCTCAACCGCATCTTTGGCGAATTGCCCATCGTCGGCGCGCTTCTGGGCAATGGCCGCGACCGCGGCCTGATCGGCGTCACCTACCGCCTCAGGGGCAATGCCAACAAGCCGGTGCTCGACGTCAATCCGCTGTCGGTGATCGCGCCGGGGATATTCAGGTCGATCTTCGAGTATCGCTAGAGCGAAACGGTTTTCTGCCCGCAATTGCCTCAAGACACATAGTTGGAGCCGTTTCCGGGAAACGGCTCCAAGGGCCTTAGGCCGGCCTGACCAGGATGTGTTTTTTCCTGCCCAATGAAAGCTTTATGACGTTTTCCGGACTCAAATCCTGAAGCGTCACCAGCCGGCGGTCGTCGCTGACCGCCTGGTCGTTCAGGCGCACGGCGCCGCCCTGGATGTGCCGCCGTGCCTCGCCATTGGATGATGCCAGCCCGGCGCTGACCAATAGCGACAGGATGCCGACACCGGCTTCGAGCGCGGCCTTGTCCGCCTCGACGGCCGGCAAAGTGTCGGCGAGAGCGCCTTCCTCGAAAGTCTTTCGCGCCGTCTCGCTGGCCTGTTCGGCGGCCGCGCGGCCATGCAGATGGGCGGTAATCTCGGTCGCGAGGATCTTCTTTGCCTCGTTGATCTCGGAGCCGCCCAGCCGCTCGAGCCGTGCGACCTCGTCCAGCGGCAATGTGGTGTAGAGTTTCAGGAACCGGGCAACGTCGGCATCCTCGGTGTTGCGCCAGTACTGCCAGAACTCGTAAGGGCTCAGCATCTGCGGATCGAGCCAGACCGCACCCGACGCCGACTTGCCCATCTTGGCGCCGGACGAGGTGGTCAGCAGCGGCGTGGTCAGCGCATAGAGTTGCGCATCTTCCATACGGCGGCCGAGATCGATGCCGTTGATGATGTTGCCCCATTGGTCGGAGCCGCCCATCTGCAGGCGGCAGCCGAGGCGCTTGTAGAGTTCGACGAAATCATAGGCCTGCAGGATCATGTAGTTGAATTCGAGGAACGAAAGCGATTGCTCGCGATCGAGCCGCAACTTGACGGAATCGAACGCAAGCATGCGGTTGACGGAAAAGTGCCGGCCGACATCACGCAGGAAATTGACGTAGTTGATCTCCATCAGCCAGTCGGCATTGTTGACCATGACCGCGTCGTTCGGACCACTGCCGAATTTGAGGTAGGGCATGAAGTTGCGGCGGATGCCGGCAAGATTGCCGTCGATGTCTTGCGGCGTGAGCAGCTTGCGCGCCTCGTCCTTGAAGGAGGGGTCGCCGATCATCGAGGTGCCGCCGCCCATCAGCGCGATCGGCCGATGGCCGGTCTGCTGCAGCCAGTGCAGCATCATGATCTGGATCAGCGAGCCGGCATGCAGGCTCCTGGCGGTGGCGTCGAAGCCGATATAGGCCGTCACCGTCTCCTTGGCGAAGAGTTGATCGAGACCGGCATCATCCGAGGTCTGGTGGATGAAACCGCGCTCGCTCATCGTGCGCAGGAAATCGGATTTGAAGGCAGGCATGGTTTTTTCCCGAAAGCGTGTGCCCGTCCAGCGCGAGCAATGTGAACGCGCGCGTTTAGCACCCAAGGGCGATCAGCAAAAGTGGAATCCGGTTTTGCGGCCGGCGCGGATGGCATTTGCGAATCCTTGCCTCATCCATGCCGCTGGCGTAATGAGGCGCCGCGCAAGGGCAGCGCCCGCACGCCGCGACGGGGTCGTCCCGCAGATCAGATCCGGAAAGCTCCCGCGATGAACAGAAACTACCTCTTCCTCTTTCTGTTCAGCTTGGTCATGAGTTTCAGCGGCTTGGCGAGCCTTCCGCCGATCGACCGCGACGAGTCCCGCTTTGTCCAGGCGACCAAGCAGATGGTCGAAACCGGCGACTATATCGACATCCGCTTCCAGGATGTCTCGCGCTACAAGAAGCCGATCGGCATCTACTGGCTGCAATCGGCTGCCGTCGCATTGAGCGGCGAGGGCGCGGCCGCACCGATCTGGGTGTACCGCCTTGTCTCGATGCTCGGAATCGCGCTCGCTGTCCTGGGCATCGGCTGGACGGGCACAAAATTGTTCGGCGCCAATGCCGGCCTTGCCGCCGGCCTGATGATGGCGGCGATCTTCGCAACCGCGTTCGAGGGACGCGACGCCAAAACCGACGCCATGCTTTTGGCCTGTTGCGTGGCCGCGCAGGGCGCGCTGGCGCAAGTCTACCTGGCGTCGCGCCGCAACGAGCCGGTGGCCGGCCATCTGCCGTGGATATTCTGGTTCGCGCAAGGCGTCGGGATCCTCATCAAGGGGCCCGTGGCCCCGCTTCTGTCACTGCTGACGGCGGCCGCGCTGTTTGCTTTCGAACGCGACTGGCGCTGGCTTTTGAAGCTGAAGCTGGTGCGCGGCGTCGCGCTCGTTTTGCTCATCGTGCTGCCCTGGGTCGCTTTTATCGGCTGGAAGAGCGGCGGCGCCTTTTTTCAGGAAGCCGTCGGCAAGGATATGCTGAACAAGGTCGCCTCGGGAGAGGAATCGCACGGCCTGCCGCCCGGCTTCTACATGCTGACCTATTCCCTGTTCATGTGGCCGTTCGGCCTGATCGCGGTCGGCGCCGGCCTGCAGGCCCTCAATCGTGTGCGCGACGATTTCAGGCTGCGCTTTTGCCTGGCATGGTACATTCCGTTCTGGCTGGTGTTCGAACTCATCCCGACCAAACTGCCGCATTACGTCCTGCCGGCCTATCCCGGCATGGCGCTGCTGATCGGCTGGCTGCTGACGTTGTCGCCGCAGGATGCCAATGCGCCGCTCAAGCGCTGGCAGCAGTGGTTGTGGTGGTCGACCGCGTTCGGTCTGGTGGTGGTCAGCCTCGGGCTGGCCGCGGTTTGTATCGGGGCACCGATCTACCTTACGCACAGTTTCTCCTGGTGGAGCATTCCTGCGGCAGCGTCAGCGCTGGGCGCCGGTTATCTCGCATTCTCCAGGCAGTTGCAGGTGCCGCTGCCTCGCATTGGAGCCACCGCCGCCTGCGCGGGCATCACCTATGCCTTGCTGTTCGGGGTCATCGCGCCGTCGCTGAAGCCGATGTGGCTGAGCCCGGCGATCAGGCAAGCCGTGCTTGCCAACCAGGCATGCGACACAGCGGTGCTGGCCTCGGCGCGGTATCAGGAGCCGAGCCTGGTGTTTCTGGTCGGCACGAAAACGGTGCTCACCGATGTCGGAGGCGTGGCGGAGCACCTGCTCGCCGATCCTGCCTGTGCCTTGGGGCTGGCCCCGATCGGGGATGAGCAGAAGTTGAATGGCATGCTGTCGGTGCGAGGCAGATCGGTGAACCGCGTCGCTGAAATCGATGGCTTCAACTATTCGTCGGGAGACAAACTGTCGCTCGGCCTTTATCGTGTGGCCCAATGACGGCTGGGTCGATGACAGAGTCCAGTTTCCAATGCTCGTGAAATCACGCCCACCAGTTACCAGCTTTCCCCTCGGGATAGGACGCCGGTCCCTCGGCAATTTTCGTGACACCCTGCGGATCGCAAGGCGGCGCCTCGCCGTTCGGCCCGCTCGCTATCCAAACATCTCATGGTGGGCGTGGGGACTGGTCTGGGTCTTTCTGACGGCAGCCGCCTTTGTTCGTCTCGATAGGCCGGCGGGGGTAGCCCATGGCCAATGGTCGGCGGGTGCCGCTAGGCTTGCCGAATTCTTCACGCAGTTCGGACTGGGCGGCTGGTATCTCATCCCGTCCGCGCTTCTGCTTGTCGCGGCCAATCTGACGGATTGGCGAAGCCTTTCGCGGCGCGCGCTGATGCTGGTCTACAGTTGGACTTGTCTCGCTTTTCTGGTGCTGAGCGCCGTTGGCTTGTCGGGCCTGACCGTCAATGTCCTGAAATATGCCATTGGCAGGGCGCGCCCGCTCTACTTCCAGGATTTTGGCGTCCTTGCACTGCACCCGTTTGCCTTCGATGCGCGCTTTGCCGGCTTTCCGTCCGGCCACGCCACGACGATGGGCGCCGTCTTCGGTATCCTGCTGCTTTTGTTTCCGCGGCGTTGGTATATCGCCCTTGTGGTGACGGGCTGCATCGCCTCGACCCGGATATTCGTCGGCGCGCACTATCCAAGCGACACCGTCGCCGGCTTCGGCCTCGGCTGTGCCTTCGCGCTGGCGTGCGGACTGGTCTTTGCCAGGCTCGGTTTCATCTTCCGGCCGGCAGCTTCAGGATTGCCGGTCCGCAAATCATCGTTCCGGCTTGTTGCCCCGGAAAAATAAGTCGCTGCCGGACCGCATCGTAGCAAGCGATGTGTCGAGGAGCGGACATTGCCCGCCCGCCCATAGCCCCGCGAACACGCCTGGCCTGATGTCTTAACGCAGCCGCTTTGGCCTCGGATCGGACAATTCTCCCGCCAGCCGTCGATCGAGATAATCGGAGCATTCCTCGATCAAGAGATCGGCGTCGTTGGCGAAAAAGTGGTTGGCGCCGGGCAGGGTCTTCTGCGTGATGGTGATGCCCTTCTGCGTATGCAGCTTGTCGACCAGGCCTTGCACATCCTTCGGCGGCGCCACCTTGTCGGCGTCGCCATGAATGATCAGGCCCGAAGACGGGCAGGGCGCCAGGAAGGAAAAATCATACGTGTTGGGCTGCGGCGCGATCGAGATGAAGCCCTCGATCTCGGGCCGGCGCATCAGCAGCTGCATGCCGATCCACGAACCGAAGGAATAGCCGGCGACCCAGCAGCTCTTGGAATCCGGATGCAGCGACTGCACCCAGTCGAGTGCCGCCGCCGCGTCCGACAACTCGCCGGTGCCATGGTCGAACTCGCCCTGGCTGCGGCCGATGCCGCGAAAATTGAAGCGCAGCGTGGTGAAATCACGCTTCTGGAACATGTAAAAGAGGTCGTAGACGATCTTGTTGTTCATCGTGCCGCCGAACTGCGGGTGCGGATGCAACACGATGGCAATTGGCGCGCTCTTTTCCCGCGAGGGCTGGTAGCGTCCCTCCAGGCGGCCGGCCGGACCGGTGAAAATGACCTCAGGCATGAAATACTCCACGTGACATACAAGTGCGCGGTGCCCGGAAAACTGTTCCTCTGGCCCCGCTTCCACAGACCTTGACGCAGGGCGAGCGTCTTCATAGAAGCTAGTTTAGAATTGTTCAAAACTGGGTGGCCGAAACGCAATCGCCCGGTCGCCCTCGCCGCAAGCCGCGTAAATAGGACGGCTTGCGTTGGAATTTCAAGGAAATAACGCCATACGTCGGCGGAATGGCTTCTGACGGGAAGAACTGGACAAAAATGGCCGCGAGACGCGCCTATCTCGACTATAATGCCAGTGCGCCGCTGCTTTCAGCGGCGCGCGAGGCCATGGTCGCGGCGTTTGATGCGGCCAACCCTTCTTCGGTCCATGCCGAGGGGCGCGCCGCGCGCAGGCTCGTCGACAATGCCAGGCGCGACGTGGCGGCACTGGTCAACGGCAAGGCCGAACATGTCGTCTTCACTTCGGGTGCGACCGAGGCCGCCTCGGCGCTTCTGACGCCGGACTGGCGGATGGGGCGCGGCGCCATTCGCATGAGCCGGCTCTACGTGTGCGAGGCCGACCATCCGTGCCTGCTGAATGGCGGACGTTTCCCGGCAAGCCAGGTAACGCGGATCGGTGTCGACGCCGATGGCATCGTCAACCTCGACGCCTTGACCGCGGCGCTCGCCGGCCACGACAAGGCCGACGGTCTGCCGCTGGTGGCGATCCATGCCGCCAACAACGAAACCGGCGTCATCCAGCCGATCGATCGCATTGCCAAAATTGTCAAGGCGGAGGGCGGCATTCTTGTCGTCGATGCCGTGCAGGCCGCTGGCCGCGTCTCGATCGACATGGCGGCTGGATACGCCGACTATGCAATTCTGTCCTCACACAAGATCGGCGGCCCCAAGGGCGCCGGTGCCATCGTCGCCGCGGCCGACCTGATGATGCCGACGCCGCTGATCAATGGCGGCGGCCAGGAAAAAGGCCACCGTGGCGGCACCGAGAACCTGCCTGGCATTGCCGGGTTTGGCGCCGCTGCACGAGAAGCCCTGGCCGGACTGAAGGCCGTCGGTGCCGTGCGGCAGCGTCGCGATGAGGCCGAAGCCATCCTGAAGACGCTGGTGCCGGACGTGGAAATCTTCGGAACGGGCGCGCCAAGGCTTGCCAACACGACATTCTTCGCTATTCCCGGCGTGAAAGCCGAAACCGCCCAGATCGCCTTCGATCTGGCAGGCGTGGCGCTTTCCGCCGGATCCGCCTGCTCGTCGGGCAAGGTCGGGCCGAGCCATGTGCTGAAAGCCATGGGGCACGGCGACAGCCTTGGCGCCCTGCGCGTCTCGGTCGGTGCCGCGACCGCCGCCGAGGACATCGAACTGTTCCGCACCGCGCTGGCAAGCATTGCCGCGCGTCGGGCGGGTAGAGAGAAGGCCGCCTAGCGGTTGGAGCATCGGACCGGAAAATCCGATGCTTGAGAAAAACGGATTTGGGCCTTTCGGCCTGGTAGAGCCGTGCGTTTCATGCTGGCCGGGTGAATTTCCGGTCGAGGCGCACTATATTGAACTTACGCTGCCGCGGATGCTGCTCGGGTGTCTATTTGGCGGTGCCATAGTTTGAAAACTGTCGGGCCTTGACCCCGGCGTGGATGGAGAACGCTTATGCCTGCTGTGCAGGACACGATCGATCGGGTCCGAAAGATCGACGTCGACCAATACAAATACGGATTCCAGACCGAGATCGCCGTCGACAAGGCTCCCAAGGGCCTGAGCGAAGACATTATCCGTTTCATCTCGGCCAAGAAGGACGAACCGTCCTGGATGCTGGAATGGCGCCTCGAAGCCTATCGGCGCTGGCTGACGCTGGAAGAGCCGACCTGGGCGCGCGTCAACTACCCCAAGATCGACTTCCAGGACATCTACTATTACGCGGCGCCCAAGAGCACGCCCGGACCGACTTCGCTCAGCGACGTCGATCCTGAGATCTTGAAAGTCTACGAGAAACTCGGCATTCCGTTGAAGGAGCAGGAGATCCTCGCAGGCGTCCAGAAGACCGACGCCTCGGAGTTCGAGGAAGCCAGCGACAACGTCTACAAGTCGGGCCGCGTCGCCGTCGACGCCGTGTTCGATTCCGTGTCCGTCGTCACCACCTTCAAAAAGGAACTGGCGCAGGCCGGAGTCATCTTCTGCTCGATCTCGGAAGCTATCCGCGAGCATCCCGAACTGGTGAAGAAATATCTCGGCTCGGTCGTGCCGACCTCCGACAATTACTACGCCACACTAAATTCGGCCGTATTCACGGACGGGTCCTTCGTCTTCGTGCCGAAGGGGGTGCGCTGCCCGATGGAGCTGTCGACCTATTTCCGCATGAACGAGAAGAACACCGGACAGTTCGAGCGCACGCTGATCATCGCCGAGGAGGGGGCCTACGTCTCCTATCTCGAGGGCTGCACGGCGCCGCAACGCGACGAGAACCAGCTTCACGCCGCGGTGGTCGAACTGGTCGCGCTCGACGATGCCGAGATCAAATATTCGACCGTGCAGAACTGGTACCCCGGCGACGCCGAGGGCAAGGGCGGCATCTACAACTTCGTCACCAAGCGCGGCGACTGCCGTGGCGACCGTTCGAAGATTTCGTGGACCCAGGTCGAGACCGGCTCGGCAATCACCTGGAAGTATCCGAGCTGTATCCTGCGCGGCGACGATTCCTCGGGCGAATTCTATTCGATCGCCGTGTCGAACGGCTATCAGCAGGTCGACAGCGGCACCAAGATGATCCATCTCGGCAAGAACACGTCGAGCCGCATCATCTCCAAGGGCATCGCCGCCGGCTTCTCGCAGAACACCTATCGCGGCCAGGTCTCGGCGCACCGCAAGGCGACCAATGCCCGCAACTTCACCAACTGCGACAGCCTGCTGATCGGCGACCAGTGCGGCGCGCACACCGTGCCTTATATGGAAGCCAAGAACTCCACGGCGCAGTTCGAGCATGAGGCGACCACGTCGAAGATTTCCGAGGACCAGAAATTCTATGTCATGCAGCGCGGCATTCCCGAGGAGGAAGCCATCGCGCTGATTGTCAACGGCTTCGTCAAGGACGTCATCCAGCAACTGCCGATGGAGTTCGCCGTCGAGGCGCAGAAGCTGATCGGCATCTCGCTGGAAGGCTCGGTGGGCTGACCAGCCCAGATAAATATTCAGGAAACAAAGAATGCTTGAGATCAAGAACCTGCACGCCCGCATCGTCGATGACGGCACCGAGATCATCCGCGGCCTGAACCTGACGGTGAAAGCCGGTGAGGTCGCCGCGATCATGGGCCCGAATGGCTCTGGCAAGTCGACCCTGTCCTACATCCTTGCCGGCCGCGAGGACTATGAGGTGACCGAAGGCGACATCCTCTACAACGGCCAGTCGATCCTCGAAATGGATCCGGCCGAGCGCGCTACGTCAGGAATTTTCCTCGCTTTCCAGTATCCGATGGAGATACCGGGCGTCGCGACCATGGAATTTCTCAAGGTGGCCATGAACGAGCAGCGCAAGGCGCGTGGCGAGGAGCCGCTGAAAATCCCGGAATTCCTCAAGCGCGTGAAGGAAGCCGCCGCCTCGCTCAGCATGGACATGGCGATGCTGAAGCGGCCGCTCAATGTCGGCTTCTCCGGCGGCGAGAAGAAGCGTGCCGAGATCCTGCAGATGAAGCTTCTGGAGCCGAAACTCTGCGTGCTCGACGAGACCGATTCCGGCCTCGACATCGATGCGCTGAAGATCGTCTCCGACGGCGTCAACGCGCTGCGGGCGCCGGACCGGGCCTTCCTGGTCATCACCCACTATCAGCGCCTGCTCGAGCACATCGTGCCCGACAGCGTGCACGTGCTCTACAAGGGCCAGGTCATCAAGTCGGGCGACAAGTCCCTGGCGCTCGACCTCGAAGCCAATGGCTATGCCGGCGTGATCGGCGAAGCCGCGTGAGATGCCAGGTCATTTTGTGCCAAAAGACGGGGCAAAGCTGATGAATATGCACACACAACCGCAGCGCACACCGGCCGAGACAGCGTTGATCGACGCGTTCGGCGACCGGCTGTCGCTGTTGCCGGGCGACGGGGCGGTGATGCTGAAGCGCGACGATGCCATCGAAGCGATCAAGCACGGCTTGCCGACGCGACGTATCGAATCCTGGCATTATACCGACCTGCGCCGCCTTTTGAACGCGGTGCCGGAGTTCGACCCGGCCGCCGCGGCGAAAGCCATCGCGCCAATCGTCGACGGTTCGACGGTTCTGAGCCTGTTGAACGGCGTATCGAGTGCCAAGGCGCCGGTTGTCGAGGGCGTCAGCGTCCAGCGCCTGTCGGAAAAACTGACCGACGGCAGCATCGCGCCGGGGCTCGATCCCTATGGCAATGACGATGCCATCGGTGCGCTGAACACGGCTTTCGTTGCCGACGGCTACTTTGTCGACATCGCCGATGGCGCCGAACTGGAAAAGCCGATCGAGCTGCAGAATTTGCAGGCCGGCGGCCAGACCCATGTGCGCTTGGCCGTTCGCGTCGGCACCGGCGCCAAGGCCGTCATCGTCGAGCGTCAGGCGGGCGAGGGCGCGGCGCTGACCAGTTCGGTCAGCCAACTCGTGCTCGGCGAAGGTGCTGAGGTAACGTGGCTGATCGTGCAGGAGCAGCCGGAGACGGCGACGCATCTGGCACAGTTAAAAGCCCATATCGGCAAGAACGCGAAACTGACGCTGTTCGTCATGAACGCCGGCGGCAAGCTTGTGCGCCAGGAGATCATGGTCAAGACGACAGGTGAGGGCGCCGACTTCCAATTGCGCGGCATCAACCTGCTCGCCGGCGACACCCACACCGACGTGACCATGGTGCTCGACCACGCCGTGCCGCACACGACCTCGACGGAGATCGTCCGCAACGTGGTGACGGGCAAGGCGCGTGGCGTCTTCCAGGGCCGCATCAACGTCCATCAATATGCGCAGAAGACCAACGCCAAGATGGCCTGCAACACGCTGTTGCTGTCCGACGATGGCGAGTTCTCGACCAAGCCGGAGCTCGAAATCTTCGCCGATGACGTCGTCTGCGGCCACGGCGCGACGGTGACCGAGATCGACCACGACCATCTGTTCTACCTGATGGCGCGCGGCGTCGACGAAAAGAGCGCACGCGGTCTGCTGGTCAAAGCCTTCGTCGCCGAGGTGATCGAGGAACTGGACGACGAGACGATTGTCGAGGCGCTGGAAGCGAAGCTCGACGAGTGGTTTGTGACGCACGGGTGAAGCTGATGAACGCACCGGGCAAGATTGGAGATTTCTACGACGTCGAGGCGATCCGCCGCGACTTCCCGATCCTGTCGCGCGAAGTCTACGGCAAGCCGCTGGTCTATCTCGACAATGGCGCCTCGGCGCAGAAGCCGCGGGTGGTGCTGGACACGATCCAGCACGCCTACAGCCAGGAATACGCCAACGTCCATCGCGGCCTGCATTTCCTTTCCAATGCGGCAACCGACGCTTACGAAAAGGCGCGGGAAACGGTGCGCCGCTTTCTCAATGCGCCAAGCACCGACAACATCGTCTTCACCTCCAACACCACCTCGGCGATCAACACCGTCGCCTATGGCTATGGCATGCCCAATATCGGCGAGGGCGACGAGATCGTGCTGTCGATCATGGAGCACCACTCCAACATCGTGCCCTGGCACTTCATCCGCGAGCGGCAGGGCGCCAAGCTGGTCTGGGTGCCGGTCGACGATCTCGGCGTCTTCCACATCGAGGAATTCGAAAAGCGGCTGACCGATCGCACTAAACTCGTGGCCATCACGCAAATGTCGAACGCGCTGGGCACGGTGACACCGATCAAGGAGATCGTGCGCATCGCGCATTCGCGTGGAATTCCCGTGCTCGTCGACGGCAGCCAGAGCGCGGTGCACATGCCGATCGACGTGCAGGATCTCGACTGCGATTTCTTCGTCTTCACCGGCCACAAGGTCTACGGCCCCTCGGGCATCGGCGTGCTCTACGGCAAGAAGGATAGTCTCGCCGGCATGCGGCCCTTCATGGGCGGCGGCGAGATGATCGAGGAGGTGACGGAAGACATCGTCACCTACAACGAGCCGCCGCATCGCTTCGAGGCCGGCACGCCGCCGATCGTCCAGGCGATCGGACTGGGCGCCGCGCTCGACTATATGGACTCTGTCGGTCGTGAGCGCATCGCCGCGCATGAGGAAGACTTGAAGACCTACGCCCACGAGCGCCTGCGCGCCATCAACTCGCTGCGCATCTTCGGCGATGCGCCCGGCAAGGGCGCCATCATCTCCTTCGAGCTGCAAGGCATTCATGCCCATGACGTGTCGATGGTGATAGACAGGCAAGGCGTGGCGGTCCGTGCCGGCACCCATTGCGCCCAGCCGCTGTTGAAACGCTTTGGCGTAACCTCCACATGCAGGGCATCGTTCGGCATGTATAATACCAGGGCAGAAGTCGACGCTTTGGCCGAGGCGCTTGAAAAAGCGCGCAAATTCTTCGGATGACGATTTTTTCGGGTGACGACCATGGATGATGTGAGCACCACCACCGAAGCTACGCCGGAAGCCGCCGGCAACAGCGTCGTTTCCGCCTCGGCCATTCCCGCCGATGAACTGGCGCGGCTGACCGACGACATCGTCTCGGCGTTGAAGACGGTCTACGACCCGGAAATCCCGGCCGACATCTACGAGCTTGGCCTCGTCTACAAGATCGACGTCGAGGACGACCGCTCGGTCAAGATCGACATGACGCTGACCGCGCCTGGCTGCCCGGTGGCCGGCGAAATGCCCGGCT
Organism: Mesorhizobium sp. B2-4-18; assembly: GCF_006441385.1. Taxonomy (NCBI): domain Bacteria; kingdom Pseudomonadati; phylum Pseudomonadota; class Alphaproteobacteria; order Hyphomicrobiales; family Phyllobacteriaceae; genus Mesorhizobium; species Mesorhizobium sp. B2-4-18. The sequence goes on along the minus strand of NZ_VFUW01000006.1, from coordinate 231,653 downwards.
GGGTGGAAAATGCCGTCGGTGCCGTCGAGGGCGTCTCCGGCGTTGAAGTCAACATGACCTTCGACCCACCCTGGACGCCCGACCGCATGTCTGAAGAGGCGCAGGTGGCGGTGGGCTGGTACTAGCGCCGCACCTGGCACACTTGCGCCAGTGGTAAAACTTCACCATTTTAGGTGAGGAATCATTCGGCAGGCCTTGAACCTGCATGGAATGGAGAAGGAAAAAGCATGGGACGCTTTGCCGTCATCACGATGACCGAAAAGGCCGCCGACCGGGTGCGTGAGATCGTCGCCACGCGCGACAACGCGCATGGCATCCGCCTTGGCATCAAGAAGGGCGGCTGCGCCGGCATGGAATACACGGTCGATCTGGTGACCGAGCCCAACACAAAGGACGACCATATCGAGCGCGACGGCGCGCATGTCTATGTCGCGCCGGAAGCCGCCCTGTTTCTGTTCGGCACCGAGATGGATTTCGAGCAGACGACGCTGCGCACCGGTTTCACCTTCCACAACCCGAACCAGAGTTCGGCCTGCGGCTGTGGCGAATCGGTCGAACTGAAGCCGGCCGATCTCAAGGCGCTGGCCGAGGCACGCGCTTCAGCCTGATCTTTCTTCGCCCCGTAGACGGGGCGAAGAAAGCTACTCCACCCACATACCCGTCCGCTTGTGCCAGTCCGCGATCGATTCCTGGGGATAGACGTCGAACGTCTTGTCGCCTTTGCCGATCTTAGGCTCGACCCAGTTCGCCTTGTATTTCAGCATCAGATGCACTTTTTCGGGTGGTTTCGGCAGGTCGCTGTCGATCGCCGAGGCGAAGGGATGCACCAGCTCCGGCCAGGTTGGGTCGTAGAGCCAGAGCGCCGACCCGCATTTGCGGCAAAAATTGCGCTCCCCGGTCGATATCTCGCAGTGGGGATGCTCGTCATCCTCGATCTCGGCGCGATAGACGCCGAGATTGCTCTTGCCCCTGATGTTCAGCGTCTCGTAGGCGGCGCCGAGATTGATGGCGAAACCGCCGCCGCCCTGCTGCTTACGGCAGATCGAGCAGTAGCACAGCATGAACGGCACGGGCGTGTGGCTTTCCACCTCGAAACGCACGGCGTTGCAGCGACAGGACCCCTTGAGCAGCACAGGCATGGCAAAAACTCCGACAGGATAGCCACAACCTGTCAGCATGATTTTGGTTGCGGCGATGACAAGGCCAAATGCCGGTGACATGATCGCGGCATGGACAATGAGCGCATCGCAGAACTGTTCGAGGGCCTCGGTCCAGTCAGCATCCGAAAGCTATTCGGCGGCAAAGGCATCTATTTCGATGGCGTCATCGTCGCCATCGTGCTGCGCGGCGAATTGCTGCTGAAAGCCGACGCGCAGAGCGCATCGGAGTTCGAAGCCGCGGGCTGCCGGCAATGGACCTACACCGGCTCTCGCCACGGCAAGCTTGTCGCCATGCCCTATTGGAGCATTCCCGACAGCGCTTTCGACGATCCCGACGAAATGACGGTGTGGGCGCGACGCGCCTACGAAGCTGGGCGGCGGGCGGGGAAGTAGGCTCCCGCCAGCGCGAGGCCACCCCTCATCCGGCCGCTTCGCGGCCGCCTTCTCCCCGGGGGGGAGAAGAGGTTTGCGTTGAGGCCGCAAGTTCCTCTCCCCTCGGGGAGAGGTCGGATTGCCCCAAATTGCTCTTTGCAATTCGGTCTTGGTAATCCGGGTGAGGGGGACTTTCTTGGCAGTCCCTACAGCGCCTTGGCGATCTCAGCCGCCAGCCTTGCATTGTTCTCGACCAGCGCGATGTTGGTCTTCAGGCTGCGGCCGCCGGTGAGTTCGAGGATTTTTCCCAGCAGGAACGGCGTCACGGCCTTGCCGGTGACGTTGAGGGCTTCGGCCGCCTTTTGCGCGGCTTCGATGTAGCCCGCCATTTCTTCAGCGGGGATTTCGTGGGATTCCGGCACGGGATTGGCAATCAGCATGCCGCCGCCCAAGCCCAGAGCCAGGCGTGTCCGGTAGAAATGCGCGATATCTTCCGCTCCGTGCAAGGTCAAGGGCGCTCGGAACGGTGACTGCCGCGACCAGAAGGCCGGCATCGTCTCGCAGCCATGGCCGACCACGGGCACGCCGCGCGTCTCCAGCACTTCCAGCGTCTTTTCGATGTCGAGGATCGCCTTGGCGCCGGCCGAGACGACGATCACCGGTGTACGCGCCAATTCATCGAGGTCGGCCGAGATGTCGAAGCTCTTTTCCGCCCCCTTGTGCACGCCGCCAATGCCGCCGGTGGCGAACACCTTTATCCCGACCATGTCAGCCGCGATCATGGTGGCGGCGACCGTGGTGCCACCGGTGCGGCCCTGCGCGACGGCGAAGGCGAGATCGGCGCGCGACAGCTTCATGGCGTCACCGGTCATCGCCAGCGATTCGCGTTCGCCGTCCGAAAGCCCGATCTTGATGCGGCCGTTGACCACCGCGATGGTTGCCGGCACGGCGCCGCCGTCAGCGATGATCTTTTCGACGTTGGCCGCCATGGCGCCATTGTCGGGATAGGGCATGCCATGGGTGATGATGGTGCTTTCGAGCGCCACCACCGGGCGCCCGGCGGCCAGGGCCTGCGCCACCGGTGCGTGGATATCGATGAAGGGGCGGGCGGTCTCTGGCGTCATCTCTGATCTCCAATCCGGAGTGCGGCGCATCCATCAGGAAAGCGTAGCTTCACCGCGCGTTATGAACTTGCCGGGTCTCATGCCACTTCCCTGGCATCCGGCACAAGGGCCAGCGCTTCCGCGAAGCTCGCCGCGGTGAATTCGGGCACCGCGTCGGCGCTTTCGATGGCCAGCGTTGCCGCGGCGACGCCCTCGCGCACGGCGTGGCGCAGCGGCTGGCCCCGCAGCAGTGCTGCGACCGTCGCACCTGCCAGCGCGTCGCCGGCGCCGGTGACATCGGCGACTTTTCTGGGGGCAGGCGGCAGGATCGAAAAGGCGCCTGTCTCATCGAAACCCAGCACAGGGCCGCTGCCGGCCGTGACCACGCCGCTGGCAAGGCCGCTGCACCGCAACCCGTCGACCATTTCCCGCTCGGCGGCCGCTGCATTGACACCGGCCAGCACGACGGCCTCTCGCCGGTTCATGAAGAGCTGGGCCAGCCCGCCGAGAACCGGTATCAGCCGCGTTACCTTCGCCGGCGAAATCGCGATGGCGAAAACCGGTTTACCGGCGGCGAGCGACAGCAGCCGCTCCAGGGCGGCCGACGGCAGATTGGCGTCGCACAGGATGGCATCGGCGGCGGCCACCTCCTGGCGTATCTTGGAACGCCTGATCTGCTTGGGAAAAGCCAGGTCGTACAGTGCCATGTCGGCAAAGCCGACGATCAATTCGCCCTCGCGATCGATCAATGCCGTGTAGCTCGGCGTGGTACGGTCGAGGAACACCGCCGAAAGATCGGCGATGCCTGCCTCGGCGATGGCCCGTGAAACCGTATCGGCCGACGCATCGCCGCCCCGCATCGACACCAGGGAGGCCGACACGCCGCGCCGCACCATGCTGCGCAACGCATTGAAGACGCCCCCGCCGACATCCTCGCGCATCGTGCCGGGATTGGAGGCTGCCGGCACATAGGGACCGTACACCTGGCCACGCCGGTCGATATGGGCGCCGCCCACGGCCAGGATCTTCGGGGATTCCACCATGGTGGCGATATGACCTTTGTTGTTGCGGCCGCACAAGCGCTAGAGTGCGCGACAGAGCTTCGCATGCTGGTCGGCGATTCGGTCGGGCGATACGATCGAGCCGTCTGGCCCAATGCGGAGCCCGTTCGTGCCAGGGTTTGCGAGACAAAAAAAGAACAAACCGCGATATCCTTTGTTTTTCAGTTGGTTGTCACCCCTTGCCAAATGAGAACAAAAAAGGTACAAAATGGCAGGGATCACGGATTGTCCGGCCTTCATTGACGACCAAGGGGTGATGTATCATGGCTCAGAATTCTTTGCGGCTGGTAGAGGATAAGGCAGTGGACAAATCAAAGGCTCTGGATGCGGCGCTGTCGCAAATCGAGCGGGCTTTCGGCAAGGGCTCGATCATGCGGCTCGGCGCCAACGAGCAGGTCGTCGAGATCGAAACGGTGCCGACCGGCTCGCTCGGCCTCGACATCGCGCTCGGCGTCGGTGGCTTGCCGCGCGGCCGTATCATCGAGATTTACGGGCCGGAAAGCTCCGGCAAGACGACCCTGGCCCTGCACACCGTGGCTGAAGCCCAGAAGAAGGGCGGCATCTGCGCCTTCGTCGATGCCGAGCACGCGCTCGATCCGGTCTACGCCCGCAAGCTCGGCGTCGATCTTGAGAACCTGCTGATCTCGCAGCCCGACACCGGCGAGCAGGCGCTGGAGATTTGCGACACGCTGGTGCGTTCCGGCGCCATCGACGTGCTGGTGGTCGATTCGGTGGCGGCGCTGACGCCGCGTGCAGAGATCGAGGGCGAGATGGGCGATTCGCTGCCGGGTCTGCAGGCCCGCCTGATGAGCCAGGCGCTGCGCAAGCTGACCGCGTCGATCTCGCGCTCCAACACCATGGTCATCTTCATCAACCAGATCCGCATGAAGATCGGCGTCATGTTCGGTTCGCCCGAAACCACGACCGGCGGCAACGCGCTGAAATTCTACGCTTCGGTTCGCCTCGACATCCGCCGTATCGGCTCGGTCAAGGATCGTGACGAGGTCGTCGGCAACCAAACCCGCGTCAAGGTGGTCAAGAACAAGTTGGCGCCGCCCTTCAAGGTGGTCGAGTTCGACATCATGTATGGCGAGGGCGTCTCCAAGACCGGCGAACTGGTCGACCTCGGCGTCAAGGCCGGCGTGGTCGAGAAATCGGGCGCCTGGTTCTCCTATAATTCGCAGCGTCTCGGCCAGGGCCGCGAGAATGCGAAACTGTTCCTGCGCGACAATCCCGATACCGCGCGCGAGATCGAGCTAGCGCTCAGGCAGAATGCCGGATTGATCGCCGAAAAGTTCCTCGAAAATGGTGGCTCCGAGGGCAATGGCGAAGACGGTTTTGAGGACGAAGCCGGCGCGATGTAGGCAACGGTCAGAATTTGGCCATAAATCCAGACTATTAGTCAATGCTTAAGTAACAGAGTTCTGTAGTACCGCGTTCCAAACCGCCGGCCTTCGCGCCGGCGGTTTTCGTTTGGGCGGCCCCGCAAGTGCCGGTGCAAAGCGCGAATTGGCCCAATTCCGTGTTTCTGGACAGGGTCAAGAGCTACGGCTAAAAGGCCAGCTCCATCTTCTAGAAAATATAGAGCCATCTCCCGCCGGTCCGGCCGGCGGCTCTCTTGAAAAGGCAGTATCCATGAGTGGCGTCAACGAGATCCGGTCGACCTTTCTCGACTATTTCCGCAAGGAAGGCCACGAGGTCGTGGCCTCGAGCCCGCTCGTGCCGCGCAACGATCCGACATTGATGTTCACCAATGCCGGCATGGTGCAGTTCAAGAATGTCTTCACCGGTTTGGAGAAGCGGCCCTATTCGCGCGCCACCACAGCCCAGAAAAGCGTCCGCGCCGGCGGCAAGCACAACGATCTCGACAATGTCGGCTATACCGCGCGCCACCTGACCTTTTTCGAGATGCTCGGCAATTTCTCCTTCGGTGACTATTTCAAGGAGCGCGCCATCGAGCTTGCCTGGAACCTCATCATCAGGGAGTTCGGGCTGAAGAAGGACAAGCTGCTGGTCACTGTCTATCACACAGACGACGAGGCGGCTGGCTTCTGGAAGAAGATCGCCGGTTTCTCCGACGATCGCATCATCCGCATCCCGACCTCGGACAATTTCTGGGCGATGGGCGACACCGGTCCTTGCGGACCATGCTCGGAAATCTTCATCGATCGTGGCGAGCACATCTGGGGTGGACCTCCCGGCAGTCCCGAGGAAGACGGCGATCGCTTCCTCGAATTCTGGAACCTGGTGTTCATGCAGTATGAGCAGGTGACGAAAGAGGAGCGCGTCGACCTGCCGCGCCCGTCGATCGACACCGGCATGGGCCTGGAGCGCATGGCGTCCATCCTGCAAGGGGTGGAGAGCGTCTTCGAGACCGACCTGTTCCGTCATCTGATCGATGCGGCGTCCTCGGCACTTGGGCGCGCGCCCGACGCCGAAACGGTTGCGTCCTATCGCGTCATTGCCGATCATCTGCGCTCGTCCTCCTTCCTGGTCGCCGACGGCGTGCTGCCGTCGAACGAAGGCCGCGGCTATGTGCTGCGCCGCATCATGCGCCGCGCCATGCGCCATGCGCAGTTGCTGGGGGCGAACGAGCCGCTGATGTGGAAGCTGGTGCCGGCGCTGGTGCGCGAGATGGGCCAGGCCTATCCCGAACTGGCACGCGGCGAAACGATGATCGCCGAGACCCTGAAACTCGAGGAGACCCGTTTCCGCAAGACGCTGGTGCGCGGCCTCGGGCTGCTGTCCGAGGCGACGGAGAAGCTCGGCGCCGGCGACATGCTCGATGGCGAAACGGCATTCAAGCTCTACGACACCTATGGCTTCCCGCTCGACCTGACGCAGGACGCGCTGCGGCAGCGCAGCATCTCGGTCGACCTTGCCGGCTTCACCAATGCGATGGAGCAGCAGAAGGCGGAGGCGCGCAAGCACTGGGCCGGGTCCGGCGAGGCCGCCACCGAGACGGTTTGGTTCTCCGTGCGTGAAAAGACCGGCGCCACCGAATTCCTCGGCTACGAAACCGAGCAGGCGGAAGGCCTCATCGAGGCGCTGGTCAAGGACGGCAAGACCGTCGACAGCGCCGGCAAGGGCGATGCGGTCGCCGTGGTCGTCAACCAGACGCCGTTCTACGGCGAGTCCGGCGGCCAGATGGGTGACACCGGCATAATCTCGGGCGAGGGCTTCTCGATCGAGATTTCCGACACGCAGAAGAAGGCCGATGGCCTCTTCGTGCATCTCGGCAAGGTGGTCGCCGGCACGGTCAGTCCGGGTGCCGCGGTCGAACTTAAGGTCGATCATGCCAGGCGCTCCCGGCTGCGCGCCAACCACTCGGCGACGCACCTGATCCACGAGGCGTTGCGCGAGGTGCTGGGCACCCATGTCGCGCAGAAGGGTTCGCTGGTCGCACCCGAGCGTCTGCGCTTCGACATCTCGCACAACAAGCCGATCTCCGCGCAGGAGCTCGAAGAGGTCGAGCGCATGGCCAACGAGATCGTCGTGCAGAACGGCCCGGTGACCACGCGCCTGATGTCGGTCGACGACGCCATTGCCGAGGGCGCGATGGCGCTGTTCGGCGAGAAATATGGCGATGAGGTGCGCGTCGTGTCGATGGGCACCGGCTTGCATGGCGCCAAGGCCAACCGGCCCTATTCGGTCGAGCTCTGCGGCGGCACGCATGTCAGGGCGACCGGCGATATCGGCCTGGTGCGCATCGTCTCGGATGGTGCTGTCGCCGCCGGCGTGCGCCGCATCGAGGCATTGACCGGCGAGGCCGCGCGCAGGCATCTCGATGAGCAGGACCGACGCCTGAAGACCACGGCGGCGACGCTTAAGATTTCGCCCGCAGATGTGCCAGCGCGCGTCGAAGCGCTGCTCGAAGAGCGCAAGAAGCTCGAAAAGGACCTGGCCGAAGCGCGCAAGAAACTGGCGCTGGGCGGTGGGTCGCCTGCTGATGCTCCTGCCGCCAACGAGATCGTCGCTGGCGTCGGCTTTCTCGGCAAGGCGGTGTCAGGTGTCTCGCCAAAGGACCTGAAGCCGCTGGCCGATGCCGGCAAGACTTCGTTGGGTTCTGGCGTCGTCGTGTTCGTTGGCGCCGGAGAAGACAACAAGGCGAGCGTCGTGGTCGCTGTCACCGATGATCTCGTCGGCCGTTTCAGCGCTGTCGACCTTGTTCGCGTGGCCTCCGCCGCATTGGGCGGGCAGGGCGGCGGCGGCCGCCCCGACATGGCGCAGGCCGGCGGCCCGGATGCGTCGAGGGCCGATGATGCGATCGCGGCAGTGAGGGCGGCGCTCGAGGCAGCGTAGCTACCATGCGTGGGCCAGGCGGGATCCCTTCTCTTGGGGCAGCGCTGCCCCTCATCTGGCTGCCGCCATTTTCTCCCCGTAGAACGGGGAGAAGGGCGCTTGCTTTCGTCGCGCCCTTCGCCAATCGCCCTCGTTGCAGAAGAGCGCCGGCAACGCGAGCAGCCTCTTTCTCCCCGTTCACGGGGAGAAATGCCCGCCAGGGCAGGGGCGGCGCGACGTCGAGGAACCTCACCTCAAGTTATACGCTTTTTCGGTACGCACGAAGCTCGGGCGGCCAGCCATTCGCAAATACAAATCCCAGATGCCTGCAAACTGCGTCAGCAAGTTGCGCCCTTCTGGCACTTTGACGAAGTAGGCGATGATCGGCGCCGCGTGCAGATCGGCCAGGGTCAGCTGGTCGCCGAGCAGCCAGGGTCCATCTTGCTTCAGCGAGGTCAATACCTTCAGCACCGTCTCTGCCTGCCGCAGGCCATCCGCGATCAAGCTCTCGTCGGGCACTTCCTTCTCCAGACGCTCGACCGCGACATCCCAGACCATCGCACGGTAGGCGTAGGCGTCGAGCATGCCGATGATCTGGTTCATCCTTGCGCGGGCGCGCGGATCCTTCGGCTGCAAGGGTGGACCGTCGAAAGCGTCGTCGATATAGCGCGCGATCGCACTCGCCTCGAACAGGCGGAACCCCTCATGCTCGAAGGCCGGGATGCGGCCGAAGGGATGGTGTTTGCCGTACCATGCCGGCGCGCCACCTTCTGCAAAGATGTCGACCGGCACGAGATCGTAGACGATGCCTTTCTCCTCGAGCGCAAGCCGGACGATGCGTACATAGACGCTGTAATCCGCGCCGTAGACGACCGGCTTGCCCATTTGTCCGCGAGGCGGTTACGCCATCGCCTTCTGCAAATTCTCGTCGATCTTGTCGAGGAAGCCGGTGGTCGAGAGCCAGGGCTGGTCGGGGCCGATCAAGAGCGACAGGTCCTTGGTCATGAAGCCGCTCTCGACAGTCTGGATGCAGACCTTTTCCAGCGTCTCGGAAAAACGCTTCAGTTCGGCGTTGTCGTCGAGCTTGGCGCGGTGCGCGAGGCCTCGCGTCCAGGCGAAGATCGACGCGATCGAATTGGTCGAGGTTTCCTCGCCCTTCTGATGCTGGCGATAGTGGCGGGTGACGGTGCCGTGCGCGGCTTCCGCTTCGACGGTCTTGCCATCCGGCGTCATCAGCACCGAGGTCATCAGGCCGAGCGAACCGAACCCTTGCGCCACCGTGTCGGACTGGACGTCGCCGTCATAGTTCTTGCAGGCCCAGACATAGCCGCCCGACCATTTCAGGCTCGACGCCACCATGTCGTCGATCAGGCGGTGCTCGTACCAGAGCTTCTTCGACTTGAACTCGGTCTCGAATTCAGCCTCGTAGACTTCCTGGAAAATATCCTTGAAGCGGCCGTCATAGGCCTTGAGAATGGTGTTCTTGGTCGACAGGTAGACCGGATAGTTGCGCAGCAGGCCATAGTTCAGCGACGCCCGGGCGAATTCGCGGATGGACTCGTCGAGATTGTACATGGCCATAGCGACACCGGCGCCGGGCGCGTCGAACACGTCGTGCTCGATGACCTGGCCGTCCTCGCCGACGAACTTGATCGTCAGCTTGCCCTTGCCGGGAAAGCGGAAATCGGTGGCGCGATACTGGTCGCCGAAGGCGTGGCGGCCGACGATGATCGGCTTGGTCCAGCCGGGCACCAGGCGCGGCACGTTCTTCATGATGATCGGCTCGCGAAAGATGGTGCCGCCCAAAATGTTGCGGATGGTGCCGTTCGGCGATTTCCACATCTTCTTCAGCTTGAATTCCTCGACGCGCTGCTCGTCGGGGGTGATGGTCGCGCATTTCACGCCGACACCGTATTTCTTGATGGCGTTGGCCGAATCGATGGTCACCTGGTCGTTGGTGGCGTCGCGATGCTCGATGCCCAGGTCGTAATATTCGAGCTCGAGGTCGAGATAAGGGTGGATCAGCTTGTCCTTGATGAACTGCCAGATGATGCGGGTCATCTCGTCGCCGTCGAGTTCGACGACCGGGTTCGCCACCTTGATCTTCGCCATGGAAAGAATGCCTCGTTGCTGGGAATGGGACGGCCTTGCCCGCGTGGCGTCGGCCGGGGATGCCGCCCGTATATCAAAGCGCTTTTGGCCACGCAAACGGCGATCGGTCACGAATGTGAGCCCACGGCGCCGTCATTTGCGAATGCTTCATTTTCGCGGCCGAATATGGCAGGGGACGCTGAAATGCCGCAAACAGCAGTTCATTGACAATCATGCCCATTACCAAAGATCCCGATAACACCGCAGCCGGCCCGGCGATCATCCTTGTCGAGCCGCAGCTCGGCGAGAATATCGGCATGGTCGCCCGCGCCATGGCCAATTTCGGACTGTCGGAACTGCGCCTGGTCAATCCGCGCGATGGCTGGCCGAGCGAGAAGGCGCGTGCCGCCGCCAGCCGTGCCGACCACGTCATCGATGCCGTCAAGGTTTTCGACGATCTGGCCTCGGCACTTGCCGACCTGAACTTCGTCTTCGCCACCACCGCAAGGCAGCGCGACGGCTTCAAATCCGTGCGTGGACCGGTGGAGGCGGGCAGGATGCTGCGCGCCCGTCACGCAATGGGGCAACGCACCGGTATCCTGTTCGGTCGCGAGCGCTTCGGCCTCTACAATGACGAGGTTGGCCTCGCCGACGAGATCGTCACTTTCCCGGTCGATCCTGATTTCTCCTCGCTCAACATCGCCCAGGCGGCCTTGCTGATGTCCTACGAGTGGATGAAGTCGGGCCTGGAGGACGAGACCAGGACCAATTTTTCGGGGCCGGAGATGAAGCCTGCAAGCAAGGAAGAATTGCACGGCCTGTTCACCTATCTCGAAGGCGCGCTCGAGGCGCGCGGCTATTTCAGGCCGGCGCCGAAGAAGCCGAAAATGGTCGACAACCTCCGCGCCGTGCTGACGCGGGCAGGCTTTGCCGAGCCGGAGCTCAAGGTGCTGCGCGGCATCATCTCTTCGCTTGACCGGTTCTCGCCGGCGATGCCGCGCGGCGATGGGTCACCTGGCGATGACCCGAGGCGTTTGCCCGCGGCGGCGGCGCGCGCCCGCAAGGCGGAGGCGACTGGTCGGGCGCCGGACGCTAGCGGCGACGACACGGACACGCCACTGCTCGGCGGCAAGGGAACCGACAATGACTGACCAGCCGATCCTGATGTTCGATTCCGGCGTCGGCGGTCTGACCGTGTTGCGCGAGGCACGCGTCCTGATGCCCGACCGGCGCTTTATCTATGTCGCCGACGATGCCGCTTTTCCTTTTGGCGCCTGGGAGGAGCCGGCCCTAAGAGAGCATATACTAGGATTATTCGCCAAACTGCTCGACCGCTTCGCGCCGGCCATCTCGGTTATCGCCTGCAACACCGCCTCGACACTGGTGATCGACGCGCTGCGCGAAAGATTTCCCGGCCATCCCTTCGTCGGCACGGTGCCGGCGGTCAAGCCGGCGGCCGAGCGCACGCGCTCCGGGCTGGTCTCGGTGCTGGCGACGCCGGGCACGGTGAAGCGCCAGTACACGCGCGACCTGATCAGCAAATGGGCGCAGAAATGCCATGTCCGCCTGGTCGGCAGCGACAGGCTGGCTGGCCTGTCCGAAGCCTATATGCGCCAGGGCTTCGTCGACGAAGAGGCCGTGCGCGCCGAGATCGAGCCATGCTTCATCGAGCGCGACGGCATGCGCACCGACATCGTCGTGCTGGCCTGCACGCACTATCCCTTTCTGGTCAATCGCATGCGCAAGACCGCTCCCTGGCCGGTCGACTGGATCGATCCGGCCGAGGCGATCGCACGGCGCGCCCTTTCGCTGCTGCCGCCGATCAATGGGGCGCTGCCGCAAGCCGAGCCTGATATCGCGGTCTTCACCTCGGGCAAGGCGGACTTCGCCGTCAGCCGCCTGATGCAGGGGTTCGGGCTGACCGTTCACTTGGACAGCGGCAAAGCCGCCCGCCACTCAAACAGGTTCGAAGACGATGCTGCGTTGATCCGGATCGGCCAGGACTAGCCTAAGCGTCAGACCATCACCCTGTCTGAGCCCCGAGGCCTTCACGGTGGCAACGACAGCCATGTCGGCAAGCTGAATGCGCACGCCATGGTCGACGAAGTCGGTGACGACGGCTTTGAACGTCTCGCCCTCGCGCCCCTCCAGCATTACCGCCTCGGCAAGGTCGATGGCCGCGTGGTTGATCTGCGAAGCGCGGCTATCCGCGCGTCCCATCGCCTTCGGCAACCTGGCAAACGCGTCGGTAACAGCCTGGGGCACGGGCTGGCCGTTGGCGATAGCCAGCGCGCAGCGCACGACATAACGATCGGCAAGGCGCCTCAGTGGGGCGGTTGCATGGGCATAGGTCGCGGCCATCGCCTCATGCCATGAAACAACGCCGTCCTGATACGGTTGATAGGATGCGCCGGGGCTTGCATGGCGGATTTCCAGCATCAGCGCCGCCTGATGCGGATCGGTCGGATCGAGGGTTCGCTGATAGTCCCGCAAGCTGGTCGAGGCCGGCCAGGACAGTCCGAGAGCCTGTGCCGCGTTGCGCAGCCTTTGAACCTTGAAGGCATCCGGCCCCGACATCACCCGAAAAAGGCCGGTATGATGCGCAAGCATGGCATCGGCGATCGCCATGTTGGCGGCCAGCGAAAGCGCGGCGTTGTCCTGCTCGGATTGCAGAAGCGGCCTGAACGAAAGCCGGAATGTGCCGTCGGCAAGCCTTTCCACCTCCTGCTCGGGTGGGTCGACGCGGGAAGCCCCACGGCGCCGCTCATTCGCCGCCATGCGCCGCGCCATTTCGGCGAAGCCGGCCGGGACATCGGAGGCCTTCACGCTGTCATAGGCGAGCTTCGCGCGGCTTTGAATGATTGCCCGCTCCGCGCCGTCCAACTTCGTCGCGCCGTCCTGCGCAACCCGAACCGTGAAGATAGCAGCTGGACGGGGTCCATCCGGCAACAGGCTCGCCGCACCCTCGGCAATTACCGGCGGATAGAGCCCGGCCTTGCCGTCCGGCAAGTAAAGCGTCTCGCCCCGCGTCCAGGCTTCGCGATCGATCGCGTCGCCGTCCTCGACGAACCAGGCCACGTCGGCGATGGCGTAATGCAGCAGAAGATCGCCACCGCTCGCCTCGATCGAGAACGCCTGATCGAGATCGGTGGAAGCAGCCGGATCGAGCGTGACGAACGGCATTTCAGTTCGATCGGCATGCTGGTTGGGCACACGTTTGGCCGCCGCCTCCGCCGCGGCAAGCACATCGGCCGGAAATCCGTCCGGCACGTGGAATTCGGCGCGGATTTTCGCCAGTCCCGCGGAGAGAACCTGTGAGGGATCGGTCAGGGATTTCATTCAGCCGTCCTACACTGGGGTTCCGGACACGAGAAGGCTGCCGACGAAAATCGCCGAGCGCGGCCAAGGGTTGGCACCAGGCGGACCGGGAGCCGCGCCACTGGCGCTGGAACCGGCGCCGAAGCGTGGCGTTTCTCCTGACAGCAAAGGAGACCCGCCATGCCAGCCACTTCGAAAGCCCAGCAGAAAGCCGCCGGCGCCGCACTCTCCGCCAAACGCGGCGAGACCAAGAAAAGCGAACTCAAGGGCGCCTCCAAGGGCATGTATGAATCGATGAATGAAAAGCAGCTCGAGGAATTCGCCGAGACGAAGCGCAAGGGATTGCCGGAGAAAAAATCCTAAGGATTGAGCGCTCGAGCCAGACTACCTTGGAATGAAAAAGGGCCAGCGACGTTCGCTGGCCCGGGAATTGTGGCGTTGAACAGTCTTACCAGCGGCAGCGCCGTACTCTCTCGACGATCACCCTGCGATGGCCATGCCGCCACACCACTCGCTTCTTCACGATGATGCGGCAGACCTGCTTGTGGCCGTGCCAATGACGCGCCATGGCCGGCTCAGGGGCCGCCGCCATCGACCCGGCAAGCACCGCGGCCCCTGCCAGGGTAAGGAAAAACTTCTTCATGCAATTAAGCTCCTCTAGCTCCAGTCCCTTCCTGGTGCCGCTGGCGCAAACCTCCCGCCACATCGGCATCGCATCAACGCCTTGGACGCTATACGGTTGCGTTGCGCCGCGCCACTCACAAGCTTGACACCGGTTAAATCTCGGTTTAACCAGCCGCCAACGCCGGGCAGCGATGTCCGGTGTTTGTTTTGCATACGCAAGATCTGTCACGACAATCGTTTCCGATCTTGTTTGAACTGACGTGTCCCGTGGGTTTTCCGCCGCGTTGCGTGGGAAAACCCTGTCAGGTCTCGAAAACAGAGGCCAGAGGAGGGCGCGTTTCCTTCACCCGGACCATGAGGTGCCGGGTGTGTTGTCTTTGAAAGGGAATGCGATGAGCAAGCGCGAATCCGCGAAATACAAGATCGACCGCCGTCTCGGCGAAAATATCTGGGGCCGCCCTAAGTCCCCGGTCAACAAGCGTGAATACGGCCCCGGCCAGCATGGCCAGCGCCGCAAGGGCAAGCTTTCCGACTTCGGCCTGCAGCTCCGTGCCAAGCAGAAGCTGAAGGGCCACTACGGCGACGTGTCGGAAAAGCAGTTCCGCAAGGTCTATGAAGAGGCCGATCGCCGCAAGGGCGACACCTCGGAGAACCTGATCGGCCTGCTCGAATCGCGTCTCGACGCGGTTGTCTACCGCTCCAAGTTCGTGCCGACCATTTTCGCCGCCCGTCAGTTCGTCAATCACGGCCACGTCAACGTCAACGGCAAGCGCGTCAACATCGGCTCGTATCGCTGCAAGCCGGGCGATGTCGTCGAAGTGCGCGAAAAGTCGAAGCAGCTGGTGATCGTCCTGGAATCGGTTGGCCTCGCCGAGCGCGACGTGCCCGACTACATCGAAGCCGATCACAACAAGATGACCGCGACCTTCTCGCGCATCCCGGGCCTGGCGGACGTTCCGTTCGCCGTGCAGATGGAACCGAACCTGGTCGTCGAATTCTACTCGCGCTAAGCGAACGCTTTTTTTGCGATACCGGAAAGGCCGCCCTCGAGGCGGCCTTTTTGTTTCGGGCACCCGCTTTGCGGTGTGTCGTTAAAATCAATTTCGATTTTCCAGACAATGCGCTAAGCCGGGCGGAAGTCACATCCGGGGCCGTCGCGCCATGAACATGCAGCCAGACATCGAAACACTAGAACCGGCCGCCGAAGGCGGCTCTCACCCGCTGTTCGCCGATGTACCGTCCTCGGTCGAGTTCAACAAGCTGCGCAAGCGACTGCTGCGGCTGACCCGCCAGGCGATCGAGGATTTTTCGATGGTGAAGCCGGGCGAGCGCTGGCTGGTCGCGCTATCGGGCGGCAAGGATTCCTACGGTCTGCTGGCCATGTTGCTTGATCTCAAATGGCGCGGGATGCTGCCAGTCGAGTTGCTGGCCTGCAATCTCGACCAGGGCCAGCCGAATTTCCCCAAACATATCCTGCCCGACTATCTCGACACCAACGGCATAGCGCACCGTATCGAATACCGGGACACCTATTCGGTCGTGACCGACAAGCTCCCCGAAGGCAGCACCTATTGCTCACTCTGCTCGCGGCTGCGGCGCGGCCATCTCTACAGGATCGCGCGCGAGGAAGGCTGCTCGGCCCTGGTCCTCGGCCATCATCGCGAGGACATCCTCGAAACCTTCTTCATGAACCTGTTCCACGGCGGGCGGCTTGCCGCCATGCCGCCGAAACTGCTCAACGACGAAGGCGACGTGGTGGTGTTGCGGCCGCTGAGCTACTGCGCCGAAATCGATCTGGAGAAATTCGCTGCCGCGATGCGGTTCCCAATCATCCCTTGCGATCTCTGCGGCAGCCAGGAAGGGCTGCAGCGCAACGCCATGAAAGCGATGCTCGAGGACATCGAAAAGCGCATGCCCGGCCGCAAGGACACCATGATTCGCGCTCTGTCCAACACCAGGCCGTCGCATTTGCTCGACCGAAAGCTGTTCGATTTCGCCGCCCTCAATGAAACCCTCGCGATCAGGCAAGACATTTCCGATGACATTTGACGACACCGCGATCGACTGGCTGGCCGGCATTCTGGCCGAGGCAGCCCAAGCCGAAATCATGCCGCGCTTTCGCCGACTGGGCGACGGCGACATCAGGCAGAAGACTTCCGCCGCCGACCTGGTGACGGAGGCCGATGTCAACGCCGAGCGGCTGATCACCGCCAGGCTGCGCGATCGCTATCCCTCTGCCATGGTGGTGGGCGAGGAGGCCTGCTCCGAAGATCCGGCGCTGCTCGACGGCTTGGGCGATGCCGAACTGGCGTTCACCGTCGATCCGGTGGACGGCACCTTCAATTTCGCGTCCGGCGTGCCGCTGTTCGGCGTCATGCTGGCGGTCGTGGTCAGGGGGGAGACGGTCGCGGGCATCATTCATGATCCGGTGGGCAAGGACTGGCTCATCGCCGCCAGGGGTGCCGGCAGTCATATCAGGCATGCCCATGGCAACCTGGAGAAAGTGCATGTGGCGGCGCCCGTGCCGATCTCGCAGATGACCGGCGCGGTGTCCTGGCAATATCTCGACGAACCGGAGCGCTCACGCCTGGCGCGCAACCAGACCAAGGCACTGTCGCAGTTCGCCTATCGCTGCGCTGCTCACGAATATCGCCTGCTGGCGAGCGGGCATGCGCATTTTGTCGTCTACAACAAGCTGATGCCCTGGGATCATCTGCCCGGCGTGCTGATCCATCAGGAGGCCGGCGGCCATGCCGCTCGCATCGACGGCAGCGCCTATCTGCCCTCGCATGTCGATGGCGGTCTGCTTGTCGCGCCGGACCAGGACAGCTGGCAGGAACTGCGCCGCGAGTTGTGGGCGGAATAGGACCAATTCCTGTCGCTTAAACCGTTGTATGATCGAGTCGGGCGTTTTGGCGGAGGCTCTCGGATGAAACCTCGGTTCGCAATTTTTGCGGCGGCTCTTGCCGTGGTGCTGTTTGCGAACTCCAGCGCGGCAATCGCGCAAGAACGCCCCTGTCACAGTTCCGATCCCATCGACACCATCAAGGAGATGTCGGACGCTATCTATGCCTGCTGGAAACCGCCACCCGGAACCGCGGGCATGTCCTTGACCATGCAGTTCTCGCTCCGTCGCAACGGGACGCTGATCGGGACGCCTCGCGCCTCCTATTCCGATCTGGGGGCCGATCCGCGGCTCAGCCGAGCCTTCGTGGCGTCCATCCTCAAGGCGCTCGACGACGCTCTTCCATTGCCCTTTTCAAACGGCATGGGCGGAGCGATCGCGGGGCGGATGCTCTCTCCTCGCTTCACGGCGGCGCTTGAACGCGCATCCTGACGCCACCAGCAGACGGCAATCAGTGCAGGTCGGTGACGTGGCCTGAAACGGGGGCGTTCTGCGGCTGGAACATCTTGCCGCGCTCCGCAAACAGGATCATCAGCAGCGCGGCCACCGAGACGCTGCAGAAACCGGCGGCCAGCGGCGTCACCGTGCCGTTGAAAGCCTGGCCGATCAGCGTGCCGAGAATGCCGCCGAGAAAAGTCTGCATGAAACCCAGGATCGATGACGCCGTGCCGGCCAGCTGGCCAAGCGGCTCCATGGCCAACGCATTGAAATTGGCTCCAAGACAGCCAAACGGCAGCATGGCACTGGCAAAGAAGGTGATGAACAGCCAGAGCGGCATCTTCGTTTCCAGTGAAACCACCAGCCAGGCCAGGCTGATCACCAGAAACAGCAACAGCGCGCTTTGCGACAGGCGGCGCATGCCGACGCGGCCGACGAGGCGCGAGTTCAGATAGTTGGAGAAGGCGAGTACGCCCGCGACACCGGCGAAGATGACGGGAAACATCTCGCCGACGTCGAAGACGCCGACGTAGATCTGCTGCGCCGAGGCGATAAAGCCGAACATGGCGCCGAAGATGAAGGTGCTGGCGAAGGCATAGCAGAGCGCGATGCGGTTGGTGAGCACGATGCGGAAGCCGCCGAGGATGGATGAAACCGTCAGTGGCCGGCGATATTCGGGATGCAGTGTCTCGGGCAGGCGCAGCAGCGACCACGCCGAGACGATCATAGCTCCGACGGCCATTGTGACGAATATCCAATGCCAGGTCGCGAACAGCATGATGAACTGGCCGATGCCTGGAGCCACGACCGGGATCGCCATGAACACCATGAAGATCAGCGACATGACTTCGGCCATACGCCGGCCGTCGAATGTATCGCGCACGATCGAGACCGCTATGACGCGCGTGGCGGCCGCGCCAAGGCCTTGCACGGCGCGGCATATCAAGAGCGTTTCAAAGCTCGGGGCGATAGCGGCCGCCGCGGCCGCCGCCACATAGATGATAAGGCCGGCGACGAGCGGCGAGCGGCGCCCGAACCGGTCCGAGATCGGCCCGAAAAACAGTTGGCCGCCGCCGAAACCCAGTATGTAGGCGGTGACCACATATTGCCGATGATTTTCGTTCTCGACCCCGAGCGAGGCACCGATCTGCTGCAGCGCCGGCAGCATGATGTCGATGGCCAGCGAATTGAGCGCCATCAGTGCCGCGCAGAGCGCGATGAACTCCCAGCGCGGAATCGGCAATTGGCTTGCCCGGGACACGGTGCTTGCCCCTTGCGGCGCTGATTTCTGCTGGTCCACGGCAAGTCCGATCTCTCAAACGAAAACGCGCCGGCGGGCCGGCGCATTTGGCTCGTCCTGGTCCCGGGATCCGGGCTTGTAAAATTGCCGAGGTGGGGCCGCCCCGGTGGCTTGGGCATGTCGATACCGACACGCCCAAAACTGAAGTCAGGCGGCGCCTTTGACGCTCACGCCCTTCTCGACCAGAAAGGTCTGCAATTCGCCGGCCTGGAACATTTCGCGGATGATATCGCAGCCGCCGACGAATTCGCCCTTGACGTAGAGCTGCGGGATCGTCGGCCAGTTGGAATAGTCCTTGATGCCCTGGCGCAGTTCGGCGGAGTCCAGAACGTTCACGCCTTTGTAGTCGGCGCCGATATAGTCGAGGATCTGGACGACCTGGCCGGAAAATCCGCATTGCGGGAAGCCGGGCGTGCCCTTCATGAAAAGGACGACGTCGTTGCCCTTCACTTCATTGTCGATGTAGTCGTTGATGCCGCTCATGGAATATCCTTTCACGCCTGTGGGAGTCAGGCTCGAAACATGTCCCTCAAATAAACCCATAGGTTGCCCGAAACAAGACTTTAGCCATGCCATCACCCGAATGGCGCAAAGAATGGGCGGCTTTGGGCCAAGCGTGTCGGGTGGAATGCCTCAGTCGGGAACGCTGGTCTGCAGCGCCAGCGCGTGCAGCACGCCGCCCATATTGCCCTTCAGCGCGTCATAGACCATCTGATGCTGCTGGACCCGGCTTTTTCCGCGAAAGCTCTCGGCCACGACCTCAGCGGCGTAGTGGTCGCCGTCACCGGCGAGGTCGCGAATCGTCACACGGGCATCCGGTATGCCGTCCTTGATCAGTTTTTCGATGTCGTGGGCGTCCATTGCCATTGCGGAAATTCCTGTTTCGGAAGGGCGGCGGTGCGGCGGCCCATATGATGAGAGTCGGGCAAGCCTAAAGCCTTTCCAATCCGGATTGAAGCGGTTCTGTCCGGTGTCCGTTCTGTTGGTGTTCAGGCGATGGTTTCATCCGGCCCCTGCGCCGGCTCATCCTCGCGCATCGAGAAGGCGCGGCCAAGGCTGAAGACCAGCACGTAGAGCGGGAGGTTGACCGCCATGTTGGCGATCGGCAGATAGCTGGTCATTCGCCAGGCGGGCGAGAAGAACGGCTGGCCGTAACCATCGCAGACAAGCGAAGAGCCGTACTCCCACAAGGCCCCCAAGACGGCCGAGACGGCGAAAAGCTTGATGCAGGTGACGACGTGTCTTGTCCGCGCCTGGTCCGGCAGAAGCCGGTTCCAAAGCAGCAGGCAGACGATCGGAACCGCATAGATGAGGTTCTGCAGGACAAGCATCGGAATCGTGCCGTTGGCCGCGGCGAGGAATTCTCCGCGCGTTTCCAGCCTGGGACAAACCTCGCTCGATGTTGTCGAGAGCAGGAAGAAGACGAACGGCCCGAGACACCAGAAGAAGAACAGCGACGGCCAGAAGACCACTGCAAGCAGCGCCCGGACGGCCAGTTTCTTATGATTGAGCAGGATCTCTGGACAAAACGGTTTTCCCTTTGTCCGAGAAAACCGGTTTCCACCTTTCAGGATCATGCCCTGGTCAACTGGCCTGATCCATGAAGCGCGGGAACCAGCCTTCATGGGCGGCGGTCAAGTCGCTGACCGGGATTGCCCTGGCATCGCCGAGCTTCAACGCGGCGCCCCCGGTCGAGCCGATCCACGGCGCGAAAATGCCGAGTTCACCCTGCTGCTTGCGGATGGCGTCCCATTCATCGCCATGCGGATCGATCGACAGCGTCAGCAGATAGCGGCCCTGGTCTTCGCCGAACCAGACCGGGATCGGATCGGTACCGACAAGCCCGGGAACGGTCGCGCCGATGCCCGACGCCATCGCCATTTCGGCCAGCGCCACCGCAATGCCGCCATCTGAGACGTCATGCGCGGCCGTGACGATGCCGGCAGCGATCAACGAGCGTACATGGTCGCCGACACGCTTCTCGTGTTCGAGGTCGACCGGCGGCGGCGGGCCGTCGCTGCGGCCGTGGATATCCCTGAAATAAACGGACTGGCCAAGATGCGTTCCCCAGGAAGCCGGTGCGCCGACCAGCAGGATCATCTGGCCTTCCGCGGCGAAACCGATCCGCGCCATCTTCGACCAGTCTGATATCAGGCCGACACCGCCGATGGTCGGTGTCGGCAGGATGCCCTGGCCGTTGGTCTCGTTGTAGAGCGAGACATTGCCCGACACGATCGGGAAACCAAGCGCCCGGCAGGCGTCGCCGATGCCTTTCACCGCGCCCACCAACTGGCCCATGATCTCAGGCCGTTCGGGATTGCCGAAATTGAGATTGTCGGTGGCGGCGAGCGGCAGCGCGCCGGTGGCGGTCAGGTTGCGCCAGCATTCGGCCACCGCCTGCTTGCCGCCCTCGTAGGGGTCGGCTTCGCAATAGCGCGGCGTCACATCGGAGGAGAAGGCCAGCGCCTTGGTTGGATGGCCCTCGACCCGCACCACGCCGGCGTCGCCGCCCGGAAGCTGCAGCGAATTGCCCTGGATCAGTGTGTCGTACTGTTCCCACACCCAGCGGCGCGAAGACAGGTCCGGTCCGCCAAGCAGCTTCAGCAGCGCATCGGCGAGGTCGGCCTGCGGGATATCGTTGGCGGCAAGCGGCGCCGGCTTCTTCGGCTCGACCCAAGGGCGATCGTATTCGGGAGCCTTGTCACCGAGATCCTTGATCGGCAGGTTGGCGACCTCGTTCCCCTGGTGCCGCACGCGGAAGCGCAGATCGTCGGTGGTCTTGCCGACGATGGCGAAGTCGAGGCCCCATTTGTGAAAGATCGCCTCGGCCTCCTTCTCTTTTTCAGGGCGCAGCACCATCAGCATGCGCTCCTGGCTTTCCGACAGCATCATCTCGTAGGCGCTCATGCGCTCCTCGCGCACCGGCACCTTGTCGAGGTCGAGTTCGATGCCGAGGTCGCCCTTGGCGCCCATTTCGACCGCCGAACAGGTGAGGCCGGCAGCACCCATGTCCTGGATGGCGATCACGGCGCCCGAAGCCATCAGTTCGAGAGAGGCCTCCAGCAGGCATTTTTCGGTGAAGGGATCGCCGACCTGCACGGTCGGGCGCTTCTCGTCGATCTTGTCGTCGAATTCGGCCGAGGCCATGGTGGCGCCGCCGACGCCGTCGCGGCCGGTCTTGGCGCCCAGATAGACGACCGGCAGGCCGACGCCCTTTGCCTCGGACAGGAAGATGGCATCGGTCTTGGCAAGGCCCGCGGCAAAGGCATTGACCAGGATGTTGCCGTTGTAGCGGGCGTCGAAATTGACCTCGCCGCCGACCGTCGGCACGCCGAAGGCATTGCCGTAGCCGCCGACGCCGGAAACCACGCCCGCGACCAGATGCCTGGTCTTGGGATGGTCGGGCGCGCCGAAGCGCAGCGCGTTCATCGCCGCGATCGGCCGCGCGCCCATGGTGAAGACGTCGCGCAAGATGCCGCCGACGCCCGTCGCCGCACCCTGGTAGGGCTCGATGAAGGAGGGATGGTTGTGGCTTTCCATCTTGAAGACGACGCAGTCGCCGTCACCGATGTCGACCACGCCGGCATTCTCGCCCGGGCCCTGGATGAC
The DNA here is from genome assembly GCF_006441385.1 of Mesorhizobium sp. B2-4-18. Classification (NCBI taxonomy): domain Bacteria; kingdom Pseudomonadati; phylum Pseudomonadota; class Alphaproteobacteria; order Hyphomicrobiales; family Phyllobacteriaceae; genus Mesorhizobium; species Mesorhizobium sp. B2-4-18. Next base: position 209,391 of record NZ_VFUW01000006.1, on the reverse strand, counting down.
TTGCGGGCCGGTGGTCGGCAAGGTGCGCAGCCATTTCTTCGAGGATTTGTAGGAGCAGTGCTCGTTCCACATCGCCGAGAAGATGCCGAGTTCGGTGAAGCTCGGCTCGCGACCGACCAGGTCCAATATGCGCTGATACTCATCGGGCTTCAGCCCATGCGAGGCGATGAGGTCTGATGTGATCGGGACGGAATTGGAAGTGGTCATGGGCGGCGATTTATGTCCATGGAGCAGGGATTTTGAGTCTCCTCTTATCGCAAGCCTTGCGGTCGATACACCCGTCGGCTGAGGAAAAAGGCAGAAAGCAACAGGGCGATAGATCGCGGCAGGCCTTTTGGTGAGCAGCGAAAGGCGTCCACCCAGCTTTCAAGTCCCCGCAAAACCAAAATGGGGAACGCTCCGATGCCCCGGTCGTTAGGTCCCTATCACCGAGGAGACAGAATCATGGCTACCAAGCAAGGCAAGAACGACAATCGCCTCTCGGACAAGGAAGCTCTCCATATCGCGGAGACCACCGACGTTTCGCCGCGGCAGGCCAAGGAATTGGCTGAGAAGCACGGCAAGGAAAAAGCCGAGAAGGAAGCCAAGAACTTCAAGGCCGAAGGTTGATCCGGGTCTGGTTCTGACAAGTCCAGTGTCGCAAGTCGACGTCTCGAGGCAGCAGGGCGGGTGGCCGCGAACGGTTCAGGAAAAACTGTCGTAGCCCGCGCGGCCCTCGTCCAGCAGCCGCCTGATCACCGCGACGCCGCCGGCAACATCCTCGCGCCCGCTCGGCTGCGAAACACCGAAGCGCACCCCATGGAAAACCCGCTCCGAGCGCCCCGCCTTGAATTCATCCTCATCGTCGATCAGCACGCCATGCTCCAGGCAGGCATTCTTGAACGTGCCGGAAAGCCAGGGATCGGGCAGGGTGAGCCAGACGAACGGCACCTTGTCGTGCGATCTGAATGAGAAGCCCGCCAAACTTTCGCGCACTATGAACATGCGGGCGCTGATCTCCGCGATGCTGCGCTTGCGGATTTCGCTGGCCTGGCCGGAAAGCACCAGCCGGGCATTCACCTCCGCCAGCAGGAATGGCATGCCGCCGGTCATCATCTTGTGGGCGACCCGGATGCGATGGCGATAGGCGGGCGGGCAGGAGAGCCAGCCGCCGCGCAGTCCGGCGGCGACCGACTTCGACAGGCCGCCGGCGATGATGGTGCGCTCGGGCGCGAATTCGGCAAGCAGCGGTGTCGGGTCGTCGGTCAAATGGCCGTAGAGGTCATCCTCGATCAGGATGACGTTGTAATCACGGGCGATACGCGCGATCGCCTCGCGTCGAGCCGACGACAAGGTCACCAAGGTCGGATTCTGCGCCGTCGGTATCAGGAAGATCATCCTGGGGTGCTTTTGCGCGCAGACGCGTTCGAAATCCGCCGGATCGAGGCCTTCATCGTCCGATGCAACCAGCGCGGTGCGCCGGCCGATCAGGCCGGCGCTGCGGGAAATCTGGGAGTAGGTGAGGTGCTCGAAGGCGACATAGTCGCCGGGCGTGGTCAGGGCCGCGATCGCGGCCATCACCGCGGCGTGGGTACCGAGGGTAGGCACAATTGTATCGATCGTTGGCCGGAAGGCATTCCGGGACAGCCAACGGGCGCCGGCTTCGTACCAGCGATCCGGGAAGTCGCGCGTGTAACTTGAGATCTCATGCGGATGGTCCTGTGCGGTGCGCGACAGGACGTCGGCTACAACGGCGCCCTGGCCGATATCAGGGGCTGCCGTGCTGTCGAACCGCAACTTGCCCTTGGGGGCATCGACATAGCGCGTGCCCTCCACGCTGGTGTCGGGCGCCTCCGGCTTCGTAACCCCGATGTTCTGGCTAAGCACATAGGTCCCGCGTCCGACTTCGCCGCTGACGAGACCGCGCTCGCGCAGCAACTGATAGGCCCGCCCGACGGTGCCGACCGTGGCGCCGATGTCGTAGGCAAGGTCGCGCTGTGGCGGCAGTTTTGCCCCCGCGCCGATCACTCCTCGATCGATATCCGCCTCGATGGAATCCGCGAGACGCTGATACAGCGGGCCTGAACCGGTGAGATCTGGAACCCAATTTGTCATGGTGACAATTTTCTATATTGCACCGTTTTGGGAGTCAATACATATCGGCAGTGCACCCAACCAAGGGTGCAATTGACATTTGGCAGAAGAAAATGAATACAATCGGACCATTCCGCCACTCGGCAATCCAATTGCTCGGTCAGCCTGCTCGCCCGTCCGGGCAGCGCGGCTTCGCCGGCCGAATTGTGCAAGTGCTCAGTTCGCTGGCGAAATGGATCGACCGCCTGCTGGAGCGCCGGCGCGGCCGGCTGGCGCTGCTGGAGATGACCGACGATCAACTCAAGGACATCGGCATCTCGCGCTGCGACGCTCACCGCGAAGGCATCAAGCCGCTCTGGGAATAGCGACCCGTCTATCGGATGCCTTTGCTCCCGAGGCGCCCGATAGCGTGGTCGACGAAAACGGCGACGATGCATATCACCAGGAAAAGCGTGGTTATGGCGAGCGCGGCCATGGCGACGCTCTCAACGCCGTTCCTGACGACATCGAGGAAGGGGTAGGGCACTTCGCCCGCCAGCGGCGCGCGCGCCAGCGCATAGGCCAGATAGGCGATGGGATAGAGCACCCACCAGGAGATGTCGCTCCATCGCGTCCTGCCATCGGCGCCCGATATCAGCCACCACAGCACGAACAGCACCGGCGTCACATAGTGCAGCAGGATGTCGCAGAGCAGGAACAGGCCTTGCGGCTGCCAGAGCCGCGCCAGAACCGTGGCATAGACGGTGAACACCAGGGTGATCGAAGCCGCGACGCCCGCGCGCATCCGCGGTCCGGCAAAGGCCGGCAGCCATGCATAGAAGCTGGATGACAACAGCGAAGCGTGGACCAGCACGGCGCCAATGTTGGTCAGGATGGTGAAGAAGCTGAAATAGAACACGATCGAGCCGAGCAGGCCGCGGCCCGCTACCATCGAAGCCGGAATGGTGATCGAGAACTGCAAAGCGAGCGCTATCAGGCCAACAAACAATCCCGCGATCTGCAGGAACCGACCCATGGCAGGCTCAGGCGGTGGCCGCGCAGGCCGGATTGCCCGCCTGCCAGCGCGCGACATCAGAGCTGATGCGTGCGCCGAGCGGGTCGTTCATCAACGGTCCGAAGACGTCGACACGGCTTGAATTGCCCTGTGCCTGCACGACCAGCAACGGTTTGCCGCCATAGTGCTTGGCCGGCACCAGAAGGAAGCGCGGCGTGCCGCTGAACGAGTTCAGTTCATTAGCCATCTGATACTGCCTGAAGGCCGGATCCTTGCTGGCGATCCAGCATTTGTGGGCCGATATCGCCACCTGTTCCATGGAGAGCAGCGCGGCGCTCTTGCCGGACGGCACGGGCGTGCTCTTGGGGCTCGATTGGCAAGATGCCAAGGCAAAGCCTGACACGGCGATCAGGGCGATCGTCCTGTTCTTGATCAAGCGGCACCCATTTCGAGTTCGGACAGAGAGATCTTCAGGCCGTCGGTCATCTCGCCCCACACCCTGGACAATGCCGGATGCTGCGAAGCGATCTGCTCATAGGCATCGAATCTGGGATAGGCGTCGAGCAGGTCGTGGCGGCCGGTCATGGCGCGGAAATTGTTGAAGATGAACCGCGTCGGCGTCAGCCAGGCATCGGCGAAACTGATGTCGCTGCCGAGCGCGAAGGGGCCTTGCGCCATGCGTGCCTCGATGGCGGCCAGCCCATGGTGCAGACGGGCGAATTGGGCGTCGATCTCGGCAATGTCGCGCTTCGGCACGAAATGCAGTTCGAAAAGCTTCATCGTCGGTGTGAGTACGTCGAGATCGACGATGCGGGCAAACATGCGCACCAGCGCGCGGTCCTTCGAATCGGGCGGCAACAGAGCCGGTTCGGGAAACCGTTCCTCGAGATATTCGGCGATCACCACCGATTCGACGATCGTTTCGCCTGAGCCGGTGATCAGAACCGGAATCCGGTTCATCGGCGAGATGGCGCGAAACGCCTCGGGGATCGGAAAACCGGGCGGCGGCGCGATGATCTTGATCGGCACGTCCTTGATATAGGCCAGCGCCCGCACGATCGAAGAGTAGGGCGACAACGGCCGCGAATAGAGTTTCATGACCGTCTCTCCCTCACGCTATGATCTTTAATTGCCGCAATTCTTAAGGTTGCAGTTGCAAACCTCAAGCGGCAATGCCCAAGGCGCCTTCGAACAGCGCTCTGCCGTCATTGCCGCCATGCGCTGCTTCTATCAGATTCTCGGGATGCGGCATCAGGCCGAGCACATTGCCTTGTTCGTTGACGATGCCGGCAATGTCGTTGATCGAGCCGTTCGGGTTGGTGCCTTCGGCATAGCGGAACACCACCTGGCCTTCGCCCTCGAGACGGGCAAGTGTGTCGGCGTCGGCAAAGTAATTCCCGTCGTGATGCGCCACCGGCGAGCGGATGATCTGGCCCGGCTGGTAGCGACGCGTGAACATGGTGTTGGCGTTGGCGATCTCGAGCTTGACCTGCCGGCAGACGAATTTCAGCGAGGTGTTGCGCATCAGCGCACCTGGCAGCAGACCGGCCTCGACGAGGATCTGGAAACCGTTGCAAACGCCGATGACCATGACGCCCTTGGCCGCCTTTTCGGCGACCGCCCGCATGACCGGCATGCGTGCCGCGATCGCGCCGCAGCGCAGATAGTCGCCAAAGGAAAAACCGCCTGGGATGGCGATCAGGTCGACATCGGGAATTTCGGTGTCGGTCTGCCAGACGGTTGCCGGCGCCTGTCCGGAAATCTTGGTCAGCGCCGCGATCATGTCGCGGTCGCGGTTGAGGCCAGGGAGAAGGACGACGGCTGATTTCATTTTGGTTCGTAAGGCCTTTGTGCTTCGGCAAGTTCGCGCGGGTCGAGACGGCGCTCGATATGTTCTAGCCAATCATCCCGGCGAGCGAGCACGCCATAGATGTTCTTCACGTCACTCTCGGTGGCTATCAGATGACCGCGGATGGAGCCAAGCTCGGATTTTACCTCTCCGAGCGTCAAATCCATCCTGTCCAACCGTGATTGAATGGACTTGCGGCCTTCAAATATCAAGCTTCCATCGCGCTCGGCCATCAGTTCCTCCGCCACAACTTCAGGTAAGCGTCACACTATAATTCTCAATTACAGTGTTCGCCAGCAGCTTGTCGCACATGGCCTTGAGATCGGCCTCGGCCTTGCCCTTGTCGCTTTCCGAAAGCTCGACGTCGAACACCTTGCCCTGCCGCACTTGGCCGACGCCATCGAAGCCCAGCCCCGACAGCGCGTGTTCGATCGCCTTGCCTTGCGGGTCGAGCACACCATTCTTGAGGGTGACGGTAATGCGGGCCTTGATCACGCTGGACATGCTCCTGTTCTGAACGTTGGGCGCAAGCCGCTGTCAGTGCGGCTTGCCTTTGAGGCCATCGGTCGAGGCGACAAGCACCGGACCGGTAGGACGCGGCGGCTCGTTCTCGTTCATGATGCCGAGGCGGCGGGCGACTTCCTGATAGGCCTCGACGAGGCCGCCCATGTCGCGGCGGAAACGGTCCTTATCGAGCTTGTCCTGCGTCGCCACGTCCCACAGGCGGCAGGAATCCGGCGAAATCTCGTCGGCCACGACGATGCGCATCATATCGCCCTCGAACAGGCGACCGCACTCGATCTTGAAGTCGACGAGCTGGATGCCGACCCCCATGAACAGGCCGGAGAGGAAATCGTTGACGCGGATGGCCAGCGCCATGACGTCGTCGATCTCCTGCGGGCTTGCCCAGCCGAACGCCGTGATGTGCTCTTCCGAAACCATTGGATCGTCGAGCGCGTCGGCCTTGTAATAGAATTCGATGATCGAGCGCGGCAGGACGGTGCCTTCCTCGATGCCGAGGCGCTTGGACAGCGAACCGGCGGCGACATTGCGCACCACCACCTCGAGCGGGATGATCTCGACTTCCTTGATCAGCTGCTCGCGCATGTTGAGCCGGCGGATGAAGTGGGTCGGGATGCCCATGCGGTTCAAATGATTGAAGATGTATTCGGAAATGCGGTTGTTGAGTACACCCTTGCCGTCGATGACCTCGTGCTTCTTCTTGTTGAACGCGGTTGCGTCGTCCTTGAAGAACTGGATCAGCGTGCCCGGCTCGGGTCCCTCATAGAGGATCTTGGCCTTGCCTTCATAAATGCGGCGGCGATTTTTCATTTGAATTTTTCTCTGGATTTGCGGACAGGCGGCAAGCGACCACTTCCTGTCCGTCCGCCTGAATTAATGCGGCGACGGTGACGTTCAATGCCGGGTCTATCCCAATCACACCGTTTGCTCAATCGGCAAATCCTTTCAATCAACCGCTTTCGGGACTGAAATGCCGCAGCGCAGCATATGACGAAGCATATTGACCGGCCCGCGACCTTTTGGTTTGTGCTTCGGCAACACACATATCCATTGCCAACGAATCGGATTTGACCGGAGGGACGCCATGAGCAGCATGAAAGACCGCGAAGAGGGCTTCGAGCGCAAATTCGCATTCGACGAGGAGCTTCGGTTCAAGGCTTCGGCGCGGCGCAACAAGGCGCTTGGTCTGTGGGCAGCCGAAAAGCTCGGAAAGTCCGGCGCCGATGCCGACGCCTACGCCAAGGAAGTCGTTGTTTCCGACATCGAGGAAGCCGGCGACCACGACGTGTTCCGCAAGATCCGCAAGGATTTCGATGCCGCCGGCGTCGAGCAGTCCGATCACCAGATCCGCCGCACCATGGACGAAATGATGGCGCAGGCGATCGAGCAGATCAAGAACACCTGATCCGGCCGCTTTCTGGCCCAATCGACCGCCCGGCCGATCCGGGCGGTTTTTCTTTGCCTTTGCGGCGGTTTCCGGCTGAAACTGCCGACGTTAACGAGGAAAGAGATTAGATGTCCCTGAAGTCCCGTCTTGCCGCAGATGAAACGCTGGTAACCGCCTGGTCGGGCGTGCCGGACGCCTTGACCGTGGAGATCCTCGCCAGGCAGGACTTCGATGCCGTGACACTCGACATGCAGCATGGCGGCCATCACGAGGACAGCGTCCTGCGCGGCCTGGCACCCGTGCTGGCCGTGGGCAAGCCGGCGCTGGTGCGCATTCCCGTTGGCCGTTTCGACATGGCCAGCCGCGCTCTCGATTTCGGCGCCGAGGCGGTCATTGCGCCGATGGTCAACTCGGTGGCCGATGCAAAGCTGTTCGCCGCGGCCATGAAATATCCCCCGCTCGGCGAGCGCTCGTGGGGTCCGACCTATGCCTTTCCCCGCCATGGCAAGGGCGACTATGCCGAATGGCTGCGCGACACCAATCAGCGCACCATGGCTTTTGCCATGGTCGAGACGCGCGCCGCGCTCGATGCGCTTGACGGTATCCTCGACACGCCGGGCATCGACGGCATTTTCCTCGGGCCGTCCGACTTCTCGATCGCCTGGACCAACGGCACCACGGTCAATTCGACGCTGGAAAGCATGATGGAGACGGTGGCTTCGGTTGCCGAGCGCACCCGCAAGGCCGGCAAGCATGCGGCGATCTATGTCGTCGAACCGGCTATCGCCGGCCGCGTCGTGTCGATGGGCTATCGCCTGCTCGCCACGGGTTCCGAGCACGCGCTGATTTCATTGGGAGCAAGGACCTTGCTCAAGGACATGCGGGACTCGATCGGATCCTGAACCAGCGGACTGCTGTCGCCAGCGTGTTGCTCAGGCCTTTGCACCGCGAGCGCCGTGGCGGCCGATCCGCCGCGTCTGATCCTGTCGAACAAAGCGCCGAGCGCCTGGACCCACCAGTTGTTGAAAGCCATCAGCGGCAATGCCGCGAGGATCGACCCAGATATCGCGGCGGCAGCGCCGAGTGCGGCGGAGTCGCTTGCCAACAGCGCCCATGATCCCAACGAGCAGATAACGGGTACATGCACGAGGTAGAGCGGGAAAGACAGGTCGCCCAGGAAACGTGCGGCCTTGCCGGAGAGCCATGACGGTGGGTCATCCATGCTCAGCACGGCGTAAACCAGCATGATGCTTGCCGGGATGGCCACGCAAGCTTGCCGCAAACCAATATCGGAAGCTGCAATATCGAGCACGGCGAAGGGCCGGTATATTCCGACAGCATCTCCTGCATAACCCAGCAGCACCAGCGAAATAATCGCCATGGCCCCTCTCACCCATCGATTCGGGCGAAATCCCATGGCGAGAAGCGGATAGAGTAGGAGGCTGGCCGGAAAGGCACAAAAAAAGAAGCTGACTTGCACCGCCAAGAATACGCCTGTTGCTATGCAAAGCCAGGACAATAGCGCCCAGCGGCCTTGGAAGAAAAAGACGATCGGGGCGAGGGCGAAGGTCAGCATGCTGCCCCAGAACTCGATCGTCATGGTCCACAGGCTGCTGTCGTAATATTTGTCGCCGTAAATGAATGTCCGCCACGCTCCTTGCAGGAATGCGTCGGAGAAACTCGCTGTCTCCCGCGACAATAACTTTGAAGCATTGCCGAATCTGCCGAGCCACTCAGATTGAGCGACCGCCGCTGCATCCTCGAAGAAATACAGATCGAGCTTGAAGATGACACAGGACGATAGAACCACAACAAGCACGGGTCCAGCCAGACGAGGCAAACGTTTGATCGCACCCAGCCGAAGGTCTTGTGCGTCGCGGGACTGGAAATAACGCTTCACAAGCACATAGGAAGAGAGGACGAAAAACAAGTAGACGGCAGAGCCGCCATTGAAAGCGATGAAAGCCAGACTTGTCTTGAGCGATTGCGCAGCCGCCTCTTCGCCCGCCGCGGACGGCGCAAAAGCACACAAGATATGCCAATTGAGAACGATAAGCGCTGCGGCACCTCTCAAGAATTCGAGTGAAGCGTCCTTGCGCAAGCATTGACCTCTGTTTCAAGGGCGAAGAATTGGCAGCCCGGTTCAAGCACGGATGATCATCCAGAAAGCAATTTCCACTGCTTCTGAATAGTTAACGCTGGCCCTCTTAAATTATTATTATTCGAGTCCTGCAGTTTGATCGAAGGCCATCGTGCGTTGATTTTGGCGCGCCTCAGAGGTCCGTCAGGAACTTGGCGAAGGTCATCGATCCCTCGGGCCAGGGGCCAAAGCCTGAATCCTCGCTGAGATGGCCGGTTTCTCCGGCATCGATGAACAGCGAGCCCCAGGCGCCGGCGATGTCCTCGGCGACATCGAAAGGGCAGAAGGGGTCGTTGCGGCTGGCGATCACGATGGAGGGAAACGGCAGCGGTTCGCGAGGATAAGGGCCGAAGGTCATCAGATGTCTTGGCTTGATCTTGGGATTCGCGACGTCCGGCGGTGCCACGAAGAAGGCGCCGGCGACCGGCTTCCGGAACTGCGGAATGGCTTGTACGGCCGCGGCCACTCCAAGTGAGTGGGCGACGAGAACGACAGGTCTCTCGGCCTCGTTGACCGCCTTGGCCACACTCGCCGTCCAGTCCTCGCGTACCGGCTTCGACCATTCCGCTTGCTCGACGCGGCGCGCCGTGGACAGTTTCGATTGCCAGCGGGTCTGCCAATGCTCAGGCCCCGAATTGGTGTATCCGGGAATGATCAGAATATCTGCGTCCTTGACTTTCATGGCGCTCAGATAGCGAGCGCGATTGCCTCATGCAACCGTTGATGGGCAGGCTTCCGGTCGCAACGGTGAACACCATGTTCGCTTTTCGCTGTCTTGTGTGAACGATGAAGATCGACGATCTCTGTCGGGAGAGAAACAGCCGTGGAGGACCGGGATTTTGGCGCTGACACGATGTAGAATGATCGGCGCCGCTGGCCTCCTGGCTTTGGGAGCTTCGCGAGACGTCGCCGCAACGGAGACAATGATGAGCGAATTGCCATTTGCCGCCACCACGCCGGTGAGCGTCGCCCGCGTCGGTCTGAAGGCGCGTGATGCCGAAAGTCTTGCCGCCTACTATCGTAAAGTCGTCGGACTGCAGGAATTGAGCCGTGCCGAAGGCGCGATCACGCTCGGCGCCGGCAGCCGTCCGCTGCTGGTGCTTGAGCCGGACAGCTCTGCCAAACCGGACGATCCGCGCAGCGCCGGCCTGTTCCATACGGCTTTCCTGCTGCCCAGCCGTGCCGATCTCGGACGCTGGATCAACCACGCCATCTCAGACAAGATCGCTATCGAGGGCGCTTCGGACCATCTGGTCAGCGAAGCGCTCTACCTGACCGACCCCGAGGGCAACGGCATCGAAATCTATGCCGACCGCCGCCCGCAGGATTGGAAATGGAACGGCGACAAGATCGCCATGGCGACCGAGCGGATGAACATTCCGTCTGTCGTTGCCGAAGTGGCGGCCGGCGATGCGGGATGGCAAGGCGCGCCGGAAAACAGCATTGTCGGCCATGTCCACCTGCGCGTCGGCAGGCCGGAAGAGGCCGAAGCCTGGTGGAACCAGGAATTCGGCTTCGACACGGTCGCCAAATATGGCGGCCAGGCGGTGTTCCTGTCGTCGGGGCATTATCACCACCACATCGGCGCCAATGCCTGGCAAAGCGCCGGCGCCGGCCGCCGCGACCCCTCCCGCTCGGGCCTTGCCTGGGTCGAGATGCGTTCGGACAATGTGAGCAGCGAAACGACCCGTGAGGATCCTTGGGGCACGGTGATCAGGACCGTGCCGGGTAAGGCTTGATTGGACGTCATCACGGCACCTTCTCCCCGTAAACGGGGAGAAGGAAAGCTCATGCTCCTCCGAACACCCGCTTGAAGATCGTGTCGACGTGCTTGGTGTGGTAGCCTAGGTCGAATTTCTCGCGGATTTGCGCCTCCGGCAGCGCGGCTGTCACTTCCTTGTCGCCCAGAAGTTCCTCAAGAAAATCAGCGCCTTGTCCCCACACCTTCATGGCGTTGCGCTGTACCAGCCGGTAGGAATCCTCGCGTGACAGGCCGGCCTGCGTCAGCGCCAGCATGACGCGTTGCGAATGCACAAGGCCGCGAAACTTGTTCATGTTGTTCAGCATGTTGTCGGGATAGACGACCAGCTTGTCGACGACGCTGGTCAGGCGTGACAGCGCGAAATCAAGCGTCACGGTGGCGTCCGGGCCGATCATGCGCTCGACCGAGGAGTGCGAGATGTCGCGCTCGTGCCAGAGCGCAACGTTCTCCATCGCCGGCAGCGCCATGGAACGCACCATGCGGGCAAGGCCGGTGAGGTTTTCGGTCAGCACCGGGTTGCGCTTGTGCGGCATCGCCGACGAGCCTTTCTGGCCCGGCGAAAAATACTCTTCCGCTTCCAGCACTTCGGTGCGCTGCAGATGCCGGACCTCGATCGCCAGCCGCTCGATCGAGGAGGCGATGACGCCGAGGGTCGCGAAGAACATGGCGTGGCGGTCGCGCGGAATCACCTGCGTCGACACCGGTTCCGGCTTCAGTCCGAGCTTACGAGCCACATGTTCCTCGACATAGGGCTCTATGTTGGCGAAGGTTCCGACCGCGCCCGAAATCGCACAGGTGGCAATGTCTTCGCGCGCGTGCACCAGCCGCTCGCGGCAGCGCGAGAATTCGGCATAAGCCTGCGCCAGCTTTATGCCGAAGGTCGTCGGCTCGGCATGGATACCGTGGCTGCGGCCGATGGTGACGGTGTCCTTGTGCTCGAAGGCGCGGCGCTTGAGCGCTGCAAGCAACGTATCGATGTCGGCCAGCAGAATGTCGCTGGCGCGGGTGAGTTGCACAGCAAAGCAGGTGTCGAGCACGTCCGAAGACGTCATGCCCTGATGGATGAAGCGTGCATCGGGCCCGACGAATTCGGCAAGATGGGTAAGGAAGGCGATAACGTCATGCTTGGTGACGCGCTCGATCGCGTCGATCTTCTCGACGTCGAATTCGGCCGCGCTTCCCTTTTCCCAGATGGTTTTGGCCGCCTCCTTGGGGATGACGCCCAGTTCGGCCAGCGCGTCGCAGGCATGGGCTTCGATTTCGAACCAGATGCGAAATCGGGTTTCGGGCGACCAGATGGCGACCATTTCCGGCCGGGAATAGCGAGGGATCATCGGTCATTCCTGATGTGTCGGAGGGATTTGTCCGCGTCCTAACAGAGGCGGGCCAAATGCTCAACGCTGCTGCCGTGCAAACCAGAGGCTGACGGCGAACAAGGCGACGAAACCAAGCGGGAAATAGAGCCGGATGCCCAGCACCACGAACTGGTAGGACGCCACCGCCATCGTGAAGGCGAGCTGAAAGCCCCAGGTGAGGGTGAATACGGGCGCATGCCATTCGGCATAGTAGGAGCGGTATTGCAGGGCATACAGCAGGGCGGTGAGGCCGATCGTTGCGGCAGCAAGCCCTACGAATATCGCCGCGAAGGCGACCTCCCGGCCCCTTCCGAGCGAAACCAGCCGTGCGGCAAAGAGGCCAACCGGAAAGGCCAGGGCGCCGCCGACGGCAAACAGCAGGGACACGGTGCGGATCTTGCCCGGCGTCACCCAATTGTCCAGCAACAGGTTGACGAGTGCGCTGGCGCCCATGGCGGCGGCCCACAGCAGCGCACCGAGAAGCGCTGCACGCAGTGTCGGCATGGCGCCGCGAAGGTGGTGCAGGGCGCGATTGCGCCTGACGGGTTGGACAAGCTCTGTCACAGGCGGCCGGTCACGGCGATCCAGCGAAAGTCCGGCCCTTCGAAGCCATACTGGCGCACCGCGATCAGCACCGCATAAGCGCTGAGGCTGTCCATCGAGAACGTCTGCACCGCGCCGATGCGGTAGCCGTTCGGGCAGCCCCGGCTCTTGGGGATCGCTTTGTCCTCGTGCAGCAATTTGGTGGCGCCGCCATCCCGCGCCTCGATACGCAGCAACCGGAAGCCATTGATCTCGCCCTGGCTGGCGCAACTTTCGGTGTCATTCATGCCGATCTCGTCGAGCCGGAACTCGAGCGGCTGGTCGACAGGGGAAAAGATCGGTCGCGGATTGACCACTATGCGATGTGGATCGGCCGAAAGCTCGGTCACCGGGTTGGAGCCGGCGGTGATGCCGCGGTTGGCACTCAGCTCGGCCTGGCTGACAATGGCCTCGCCCTTTTGCCGGGCCTGAAGGCGGGCAGCGTCGAGCGTTGCCTTCTCGTCGTCGAGCCGGACCCTGACCGGCGTGCCCTTGAGAAAGCTGTCGTTGCTCGTGTCGATGTAATACCGGTTGGCATAGGGAAAGCCCGACCCGTCCTGGATGCCGTACTCCTCGAAGGCGAACACGCCGCCATCCCGGGTGAAGCCCAGGATTTCGAGCTCCGCGACATCGCCGGCCTGGGCAATCGACGCCGCGAACTGCGTGGCCAGGCAAACGGCAAACAGGAAAAGCGTCCGCATTGTCATCGCTCCTTCGGCCTGATCGCTTCAATCCCTAGCACGACGAGATCAAAACGTCGTGCGGACCAAGGCCGATGCATCCAAACCGCTCGTCATTTGTTATTGTCGGCAGTCCCATGGAGACCCACCCCAATGGAGAAGCTAACATGACCGACACCAGCAAAATTCGTGAGCACATGGAAGTCGTCGGCGCCGACGGCGTGCATATCGGCACCGTCGACAAGGTCGATGGTCAGCGCATCAAGCTGACCAAGGCCGACAGTGGCGAGGGGGCTCACAAGGGCCATCACCACTATATTTCACTGGCCCTGGTTGCCGAGGTCGATGGCAAGAAGGTGTGGCTGTCCGCGAATTCCGATGTCGCGGTGACGTTCGAGGAAGAAAAATCCGATCCGGTTTGATCGACGGCTTTAGCCAGCCTAGTGACGTGACGACCAGACGGGAAACAGGTCGTTGTCGGCTGGCGTCGCGGCAAACACGCCACGGCTGATGGCGCGCGCCATGGTGGCGCCGGCGGCGGCGTAGAGGTCGATTGCCGCGTCGGCGGTCAGTTCGACCCCGCTATTGCCGGTGGCCAGCGCGAACACCAGGTCGCCGTCGGCCGGCGTATGGGTCGGCCAGATGGCGCGTACGAAGCCGTCATGCGCCGAAATTGCCAGGCGTTTGGCGGCGGCCTTGGTGAGAACCGCGTCCGTGGCAATGACCGCGATGGTCGTGTTGCCGCCGCTGTCCAACTGCCGTCCGTGATCCTTGTCCCGGTATTTCAGCAAAATCCGCTTCGCGTCCTCGGGCATGGGCGAGGGATAACCAAGCCCGCCGAATTCATCGCCGATTTCGAAGGGTGCCGCCCAGAAATGGCGGGTGCGGCCGACGGTCACCGAGCCGGTCGGGTTGACGGCGGCCAGCGCGCCGATGGTGATCCCATTGTCCAGCAGTGTCGAGGCGGAACCCAGGCCACCCTTCAGCCCCGACGTCAGTGCACCGGTTCCGGCGCCCGCCGTGCCAAATTGGAAATCGACAGCGGCAGTCTGCACCGACTCGTAGCCGAGGTCGCGATAGGGGGGATAGCGGCCCCAGTCCTTGTCGCCGCCATTGCGCAGGTCGAAGAGGATCGCCGCCGGCACGATCGGTACGCGGAAGCCGCCAACCTCGAAGCCGATGCCGCGTTCGCGCAGTGCGGCCTGCACGCCGGAGGCAGCATCGAGCCCGAAAGCAGAGCCGCCCGACAGCACCACGGCATGGATCGTCTCCACCAAATTGTGCGGTTCCAGCAGATCCGTCTCGCGGGTGCCAGGCGCGCCGCCAAGAATCTGGACTCCCGCGACCGCCGGCTCGTCGCAAAGGACGGTCGTCACGCCGGACTTCAGCCTGGCGTCGGAAGCATTGCCAACGCGCAGGCCCATGACATCGGTGATGAGATTGCGTGGACCGGTGCGGAACATCAGTTGTTTTCCAAGGGCACGAAGCGGGTGCCGTCGAAGCGGAAGACACGGTAGAGGCTCTGGCTGAGGTCGCCCTTGTCGTCGAAGCGGACCGGTCCGATCGCCGTGGTGAAATCATGCCCGGTGAGTGCCTCGGCCAGCGGCCCGCCGGAGCCTGCTGCGTCCGACGATGCGGCCTTGGCGATCTCGACCGCAGCATAAGCCGGCAGGGCGTAGCCGTCCGGCACGATCTTGTGCGCGGAGAAGCTTTCCAGCACTTTGGGATCCGCGACATCGGCCCATTCGGGTGGCGCGATCATCAGCGTGCCGGTCGCGTAAGGCACGTCGCCGGGCGGCGTGCGCAGGTTTTCGCCGCCGGCAAGGACGATGCCCGTCTGGAGCTGGGCGGCATCGCGCCCCATAATGGCGATGTCGTCGCCGTCGCCGCCGGCAAAGACATGCGTGGCGCCGGCCTTTTTCAGCCGTCCCACCAGGCCGATCTGGTTGTCGAGCTGCGGCCGGAACGTGTCGACGAAGACCGGTTTCAGTGCCGCCTGCTCGGCAGCAGCACGAAATGTCTCCGCCATCTCACGGCCATAGATGGTGCCGTCGTCGATGATCGCGAACAGCTCGTTCTGCCATAGGCGGGTAAGGGTGGAGGCGACGGCATTGCGCTCGTCGTCGCCTCGCGGGCCGAGGCGATAAACCGGCCAGCCGGTCTTGGCGCGGCGGTCGGTCAGGCTTTCGGTTCGCACACCAACGGTGATGACAGGAATATTGGCGTCCTTAAGGACAGGCATCGCCGCCTCGATCGCCTCCGTGCAGAGGAAGCCGATCACGACATTGACCTTGGCTGCCACGAATTCCCTGGCCGCCGCGGCGCCGCCATCGCCGGTGCAGGCGTCATCAACAGTCTTGAGTTGGATGCCGTCCACCTCTGCCGCGAGCCCGGCGCCAGCCTCGATCTGCCTGCCGAGGATGGCCGATGGTCCCGACAGGGGTGCTGCGACACCAATCGTGAGCGTCTGTGCGCTGGCGGCGCCGGCCATGAACAGCCAGGCCAGCGCTGCGGTTGTGGTTGCCCCGGATCGCATGCTGCCGAAGAATTCCTCCAAGCCCGCGACGTCGCGCAGGCGTCAAATTCCCGCCAAGACCTAAAGGCTGCCCGGCCTTGGTGCAACACGCGAATTCGGGATATGGGCCAAGCACTTCGCTTGTGGCATGTGATGTCTGGCCATATATGTCAGGTGAACAATGGCCATGGAATCTTCCAGTGCTGAAGAAGAACGATATTGGACCGCAGGCCTATCGCGACGCGATGAGTCATTTTGCCGGTCATGTCCATGTGGTGACCACCGACGGACCCGCCGGAAAGCGCGGGACGACGGTGATCGCGGCGTGTTCCGTATCGGACACGCCGCCGACCATCCTGGTCTGCCTCAATCGTGAAAATGCCAAGAATGAGCTGTTCGTGAAGAACGGCAAATTTGCCCTGAACACGCTGGCTTCGCACCAGGAGCCGCTGTCGATTGGATTTTCCGGCATGACTGGCCTGCCGGTCGAAGAGCGCTTCGCGCTCGGCGAATGGGATGTGATTTCCACCGGCGCGCCGACGCTGAAGGGCGCGCTCGCCGTGTTCGACTGTGAACTGATCGACACCAAGGACCTGGCCACCCATCGTGTGCTTTTTGGCAAGGTGACAGGCCTGCGTATGGGCGATAATTTGCGGCCGCTGATCTATCACGCCCGCGGCTACCACGTCCTGGAAAGTGGGGCCGCCGCACCCACGGAGAAGGAATGAGCGACTTGAACCCGCGCCCCGTGCCGCGGACGATCGACGAAACGCTCGATCTCCTGACCGGCGCGGACTATGTCGCGGACCGGTCGCTGGCAACGGTGCTTTTCCTGTCTCTGCGCATGAGACGGCCGCTTTTCCTCGAAGGCGAGGCCGGCGTCGGCAAGACCGAGATCGCCAAGGTGTTGGCCGAGGCGCTTGGCCGCCGGCTGATCCGTCTGCAGTGTTATGAGGGGCTCGACGTCTCCTCGGCCGTTTATGAGTGGAATTACGCCGCGCAGATGATCGAAATCCGCATGGAGGAGGCCGCCGGCAAGGTCGACCGCTCCGCCATGGAGCGTAACGTTTTCTCCGAAAAGTACCTGATCCGCCGGCCGGTGCTCGATGCGCTGACCGGTAAGACGGGCGCAGCCCCGGTTTTCCTGATCGACGAACTCGACCGCACCGATGAAGCCTTCGAAGCCTTCCTGCTCGAAATCCTCTCCGACTTCCAGGTGACTGTGCCTGAACTCGGCACGATCAAGGCGGAAGAGCCGCCGATCGTCATCATCACCACCAACCGCACCCGCGAAATCCACGATGCGCTGAAGCGGCGCTGCCTTTATCACTGGGTCGACTATCCCAGTGCCGAGCGCGAACTGGAGATCGTGCGCCGCAAGGTGCCTCGGGCCAACCAGCGGCTTTCGGCCGAAGTGGTGTCATTCATCCAGAAGCTGCGCCAGATCGAGCTGTTCAAGGTGCCGGGCGTCGCCGAAACCATCGACTGGGCCGGCGCGCTGACCGAACTCGACAAGGTGGCGCTCGATCCGGAGACCGTGTCCGACACGATCGGGGTGCTGCTGAAATACCAGGACGACATTGCCCGCATGGGCGCGGGCGAGGGCCGGCGCATCCTCGACGAGGTCAAGACCGAGCTCGCGGCGGCGGAGTAGGGTGGTGAAGGCGTCCCGACCCGACCCTGGAGAGGCGACGGCGGACGGCCGGATCGCAGACAACATCGTCTATTTCGCCCGCGCCTTGCGCAAGGCCGGCATGCGGGTCGGGCCCGCTTCGGTCAAGGACGCGATCGAGGCGGTGCTCGTCGCCGGCATCGGCTCGCGTGATGACTTTTACTGGACCCTGCACGCCGTTCTGGTCTCGCGGCATGAGGATCATGCCACCTTCGACGAAGCTTTCCGGCTGTTCTGGAAATCGCGCGAATTGATCGAGAAGCTGTTGGCGATGTTTTCACCGGTGGCGCCTGATGTCAGGCAGAAGCAGAAACCGCGCGCGGCTGAAAATCGCGTCAGCCAGGCGATGTTCGAGGGTCATCAGAAGAACCAGACGCCTCAGGAAATCCCTGAGATCGAGGTCGACGCCCGCTTCACCTTTTCCGGCAACGAGCTGTTGCGGGGCAAGGACTTCGCGCAGATGAACGCAGTCGAGATGGCTGACGCCAGGAAGGCGATCGCGGCGTTGCGGCTGCCTGTCGACATGGTGCGGACCAGACGCTTCAAGGCCGATGCGCATGGCCGCCGCATCGATCCACGCGCCATGATGCGCTCGGCGGCGCGTACCGGCGGTGAATTGATCCTGCCGAAATTCCGCTCGGTCCGCGAAGTTCATCCGCCCCTGGTGGTGCTGGCCGATATTTCCGGTTCGATGAGCCAATACACGCGCATCTTCCTGCATTTCCTGCATGCGCTGACGGAAAAGCGCCGGCGCGTGCACACTTTCGTCTTCGGCACGCGGCTGACCAACCTGACCCGGCAGATGCGCCACCGCGATCCCGATGCCGCCCTTGCCGATTGCTCGGCGGCGGTCAAGGACTGGTCGGGTGGCACGCGCATCGGCGATACGTTAGCCGAGTTCAACCTTGTATGGTCGCGACGTGTGCTGGGACAGGGCGCGGTGGTGCTTC
Organism: Mesorhizobium sp. B2-4-18; assembly: GCF_006441385.1. NCBI lineage: Bacteria > Pseudomonadati > Pseudomonadota > Alphaproteobacteria > Hyphomicrobiales > Phyllobacteriaceae > Mesorhizobium > Mesorhizobium sp. B2-4-18. The sequence continues at coordinate 190,910 of NZ_VFUW01000006.1, read as the reverse complement.
TGATCACCGACGGGCTGGAGCGCGACGATATAGGGGGCTTGGCGGAAGAAATGGAGCGGCTGCACAAATCCTGCCGGCGGCTGATCTGGCTCAATCCGTTGTTGCGCTTCGATGGTTTTCAGGCGCGCGCCCGCGGCGTCAAGGCGATGCTGCCGCATGTCGACGAATTCCGCTCGGTGCACAATCTCGACGCGCTCGCCGATCTCTGCGCCTCGCTGGACAAGAAATCGGTTCTTTCCGTCGATCCACGGCGGTGGATGGATGCTGGCGCAAGGCGCGCCGCATAGCCATATATTTCCCGGCTTTTGGAAAAACAGACCCTGAGAGAAGCAACGATGAGTGACAGTCTTTATCTCGATGAGGCCCGCGACCCGCTGATCATCGCGGAAGCCTGGATGAAGGACGGCAAGGATGTCGCAGTCGCGACCGTGGTCGAGACCTGGGGTTCAGCGCCGCGCCCGGTCGGCAGCCACCTTGTCATCGATGCCCATGGCAATTTCCACGGCTCTGTTTCGGGCGGTTGCGTCGAGGGCGCTGTCGTGACCGAGGCGGTCGACGTCATCGGCTCCGGCAAAGCCAGGATGCTGGAGTTCGGTGTTGCCGATGAGACCGCCTGGCAAGTCGGCCTGTCCTGCGGCGGCCGCATCAAGGTTTATGTTGAGCGATTGGGCTGACCTCCGATGGATCCTTATGCGCTGAAGACGCTCAATGCCGAGCGGCGCGCCCGCCGCGCGGCGATCCTCGTCACTGATCTCGGTGATGGTCGCGATCGTATCGTGCGGGAGGGCGATCAGGTCGCCGGCGATCTCGGTGCGGCGATCGCCAAGGCGTTTCGATCCGGCAATTCGGGGTCCGTCGAGGCGGAAGGGCGGACCTTCTTCCTCAATGCGCATCTGCCGCGGCCGCGTCTGGTGGTGATCGGCGCCGTGCATATCAGTCAGGCGCTCGCGCCGATGGCACGGATCGCAGGCTATCCCTTGGAGATCATCGATCCGCGCACCGCCTTTGCCACATCGGACCGCTTTCCCGATGTCGCCTTGCATGCCGACTGGCCGCAGGACGTGCTGGGACGCCAGCCGCTCGACGCTTACACCGCGCTCGCCGCCGTTACCCATGACCCGAAGATCGACGATTTCGCGCTGAAGGCGGCACTCGACGCCAACTGTTTCTATGTCGGAGCGCTCGGCAGCCGAAAGACGCATGCCAGGCGCGTCGAGCGCCTGCTGGCGCTGGGCGCGAGTGCGGACCAGATCGCGCGTATCCACGCGCCGATCGGGCTGGACATCGGGGCGGCAAGCCCCGCCGAGATCGCCGTCGCCATTCTCGCGCAGACCATTCTTGCCTTCCGCTCACGCGGCCTCGATGCGAAGGGCGCGGCGGCGTGAAATTCGGTCCGATCCCGATCGACGCGGCCGAAGGGGCGGTGCTGGCGCATGCGACCGCGGCCGGCGAAAAGCGATTTCGCAAGGCGCACAGGCTGAGCGCCGAAGATGTCTCAACGCTCAAGAGGGCAGGTGTTTCGCAGGTCGTTGCGGCCGTGCTGGCGCCGGACGATCTCGGCGAGGACGCCGCGGCGCAAAAAATTGCCGAAAGCATGACCCTCGGCGGCATCGAGGCGAAGCCCGCCGCTACCGGCCGGGTCAATCTCCACGCCAAGGCGGCTGGCATCTTCACCGTCAATGCCGCTGTCATCGATGCGATCAATGCGGTCGATCCCGCTATCACCATCGCCACGCTTGGCCAGCACGCGCCGGTCGAAAAGGGCCAGATGGTCGCGACGGTGAAGATCATCCCCTTCGCGGTCTCTTCCTCGTTGGTGGCCGCCGTGACGGAAATCTGTGCCAGCGGCGAAATTTTTGCCGTCAACGCCTATCGGCCGATGCGTGTCGGCGTCGTCCAGACGGTGCTGCCGGGCACCAAACCAACCGTGCTCGACAAGACGCTACGCGTCACCGAAGCCCGGCTGGCGCGCTCCGGCGGCAGGCTGACGGCGGAGCGCCGTACGCCGCATGAGATCGCCCCTGTCGCCGAGGCTGCCATCGCGCTTGCGCGCGACAACGACATGGTGGTGATCTTCGGGGCTTCCGCCATGAGCGATTTCGCCGACGTCGTTCCGGCGGCGATCGAGAGGGCGGGCGGTACCGTCATCCGCGCGGGCATGCCGGTCGATCCCGGCAATCTGCTGGTGCTCGGCACACTCGGCGGCAAGCGCATCATCGGCGCGCCTGGCTGCGCCCGCAGCCCCAAGGAGAACGGCTTCGACTGGGTGCTCGACCGATTGATTGCCGGCCTGGACGTCACCGCGCGCGACATCGCCGGCATGGGCGTCGGCGGCCTGCTGATGGAGATACCGACGCGGCCGCAGCCGCGCGAGCCGCTGCCGGCCAAAAGTCGGCTCAAGGTCGGGATCGTGCTTCTGGCGGCGGGCCGGTCGAGCCGCATGGGCGGGCCGAACAAGCTGATGGCGCTGTTCGACGGCCAGCCGCTGGTGCGCCGCACCGCCGAACGCGCGCTCGCCTCGAAGGCTTCGGGCACGATCGTCGTCACCGGTCATCAGCGCGAGCGGGTGCGCGCGGCATTGTCGGGCCTCGACGTCACCTTCGCCAACAATCCCGATTTTGCCGATGGTCTGTCGACCTCGCTTAAAGCCGGCACTGCCTATCTGCCCGAAGACGCCGCTGGTGCGATGATCGTTCTGGGAGACATGCCGGGTGTCGCATCCGACGACCTCGACAGGCTTATCGATGCCTTCCGCAGGGCCGGCGGCAACTCGGTGGTCCGTGCCACGCACCAAGGCAAACGCGGCAACCCGGTGCTTTTGCCGCGCTCGTTATTCGCGGCAATCGCCCATCTCGAAGGCGACACCGGCGCTCGCCATCTGGTCGAGGCCGAAGGGCTCGATGTCATCGATGTCGAGATCGGGGAGGGCGCGTCCGTCGATGTCGACACCCGAGAGGCACTGGAAGGCGCGGGCGGCGTGCTGCAGGATTGACAAACGGAGGCGGCATTAGCATGCCTGCGGTATGGCTATTCGTACCGTCGCGTGCCGCGCTTTCGTCACGGCAATGCTTTTCTTGTTTTCCTCGGCCGCCAGTGCCGACACATTGTCCCTGAAACCCTTCAAGGACGATCTCTTCGCCTATCCGGCGACGCTGTCATCCGACAGCAACGGCGCCTACACGGTCCTCGACTACCGCGAGATGCGCGACATCAACCAGCGCGACGAGGTGCCGGAAAAACGCGTGCATGCCCAGTACACCGACACCGGCGTGCGCAAGGTGCAGCAGGATCTGATGCTGAAGACCGATGCGGGCGATGTCAGGCATGTCGCCGTCGGCAAGACGAAAGGAGCCGCCATCATCGTGCTTTACCTGCACGGGCAGGGCGGCAGCCGCAAGCAAGGCGTCGACGACTTCACCTTCGGCGGCAATTTCAACCGGCTCAAGAACCTGATGGCCGGCAATGGCGGGCTCTATATTTCTCCGGATTTTCCTGATTTCGGCGACAAGGGCGCAGCACTGGTCGCCGCCCTGATCGACCATTATGCCGAACAGTCTCCGGGCGCGAAAATCTTCGTCGCCTGCGGCTCGATGGGCGGCGCGCTGTGCTGGAAACTTGCCGCACGCAAGGATACTGGTGGCCGCGTGAATGGACTGCTGCTGCTCGGATCGCTGTGGGACGAGGGCTTTCTTGCAAGTCCCGCCTTCAAGCGTCGCGTGCCAGTGTTCTTCGGCCAGGGCAGCCACGATGTGGTCTTTCCCGTGGCCAACCAGGAAGCGTTCTTCCGCTCCATCCTTGCCAAATCAAAAAACTATCCGACCCGCTTCGTGCGCTTCGAGACCGGCACGCACGGCACGCCGATCCGCATGGTAGACTGGCGCGGCACGCTCGACTGGATGCTGTCGAAGGCACCATAAGCCTGATGCGCTAGAGGATCTAAGGCGCGGTGTTGTAGTCGACGATCGTCTGCGGGTTCTCCTCGCCGTCATAGGACGCGTCGACGTCATACTGGACCAGCGAGAAATCGCCGTTGCGGAACAGATATGTCCCGGCATCCGAAGCATCGCCGACGCCGCGCCATTTGTTGAAGGTGGTGATGGTGTGAGCATTCTGGTCATAGTCGGAATTGACCGCCCACCCTGTGGTCCGGAAGCCGATCACCGTTACACTCAACAGCTTGCCGTCGCTGTCGTTGTTCTCGTAGCGTATATCGGTCTCCGGCTCGGCGAACTGCAATTGCCTGACACCGTCCACCTCGTCGGTCATGTAATAGACCGAGCTTTCATTGTAGGCGGCGGCCGAGCAGGAGAAGTGGAACAGCCGGGTCTCCTTGTCAGGATCGTTCGGCTGAGCATTCCTGTCCTTGTATTTGATCGAAAAGACCTCTGGCTCATTGGCCTGGCGGTCCTTGTCGCATTGGTCGCCATAGGTCGCCAGGAAGGCCTTCTTGGCCTTTTCCAGTGCGGTGTCCTTTTTCGGCGGCGGCGGGCCGTCGCCGCAGCTTGGCGGCAACGCCTCGTCAAAGTCGGCGGTGGAGGGCTTCAGCGCTCCCTTGTCGATGAAGATAGGCTGGAACGGCGGCGCCTGGATCTGGGCGTTGACCTGGCGCAGCGTATAGCAGCCGGCGAAAACTTTCGCCTCGCCCTTCTTATCGGTTGCCTGGATGGCGACCGGGACGTTGTAATAGATGCTGCCCGCCGCGCCCTCGTCCGAAATCGGACCGGTCTTGACCTCCACCTTGTCGGTGCCGTCATAGCCTTTGGCGAATGTGTCGAAATCCTTTGCCGGCTTTGTATCACCGAAGTAGCCCCAGGCGCGGGCGAATTCATGCCGGTTGATGGCGCTGTAGAGTGAATGCACGACCGCATCCGCGCTCGACCGATCATCGACGTAAGGCGCTTCGGGCGTATCGGCTGCGGCCAATGCCGCGTGGCCTGTCGTGGCAAGGGAGAGAAGGGCAGTCGCTGCGAAAAGGGCGCGTCTCATCGGGAATCTCCGCTCGATAACGAAGATTCTACCACGGCGATTGCGGCGACGTGGTGACGCCATGCGCCCGCCGCTTGAAGAATCGCGCCTGAGAGCGCTACGTCCTCCCGCCGGCGTTCCTGCCGGACAGGAGATCCGACGTGACGATATCGATGTATGAGGCATCCGTGCCCGTGTTTTCAGCCAGGCTGAAAGCACTTTCCAGTGTGCTGGCTGCAGCCGAACAGAATGCGCTTGACCGCAAGATCGACCCGCAGGTGTTTTTGGCGGCGCGGCTGGCGCCCGACATGTTCGCACTTGCCAGGCAGGTGCAGATCGCAACCGACCATGCCAAGGGCGCGCCTTCACGGCTGGCCGGCCGCGAAGTGCCTAAATATGAGGACAATGAAGCAAGCTTCGCCGATCTCGAAGCGAGGCTCGCCAAGACGGTCGCCTACCTGGCGACTTTTTCCGCAGCCGATATCGACGGGTCGGATGACCGGATGATCGAACTAAAGCTGGGGGGCCGGGAAACGACGCTGAGCGGCACGCAATATCTGCTGCATGTGGCCATGCCCAATTTCTATTTCCACCTGACCACCGCCTACGACATCCTGCGCCACAATGGCGTGCCGTTGGGCAAGGCGACATTCCTCGGATCGCGTTGAGAAATCGGACTTTGAGATGTCCCGGGTCGATCCGGGACATCTCGCAACCTGCTTAGCGGATGGACATTTCGCGGGCGATGCGCGGGAAATCGGCGGGCTTGATGCCGATGTCGGCGCGCTCGGCATTGCTCATCGAATAAAGGAGCGCCAGCGCCGCGCGATATCTCAGATGTTCCTGCGGGCGCGGCCGGGCGAACATTTCCGTGAAGAAACCCATGATTCAGGCTCCTGGTTGGTCCTCCACGTCAGGCAATATAGATGAATCGTGAAGATTGTGCAGTGCAGCATATGCATGCCTGCCATGTCCGGATGTTTTTTAAAATTTTTGCAGCAAGGTGAAACTCTTGCGCCGCGCCCAACGTAGGCTTCGAAGCTGGTACATGGCCAGTTTTCCTCGCCACTCCTGGCGAATTTCCGGACTGCATGAACATGCGGTCCGGCTTTTGCCGGCGACTCCGGCAACGATCCCCTGAAGGGGAATTAGTTAAGACCGGCGGTATTTATTTTTAACGAGCTGGTTCTATGGTCTGAAACTCGAACTGTCGGGCATGGGGGAGGCTGAAATCGCTACCGGCGCCAAGCGGGATTTTGCGTCACTGCTCGACGACCTCTTCGTTGCCACCGACAAGGGCAACGGCAGTGAGGGCGTAGAGACCGGCGCGCGCCCATCCATCCCGTTCGACTATCTCTCGGTCGCCGATGAACTCCATTCCGGCCGCATCAAGGTGTCCGCTGCGGAATATCGCGAGGCCGGCGCTGATCTGGCCAGCGAGTTTGCCGCCGTGCTTGAACAGGCAAGGCTGGCGCTGGCTGGCGAAGAGCCGAAGCCGGAAGAAACATTGCCGCCAATCGATCCTGAATCGATTGCGGTCGAACTGGGACTGGAGCAGTCCAAGAGCGCCGCCGACTTCGGCCGCATGCGCCGCAGCTTTGCTTTCGCCAACCATCCCGATCGCGTCGCCCCGCATTTGCGCCAGCGCGCCATGATCCGCATGCAGGTGGCCAACATGCTGATCGACGAGGCCAAGCGCCGCGCCGTGGCCGCCGCACGACGCTAACCCCGCTCTGCTCACGCAAAAGTCGGCCTGGCAAGGCTTGGAGAGCGCCTCTGCTTTTCCTATAAGATGCGAACTCCTCCCCGCGCAGCCGCGCACATATGCCCTCCGGAGCAGAATCCCATGCACAAACGCCGTCTCGGTCGGACCGATCTTCTTGTTACCCAGATCTGCCTTGGTTCGATGACCTGGGGCCAGCAGAACACCGAGGCCGAAGGCCATGCCCAGATGGACCTGGCCTTCTCGCGCGGCGTCAATTTCATCGACACCGCCGAACTCTATCCGATCCCGCCCAAGGCGGAGACGCAAGGACGGACGGAGAAGATCATCGGCAGTTGGATGAAGGCCAAGGGCAACCGCGACAAGGTGATCCTGGCCTCCAAGGTCGTCGGCCGCACGGCCAACAGCTGGTTTCGCGGAGACCGGCCCTCGCAATTGGTGCGGGCCGATATCTTCGATGCCATAGACAAGTCGCTGGCCAAGCTTGGCACGGATTATCTCGACCTTTATCAGATCCACTGGCCGGAGCGGGACATCCCCTGGGGCGCCAACCCGACGCGCGTCGGCGCCGTGGCGCGGCGTGCCGATTCTGTCGGCGCGCCGGTCGGTGAAACGCCGATCGCCGAGACGCTCGCGGTGTTCGATGACCTGGTGAAGGCAGGAAAAATCCGCCATTTCGGTCTCTCCAACGAGAGTTCCTGGGGCGTGATGCGCTTCCTTGCAGAGGCCGACAAAGGGATCGGTCCGCGCGTCGCCTCGATCCAGAACGCCTACAATCTCGTCAACCGTACTTTTGAGGTGAACCTCGCCGAGGTCTGCGAGCGCGAAGGGGTGTCGCTGCTTGCCTATTCGCCGCTGGCCCAGGGTTATCTGACCGGCAAATACGATCATGGCGCCCGCCCGCAGGGCTCGCGCTCGCAGCTGTTCAACCGCGGCCAGCGTTACGAGACGCCCAATGCCGCCGAAGCGCAGCTCGAATACAATGAGCTGGCACGCTCTTTCGGCCTGGAGCCGGCGCTGTTTGCCAATGCCTATGTCTCGAGCCGGTCCTTCGTGACCTCCAGCATCATCGGTGCGACAACCATTTCCCAACTGGAGATGGCGCTGTCTTCGGTGGATGTCGTCTGGACTGAAGAAATGCAGAAGGCGGTGGATGCCGTTCACCAGAGGGTCGGCAATCCCTGCCCGTGACCGAGCCCGGAATTGTCGTGTAGCAGCAAAGGGATGGAGACGATGGTGGATTTTTCGATCGAGGCCGTGCGTGGAAAATTCCCCGCTCTCTCACTGACAGACAACGGACGCCGGCGCATCTATCTCGACAATCCTGCCGGCACGCAGGTGCCGCAGGCCGTGGCCGACGCGGTGTCGCGCTGCCTGCTTACGACCAACGCCAATCTGGGCGGTTATTTTGAAACGACGATCGCGGCGCAGCAGGTCGTTGACGAGGCGCACCTGGCGATGGCCGACTTCCTCGGCGCGGCGAGCCCGCACGAGATTGTCATCGGCGCCAACATGACGACGTTGACCTATCATATGTCACGTACGCTCGGCCGCACGATGAAATCAGGCGACGAGATCATCCTCACCCGCATGGATCATGAGGGCAATGTGTCGCCCTGGCTGCAACTGGCCGAGGACCTCGGCCTCGTCGTGCGCTGGCTGCCGTTCGACGAAAAGACCTGGCAGATCGAGGAGGCGACGCTCGCCGGTCTGCTGTCCGGGAAGACAAGGCTGGTGGCATTGAACTACGCCAGCAATCTCACCGGCTCGATCAACCGGGTCAGGTCCTTGACCCAACTTGCAAAACGGGCCGGCGCGCTGGTTTATGTCGATGCGGTGCAATTCGCACCGCATGGGCTGATCGATGTGCAGGAGCTCGGCTGCGATTTCCTGATCTGCTCGGCCTATAAATTCTTCGGTCCGCATATGGGTATCTTGTGGGGCCGGCGCGACGTCATCGACGGTCTGCAAGCCTATAAGTGCCGTTGCTCCTCGAACGGCTTGCCCGAGCGGTTCGAACTCGGCACGCCGCAGATCGAACTGATGGCCGGCTTGACCGCCGCGGTCGACTATTTCGCCGAGCTCGGCGCGGCGGCAGGTGAGGGTGGTTCAAGAAGGCAGAAGATCGCCAGGGCGTTCCAGATCTCCATCGCCCATGAAAACCCGCTGGCGCAAAGGCTGATCGATGGCTTGTCCGACATTTCCGGGCTGACGGTCCGAGGCATCACCGATTCGAAACGGCTCGGCGATCGTGTGCCGACCGTCTCCTTCACCGTCGATGGCATTGTCCCCGAAACGATCGTACGGCAGATGAACGCCAAGAACATCTTCGTGTGGTCGGGCCACAACTATGCCTGGGAGATCGTCCATCAGCTCGGCATTCCGGCCGAGCAAGGCGTCGTGCGCATCGGCATCGCGCATTACAATACCGCGTCCGAAATCGACGAGACGCTGGAGAGCGTGCACCGGGTGATTGCCATGCTCAGGCAGCAACGCTCCTGACTTGGGTTTGAACTCACCGCGCCTTGCCGCCAAAGCCGGTGAGGAAGGCGGTGAGATTGTCGCCGAGTTCGTCACAGAGATAGCCGCCTTCCTGGACGATGACCGCCGGCAGGCCGAGCCCGGCGATGGCCTCGCCGATGCGCGAGAAGCCCGGCGTCGTCACCGAAAGCCCGCCGAACGGATCGCCCTCGAACGCGTCGAGGCCGAGCGCCACGACCAGCGCATCGGGGGCGAAGGCGCGGATACGCTGGAACGCCACGCCGATCCCTTCCAGAAACGCCGCATCCGCGGATTTGCGTGGCAGCGGCAGGTTGAAATTATAGCCAAGCCCGGGACCTTCACCGCGCTCGTCGGCATGGCCCCAGAAGAACGGGTAGAACCGCACCGGATCGGCATGCAGCGACACCGTCAGCACGTCAGGTCGCGCATAGAAAATGCCTTGCGTCCCGTTGCCGTGATGCAGGTCGACATCGAGGATCGCTACGCGGGCCGCCTGCCTGCGCAGCACTTGCGCCGCCACGGCTGAGTTGTTGATGAAGCAGAATCCGCCGGCGACATCGGCGAAGGCGTGGTGGCCAGGCGGGCGGCACAGCGCATAGGCGGCCGGCGCTCCGGCCATGACGGTTTCGGCGGCCTCGACCGCGCTCCAGGCGCTCCACAGCGCGCTCTGCCATGTCTCGCCCGAGATCGGGCAGGCGGTGTCGGCCATGTGGTAGCCGGCTTGGCCCACTGCTGAGGCCGGATAGGAGCCGTTGCGGGCGATCGGGTGGATGTTGGGAATGACCTCGGCCGACGCCCCTTCGATCCGCTGCCAGCGTTCGAAAATATGTTCGAGGAAGTCGAGATACTCGGGTGTGTGCACCGCCGAGATCGGACCGAGGCCGTGATCGCGCGGTCGCTCGATCGTGCAACCAGCGGACTTTGCGCCAGCTAACAATCTTTCGACGCGCTCCGGCTGTTCAGGGTTGGGCTGCGCCGCGCCACTGGAAAGAAAGGCCTTGGGATCGTGGCGCTTCTGCTCCTGCGCATAGAAGGCCTTCATTGCTGCTCCCCATTTTCCGGCGCATCGGCGAAGGCGAAAAAGGCCTCACCGATGATTTTCTGCGTCTGCTCGTAGCTCGACCAGGCAATGCCCAGCCGTTCGTAAAAGGCCTTGGCACCCTCATTGTCGGTGTCGACCGACAGCCTCAGATACACGCCGCCCTCTTTGCGGCACTCGGCAGCCACGCGTCGCAGCAGGCGTTCGCCGATCTTGCGGCCGCGAAACCTGTCCTCGACATAGAGGTCCTGCACATAGACGCCGGGACGTCCCATCCAGGTCGAGAAGATCGGGAAATGCAGGCACAGCCCGGCGAATTCGCCGTCGACTTCTGCGATCAGGGTCGAGAAGGCGGGTTTTTCGCCAAAGCCCCAGCTTCTGAGATCGTCCGCCGTCGAGATGATTTCCTCGGGCGCCCCGATATGAGTGCCAAGCTTCAGGATCGCCGCATGAATGGTTTCGACGTCATCAATGGTGCCGGGGCGAAGGATAACCGCACGCGTGACAGGTACAGTGGCAGGAGCGGGCGCTGTCATCTCGTCAAAAAGCCACCCTGTCGCCGCCCTTGAGCGCCAGCATGTCACGCGCTTCGGCCGGCGTGGCGACCTCCAGCGACAGTCCATCGAGAATGCCACGGATGCGCCGCACCTGGTCGGCGTTGGACTTCGCCAGCTGGCGGCCATCATAGAGGCTGTCCTCCAGTCCGACCCGCACATTGCCGCCCATCGCTGCGGCGATCGAGATCAGCGGCATCTGGTTGCGGCCGGCGGCCAGCACCGAAAACTGGTAGCTGTCGCCGAACAATTTGTCGGCGATGCGCTTCATATGGATGAGGTTGTCCGGGTCGGCGCCGATGCCGCCCAGGATGCCCAGCACGAATTGGATGAACAGCGGCCCCGAAACCAGCCCCCGGTCGCGGAAATGCGCCAGCGAATAGAGGTGGCCGACATCGTAGCACTCGAACTCGAAGCGGGTGCCGCAGCCCTTGCCCAGCCGCTCGATCACGCCTTCCATGTCGGCGAAGGTGTTCTTGAAGATAGTGTCGCGGGTGGCTTCGAGCAGCTTCGGTTCCCACTCGTGCTGCCAGTCCCTTGGCTTGTCGAGCATCGGGAACAGCGCGAAATTCATCGAGCCCATATTGAGCGAGCACATTTCGGGCTGGGCCCGAAGCGGCGCCGCCAGCCGCTGGTCCAGCGTCATCAGCGAGGAGCCGCCTGTCGTGATGTTGATCACCGCATCGGTCGCCTGCTTGATGCGCGGCAGGAACTGCATGAACACTTCGGGATCGGCGGTCGGGCGGCCATCTTTGGGATCGCGGGCGTGCAGATGCAGGATCGAGGCGCCGGCCTCGGCCGCGGCGATAGCGTCCGCGGCGATCTGGTCCGGCGTCACCGGCAGATAGGGCGACATCGACGGCGTGTGTACCGAGCCTGTAACGGCGCAGGTGATGATGACTTTTCGCGGCGCCATTTTTCGCTACCCCCGGCCTTCGACCGGCAGGTCGAATTCGGCGGCCAGAACCTCAAGCGAGTCGCCGATGATGGAGATGATCTCGCCGACCTGCTCGCTGGTGACGATCATCGGCGGCGCGACCATGAAATTGTCGCCGTCGACGCCACCCTTGACCCTGCGGCCATAAATGATCAGCCCGCGCTCATAGGCGAGGCCGAGCAGGCGCTGCGTGGCTTTTTTGCTCTGCTCGATAGGTTTCAGCGTATCGGGATCGGCGACCATTTCGGCGCCCGTAAGCAGCCCCTTGCCACGCACATCGGCAATGAACGGGAACCGCTTCGCAAGTGCGTTCAATCCGTCCATCAGCACGTCGCCCATGGCAGCCGCATTGGCAATCAGGTCGAGCCGGTCCATTTCGCCCAGCACCGCAAGCCCGGCGGCGCAAGCGAGCGGATTGCCGGCATAGGTGTGGCCATGCTGGAAGCCACCGGTGGCGAGCAGCGGCTCGACCAGTCGCATCGGTGCGGCCAGCGCGCCGAGCGGCGCATAGCCCGACCCGAGCCCCTTCGACAGCGCAACGATGTCAGGCTTGCAGTTCCAGTGGTCGCCGCCGAGGAATTTGCCGGTGCGGCCGGCACCGCTCATCACCTCGTCGTGGATGAGCAGGATGCCGTAGCGATCGCAGATCTCGCGAATGCGCGCATAATAGCTGTCGGGTGCTACCAGGGCCGCGGTCGCAGCACCCCCGATCGGCTCCATGATGAAGGCGACGACGCTTTCGGGACCTTCGGCGAGGATCTTCTCCTCCAGCATGTCGGCGTAGCGGACGCCGCGCTGCTCCATCGAGAGATTGTCGCGGTCGCGCCAGGCGGTCGGTGCCGGCACGGTCGGCATCACCCGCATCATCGGCGTAAAAGTTTCGGCCAGCGCGTCGTCGCCGGTGATCGAAAGCGAACCGAGCGTGCCGCCGTGGTAGGAAGGAAACCGCGTGATCACCTTCCAGCGGCTGGCCTGGCCGGTGGCCACGGCCAATTGCCGCGCCAGCTTGATGCAGGATTCCGTCGCTTCCGAGCCGCCGGACACGAAAAAGATGCGGTCCATGCCTTCCGGCAACTTTCCAGCCAGTTCGCGCGCCAATTCTTCCGCCGGCCCGTTCTCGAAATGCAGCCGGTAGGCGAAGGTGGCTCGGTCCATCTGCCGCTTCATCGCATCGAGCACATTGCGGTTGGAATGGCCGATATTGGCGACCATTGGGCCGCTCGATCCGTCGATGAAACGGCGGCCGTCCTGCGTCCACATGTAAATGCCTTCGGCGCGGTCGATCAGCGGCCGGCGCAGGCTGGAGAGGTAGAACAAGTGCGATTGGCGCCGGGCATCAGTGTCTTGAACGGCGGTCTGGGCTGTCGACATGTCAGGACTTTCCGATATAGCGGTCGAGGACATTCTGGGTGACCCGTTCGACCATCGGGTCTTGTCTTAGCAGGCCGGCGACCCATTCGCAGCTTCCGGCATGGAACACCTCGCCCTTGCCGCGCGGGAAGTTGACGATCATGCCATTGCCGCGTTTGACCTTTTCGAGATTGGCGTCGCTTGCCTCGCCAAACAAGGTTTCGGCGGTGAAGCGGCCATCCTCGTCGGTGAGGAACTGGTCCTCGATCGGAATGTCGGCGCTTTCCTCGACCTGGCTGGCCATGCCGACGGCCAGCACTTGCAGGCCGTCGGGCGCGCCGCTGTCTGGCGTGGGGTAGGGCAGCCCACCGCGGATCTCGAAATCGAGCCCGTCGACCTCATAGCCATAGACGTGGCTGTCGGCGCCCAGCAGGTCGCCATAGTAGATGCCGGTGCCGGCAAAGGCCCAGTGCTCCGGCCGATAGACCGGAAAGCCGCGTACGCCACGTGGCGCGCAGCCACCCCAGCCGGCATAGACGCCCCGTGTCGCATTGAGCCCGAAGGTCGCCGAACCCGGCCGGCCGATTTCCGGTGCTTCCCAGGAATTGGTGGCGCGGGTCACGTCGCCGCCGCGATAGGCCGGGTCCTCGGTGCGGGCGCGATATTTGTAGCAGACCTGCCGGCGGCCCTCATCTTTCAGCCGCGTCTGCCACATGAAATTGCCGGCAAAACGCGCCGCATGGCCGCCGCGTTCGACATAGAAGTCGACCGCGTCGCGCATCTCCCAAGTCCAGTATTCGTCATGGCCGACGAAGACCGCGCAGTCATAACCGTCGAGAATTTCCGGCGAGAAGTGAAGGTCATGCTGACTGGCGAGGTCGACGCCGTAGCCTGATCGTTCGGCGAAGCGAAAAAAATGACTGTCGTAGCTGGCCCAGCCGGACGAGGCATATTTCTTCGAATGGCCGGTGGCGAGCGCCCATTCCATGTGCGGATAACGCGGCACGGTCTTCGGCGGCACCGCCACCTCCAACGGCACGCGCGGTGCATCCCCGGGCAACACGACGAAGCCGCGGCACCAGGGGCGCTGCGTCGACACGATGGGCGAGTACTGGTCGCGATCGGGCCCGGTGATGCCCTGATAATGGTTGGAGCCGCCCCAGGTGTTGTAGGCAAGCCAGGTGCCCGTCGCCGCCACCTGCAGCACACGGCCAGGTTTCTTGCCGGGCTGGGGAGAGACGATGAAAATGTGGTGACTTTGGATCGGCTTGCCGTCACGTCCGTCGGCGGTCAGCGTTATCAGGTAGGCGCCGGAGGGCCAGTCGCTCTCCACGCGAAATTCGAAGGAGGCTTCCCAGCCGCAGCCTTCGACCGAGCATTGCTCCGGACTCTCCTGCCAGCGCGCCGCAATGTCCGATTTCTCGAATACTCTCGTTTCGGTGCCGCCATCGCGGATGATCCTCATGCCGAAGGACGGAGCGGTCGAGCTGACATGCAGCGTAACTGTCTCGCCGGCGCGATAGGAAAACCGGTCGCTGTAGCACCAGATTTCGCCGCGCTCGCCATCCATGCCCGGCCACTCGTAATAGTGGCCGCGCACCGCGTGGCGGCGTTGCTCGGCTGTCAGCCCGAAATCGGGGAATTCGGTCGGCGGATTGATCATGAAGCCCTGGCCCATCTGAGGCGCCATTTCGGCGATCCGCCCGCCAGGCGTCAAATGGAAACGATCATGCCAGCATTCGTTAGCCGCACCCTTGGCCGCCTTCGCCAAACCGACTATCTCAGGAAGACGGCGGCAGTTCCGCCATGGGGACAGGGCATGCTCAGGGTTCAACAGGTCAAGGTCGACGACATCTACGTGCCCACGGCGCGGAAGAAGACGCTGCACCCCGAGACCGTCCGGCATCTGGCCGAGGACATACTCGAGAACGGCATGAAGACGCCGATCCAGGTCCGCCACGATGGCAAGCGGCACATACTTGTCGAAGGCCTGCACCGGCTCGAAGCCGCCAAATGGCTGGGCGAGACCGTAATCGACGCCTACCTGGTGCAAGCCAAGCGGCACTGACACGCGCTCCGCTCACGGTTTTCAACCTGCGTTTCCAGAATTTTTCGCGGGCGATGTCGGTTTGCTTTGCGTCGGCTCGTCCTTGGGACGGAAGCCAGATCAAACCGAGGAGACCACCGTGGCCACCAAGCTCGACATCGCCCCCGCCGACGACCGCGAACTGGTTCTCGCCCGCATCATCGATGCACCGCGCGGGGACGTCTATCGCTGCTGGACCGAACCGAAATTGATCACGCAATGGTTCGCGCCAAAGCCGTGGACGACGCCGCGTGCCGAGATGGATGTGCGCACCGGTGGCAACAGCCTGGTCGTCATGGCAGGGCCCGACGGCAACGAGTTCCCCAACCCCGGCGTCTTCCTCGAGGTCGTTCCCGGCGAGAAGATCGTCTTGACCGATGCTTATACCCAGTCATGGGTGCCATCGGAAAAACCGTTCATGACAGTCGTACTGACCTTCGAGGACGAGGGCGAGGGCAAGACCCGCTACATCGCGCGCGTCCGGCACTGGAGCGTCGCCGACCGCGAGCAGCACGAGGCCATGGGCTTTCACGCCGGTTGGGGCCAGTGCACCGATCAGCTCGAAGATCTCGCCAGGACGCTCTGACAGAGCCACACCGGAGGAGTTCGATATGTCCAAAGTTCTGTTTTTTGCCATTTTTGCCTCGGCCGCTGCGTTTCTCGCTTGCCCGGGCAATGCAGAGGAGACAAAGCCTGCCATGACGACCGAAACGAAAACACTGCCGAAGCCACAAAAGTCCGGCCTGCTGCCGATCAATGGCGTGAATTACTATTACGCCGTCTATGGCAAGGGTGAGCCGCTGCTTCTGCTGCATGGCGGCCTCGGCTCCACCGACATGTTCGCGCCGATCCTGCCCAAGCTTGCCGAAAACCGCACCGTCATCGGCGTCGACCTGCAGGGGCATGGCCGCACCGCCCTTGGCGACCGGCCATTCAGCCTGCAGGCGATCGGCGACGACATGGCTGGTATCGTCAAGACACTCGGCTACGACAAGGTCGACGTCATGGGCTATTCGCTGGGCGGCGGGGTTGCCTTCCGCATGGCGGTCCAGCATCCCGAGGCCGTGCGCCGGCTGGTCCTTGTTTCGACCGGTTATGCCGCCGACGGCTTCTACGACGAGATGCGTCCGCAGCAGGCACAGGTGAGTGCCGCCGCCGCGACGTACATGAAAGACACGCCGATGTACAAATCCTACGTCGCCGTCGCCCCGCATCCGGAGGACTTCCCGAAACTGCTCGACGCGCTCGGCAATTTCATGCGCCAGAACTACGACTTCTCGGCCGACGTTCCCAAGCTGAAGATGCCCGTGATGCTCGCCTATGGCGACAACGACATGTACAAGCCCGAGCACGAGATCAAGTTCTACCAGATGCTCGGCGGCGGCCTGAAGGATGCCGGCTGGATGCGCGAGAACCTGTCGCGGAACCGGCTGGCCATCCTGCCCAACCGCACCCACTACGATGTCTTCTTCGCTCCGGAACTGACGGCCGCCGCACTGCCGTTCCTCGATGGCGAGACCAGGGTGAAGAGCTGGGACGAGGTGGTCGGCGAAGCCGAATGACCCCTGCCATCTCCGCCGGCCGTCTCCAGCGAGACAGCCGGCGTGCTGTTCAGGAAGCCTTGGCCCGGCGCGGCTGCCTCAGATGCTTGATGCCGCTCATTTCGACGAAGTTCGTCGCCGACTCCCAGAGATAGTCGCCGTAAAGAAACGGCGCGAAGGGTTCGGCGCCGTCCAGCGGCAAAGGCGAGATTTCCGCGTCGACGCGTGGCTCGTGGAAGAACGGGATCGAGAACCGCACCGTTTTTGGCGCAATGACCCGGTGCCGTGTCGCCCGCACGCGGCCGCCGGTCCAGCGTTCCAGCAATTGGCCGAAATTGACCGCCAGCGTGCCATCGGCTGGAGGCACGTCGATCCATTCGCCGGCGAGGTTCTTCGCCTGCAAGCCCTCGACGCCGTCCTGCGCCAGCAAGGTGACGAAGCCTGAATCGGCATGTTCGCGGCCTATGATGGTGCGCGTCTCGCCTTTGTGGGTCACCGAAAACTCGGGCCCACTGGTATCGACGCCCGCACTGGCGTCGCGCAGCGGATAGCGGATCAGGCGCAGCGTCGAGATGCCACCGTCGAAATAGGCATCGAAGGTCATCTCGGGCAGGCCAAGCCCGCGGGCGATCGACCGCATCAGCATGGTGCCGACCGTTCCCATCACGCGATAGTAGTCGGCTGCGGCAGCGCGCCAGCCGGGCAGGGCATTCTCGTCCGGCAACGGTGTCGGCTCGCACAAAGGATCGTCGGAAGCCGTGCCTCGCGCCGCATCGGCAAGGTCTGGCCCCATGTCGATGCCTTCCTTGTAGGAAACGGCTTGCGGCTGCAGCGGAAACCAGCCGCGGTAGAAATTTTTCTTGGTGTGATCGAAATTCCAGCGCAGCAATTCCTGTTTCTCGGCGTCAGGAAGCGCGAAGATGCGCAGCAATTGCGCGCGCTTGTCGGGCGTCAGCCAGTCATCGCCGGGAAAATCCCGGACCGCCAGGAAGCCGATGCCGGCCGCCGCGGCCATGATCCCAGCGTCGGCGCGGTCGCGCGCGGGCGAGGGCGACCCGAACAGGGCCGCGATGCCGATCGTTTCGATGTCGGGTGTCATGACAATCCTGCTGCATCACGATAATCGATGACCTTGTATCAAAGCTTTTCAATTGACCCAATCGGCCTCGCCGTTACTTTTGCCGCCTGTTCACTCCACCAATGGATCCAGGCGATGGCAAAATACGAGGGCGGATGCCTGTGCAGGGCCGTGCGCTATCGCACCGATGCCGCGCCCATCAACGAGCGCATCTGCCATTGCCGGCTTTGCCAGAAGGCGATCGGCGCGGCGTTCAATGCGCGTGTTCTTTTCCGCATCGACGATGTGACGGTCGAGGGCCCGTCGGCCACGGTCAACACCTCGCCGGACCTCAAGCGCGGGTTTTGTCCGGCCTGCGGTACGACGCTGTTTTCGCGGCGCGATTCCGCCGGCATCATCGGCGTGACGACCGGTTCGCTTGACGACCCGTCGCTGTTCAGGCCCCAGATGCACATCTGGACCGTCTCGAAACAGCCCTGGGTGATGCTGGATGACGGCCTGCCGCAATTTGAAGGCGCTCCGCCGGCCTAGCTTTCTTCTTCCCCGCGAAGGGAAAGGACGTGCCCCAGGATGACCAAAAATTAATCCAAAGAGACACGTGATAGCCGGCAAAGCGTCATTGGCGGGCCATCTTTGTCTCCCTATCTAAGCGTCGCGGGCCCGGCATTCGAGGAGACGACGGATGAACGACAGCATCAGCACCCTGGACGAGCTTTTGAGCGATCCTATGGTCCTGCTCGTGATGGAACGTGACCGTGTGCGCCCGGAACAGGTGCGCATGCTGCTCGAGCGGGCTCGCCGGCCCTCCGCAGGGGAGCCTGTCGTGCCGCCCGCGCATGTTATTGCCAGGACCTGCCAGAAACTTTGGCTTTGCCCGTAGTCGTCTTGCCAACCTCCACCCATGGGAGCATCGCCGGCCCTTCGGGCCGGTTTGAACCGTGCGCGTCCGAGGCGGCGACGCCAGCTTACAAATCCGTAAATTGATTATCCGCCGCATGACGGTATGCCTTGCCGGGCACCGATCTCCTCCGATGGTGCCTTTGCAACTCCGATCTCTCCCGGATGGAACCCGACATGGCTGATATCTGCACGCAAGGCGTCGACACGGGCTTTGTCGGCCTTGGATTTGCCAAGGTCGCATTCCTCGGCCTGGTGCAAGGCATAACCGAACTGCTGCCGATTTCCTCGACCGCCCATATGCGCATCGTGCCGGCGGTGCTTGGCTGGCAGGATCCGGGTTCCGCCTTCTCCGCCGCCATGCAGCTTGCCGCCCTTGCCGCCGTGGTCAGCTATTTCTGGGGCGATGTCAGGGATCTCCTGTTCGGTTCGATCGACGCTCTCACACGGCGCGATTTCGCCGATCGGCATTTCCAACTGGCTTCCTGGATCGTGCTGGCGACAATCCCGATTGTGATCGCCGGCGTGGTACTTTCGGGTGTTCTCAACACCTGCAATTCGCCGTTGCGCAGCTTGAGCGTGATTGGCTGGGCCTGCATAGGCATGGCTATCCTGCTGGCCCTGGCCGAGATTTTCGCCCGCCACAAGCGCACCATCGGCGAAGCGTCGCTCGCCGACGCGCTTCTTGTCGGTGTCGCCCAGGTCGGCGCGCTGATCCCGGGCGTCTCTCGCTCCGGTTCGACGCTGACGGCGGCACTGGGGCTCGGCTTCAAGCGGGCCGAGGCGGCACGCTTCTCGTTCCTGCTCGGGCTGCCGGCCATCGCGCTCGCCGGCCTCAAGGAATTGTGGGAACTGCACAAGGTGCATCTCGATGCCCATGGATGGTCGGTTCTTGGCCTGGGGCTGCTCGTCGCCTCGATTTCGGCCTTCTTCGCCATTTGGGGCCTGATGCGTGTGCTGGAACGCTTCTCCGCCTGGCCCTTTGTCATCTACCGTGGCCTGCTTGGCGTCGTCCTGTTGCTGGGTGTGGCGATGCGATGGCTCGTCTAGCTCCCTAGCCCGAACCTCGGTGTTGCGCTGCTGCAACCCTCGAAGGGGCATGCGGCGTCCCTCCAAGATGTGATCGGCCGGTTTGGTTGACTTCGGGATACAACCGCCCTTAACGTTCTGTTAACAAAACAGATGGGCGGGGCCGGATGGCATCCTCGATGGGTTGGCGCCGGAAGGCGAAGGGGCTGGGGCTTGCGATTGCCCTGATTGCTTTCTGTTCGGCGGCGAATTCCGCCTACACGGCTCCCGTTTCCATGGCTATCGGCGGCTCGACGTCCCAGCCGATCGGCCACTATGATTTTTGCAAGATTCATGCCGCCGAGTGCTCGATCCGTTCATCCGACAGCGAGCCGGAACAGATGACTGGCAAGCTGTTGCGGGAGATCAGCGCCGTAAACCTCTCGGTCAACGCGCGCGTCAAGCCGATGAGCGACATGGACAATTACGGCAAGGAGGAATGGTGGGCCTATCCGGACAATGGCTTCGGCGATTGCGAGGATTACGCGCTGGAAAAGCGGCGTGAGCTCAACAGCCTGGGCATCGCCATAGCCAATCTCCTGATGACGGTGGTTCGCAAGCCGGACGGCGAAGGCCATGCCGTGCTGACGGTGCGCACCGACAAGGGCGACTTCATCCTCGACAATCTCGTCGACAAGGTTCGCCTCTGGAACCAGACCCCGTATCGCTATCTCAAAAGACAGGCGAGCGACAATACCGGGCGCTGGGTCTCCATTCTTGCCGGCGAGGAGAAGCTGGTCAGCGCGGTCAAATAATCGCTGCCCGAAGTCCGGGTTATAATCCATACTTCTTTCAGCAAATCCTTCATCGTGCCGGCAAGCGGTGCTATCCACGACAGTTCGTTGGAATGGCAATCCGGAACGCGCATGGATTTTTTGACCGTCCTGTATTCGGCGCCCTTGCTGCTGAGCTTGTTCAAGGCCGCGTTGCCGTACGCGGTCGCCACGACAGCGGCATTCGGCCAGTGGTTCGCTTCGGTGCCGCCGTGCCGCGACGTCTCCTTCGAGGCTACGAGCTTCCTCGTCTGCGAGGTCGATCCGAAGCTCTATTCGATCGAACTGTTCTGGAAAGACCCGGCAGGCAAGCCTTTTCAGTCGCTGCACAATCTCGACAACGCCCAGCGCATGGCGGGCCGGACCATGCTGTTTGCCATCAATGCCGGCATGTACCACCCCGATCTCAGGCCGGTCGGCCTTTACGTCGAACGCGGCCAGGAAATGGCCGGTGTGAAAACGGGATCGGGAAGCGGCAATTTTTCGCTGCAGCCGAATGGCATTTTCTATATCAGCCGCGGCAAGGCCGTGGTGCGGGCGACCAAGGACTTCGTCAGGCAGCGGCCAGCCACCGACTATGCGACACAATCAGGGCCAATGCTGGTGATCGACGGCCAGCTTCACCCGAAATTCCAGGCCGACGGCACCTCGCGCAAGAGCCGCGACGGCGTCGGAGTGCGAAAGGACGGTGTTGCCGTCTTTGCCATCTCGAACGGCACGGTGACGTTCCATGCCTTCGCTCGCCTGTTTCGCGACGCGCTCGGCTGCGACAACGCGCTCTTTCTCGACGGCACGATATCGAGCCTGCTCGCTCCGGCCATCGGCCGCAACGACGACTACTGGAATCTGGGGCCGATGATCGGCGTCTTCAGGAAGCGCGGCTGATGCACGGCGCCCTCAATCGCGAGACGCGCTAAATCCGTGCATCATGCCTGCCGCGCAGTCTGACGACCAGCACGGCGACGATGATCGCTACCACCATGGCCGCGATCACCGCCAGGCCGAACAGGCTGGTCGAGTCGAGTTCGGGCAGATTGTCGGCTCCTTTCGCCACCAGCCATCCAGGCGACAGCACGACCGGCGCCCAGATGATCGCCGACAGGATGTTGGCGACCTGGAAGCGCCGCCTGTTCATGCCCATCATGCCGGCGACCAGCGGCACGGTGGCACGCACCGGACCGAAGAAGCGGCCGACGAAAACGGCGGCGACACCGTAGCGATGGAAGAACAGGCGCGCCCTGGCGATCTCGCGGCGATAGCGGTTGAGCGGCCATTTGTGGACGACGCCACGCCCCAGCCATTTGCCGAGAAAATAGGAAATGGTGTCGCCAAGCGCCGCGCCGAGCATCGCGGCGAGGAGAACGGGCAGGGGCTGGACGATACCGGCGCCCACCAGCCCGCCGACGATGATCAGCACCGTGGTGCCAGGCAACAGGATGCCGACCAGCACCAGCGACTCGCCGAAGGCCAGCAATCCGACCACGAGACCCGCCCAGGCCTGATGGTTCTCGATGAAACATACGCTCTGGTCGATGAACGACTGCACGCAAGCTCCGTGTTGAAAGTGTTCCTCAGCTGCCCTGTCGAGCAAGATCCTGAGTTCGTCGAGCTTGCCGTCGACGAGCCAGCCGTAATAATTCTCGACCGGCAGCTTGCGGCCCTTGGCGCGGGCAGGGCCGCCGCGCCGCACCCCGTTCTCAACAGCCACATCATGGCCCTGTCAAGGCTTGGCCGGGCCGCTGCCGACGACTGTCAGAACGCGGCCACAGCTATGGTAAAAAACTTGATTCAAACTTTATTGGTAATTTCTCGTTCATAACTCGTCTGGTTGTCCGTCGGCCGTCGCCTTCGGTCTGTTGTGTTCGAGTACAGGTCCAGATGCGGTTACCAGGCGTCGTGAGTTTCGTGATCGCATCGCTCTGCCTTGCCGGCTGTTCGTCGACATCGGGCATGGATGCGCTCGACATGCAGAAGCCGTCCAATGAAGTCACCAGTTCGGTGGTGCGTCCAAGCGCGCCGATCGCGTCCGTTCCGGTGGCCAGGGCAAACGCGGCGCGCAAGCGGATTGAGGCTGCGGCAGAGGATAGCACCGCTCGGCCTTATGGCCTCGCCGAGGAAGAGACGGTGGCGTTTCCCGCACCCGAACTGCCCGACAGCGTCGAGCCGCCGATCGAGGAGGCAGCCCTGGTGTCGCCGCCGAAGCTGTTGTCGCGGGCGGCACCGTCCATGCTGGCCGGCCCGGTCACGCGTTATGGCTTCCGCGATGCCAAGCCGATCAATTTCGGCCGCTCGTCGCCCCGTCACCTTGCCGTGCACGGGGTGGACGTGTCGCGCTGGCAAGGCAACGTCAACTGGGAGAAGCTGCGCGCCCAGGGCGCCAACTTCGCCTACATCAAGGCGACCGACGGCGGCGACCACCTCGACCCCCTGTTTATGAAGAACTGGCGTGATGCCGACGCGGCGGGCCTGAAGCGCGGTGCCTATCATTTCTTCTACTGGTGCCGCACCGCCGGCGAGCAGGCCGACTGGTTCATCCGCAACGTGCCGAAGGTCGACGGCGCGCTGCCGCCGGTGATCGACGTCGAGTGGAACGGCGACTCCAGCTGCCAGCGGCGCCCGTCGCGCGAAAAGGTCCTGGAGAAGATGCAGGTGTTCATGGACAAGCTGGAGCGCCATTACGGCCAGCGGCCGATCATCTACACGGCGCCCGATTTCTATCGCGACAACCTTCAGGGCGCATTCCCGGATTACCCGTTCTGGCTGCGCGCCGTGGCCCGGCATCCGTCAAAGGTCTATCCCGATCGCAAATGGCTGTTCTGGCAGTATTCCGGCTCCGGCCTGTCGCATGGCGTAACCGGCCGCATCGATCTCAACGTCTTCCATGGCGATGAGCGGCAATGGCGCGCCTGGGCCGGCGGCGGAGGTCGGGCCATGATGGCCGACGCGGATTAGAACCGATGCTTTCGCGTCGGCGCTCGTCCTGTCCACCTATTGGAACTGGTTGCTCCCGCCGTTCTTTTCCTCGCTCAACCGCAGCCGCGCCCTCAAGCCCATGATCTCGGCGATCGCGGCATCGATCATGGCGAGAAGGGTCAACGTGTCGTGCTGGGTCGGATCGGCCCTGACATAGGCGAGCTGGTTCAGTATATCGGTGTCATCTTCGGTTTGTTCGCTCATGCGCATCGTCCCGGCTGTCGTCTCCTGGATATTTCATCCGATCGGATCGATCGTCCTTTTATCACGTCATCGTGCGGATGGCCCGCCGCGTTGGCCACCAGTTCCTGGCGCGGTTCCCACCGTGCTTCGGATACGTCCTCGGAGGCAAGATGGAGAACATCGGTGTGAGGCTTCGGCTCGGTGGGGCACTGGTCTGCCTGCTGACATTGCTGTTGCCCGCGAGCCCGATGGCCGCGGGTCTGAAAGACGCCACCGCCGATACGCTCGACCGCTGCCTGGATGATCCAGCCAATGGCTCTACAGCAGGCCAAACCGACTGCGAGGCGACGGCATCAAGCGACTACGATCGCCGCATGAATGCCGCTTATGCGACACTCCTGCGCAAATTACCGCGCCAGGCAGCGCAAAATCTTCGTCTGTCACAACGCGCCTGGCTGGCCTTCCGCGACAGCGAGGCGAAGACACGGGGCGCTCTCTATGAAACAAGGCAAGGCACGATGTACGTGCCCATGCAGGCTGCCGACGCCACCAACATCATCCGGGATCGCGCCCTTCAGCTGGAGGGCTATGTTCGTGTCATGGCAATAGAGGATGCCGAATAGCGGCTGGTCGCCGCTCCCATGGCCACGCGACAGCATTGAACCTTGCCGGCGGTCATTTCCTGATCTTGCGAATAGACAAGACATTGCCCTCGCCATGCTGTCTATATGCGTGCTGCTGTACTCTAGTCGTCGGGGGGACGAGTTGGAGCTCAAGTTTCTGTTGGTCGGCTTTGCCTGCGCGGTCGCCGGCATGCTGTCGATCGTCACTTTCCTGAAATGGCTCGAGGTCAAGGCGGCCAGCCGCTGGTTGCCGACGCCTGGAAAGATCGTCTCGTCGCGCGTCGAGGCGCGCGAGGTGACAAGCTCGGGTACCGGCTCGGAGAGCAGCACCTCGACCGAAATCCGCAACTTTCCGGCCATCACCTATGAGTACAAGGTGGGCGGCAAGACATTTCAAAGTTCGCACTACAGCGTGCAGGAGAACCTCGGAAATTTCGAAGTCGCGGAAACCCTTGCGCGGTTTCCGCGTGGCGCGGCGGTAACCGTGTTCTATGACCCGTCCAGCCCGGGCAAGGCCGTGATCGAGCGCACCATGCCGGACGGCGCCTTCAAGTTCATGGTCCAGCTTTCGGCGGGGCTCGTGGTTGGTGCGCTGGTGTTGGTGTTCTCGGTCGGTGGCGTGCTGGAGGCTCTCGGGCCGCATCTGCCCAAGCCGCGGAACCTCGGTGCGGCGGCATTCCTGCTGTTCATGGGGCTTTTCGTGCTGCGCATGGGCTTTGCCCAAAGATCGATGGCCGGGCAGGCGGCAACATGGCCGACCGCCGCCGGCCGTATCGATGCGTCCGGCCTGCAGGCGATCAAGACCCGCGACCGGTTTGAGGGCGGTGGGTACCGGCCTTGGCGCACGGTGTTCAAGTCCCGCATCGTCTACAGCTATGGTGTCGCCGGACAGCGCTACAGCGCCGATCGCGTCGCTTTCGGCGCTAGCGTGACGGCCTCGCTGCCCGGCCTCGTCGGCGGTCAGGCGCGGCGCTATGTCCAGGGCAGCAAGGTCGACGTTCGCTATGACCCCGCCAACCCCGCCTCGGCGGTGCTCGAATGCCGGGTGCGTGGGCTATGGCTGCTGTGGGTCTGCTCGGCAGGCTTTCTCGGCGGCGCGGCCTTGCTGGTCGGATTGGTCTGAGTGTCACCGCCTTGAGCAGCGCACGAGAGGTCCGCTGTCGAATCCGCGCCAGCTCAACCGCACCGTCGCGCCGTCGATTTTGATATGGATGGTGCGAGAAAATGGCTCGTCGAGCGATGGGTCCGCGCCGTAGCACTGGTTGGCACGAACCACCCAGCCGATGGCGGTTTTGCGAAAGATCGCGTGCTCGCAGCCGAGGTTGGGAAACGACAGGGCCGACTGATCCACAGTGAAGACAGTCTGGCGCTGGACGTCGGCGGTCGCATGGCAGTTCAACCTGTCCCTGGACCACGTCCCGACATAGGGCGCTGCCGCTACGGCCGGCACAATCGCAGTTGCGGAGATCGCTATGATCAGTGCCAAACGCTGCATCTTTTGTCTCCTGGGCCGCTGCGTTCGATCATACAGATTGCGGGTTTGTGTGGCGCAAGTTTTCGATCGAGGCACGATAAACGCAGCGGTTCCGGATTTCGCTTATGTTTTGTACGGATGATGCGACTGTGCGGCCCGGCACGCAGCCGGCCTTGCTTCACAACAGATTGCCCGAGATATCGATGATCATTCGCAAACTGGCCTTCGTTGTCCTGGGTTCGCTCGGGCTCATGCAAGCGGCGAGCGCCAAGGAATGCCTCCTGAGCCACGCCACCTATCAGGAG
This sequence comes from Mesorhizobium sp. B2-4-18, assembly GCF_006441385.1. Taxonomy (NCBI): domain Bacteria; kingdom Pseudomonadati; phylum Pseudomonadota; class Alphaproteobacteria; order Hyphomicrobiales; family Phyllobacteriaceae; genus Mesorhizobium; species Mesorhizobium sp. B2-4-18. The sequence continues at coordinate 164,839 of NZ_VFUW01000006.1, read as the reverse complement.
CCACGCTCGGGCGCGGTCATGCAATTTCGGCCGCTGGGCAACGAACCGGCGGCACTGACGACGCAGGTGTTCTCGCTGGCCGTGCCTCATACCGGCATAAGCCTGCCGGCCGATATTACCTGGACCAACGGCAAGAACTCGTTTCCGCTCGGTACCATCCGCCACCCCTGCACCGACGACGACCGCGAAGCGGGTCTGCAAGACGACAGCGGGCTTTGCCGGATATGGGACGGGCAGGTCTATGCCTTGACCGGAGGCGGCGCCGAGCAGCTGAATTCGCGCGAAGCGACACCGGCGCCGAAAGGGTTGCTGTTGCCGGATTTCGGCGCGGCTTTCACCGAATGGGCCGATTTCGCCAATGCCAATCCGGATGGCTGGGCATGGGATGCCTTCACTTTGACGGGATGCAGCGATGAATAGCGCCATGAGATCGATCGTCTGGACCTGCGCCCTGTTCGCGTCCGTGACGGTATCTGCCGGGGCGCGTGCGGAGGAGCCGGTACCATCGCGGCAGCCGATCGACAAATGCGTTTGGGAAAAACTGACGGACAAGACGATCGGCCTGGTCGCATGGGCGCAGCGCTGCGATTCCGGCTTTCGCCAGATCCATTTCGAGTTTGTCGGCAATGCGCTTGCCATCAAATACAGCGATGGCGGTGCGCCAGATCCGCTTGTCGAGGTGCTCGACATCCAGCCTGGCGAAACCGCGGAGGCTGCCATGCGGCGTCTGTTCCTGGAAAAGACCGACAAGGCCGTCAGCGCCCGCTGCGTGCTCGCGCCTTACACGGAGGGCACCGTGCCCGCCGGCGTCAAACGCTACACATTCAGCCCCGACGCCGCTTATGCGAAAGAGCTGAAGGCGCAGGCCGACCCTGACGAGGTCCCCGAACCGCCCTGCGGCGACTGGGGCGAAATGCCTGATGGCATCCAGTATTTCGAGGTGCCGGCAGGTGAGGGACACAAGCTGATGTTCGTCCGCGTGGGCCAGGATGAGCCGTTGTTTGATGAGCAGACGCTGCGGGTGTTGCCCTAGGGTGAGGAGCCGCGGTCAAGCCAGATCCTAGCCACACAGATCGTGGCTGCAACTGGCAGGCTATATTCGCGGAAGTTAGTGATGATCTGCCTCTAGGCAGTGAGTTCATAAACGCCGAACGGCCCAAGATGAAATTGAAAGCAGACGATGAGCTTGCTATTCTCCAAACATGAAGCATGACCGCCTTTGCGCAATCGCTCACAACTTCGCTGACTCAATGGCAAGTGGGCTGGGTTTTGTTGTCGGCTTCTGCCAAACCGAGGTGTTCGAAGAGGCTGCGATCAGCCCAGGTGGAGTAATCGAGATCGACTTCCTGCGTGGACGTGTTGTTAGAGGTCGCGCTTCGCAACGGTTGGAAAGCGCCGCGATCACATTCGGGCAAGCCTTCCCCGACTTCTGCAAGAAAAACGGCGCCGAAGCGACTGATTTTCAGAGCTTCCTAGCCGCGTTTGATGCCAGAGAAGAATGGCGCCGTGCGATGCTGACCGTTGTAGACAGCAAGGGCCGCCGTTCACTTACAGAGTATGGCGGCGTCCCGTTGAAGCGGTTGAGAGTTCTGGACACTCTGGGCCGTATACGTCGAAAAACAAGGCAGATCGAAAAGGCGGGCCAATAGCAAACGTCGTAAACGGGGATCGATTTCCCGATTGGGGCTTTCAAGTTGTCCCGTATGCCGCTTTCAACGACGCCGAAATCCAGAGTTGTCGGCGTCGTTGCATTTACGACCTTTGGGCTCGAACAAACCCCTCAGCTGCACCCGCTCGTGGCACCGCAAGTATCGCACTTCTCGCAAGTCCCGTTCCGCACCATGGTAAAATTCTGGCACTCGGAGCAGGAATTGCCGGTGTAGCCCTGCAGCAGCGACTTGGCGCGGCGGTCGGCGGCGAGTTTCTTCGCTTCGGCCGCTTCATGGGCCGCCGTATCGGTGAACAGCGCCGCGGTGGTATCGGTCGAGGCATCGGAGGCCGCTTCCTCGAAGGCGATGTCTTCCGCCAATTCCCTAGCCCGCTCCTCGTAGTCTCGCTTGTAGGCGACCGCCTCGTCGGTTGCGGGCTTCAGCGCCAGCACGTTGGAGCCGGAGAAGGCTGTCGGCGCCGAGCGGGCAGGGGTGCCGGAGCCGGCAAAGCCCTTCGGCTCGCCTGCCCTCGACACCAGCTTCACCGGCGAACCGCGGGTCAGGCCCTTGGAGACTGCGTCGGTCTTGCCTTCGCTGATGCCACGGCCGAGTGCGGTGTTGGAGAAATCCGACTGGTCGACATGGGCGAGATCGTTGCGGCCGAGATACGAAATGGCCAGCTCACGGAACACATAGTCGAGGATCGACGTCGCGCTCTTGATGGCATCGTTGCCGATGACCATGCCGGCCGGCTCGAACTTGGTGAAGGTGAAGGCGTGCACATATTCGTCGAGCGGCACGCCATACTGCAGGCCAAGCGAGATCGCGATGGCGAAGTTGTTGAGAAGGCCACGCAGGGTGGCGCCCTCCTTGTTCATGTCGATGAAGATCTCGCCGAGACGCCCATCGTCATATTCGCCGGTGCGAAGGAAGATGGTGTTGCCGCCGATCTTGGCCTTCTGCGTATAACCCTTGCGGCGGCCGGGCAGCTTTTCCTGCTCGCGCGACACGCGTTCGATGATGCGTTCGACGATGCGCTCGGTGATCTGCGCCGCGCGCGCCGCAGCCGGTGCCTGGATCAGCTGTTCGATCGCCTCGTCCTCGTCCTCGTCGCCATCGGCGAGCAGCGACGCATTGAGCGGCTGCGACAGCTTCGAGCCGTCGCGGTAGAGCGCGTTGGCCTTCAGCGCCAGCTTCCACGACAGCATGTAGGCGCTCTTGGCATCCTCCACCGTCGCGTCGTTCGGCATGTTGATGGTCTTGGAGATGGCGCCGGAAATGAAGGGCTGTGCCGCCGCCATCATCTGGATGTGGCTGTTGATCGACAGCGAGCGCTTACCGATCTTGCCGCAGGGGCTGGCGCAGTCGAACACGGGGAGGTGTTCGGCCTTGAGGAAGGGCGCGCCCTCCAGCGTCATCGCACCGCAGACATGAATGTTGGCGGCCTCGATGTCCTTCCTGGAGAAACCCAGTGCCGGCAGCATTTCGAACGAGAAGTCGTTGAGCTGCTCGTCGGTGAAACCGAAGGTCTCCTTCACCCAGTCGGCGCCGAGCGTCCACTGGTTGAAGACGAACTTGATGTCGAAGGCCGACTTCAGCGCCGCGTTGAGCGCCGCGATCTTGTCGTCGGTGAAGCCCTTGGCCTTGAGCGAGCCGGGGTTGACGGCCGGCGCCTGGTTGAGATTGCCGTGGCCGACGGCATAGGCCTCGATCTCGGCGATCTGGCTCTCGGAATAGCCCAGCGTGCGAAGCGCTTCCGGCACGGCGCGGTTGATGATCTTGAAATAGCCGCCGCCGGCGAGCTTCTTGAACTTCACCAGGGCGAAGTCGGGCTCGATACCGGTGGTGTCGCAATCCATGACCAGGCCGATCGTGCCGGTCGGCGCGATCACGGTTGCCTGTGCGTTGCGGTAGCCATGCTCCTCGCCGAGTTCGATGGCGCGGTCCCAGGCGGCCTTGGCGTGGATGGCCAGGTCCTGCTGCTTCAGGTCCGATGCGACGAGAGGCACAGGATTGACGGCCAGCTTCTCGTAGCCGTCCTTGTCGCCATAGGCGGCGCGGCGATGATTGCGCATGACGCGCAGCATGTTCTGGGCGTTGCGGTCATAGTCGGGGAAGGCGCCGAGCTCGGAGGCCATCTCGGCCGAGGTGGAGTAGGCGACGCCGGTCATGATGGCGGTCAGCGCGGCACAGATGGCGCGGCCCTCGTCGGAATCGTAGGGAATGCCCGAGGTCATCAGCAGGCCGCCAATATTGGCGTAGCCGAGGCCCAGCGTGCGGTAGTCGTAGGAGAGCTTGGCGATCTCCTTCGACGGGAACTGCGCCATCATGACCGAGATTTCCAGCACCATGGTCCACAGCCGCACGGTGTGCTCGTAGGCTGCGATATCGATCGTGCCGTCGGCATTGCGGTAGGGCAGCAGGTTGATCGAGGCGAGATTGCAGGCCGTGTCGTCGAGGAACATGTATTCCGAGCACGGGTTGGAGGCCCGGATCGCACCGGCCGAAGCGCAGGTGTGCCAGTCGTTCATCGTGGTGTTGAAGTGCAGGCCGGGATCAGCCGACGCCCAGGCGGCGTAGCCGATCTTTTCCCAGAGGTCCCGCGCCTTCAGTGTCTTCAAGACCTTGCCGTCCTTGCGGGCGGTCAGGTGCCAGTCTGCGTCCTCTTCAACGGCGCGCAGGAAATTGTCCTTCAGCGACACCGAATTGTTGGAGTTCTGGCCCGAAACGGTGAGGTAGGCGTCAGAATCCCAGTCGGTGTCGTAGGTCTTGAACGACATCGAGGTGTAGCCCTGCTTGGCGAACTGGATGACGCGGTAGATGTAGTTTTCCGGCACAGCCGATTTCTTGGCCAACTTGATTTCGCGCTTCAGCGCCGTGTTGATGGCCGGATCGAAGCAGTCGTTGTCATGGCCTTCGCAGTTCACGCAGGCCTTCATGATCGCTTCGAGATGCTTCTTGACGATCTTGGAGCCGGTCACCAGCGAGGCGACCTTCTGCTCTTCATTGACCTTCCAGTCGATGAATTCCTCGATATCGGGGTGGTCGGCGTCGACGATGACCATTTTCGCCGCTCGGCGCGTCGTGCCGCCCGACTTGATGGCGCCAGCGGCGCGGTCGCCGATCTTGAGGAAGCTCATCAGGCCGGACGAGCGGCCGCCGCCGGACAGCTTTTCGCCTTCGCCGCGCAGCAGCGAGAAGTTCGAGCCGGTGCCGGAGCCATATTTGAACAGGCGCGCCTCGCGCACCCACAGATCCATGATGCCGCCCTCGTTGACGAGGTCGTCCTGCACGCCCTGGATGAAGCAGGCATGCGGCTGCGGATGCTCGTAGGAGGATTTCGACTTGGTCAGCTTGCCGGTGAACGGATCGACATAGAAGTGACCCTGGCTCGGACCGTCTATGCCATAGGCCCAGTGCAGGCCGGTGTTGAACCATTGCGGCGAGTTCGGCGCGACGCGCTGGGTCGCCAGCATATAGGCAAGCTCGTCACGGAAGGCGCGCGCGTCTTCCTCCGACGCCTTGAAGTAGCCGCCCTTCCAGCCCCAATAGGTCCAGGTGCCGGCCAGCCGGTCGAAGACCTGGCGGGCATCGATCTCGGAGCCGTAGCGCTCGGCCTCGGGAAGCTTGGCGAGTTCGGCTTCGTCGGCGACGGAACGCCACAGGAAAGAGGGGACGTCGTTCTCCTCGACCTTCTTCAGGCGCGCGGGAACGCCGGCCTTGCGGAAATATTTCTGAGCCAGGATGTCGGCGGCGACCTGGGAAAACTGCGCAGGCACATCGATGTTGTCCAGGCGGAACACCACCGAGCCATCCGGATTCTTGATCTCGGAAAGCGCCTTGCGGAATTCGATCTCCGCATAAGCGGCCCCTTCTTGGCCTGCATGTCCTGGCTTGGTGAAACGACGCTCGATGCGCATTGGTCCGGTCCCTTTTGTCTACATATAGCGCTTTCATCAGGGGATTTCTGCCCCAAAAGACGAAACGCGCAGTCCGCCGTTTGCCGGCATTGCGAACAATGCCGGCATCTCCTCTTCGCAGGCTCAGCCACGCACACGACAACACGCCTTGCCAAGCATCTGCCGAGGCTGCCAACCGGCCCGCGGGCCCCTCAAAACTGAATTTTTCGATTCCCTCACTCGAGGGAAATTCACACTATCTAGCGTCGAACTTAGCTGCAAACACTAAATATAGTATTAACAGACAATTTATTCCAGTCCGACAATTCTCCCTTTCGTCGCCCACCCAACCCACAATCCCAACGCTTCCGCCGGCCTCGTAAACAGGCGGAAATGCGGGCAAAACGCACATAATCCGGGAAAAAGACCGGGCTCAGAACTTTCCGGTCGCGCTCTCAACAGGAGCGCATGGCCTATAAAAGGCGACTCGTTTAGAGCCGTCAAGGATTCGTTTGCGTAGCTTTTGTGACCCCAACATCTTGTGTGTCACACATGTGGATAACGGGGATAGAATCGACCCGCCGTCGGCCATCTGCCCGGCGGCAAGCCGGTGCGATCGTTGGCCAGCGGCACGGGCGCTGCGAAACATTTGCTGGGATGCCGCAAAAAGCCAGCCAAGCCGGTGGGCCGGGCCTCAGCCGTAGTGTAGCTTCGGCTTGGGTTCGGTCCCGTTGAACTGTACGCCGATCCGGTCGCTGCGGCGCCAGCGGACCTCGCAGCGATAGGCGACGCCGTCGAGCGGTATGTAGAGAAGGAAATGATCGGGAACCCTGGCTTCGGCCGGTAATTTCAGTTCGGCGCCGCCCGCATGCTGGTTGCGCACCATACAGGCGACTTCGGAATTCTGGATCCCCGTGATGACTGTTCCACCTTTGAGCACGCGCGGGCGATGCTCGCGCTGCGGCTCGCCGGGGTCGTGCTGAAGTGGGTCTGCGGGATTCGCCATCGATCAAACGCCAGGACTGATCGATCCTAACCAAGAAAAATTAGCAAACCCTTGCCGCACAAGGTTGTGTGTCCGCCGCGATACACGCGAAAGGCGCCGATCAGGAGAACCTGCGTGGGTCGGCACAGAAATAGGCGATGATCTGGCAAAGGTCGGGTTCATTGACCATGCGCACGGCTTCGCTGGAGCTGACCCATTTGCGGGTGCGGGAGTGCTTTTCCTTCCAGCGATCCGCGATCTTGTCGACGTGCAGTGGGAACACCAGAACCTCGCAAGGCACTTCTTCGCCCGAAGCCAGCACCTTGGCATAGAAATAGCGGCCGGCTTCGAGATGAGAGATGTTTCCGCGCAAACCGGCTTCCTCGGCGGCCTCGCGGGCGGCCGCTTCGCAGAGCGGCTCCCTGGCTTCCGGCCAGCCTTTTGGAAGCACCCAGCGGCCAGTATCACGGCTGGTGATCAACATGACCTCGACGCCGTTCCCGACATCGCGCCAAGGCAGGGCGGCAACCTGCAGACGGCACGGCGCCGTGCCGAAGAGTCGCCTGACCCTTTCAGCAAGGTGGTTGTGCGTCGTTGGCCGTGTCAACATCGGAGAAGCTAGCCCCAGCCTCCAGAATCGTTTGCCGCCTCATGAATCTTACGGCTAATTGTGACCTATAAAAGTAAAAACTTCGGTCACGCTGGCTGATTTCCGCCAACAAGGGTCGATTTCACAGGATATCTTGGCGGCGGGTGCCTCCGCGCAAGCAAATATTGGCCGTCGGCGCTGGCTTGATTGGAAAAAAGCAGCTTGCCGCGAATCAGCCGGCGTGATCGTCGGCGATTGGCTTCTGATAGGTGAAACCCATGTCCCAAGGGAAATAGATCCAGGTGTCCTGGCTGACCTCGGTGACGAACGTATCGACCAGCGGCCGGCCTTTCGGCTTGGCGTAAACGGTCGCGAAATGGGCCTTCGGCATCATTGCCCGCACGATTCCGGCGGTCTTGCCGGTGTCGGTCAGGTCGTCGACGATCAGCACGCCGGCGCCATCGTCGGCCAGCAAGGCCGGTGTGATCTCCTTCAGCACCTGCAACTGCCCTTGGCTGGTGTAGTCGTGATAAGAGGCGACACAGACCGTCTCGATCACGCGGATGCCGAGTTCGCGCGAAATGATCGCCGCCGGGACCAGGCCACCACGTGTGATGCACACGATAGCCTTCCACTGACCTTTGCTAGTGCCGGCAAGCCGCCAGGCAAGTGCGCGCGCGTCGCGATGGAACTGGTCCCAGGAGACCGGGAAGGCTTTTTCGGGAAGGGACATGTCTCGCGCACTCCACGGCACGCGGCGGCCGCGTGCAAGAAACAGGGGAATGCGCGCGGAATTAACTGGAAACCCCCGGACTTGGCAAGGGTGGCCGGCAGCAATCGCTGTGGACTTATCGCGACAGGAAGGCCGCGACCTGTGCCGAGCGCAGCACCGTGCGTGTTACCCCGCCGAACAGCAGCTGGCGCAGCCAGGAGTGGCTGTAGGCGCCAAGCACCAGCAGATCGGCGCCGGTCTCGGTGATCCTGTTCTGGATTATGTCGTCGACCGAGGTACCGCCCGATTTCTGCACCGAGACGCTAACGGTGGCGCCGTGGCGCGACAGGGCCGACGCGATTTCGGCGCCCGCTGCCTCCGGGCGCTCGTCGAGCGTATCGGGCGGATCGATGACCAGTATGTCGGTTTTCTCGGCCTCGATGATGAAAGGCAAGGCATCGAACGCGGCGCGCGCGGCCTCCTTGCTGCCGTTCCAGGCAAGCAGCACGCGTTTGAAGGTGGTGACCAGCGGACCCGCACTCGGCACCACCAGCACCGGCCGGCCGGCGTCGTAGACAAGCGTATCGACGTCGGCACTCGGATCGCCGCCGGTCTCGCGTTGGGCGGCGATGATGAGATCGGAGGCGCGCACGCTTGAAATCCCGGTCAGTGCGCTGTCGCCGGAGAAGCTCTCCAGGCTGCGCCATTCGAAGGAAAGGCCGGAATCCTCGATCCGCTTCATGAAGACAGCCTGGAGTTTGTCGGCCCGCTCCCGGTTCATGTCGGCGGAAACCTGCAGGAACTCCGTATCGGGAAAGCCCGTCGCCGACGTGTAGGGCACCGGGAGCGCCTCGGCATGGATGCCGATCAGATGGCTCTCGAAGCGGCTGGCAAGCGGAATGGCGCAGTCGAGCACCCGCTCGGCGTCCTGCTCGTTCTGCAGAATGGCAACGATGGTCTTGAAACGCATGATGACCCCTCGATCGTGCGAGCGACGAGCCCCGCGCCATGGAAACGCTGTAGCGTCGTTCTTGGTTCCGGTTTGCAGCGGATCAGCTCGCCTCAGCCGCGAAGCCTGCCACCATGGCCTCGACGTCGGCGCGCGCGGCTTCAAGCGCCTCCGCGCTGCGGGCACGAACGACCAGTTCGGTCCAGAACTTGCCGTCGCCATACTTGGGGTAGGAGCCGATGATCGTATCCGGATGGGCTTTCTGGATCTCGCCCAATGGCCCGCCGACAAGGCCCTCGCCGAACGGACAGTGCACCGTGGCCGACAGCATTTTGGTGCCGGCTCTCAAGGTCGGCACGACATTGTCGAGCATGGCCTGGAAGATCGAGGGCACGCCGGCCATGACATGGACGTTGCCAATGCGGAATCCGGGCGCCACGGAGACGGGGTTGTCGATATGGTCGGCGCCGCGCGGCATCCGCGCCATGCGCTTGCGTGCCTCCGTGTATTCGATGCCGCGCGCGGCATAGCTCGCCTCCAGCAGGGCATAAGCCTTGGCATCGTATTCGCAAGGCACGCCGAACGCCTTGGCGATCGAATCGGCTGTGATGTCGTCATGCGTCGGGCCGATGCCGCCGGTGGTGAAGACATAGGTATAACGTGCGCGCACGGCATTCACCGCCGCGACGATCTCGTCTTCCTCGTCGGGAACAATGCGCACCTCCTTCAGGTCGATGCCGATCGCCGTCATGATATCGGCGAGATGGCCGATGTTCTTGTCCTTGGTGCGGCCGGACAGAATCTCATCGCCGATGACGAGCATGGCGGCAGTGACGATTTCAGGCATGGAAGGCTCCGGCAGGACGGGTCGCCTGAAATAGCGCGGCGGATGGGCGGCGGCAATGCCGTCCAAAGGCGAACGATCCGACACGTCCACCAGATATCACTTGCATTGCAGTACCAAGCGCGGCTTGACCAGGATGGGAACAAGCCCTTCCGGATTGTCCTCGGTCGCGGAGGGCGACCAGGGCCGAGGTGGTGCCGCAATCCGTCGCGCCCGAACAGGCCACAGCCTTCGAGCGCATGGCGGCACGCGCTTTTGTCACCCGACATCACCGCCACTTCACGAGAATTTCAGGGAACCATTCGGCTGACGGTCAGGTTTACCCCGTGTCGCATCCCAAGGCGGCCAAGATCAAGATACGGAGTAAAATCAATGTACAGGAAACTTTTCGCAGCATCCGTCCTGACGATCGGTCTCGCCACATCGGCGATGGCCCAATCGTCGGACGCTACCTATTCCAACCATCACAATTGGTGGCTGTTCGGCAATGAGGATTCGTCGGCCATCGACCAGAGCACCACTGGCAGCATCAACGCCGACGGCTCTGGATTGAGCACCCTTGGCAACCCCGGCCCGGCCGGGCCTTGTGCCTCAAGCACGCCAGGCCCCGATGCGAACGCTCAGGGCAACGTCAACGATCAGTATTGCGGCAAGTAAATAGGCAGCCGCGTATTGCCTGCCGCGGGACGCCGTCTCTCCTGGCGTCCGCGGCTGGCGCAGGGCTGGATCAATCCGAGATTTCAGTCTGGGGCCGATCGCGGCCGTCGGCCAGTTCCTCGTGCCATTTGCCCTCGGCGTCCTCATACTGGATACCATCGGTGGAGCCCGCCACCTGCTGTTCGGCCGAAGCGATCTCGGCGGCACGCAATGCATCCTGATGGGTGGGAAATGTCTCCGAGAAGGTCGCACCGACCTTGTAGGCCCAGCCACCGTCATGCTCGACGATCTTGTAAGTCAGCTTCGCCATCAAAACCTCCAGTTAAAAGGTCCGCCTGCTCAATGCAGCCGGTCGTCGGGCAGCTTGTCGTCGGGCACCAGCACTTCCGATTCCCTGGCCGCCTCGATCAGTGCCCGGCGCGCTTCCGCTGTCGAACGATAACCTTCCAGCACTTTGAGGCAAGTGTCGAGGGCATCACGATGACGAGGCCCGCGATTGAGCGGCCACACCGTCATCAAGCACTCGGCCGCCTCCTGGGTCGAGCGGATATGGCGATATTTGCCGACATGGCCAAGCTCGACCACGACCGGCGTTTCAAAGGGTTTGTTGTCCATCATCATGGCCGCAACGCAAACCAGCCAATTTGGTTGCAAAAGTGGCCTTCGGCCTGCGCCCAAAGGTCGCGACGCCGTTGCGCAAGCGCGCCGGCGTCGGGAGAAAGGGCGATCAGCCGGCGGCCTTCATCCAATGTTCCATCGTCATCACCGAGCGGGCGAGCTGCGGCGCCGGATGAATCTTTTCGCTGAACGTGGCGGCCGCACGCCATCCCCAGCGCGGATCGGCGAGGAAGGCTCGCGCCAGCGCCACCATGTCGGCGCGACCCTCGGCGATAACAGCCTCGGCCTGTTTCGGGTCGTCGATCAGGCCGACCGCCCGGGTCGGGATGCCCGCGCCCTTGCGCACGGCTTCGGCCAGATGCACCTGATAGCCGGGGCCGGTGGGTAATTTCTGCAATGGCGAATTGCCGCCGCTCGAGCAGCAGAGATAGGCGACGCCTTCGGCCTTCAGCGCTTTCGCCACCTCGACCGCGTCCGCGACGTCAAAGCCGCCATCGACCCAGTCCTTCACCGACAGCCGTGCGCCGAGCATCAGTTTCGGCGCGGCTTTCTTCACCGCCCTGGCGATCTCGACGACGAGACGCATCCGGTTTTGCAGCGAGCCACCCCAGCGATCCGTGCGCTGGTTGGAGAGCGGCGACAGGAACTGGAAGATGAGGTAGCCATGCGCCGCATGCAGTTCGATGAAGTCGAAGCCGGCACGGTCGGCCCGCCTTGCGGCGTCCGCGAACCGCTCGACGAGCTGCAGGATTTCCTCGTCGTCCAGGGCGCGCGGCACGTTCCAGCCGGTGTCGTAGGCGATGGCCGAAGCCGAGACGGTCTGCCAGGGATCCTCGTTTGGCTGCAATGGGCCGCCGCCTTCCCAGGGCTTGCGGTTCGAGGCCTTGCGGCCGGCATGCGCCAGCTGCGTGCCGAACTTAGTGCCGGGTGCGGCCACGCGCTTGGCCGCATCCAGCGCGCGCCTCGCGGCGGCTTCATTGTCTTCGGAATAGAGGCCGAGACAGCCATGGCTGATGCGCCCGCGCCGCTCGACGTCGGTCATCTCCACCGTGACCATGCCGGCACCGGACATGGCAAGGTTCATCCAGTGGTAAAGATGCCAGTCGCTGGCCGAGCCGTCCTCGGCGGAATACTGGCACATCGGCGCCACGGCGATGCGGTTGGGGAAGGTGAGCCCATCGAGGGTGATCGGCTGGAAAAGCGATGTCGTCATGGAAAAACTCCGGGAAGGGGAATGCGCTATCTAGGCGACGGCACCCGTCCATACCACACACGAGACGGTGAAGCGCGCGCTGGACCAATCGCCGGATTGCGCCTGTTCCGCTTCGCGGCTACGCCTGCGTCCGCCAGCCAGCATCGAGGTGTCATATGGAAGACCGCGTTCGTATCCGCTCGGAAGAGGTTCTCTCCGACGACTGGGCGGTCCTGAAAAAGACCGTGCTCGACTATCGCCGGCGTGACGGTCAATGGGAGACGCAGGTCCGCCAGACCTATGATCGCGGCGACGGCGCGGTGATCCTGCCCTATGACCCCCAGCGTTCGACTGTGCTTCTGGTGCGCCAGTTCCGTTATCCCGCCTATGTCACCGGCCACCGCGAGCCGCTGATCGAGGCCTGCGCCGGCTTGCTGGACGAAAACGATCCGGAAACCGCCATCCGCAAGGAAGCCGAGGAAGAACTGGGTTACCGGTTGAAGGACATCGAGCGGCTGTTTTCGCCTTATATGAGCCCGGGCAGCGTCACCGAGCGGCTCTGGTTCTTCGTCGCGCGCTACTCGCCCGCCGACCGCATCTCGGCCGGCGGCGGCGCTCCGGAGGAGGGCGAGGACATCGAGGTCCTGGAAATGCCGCTCGACGAAGCGCTGGCCGGCATCGCCGATGGCCGCATTGTCGATGCCAAGACCATCATCCTGATCCAGCACCTGAAGCTGAATCCGGTGACGGCTTGATCAGAGACCGAGCGATCTCAATTCAGCCCGCGTGACCCAACAGTCGGGTGGTGGCCGCGTCACGATGATGTTCGGAATTAACGCGATCGACGCCTTCGACGGTTATGGCGAACGTGCCGTTTTCCGTCCTGGCTATCCAGCCCTTTGCTTTCAGATACCAGAGGTGAAACTCGAGGTGCTCTTGCGGACAGCCTGACATTCGTTCGAGTTCTTCGTCGCCTATCCCGGGATGATTGACGTCCTGTCGGCGTTTTACATACAGCAGTGACAGCACTTTGGCTTGAATGACGGAATCTCGATCGAAGCCCTTTGTGTTGCTCGCCTCATCGGTCAGCTCGGCCCGGTGGTTCAAATGCGCCTTGTACTGAATGTCGTATTGCGCACGCTTGACCGGATCCTTGAGCGTGTTGTGAGCCTCAAGAATATCGCTGAAGCGTGACTCGTTGCCGGTGACTTGGTTGTCGGGGTGGTAGCGCATGGCAAAATGCCGAAAAATGCGTTCTATCGTTTCCGAATTGGCATTCGGACTGATTTCCAGCATTTCGTAGAAGTCGATGAACATACCTGGCTTCCCCATGCCATTCTCGCCGTCTGTGTCTCAGCGTCAGGTGACAATTTTGGCGACGACCATAGAGTATATATTTCACGATTTACTAATGTGCCGAGCGTACAAAGGGTCAGATACACGAATTAAGCGAAAACGTCAGACCTTTGCGTCCTGAGCTGCAGACCTTGGTCTGGTAGCATTTCGCTCGTCGGAGGCGGCTTGCCATGACCGATAAACCTTCTGAACCTCCAGTAGAGCGTCGAACGCACTTACGCGAGGTGGTTTTGAAGGAGGCGTTCATAATCACGCAGGATGGCGAAATAGGCTGCGCCGTCAGAAACCAGCATGAGCATGGCGCCGAGTTGCGTGTCGCTGTGGGGGTTGAAGTGCCAAATACCTTCCGGCTGCGCGTGCCGTTGGACGGTGCGACTTATCGAGCGGAAGTGCGCTGGAGAAAGGGCGAGCGACTGGGCATCCAGATCCACGGCAATTTCTCGCTGAAGGTCACCTAAAGGCGGTAAGTCGGTTGATACGAGGGCACCCAGCACTGCGTTGCCGGTGGCTTTCGTCGTCTCGCATCCCGCCGCCATCTCATCAATCCTGACGTTGTCGCCGATCGCTTGCTATATATTAGAGCAAGCGCATATTATGCCTTGGGGACCAGGGCGGGGAATTGAGAATGTGCAGCACCTGTGATGGCAAAGCGGTCGACCGGAGGGATTTCCTCAAAGTCGGCGCGGGGCTCGTTGTGTTCGGCGTTGGTGGGGCCACATGGTCGGCGCGTGCGGCCCAGGGTGCGGTGACCGCGCTGAGCCTCGATGACGCGCTCGCCGCACTGAAATCCGGCAACGAACGCTACGTCGGTCACCCGGAACTCTGCTCGATAGACCTTGCCGCGCAGCGGAATGCTGTTGCCGCACACCAGGCGCCCTGGGCCACGATCATCAGTTGCGCCGACAGTCGCGTTCCGCCTGAACTGATTTTCGGCGGTCACGGCGTTGGAGAACTGTTCGTCGCCCGGAATGCTGGCAACCTCGTCGACACCGCCACGCTCGGTACGGTCGAATACGGGGCAGCGGTGCTCGGCTCACCCTTGATCGTCGTTCTCGCGCACACAAACTGCGGCGCCGTCAAGGCGGCGTGCGACGTAGTGACCAAGAACGCGACCTATCCTGGCGCGATCGGTCCGATGATCGAACCGATCCTGCCCGCGGCGATAGCCGCGCGGAGCGAAGCGGGTGATTTCGTCGACAACACCGCCAAGGAAAGCGCGCGGAGGACCGCGAGGCGACTGGCCGCCTCGAGCAAGCTCCTAGCCGCCCTTATCAAGGCGGGGAAGCTGAAGATAGTCGCGGCAATCTATGATTTGCAAACGGGTGCGGTGACTTACATCGAATGACACACCCGCCATCGAGATCGAAGGCTCTGGGGGCCTCGATGCGTCGGCGTCTGGTCTGGCTTGCCTTCCGTGGGGCGGTGACGGCCACCTATCTCGGCTACAAGGGGCGCGGCAGGCGTTCGGCAGGGCGCAAGGACGCGCCGGAATAGTGATGGCGGTCATCAACTGACGCCTTGCCATTGCCAATCGGAATGAGCGGCATGCGCGAAGCTTTCATCGCAATGGTAATCTTCCTATGCCTGACGGTGGCCGCGCTCGCCAGCACGGCGATATGGCCAAAATTGCCAGCCAAACATCGTGACGACGAAACGAACACCGTGGTTCGGCACGCCGCGAACCTGTTCGGGGTTATGACCTCGCTGATGCTCGGCCTGATGATCAACTCGGCCAGGAACACCTTCGAATCGATCGACCGCAACGTGCACGCCTATGCGACCGAATTGATCCTTCTCGACAGGACCTTGCGCCAGTATGGCCCGCAAACCGACACGGTACGCCAGCCGCTGGTCGTCTATGTGCAGCGCGTGGCGGGTGATTCTTCGCCCACCAGCGAGACGCTGGTCGCCGCCAACCGGCTCTCTGAGCAGTTGCTGGCGGAAATCGGCACCCGGCTGAGTGCGCTGGCGCCGACCGACGATGCGCATGGCTTCATTGTGCAGGACGCCCGCCAGCATTTGCAGAAAGTGCTGGAGTTGCGCTGGGTGCTGATCGAGCAGTCGGAGGGCACGATTCCGGTGCCTCTGATCACGCTCCTGGTCACCTGGCTGGTGCTGATCTTCGCCAGCTTCGGCTTCAGGGCGCCACGCAATACGATCACCGTTTCGACCTACGCGGCATCGGCGGCTTTGGTTGCCGGGGCGATCTACCTGATCTTCGACATGGACGTGGCTTTTTCCGGCCCGATCCAGATTTCAATGGCCCCGATGGAGAGGGCGCTGTCCGAGTTACAGCAGTGATCCGCAGCCGTGGCACGCCGGCTAAATGATGCTGCGGCGGTTCAACAGAGAAAAAATCCAAACAAATCTGAAGACTTTTTTCTGGTGCGGACGACGGGAATCGAACCCGTACGATCAGAGATCGAGGGATTTTAAGTCCCTTGCGTCTACCAATTCCGCCACGTCCGCAGGCACGTCCTTTTCAGATGCCAGACACAGCCCGTCAAGTCGTGTTCTGCGGTGGCCGAACGCGCACCCAGAGGAGGTGGCATAACGATACTGGCGCGATCGCGGAATTATGCGCGCCGCGGGCATCGGTAAATATCTGCGTGGCGGATTTGATCCGCCTAGGCCGGCGCCTCTCAGGCCAACCCATCCCCCCGCCCACTTGGGGGCGCCGGCCGCCCCCTTTCCAGCAAGTAGCCGGCGCCGTTGTAAACCTGGGCCGTAAACGTCACCCGTGGAACTGCGTTCAGAATTTGTAGCTGAGATTGATGCCGACCGTGTTCAGTTTCACGCTCTGATCGCGGTCGTTGAAGGGGGCTGGCGCCTCGTGGTTCTCTGAGCCGAAGTCGTAGTAGCGATATTGCGCGCCGACGACGAACTTGTCTGTCAGCGCGTAGTCGACGCCTGCGCCCACGGTCCAGCCGACATTTGTGCCCGTGTTGTCGAACCCTGGCCCCGAGGTCTGCGACGTCTCGACGCCGGCAAAGGCAATGCCGCCGATGCCATAGACCAGCAGGCGGTCCATGGCGAAGCCGGCCTTGGCGTTGACCGACCCGAACCATTTGATGTCGGCGCCGAATGTATCTCCCAGGCCCGATTGCGCCGTGCCGTCGACCGAGGAATAGTTGAGGTCCGCCTCGGCGCCCAGCACTGCCTGATCAAACTGCCAGAGGCCGGCGACATGGCCGCCGACGAACCCACCGCCGACGTCCGGCGTGATGGAAAACGGCGCGCCTTCCGTCGTGGTGATCTCGGAGCGGCCCCAGCCATATCCTGCCTGCAGGCCCGCATAGTAGCCGGTCCAGTCGAAGCCAGGCGCGGTCATCGGCACATCGACTGTCGCGTCGGCAGCAAATGCCGGCAAGGACAGGGCAAGAAGACCGGCACTTGCGACCATCAGGCGATGCATCGAACTCCCCGAGAAGAGTCATAGACCCCAGGTCGGAGCCTAACCTGATTTGCGGCAAAACGGAATCGGATTTCTGCAAACGCGGTTAGCGTCCTCGCGGGTCTCGAGGAGTTGGCGGGTAGCGTGCTGCCGCGATTGCGGTGGCGCGCGCCTCGTGCGAAACACCGCCATCGTGAGAGGATCTTTTATGCGCATCTTGTTCCGCTTGGTCGCGGCCGTCGCGGCGGTGGTGCTGGTCGGTCAGGCCGCCGTGGCCGAACCGCTGACGCTCATCATTGCCAAGGCCGTGGCCGTTCCCGATTCTGTTTCGGGGCAGGCCATGCTCAGCCTGAAGCTCACTCCCGACAGCGGCAAAGCCTTTGCCAGGTTTACGGGGGCAAATGTCGGCAAGATTGTCGATCTCAGCATCGACGGCGCCGTGGTGATGTCGCCGCGCGTCGTGGAGCCGATACGCGGCGGCGAAATCATGGTCAGCGGCACGTTCAAGGGCGGCGAGGTCGAGCGTATCGCCGAGCGGATTTCAGCCGGCGACGCCAAGGTCGAAGTTGACGTGAAACCGGAGTAATCCGGCAATCTCCAGGCAAATCCATTCTTCCTCGCTGGCCAAAACGCCGTCGGCTTGGCACAGTCGGACAAACAGGAGTCTTTGATGATCAGGAAGCCGCCCGTCCGCGCGACAAAACCCAAACCGTGGACCGAAATGGCGACCGATCTGGTCGATGTCGCGATGGGCCGCAAACCCGCCGATCTGGTCATCCGCAACGGGCGCTGGGTGAACGTCCATTCGGGCGAGATCATCGCCGGCACCGACATCGCCATATCGGGCGGCCGCTTCGCCTATTGCGGGCCGAATGCCAGCCACACGATCGGGCAGGGCACCAAGGTGGCCGACGCCGGCGGCCGCTACCTCGTGCCCGGCCTTTGTGATGCCCACATGCATGTCGAGAGCAGCATGGTCACAGTCACCGAATTCTGCCGCGCCGTCATCCCGCACGGCACCACCTCGATGTTCATCGATCCGCATGAGATCGCCAATGTGCTGGGCCTGCCAGGCGTGCGGCTGATGCATGACGAGGCGGTGGCGATGCCCATCAACGTGCATGTGCAGATGCCGTCCTGCGTGCCGTCGGCACCGGGGCTGGAGCATGCCGGCGCCGAGCTGACGGTCGCCGATGTCGCGGAAGCAATGACCTGGGAAAACATCATCGGGCTCGGCGAAGTGATGAATTTCCCCGGCGTCGCCGCCAACGATCCCGTCATGTCGGGCGAGATCGCCGCCACGGTTCAGGCTGGCAAGACGGTTGGCGGCCACTATGCCTCGCGTGACCTTGGCTTGCCGTTCCATGGCTACGTCGCCGGCGGCCCAGAGGACGACCACGAAGGCACGCGGGCCGAGGATGCCATCTCGCGCGTGCGCCAGGGCATGAAGGCGATGCTGCGGCTGGGCTCGGCATGGTACGACGTTGCCTCTCAGATCAAGGCGGTGACGGAGAGCGGCATTGATCCGCGCAATTTCATCCTCTGCACCGACGACAGCCACTCCGGCACTCTTGTCCAGGACGGCCACATGGACCGGGTGGTGCGCCACGCCATCCAGCAGGGGCTGAAGCCGGTGACCGCGATCCAGATGGCAACGCTCAACACCGCTCAGCATTTCAAACTGGAACGCGAGATCGGTTCGATCGCGCCGGGGCGGTTGGCCGACCTGCTGGTCGTCTCCGATCTCGCCGCAATGAGCATCGACGAGGTCTATGCGCGCGGCGTCAGGCTGGCCAAGGGCGGCAAGCTGGACATCGATATCCCGGCCTATGATTATCCGAAGACGGCGAAGAACACCGTCAAGTTAGGCAAGAAACTGAAGGCCGGCGATTTCGATATCGCGGCACCCAAGGGCGCCAACGAGGTGCGGGTGCGGGTGATCGGCGTCATCGAGAACCAGGCACCGACGCGGGCCCTGGAGGCCGATCTGCCGGTCGAGGACGGGCTGGTCGCGATGGACCGCCGCAACGACGTCTGTCAGATCGCGTTGGTCGAACGGCACAGGGGCACGGGTGGCGTCACCAATGCCTTCGTCTCCGGTTTCGGTTACATGGCCGACTGCGCCATGGCCTCCAGCGTCGCCCATGACGCCCATCACATCATCTGCGTTGGCACCAACAAGCAGGACATGGCGCTGGCTGTGAACCGACTGGGCGAAGTCGGCGGCGGGGTCGTGCTGTTCTCCAGGGGCAAGGAACTGGCGCTGGTCGAAATGCCGATCGCCGGACTGATGTCGGACGAGCGGGCCGAGATCGTCGCCGCCAAGGCCGAGAAACTGACCGAGGCGATGCGCAAGATGGGTTGTTCCCTGAACAATGCCTACATGCAGCACTCGCTGCTGGCGCTGGTGGTCATTCCCGAGCTCAGGATTTCCGACGTCGGCCTGATCGACGTGACGACGTTCCAGAAGGTCGATCTGTTCGTCTGAGACCAGCCGTCCGCTCGTGGCTGCTCACCCGCCGGTGGCGATGGTCAGCACCTTGAACGGCGTCGTGATGATGACTTCTGCGGCGGAGCCGACGACCTTTCCCAGGCCCTGACCGATATTGGCGAGCTGTGCCGGGTTCTCGTCCGCGGCGAGCCCGGCCGGCGTGCGCAGCCGGTCGCCCAGCAATTGCACCAGGAACGGGTTGTCCGCGAATTTCGCGTGGTTGAGGCCGCCGTCACCGCCTTTCGTTTTGGTCAGATCGACCACCGACACGCCATATGAGGCGAGATCGGCGGCATCGCCATAGTCGCCGACGCGCGGTTTGTCGCCGGAGATGAACGAGGACAATTTGAGCGCCCGGTCGTCGCCCGAAAGCAGCACGGCGAACGGCTTGTTGGGTTTGCCATAACGGATCATCTGCTTCTTGAACACGTCGACATCGATGTCCGGTGAGGCAAGGATGACATAACCCAGTTTGCCGCCGAGATCGCGGTCGCCGGTGATGGCAAGTTGGCGCAGCGCCTCCATCGTCAGCCAGGTTCCCATCGAATGGGCGATGATGTCGATGCTCTTGACGCGCGTCTTGGCGAGCATCCTGAGCGTTGCCTCGAGATCGTCACGGGCGGCGGTGGAACTGTCCTTGTCGTAGATGTAGCCCGTCGTCTTGGCGCTCGATGCCCATGAGAACAGCACCGGAGTGCCCGGATATTTGGTGTCGTGGGCGATCTGCGTCAGCCGGTAGATGCCATCGTCGAAACCATTGTTGAAGCCATGCACGAAAACCAGCGCCCGGTCGCCGCGCATGGCGATGTCGGAGCCGACCGCCTTGGCGAATTGCGGCGCGCCTTCGTAGAAGGTGACGTCCGTGGCCGCAAAATCCTTGGCCGGATTGCTGTTGGCGGAACCCTTGGCGCGCTCGATGTTGCCGACCTGATGGCTCTTCGGAACCGTGACGTCGACCCGCGCGAAACTGGTGGTCAGGGAACGGTCGCCGTCGAAGACCTGTCGCGGGTCCTTCACCGCTTTCTGGCGGGTGGTGGCGACAAATATCTCATGGGTGGCCGCAATATCGGATGCCGGTACGGTGACCGTCGTCTTGTTGAGCAGATCATGCGTATTTCCGGCGCAGCCAGCGACCAGCAGCGCGAACGCGACGACACCGAAACTCTTCAAGCCCAAGGCCACGCGTCGGCTCCCGCATAGGGGGACGTCAAACGCATGACGTCGCTCGATACTCCGATAAGGCCAGAGGCGGGCGCGGTCCAGTTCAAAGTGAGCCGATCGTTCGGCGATGCCGGACAGGCACGGCGAAATCCGCTGCGCCGCATCTACTGCCCAAGCAGGCTGATGCGGTCGGTCACGTCCCGGTCGCTGGCGAAACCATCGTCCTCGCGCAGCCGCTGGCCGATCATCTTCACCAGTGCCGGATTGTCGGCGAATTTCGTGTGGTTGAAGCTGTCGCTGCCCTTGACCTTGGAGAGATCGACGACCGTCACGCCATAGGAGGCAAGGTCCGCGGCATCCTTGTAGTCGCCGACGCGTGGGCGCGAGCCGGCGATCAGGCCGGACAATCTCAGCGCGCGATCGTCATCAGACAACAGCAGGATGAACGGCTTGTCCGGCTTGCCATAGCGGCGCATCTGGCTCTTGAACACATCGACGTCGATGTCGGGAGAGGCGAGCACCACGTCGCCGAGCTTGCCGCCGAGGTCGCGGTCACCGGTGATGGCGAGCTGGCGCAGTGTCTCCATCGTCACCCAGGTTCCCATCGAATGGGCGACGATGTCGATGCGCCGCGCGCCGCTCTGCGCCAGCATGCGCAACGTCACTTCGAGCTGGTCGCGGGCGGCACTGGCACTTTCCTTGTCATAGACATAGTCGGTGGTCTTGGCTCCCGAGGCCCACGAGAACAGCACCGGCGTTCCCGGATAACCGGAATCGTGGACGATCTGGGTCAAGCGATAGACGGCGTCGTCGAAGCCGGTGTTGTAGCCGTGGACGAAGACCATGACGCGGCCGCCGCGTGCCGCTATGTCGGCGCTGAGCGCGCTGGCGAATTTCGGCTGCGTGTCGTAGCCGACGACTTCGGAAGCCATGAAATACTTGGCCGGATCGTTCGATTTGCCGCGTGAGCGCCGCTCGATCTGCCCGGTCTGGTGGAGACCGGGAACGGTGACGTTGACGCGGGCGTAGTTCAGCGTCGCCGAGCGTTCGCCGTCGAAAACCTTGTTTGGATCGTCGGAGGCCTTACGGGTCGTGGCAATGAAGATCGAGTGGTTGCCTGCGATTTCCGTTACCGGCGCGGACATGACCGCGCTGCCGAGCAGTTCCTCGGTTTTGCGGCCGCCGCAGCCCGCCACCAGCAGCGCAAGCGCAAGAATGCAAATCGTCTTCAAATGCACGTCAAAAATCCACTCGAGCCCAAAAAGGGCCAATCCACCCTCCGCGATATCTCCCCAGCAGGCGAAGTGCGGCGGAAGTAAGTCGTGTCCAGCCAAAATGCGGTCGGCGCCTCGCGACCGCGGGCGCAGTGTTGCGCGAAAGCCAAAGCGGGTGGCAAGGCCGGAACGTCGCACAAGTCAGGCACCTGCAACTGGCCGGATGTCGAACTTCCGCGTCCACCAATGCGCGGCTCAGCGCGACGAAGAGGCATGAACAAACGTCCCCAAGTGCTTGCTAGCATTTCGGGAAGGCGCCGTTGCGGGCACGGGCTCGACCGGGCAATGGTCTTGCGGGGCCGGATGTGTAATAGGGTTCTCCTCTAACTCGCCCGCGGGCGATCCCGGGATGATCTTGCCATGACCAGCTTTTCCTCGCGCGTCGCCACCGCCGCCTCCGCGATCCGCCAGATCTTCCCGGAAACGCCGCTGCAGGAAAATGACTATCTGTCGAAGAAGACCGGCGCGCGGGTGCTGCTGAAGCGCGAGGATTTGAGCCCCGTGCGCTCCTACAAGATCCGTGGCGCCTTCAACTTCTTCCGCAAGGCGCTTGGCGAAGGCAACCAGGCCGAGCTGTTTGTCTGTGCGTCCGCCGGCAACCACGCGCAGGGCTTCGCCTTCGTCTGCCGCCATTTCGGCAAGAAGGGCGTGGTATTCATGCCGGTGACGACGCCGCAGCAGAAGATCGACAAGACCAGGCTGTTTGGCGGCGATTTCGTCGAGATCAGGCTGGTCGGCGATTTCTTTGACGACTGCTACCGCGCCGCCTTCGAATTCACCGAAAGATCCGGTGCCCACATGGTGCCGCCCTTCGATCACAAGGATATCATCGAGGGTCAGGCGACGGTCGCCTACGAGATCGCGGACCAGATGCCGGGCGGGCGCATGCCCGACATCGTCATGCTGCCGGTGGGTGGCGGCGGGCTCGCCGCCGGGGTGACGCACTATTTCGCCGATCAGGGCCGCGAGGCGCGTTTCGTCTTCTGCGAGCCGGCCGGCGCGCCGAGCCTGCGCGAGAGCCTCGCCGCGGGAAAACGGCTGAAGCTCGCCAAGGTCGACAACTTCGTCGACGGCGCGGCGGTCGCCGAGATCGGCCGCGAACCTTTGCGCTATCTCAAGGAGTTTGCCGCCGACAGCGTGCGGCTCATCCCGGAAAACCGGCTCTGCGCGACCATGATCGAGATGCTCAACATCGAAGGCGTGGTCCTGGAGCCCGCCGGCGCGCTGGCGATCGACGCGCTGAAGGATTTTTCCAGGAAGGAGATCAGGGGCAAGACCATCGTCGCCGTGGTGTCTGGGGGCAATTTCGATTTCGAGCGGCTGCCGGACGTCAAGGAAAGGGCGCTGCGCTTCGAGGGCCTGAAGAAATACTTCATCATCCGTTTTCCGCAGCGGCCGGGCGCGCTGCGCGACTTCCTCGACATGCTGGGTCCCGACGACGACATCGCCCGCTTCGAATATCTGAAGAAGTCGGCGCGCAATTTCGGCTCGGTGCTGATCGGCATCGAAACCAAGGATCGGCGCAATTTCGATCTCCTTGAGGCAAATTTCGAGGCCGAGGGCGTCCAGTATCAGGACATCACCGAAAACGAGACATTGGCCGGGTTCATCATATGAGCGGAAAGATCTTCATCGCCCTGTTTTCCGGCATCAATGTCGGCGGCAACCGCATCGTCAAGATGGCGGAGTTGCGGGCCTTCTTCGAGGATCTCGGCTTTTCCGATGTCGCCACCTATGTGCAGAGCGGCAATGTCGTGTTCCGGGCCGACAAGGGTGATGCGGCCGCGCTGACCAAACGGATCGAGGCGGCCTTCGAGACAAAATGGGGTTTCCATTCGCGCATCATGGTGCGCGATTTCAAATGGTTCGAAAGGCTGGTGCGCGAAAATCCATATCCGGAAGCGGCCGCCGACCACACAAAGCTCCACGCCTATGCGCTGGAGCGTGAGCCGACCGCCGATGAGGTGGCGCGGTTGGCGGAAAAGTGCACTGGTCCTGAGCGTTTCGAGGTCAAGGGCGACGTGCTCTACCTCAGCGCGCCGGACGGGCTCGGCAAATCGGTGTTCGCCAACCTCATTCCGCGCACGTTGAAAGTGCCGGGCACGGCACGCAATTGGCGTTCGGTGCTGGCGCTGCTGGAGATGGCGGGCAAGTCCGGCAGCGATTGATCCATGCGTCTCGCCGGAAATGCGCGGCGGCGACACGCATGAACGAACTATGCCGCCTCGGCGCGTTTCCAGTCGAAGGCCAGTTCTTCGCGGAACGCAAAGCGCTTGATGTGGTCGGCAACGACGCTTTCGAGGCGCTCGATCGAAGCGGGCTCGTCGGTCGATACCGTGATGTGCAGCGCTGCCCCGTCGGCGTCCATGACCGTACGGCCGAGTGAAAGGTCGATGATGCCGTGGTTGGGGTCGAACTCGACGGGAAACTTGTGCGCCCAATGCTTGCACAGCTGTTGCAGATAGCGGCTTGCATGGGCCGTGGCGACATTGGCATGGCTTGTCGGCATGAAGGTTCTCCGAAGCTCAATCTCATACGAGGCGCCGCTCTTCCGGGCAGGCGCCATGGCTGCATAGATAGGCACAACCTCGCCAAACACCATCGAGTGGCCGCCGGCCACTCGAAAAGGTGATCGATTACCAGCTTCCGGTATTCGCCATCGATGCCCACGGCTCGGCCTTGGCCTTCGCTGGGCCTTTTTGCAGAAGCTCGATGGAGATGCCGTCAGGCGACTTGATGAAAGCCATGTTGCCGTCGCGCGGCGGCCGGTTGATGGTGACGCCATTGTCCATCAGATGCTGGCAAGTGGCGTAGATATCGTCGACCTCATAGGCGAGGTGACCGAAATTGCGCCCGCCCTTGTAGTCTTCCGGATCCCAATTGTAGGTGAGTTCGACCAGCGGCGCCTTCTCGTTGATGCCGCTCTGCTCGTCTTCCGAAGCGGCCAGGAAGATCAGCGTGAAGCGGCCCTGCTCGTTTTCATAGCGGCGAACTTCCTTCAGGCCGAGCTTGTTGCAGTAGAAATCGAGTGAGGCATCGACATCGGCGACGCGGACCATGGTGTGCAGATAGCGCATGTGTTTTCCTCGATCTGTTGGGTTGCGGCGCAACATAGGGTCGGCCCGGTCAAAGGGCAATCGTGAGGCGGCAAGCGGTGCCGGCAAAGAACAAATCCGGTATTCCCGCAATGAACCGTGAAAAAAGGCACGTCAGGTCTTGCACACACCGGAAGCCGCGGTGTTAATCTGGTGTCAAGAATCAGTTGCGGTGTTCTTGAATAAAGGGGGCATTCTTATGGGGGAAAAGGCCTCTTTGACGGGGCGGGCCAATACCCTTGGCGACGCTTTGTCTCACGATGAAGGCGGCGATGCCGACCTGGCCGAGATTGCCGGCGCCATCAAATGGTTCGATGTGGCCAAGGGCTATGGCTTTATCCTTCCCGATGACGGTGTTTCGGGCGATATCCTCCTCCATGTGACTTGCCTTCGACGGGACGGCTTCCAGACTGCCCTGGAAGGCGCGCGCGTGGTCTGCCTTGTCAAGCAGGGTGAGCGCGGGCTGCAGGCGTTCCGTGTGCTTTCCATGGATGTCACCACCGCCGTCCATCCCGCGGAAATGCAGGAGCAGCGCACCCACGTCTCGGTGACTCCGGAGAGCGGGCTCGAACGCGCTTTGGTCAAATGGTTCAACCGCACCAAGGGGTTTGGTTTTCTGACGCGCGGCGAGGGCACCGAGGACATTTTCGTCCATATGGAGACCTTGCGGCGCTACGGCATCACCGAGCTTCGGCCAGGGCAGGTCGTGCTTGTCCGTTTCGGCCGCGGTGACAAAGGCCTTATGGCCGCCGAAATTCACCCCGATATGGGCACCTTGCCGGTCTCGCACTAGGGCGATCCGGCCGAGGATTTCATATGACACACAGGAACGGGCTGACGGCGGGCGTGATGTGCGCTGTGGCTGCCGTCATGGTCGCCGCCGCCGCATTCTTCTATTTCCAGATACCCAGCGCGGCCGATGACCGGGCCATGGTCCTTCCCGTCGATCCCGCGCCGCTGGTTGTGGCGACGAAAAACGGAGATCGCTCGTTTTCCATTGAAGTCGCCGACACCGACGCGGAGCGGGAGGCCGGGCTGATGTATCGCCAGGAGATGGCGGACGACCATGGCATGCTGTTCGTTTTTCCGATCCAGCAACAGGTCGGCTTCTGGATGAAGAACACGCCGATGCCGCTTGACCTGATTTTTATTGGTCAGGACGGCAAGATCCGGGCTGTCAAACAGGGCGTACCGCAGTCCGAGGCCGTCATTTCACCTGGCGTACCCGTGCGTTTCGTACTTGAACTCAAGGCCGGCACGGCCGCCAGGAACGGCATCGAATATGGCAATCTGTTGAGCCATCCGGCCATCGGCACGGTCTCCGGTCCGAGCGCGCCGCCGGCGGACGACGGCGATGCGCCAAATGGCGGCGGCTGAGTGCCGATGGTGGTGTAGCCGATGCAGTTTTTCTCTCATGACGGGTTCGATCTGGCTTTCCTCGACCGTCAGCCGGCATCGGGCGAGGGCGATCCGGTGCTCATGATCCACGGCTTTGCATCGAGCCATTATGTCAACTGGGTGTCGCCCGGCTGGTTCAAGACGCTCAACGATGCCGGCTACCGCGCCATTGCCTTCGACAATCGCGGCCACGGCTCGTCATCCAAGAGCTATGAGGAGGCCGACTATACACCGGCGAAAATGGCTTCGGACGCGGCAGCCCTGCTCGGTCATCTCGGCATCGAGCGCGCCCATGTCATGGGTTATTCGATGGGCGCGCGCATCGCGGCCTTCCTGGCACTGTCCGACCCGGACAAAGTGGCGACGCTGGTTTTTGGTGGCCTCGGCATCGGCATGATCGATGGAGTAGGCGATTGGGATCCGATCGCGGCCGCCCTTCTGGCCGAGGATCCGGCCGCGACCACCCATCCGCGCGGTCGCTCTTTTCGCGCCTTCGCCGACCAGACCCGCAGCGACCGCCGGGCGCTTGCCGCCTGCATCGTGACCTCACGGGAACTGCTTGATGAGCAGGATATTGCCCGCATCGCCCAGCCGACGCTGATCGCGGTCGGTACCACCGACGACATTGGCGGATCGCCGGACGAGCTTGCGGCGCTGATGCCGAACGCCAGGGCCTTCCACATCGAGGGCAGGGACCATATGCTGGCCGTCGGGGACAAGACCTTCAAGCAGCGCGTGCTGGAGTTTTACGCCGAAAATCCGCTCTGAGGCTCCGGAGTTTGGGGACGAGCATCTCGGGTCGCGAAATGATCTAAATCAGGTCAAGGCCTGCAGCGACCGCGCTATGTTCCGCCTTGCCTGCGGCTCGAAGCGCTGCCGGAACTCCTGCGTGTGAAAAATATGCGGGCGGGCAAGGAAGCTTTTCAGCACCGCGCCGCGGCCGGCACGCCACATCGGCTCTTCCACCCAGCCATATTCGTGGCGAACCGCGCGTTCATAGGCGTCGAATGCATCCGGCGCGGCACCCAGGATCGAAAGATCCATGTCGAGGAACAAGCTGGCGTCGCGCGTCGCCGCAACGTCGTCGAACAGCGGCAACTGGTGCGTGGCGGTGGCGAGTATCATTACGCTGACGCGGCTCAGGCGCCCGGCATCGATGCGGCCGGCGAGCTTTTGCTCGGCAAGGGCGGCACTTTGCGCTTCGTTGTCCTTGGCCCTGCTGTCATACACGGCGTCATGGAACCAGATCGCCGCCTCGACGGCCTCGGGGTCGTCCAGAAGCGTTCGATAGTCATCGGCCAGCTCCAGCATCGCTTCGATATGGGTGAGGTTGTGATAGTGGCGATCGCCGGCCTTGTAGAGGACCGAAAGCTCGGTTTTCAGGGCATCGTCGATCAAGGGTTCGTTTTCCATGGCTGCTTGAATTCCCGCGAACCAAATCCATTTGACACAGCACTAAGGAAAATTGAGTTCAATCATGCTATGAACTGGCTTATATGTGCGGCCAGATGGCAGGCAGACTAGCAGGACGCAGGACGAGACGTCGATGAACAGCATCAGCATTTCCCGCCAAAGCGCGTTGCAGCCGGTCGATCCGATCTGGCGTTCGATCCGCGACGAAGCGATGGAAGCGGTCAACCGCGACCCCTTGCTGGCCGCGTTCCTCTATTCCACGATCCTTAACCAGGAGAGTCTGGAAGAGGCTGTCATCCATAGGATCGCGGAGCGGCTTGCTCATCAGGATATCGGCTCCGATCTCATCCGCCAAACCTTCAAGTCGATGCTCGCCGACGACAAGGACTGGCCGACCACGGTACGCGTCGACATCCAGGCTTATTATGACCGCGACCCGGCTTGCGACCGGTTCATCATGCCAGTGCTCTATTTCAAGGGCTTTCATGCCATCCAGACCCACCGGCTGGCGCACTGGCTGTGGAACCACGGCCGCAAGGATTTCGCGCTCTACCTGCAGAGCCGCTCGTCCGCGGTCTTCCAGACCGACATCAATCCGGCCGCGCGCATCGGCAAGGGCATCTTCATCGATCACGCCACCGGCCTCGTCGTCGGCGAGACCGCGGTTATCGAGGACGACGTGTCGATCCTGCATGGCGTGACGCTGGGCGGCACCGGCAAGGCCGGCGGCGACCGCCATCCCAAGATCCGCCACGGCGTGCTGATTGGCGCCGGCGCCAAGATTCTCGGTAACATCGAGATCGGCCATTGCTCCAAGATTGCCGCCGGATCGGTGGTGCTGTCGCCTGTGCCGCACAACAAGACGGTAGCCGGCGTACCGGCCCGCGTGGTTGGCGAGACCGGCTGCGACCAGCCTTCGCGCCAGATGGACCAGCTTCTGCCGTCGCAGAAGATGGACCATGTCATCAGTTTCGATATCTGATTTGCCGGCAGTTGCCCCGGATGAATGCCCGGCAGCGCTGCCGCTTCCGGTGCAATAAGGCCGGCTTGCCTTTACATCGCCATTGTCGACGTGCCAGAAGCGCCGTTCAAACGAGCAAGCCGATGATCGGAGAAGACTGTTGAAGCCGGACGAAATCAGAAAGCTGGACGCCTATTTCAAGCGCGTCTTCCAGAACCCCAAGCTTGAGGTCAAGGCACGGCCGCGCAAGGAAGATTCGGCCGAGGTCTATGTCGGTGACGAATTCCTCGGCATCGTCTTCAAGGACGAGGACGACGGCGACTACAATTTCTCGATGGCGATCCTGGACATCGACCTGGCCTGAGCCCGCAATGCCACGGCAGGCCGCATCGAGCGCGGCCGGCCTCTTCTGCCTGTCAATGTCCGGTCTTTAGGATTCGCCCCGCCTTGGCCGTGATTGCCGCGTCTAGCGTCTGCCAGTCGTCAAGGAATTCCCTTGGGAAGCGATAGGTAAGGCTGAGATCGTCCCCGACATGGATATCCCGCTCGCAGGGCGCCAGCGATTCGCCGGCGCTCGGCCCGCTGAGGCAGCGGGCCACGAAAGGGTCGGTGCCCGCGCGCTTGCCGACGACCAGCACCTCGTTCAGGTAGCCTGATTTCTCATTGAACCCGTAGACCGTCGTGCCGCCGGGGCCTGGTATGCCGGGCTGGATGATGAGCGCGCTGTAGATCGGCCCGAACCGGCCGCTCATGTCGCGCGACATCATCTGCTGCTCGAAGGACAGGAAAATGATGTTCCTGTTGGCTCCGGCGTGATTGAAATCATCGCGCGACGCCTCGCTGTAGCCGTCCATCTGGGGATAGCGCATATAAAGGTCGAGGCGCGTGGCGACGCCGTCGCGCCGGGCCTGCTCGAACCGGATGAAATTGGCCGGCACGGTGATGACGTTCTTGCCGATCACCACTTCGCGCACGGTCGCGTCGTCGGTGTAGCCGGCCATGGCAATGGAACGGCCGAACCATTTGCCGCCGAGGCTGATGGCTATCGACAGCAAGGCCAGAGCCGCGAACGCGTAGAACACCCGCTTCATCAGCATGGAATCGACCACGGTCAGTTTCGGGCCGTCGGCGATCGCTGCCTGCTTCATCTCGGTCCTCGTTCCACCGCCAAACGGCCATCCGTGTGCCCGCGGTCCAATTGTCCCTTGACGGCACACTTCGCACGGCACGGCCCTTGCAGACTTCCTGAAACGACTGTGCGATTGCATGGTAAATGGAGGGTTAATGTGGCCCAGATGGAACTCTTGCTGTTCGCTTTTGTCGTCGGCTTGACGGTTTGCGGTCTGGCGGGCTCGACAATGGAGCTGGTATCGGGTCGCAAGGTCGCCTTCACCGAACCCTATGTGTCGCCCGCCCATGTGCTGCGCTCGCTGGCTGTGACCGCGGGCGCCGGGCCGTTCATGCTGGTCAACGATGCGCTTGACGCCAGGCGCGCGAACCGCATCTCGACAGTGGCGCTCCTGTCATGCGGCTGCACCGCTATTGCCTGGTCGTTGGCGCTGGGCATCGTCGTGCTTGCCATTGCTTCCTGGGCCGTCGGTCTCCTAGGGTTTCCAGCCTGAGGCGAATCGGAGACCGACAATGCCGCTTTATGCGATCGATGGAACGGAGCCGAGCTTCGCCGACGCGGACTCGAACTGGATCGCGCCCGATGCGACGCTGATCGGCGACATCAGGATCGGCCGCAATGCCGGCTTCTGGTTCGGCGCCGTCATCAGGGGTGACAACGAGCCCATCGTCATCGGCGCCGATACCAATGTGCAGGAACATACCGTCATGCACACCGATCCCGGCTTTCCGCTGACCGTCGGAGAGGGTTGTACGATCGGCCATCGCGCCATGCTGCATGGCTGCACGATTGGTGACAACAGCCTGATCGGCATGGGCGCCATCGTGCTCAACGGCGCCAGGATCGGCAAGAATTCACTCGTCGGCGCCGGTGCTCTGGTCACCGAAGGCAAGGAATTTCCGGACAATTCGCTGATCGTCGGATCGCCAGCCAAGGCGATCCGGGTGCTGGACGACGCGGCGGTCGAGCGGCTGCGGGCCTCGGCCGCGCACTATGTCGCCAACGCCAGGCGCTTCAAGGCGGGGCTGAAGAAGGTCTGAGGTCTCGGCAGGGCATGCCGTCGGCCATCGGCGCCTATCAATCCCGGTTGCCGGTTGCGCGCTCCGCAAGGGTTGTCCGCAGCAGCGACGCGCCCACCTCGAACCCTGCAATGTCTGCTTCTTCCAGCGCTGTCGTGTAGTCGTCGATGCGAGTCCTCAAAGAGGGATCCGCGCCGGCGGCAAGAAGCAGGCGGATCGCCTCGGCGTCTCGCATGGCCACGGCGTAATGGAGCGGCGTCCAGTCGTTGACACCTCGCATGTCCGCACTGGCGCCGTGATCGATGAGGATGCGGATGATGTCGAGCTTGTCCGCGCGTTCGGTGGACAGCGCCGCGATAATCGATGGAAATCCGGCATGATCGTCGTAGTTCGGGCTCGACCCGGCGTCTAGCAGCGCCGCGACGAAGGCAAGCGGGCTCCAGTAGATCGCGTATTCGAGCGGATGGCCAAGGCCGAGCTCAAACGGCATGCGCTCGTCAAACCAGCGGGGCGAACGGCCCAGGGCGGTGCCGAGGGCCTCGAAGTCGCCAGCCTTGAAGGCATCGTCGATCGCCTTGAACAGACGATCGCGTTCGCATCGATCTTCCGGAATTTCCTGCATGGCTGCGGTCCAGAAGGCGGAGTTGCCGACTGATAATATCTCGATCTTCCGCCTGTGGAAATTTATATCACAATGTACTGATGTCTTCCCTGAAATGGCGGAGCCGGCCCGGGGACGGGGCCGGCTCCTTTGACCCGGTCGTTGGGGACGGGGAGGGTGGGGACTCGACCGGGTTTCCCGTTAAGCGCGTCATGCAACGCGCCTGATCTCATTGGCGTCCTCAGCGGACGCTGGCGACCGCATCGGAACGGCCGTCGTTGATCGTCACCCAAACGCCGGAATTCTCCGTCGATTGACGCTTGAGATAGGTGTAGTCGGTATCCGTCCAGGACAGCACCTTGGTCTCAAGATTGTCGAGGATGAACTCGCCGAGGCTGGTGCGCACGGTCAGCACCGCGTGGCCGTCGCCATTCGGCTGGCGCGCAACCGTCATCAAGAGGTCACCGGCCGGCACGCCCGCATCCATCAACTCGCGGCGCTTTTCCAGCGCGTAGTCCTCGCAATCGCCATAGCCATTGTCCGGGTAGGCCCAGTATTCCTCGGCACCGTAGTTTTCCATGTCGGTGCGCGGCTTGATGCGGGTGTTGACCGAATTGTTGATGCTGACGATCGTCGCCCAGAGCTTGCGGCTCAGGTCGACAGGCGCCCCCTTGGCGGTCTTCTCGTTGCATTCGCTGGGGATGCGTTGGCAGAATTCATAGTGGCCAACAGGCTGCGTCGTGCGTCCGCCGGTATGCATATAGGCCGGTCCCGCGGCATATGCTGATCCCCAGGCGGAAAGCTGCATCGCCATTGCCATCAGCAACAGCTTGCCCCTCGTTTTTTTCATTGTTCAGTCTCCCCGTTCGAAGGAGACAGTGCCACATCTGGATTTATTCGACGCAAAGGCTCGGAGTAGATTTTAAGTAAAACGCCTATAGAATAAACATAAAATTTGAATCATTTTAGTATTGAATTGGTCGGATTGCTGCGCTGGTTTTTCGGCAAATTCGGCCTCGCGCGGACCATTTCCGACTATGGCGATCTGCCATCCAGGACCTATCGATCGCCGCACCCGAAATCGAAAAAGCCGGCCGCGAGGCCGGCTTGACGGGCATGCTTTGCGACCCGATTAGGCGCGCGGCGTGTTGAATTCGGAATCGAGCGTTTCGGGGCGCTGGATGACGGCAAATTCGATGGCGACGCCATCTTCGAAATGCCGGACGATCTGACCCCGCATCGTGCCGAGCATGACCTGGACGCCGATCGCCGGTTTCACGTCGATCTCGATCGCGGCGCCCGACAGCGACAGATCGATGATCCGGCATTGATACTGACGGCCGTCGGTGAGCTGCAGCACGCTCGTCGGGTTGCGGGGCGAGACGCGCTCGTGGCGGCGGTCTTCCGGCAGGTCGAGTTCGTGCTTGTTGGCAAGCCATGTCAACTGCGCGGCGAGTTTGTCCTTCTTGCGGTCGGACGCGATCACCGTCATTGCGAAGCCATCCGGCAGCGTGCGTGTCAGCACACCCTCGATGCGGCCGATATGGTCGATATAGGCGATGACTTTCTCGCCGGGCATGCCGATGCGGTCGGTGCGAAGCGCCACGTTGCCGGGCGACATGTCCACCACCTGGCATGGGTGCTCGGTGCGGTCCTCCAGCATGAAACGTCCGTAGATTTTGACCCGGACGCGCTGAAAGTTACGCCTTTCAGCTTGGGACGGCGCGTAGTCGACCGCCGCTGACCTCATGACTGCCTACACCCCGTTTGGCATTCCCGCGCGTGGATGCGAGGAACTTCAGCAGAGAACTACAACAAATCGGGTTAACAAAGGGGAAAAACGAGCCTGCAAGACCATGCGATCGTCAACTATTCGTCCCGCCCGCCATCGAAAACGACGAGATGGCGGATGCGGCGGGCACGGCCGAGCGCGGAGATCGTTTCGGGCGCCTCGATCTCGTCGGGAACGAGCGAGGGAACGTTGATCGCCGGACGGCTGTTCAGCAGTTCCTTCTCCGGGTCAATGACGCGGATGGAATCGATCAAGGCGTCGGTGATCGGATCCGCGCCCAGCCAGAACGGCTTCTCCACGGCGCTGATCACGCCGAGGCAGCGTGGATTTTCGATGCCGCCGTCGAGCGGCAAGGCGAGCAATTCGAACTTGTTGGAGCGGCCGTTGCGGCTGAAGCCCTCGAAAATGATCAGCACGACCGATTTCTGCTCGAAAACCCCGTGAATGAGCCGCGAAACCAGCCTCTGATCCTTCTCCCGCCACAGCGACGGGAAGGAGAATCCCTTGAGTTCGCGGCCGTAGGAGGCGCAGAGCCTGGTGCCGGCCAGGCGAAATACAGGCTGCCCACGCGTGTCCTTTTCGAGGATGAACGTATCGGCCAGCAGCGACTTGATATCGGCCGGCTCGACTTCCGATCGCTTCGGAGCGGGGCGTCCGTCACGCAGGCGGTTCCAATAGTGGAACAGCGTGATCGATCCGTTTTGGTTCATACTACAAAGCTCCGCGCATTCTGTCGTCTGATGTCCCATCGGTGAACAGAAGGGCGCCCTCCCATGACCTACATGCGTTGGGGAGCAGGAAGCGTGCCAGCGTCGTTAACACTTGTTCACGGGTCGGGGCCGTTAAGGTTAACAACTGGTTTACGTTGCGCCCTGGGCCGCCGCGTGGCACACCAAAACCACTCCAGAAGCGGTCGTTTCGCGACGATCGGCAGCACTTCAGTCAAGAGTTTTAGGGGAGCAGGGGCTCGACCGGCCGTTCAGGGGAAACCTTGGACGGCTTCTTTTTTGATTCGCCCCTTTGATTCGGAGCGGGACGATTCGCCGTTTGCGGTTCCATCGGCGGTGATCTAGATGCTCGCCAGACCGAACCAGCCCAGTCGAACCAGCCCAGTCGAACCAGCCCAGTCGAACCAGCCCAGTCGAACCAGCATCGAGTGCGATTGCAGATGAGCGAACAGCAAAATCCGTCCGAGCCCGAACCGGCCGAGACCATGCCGCCACCGGTGCGTGAGCCGGTGTTCAATCTGCCGCCGATCGTGCTGGCGGTGATCGGCATCTGCGCGGTCGTCTACCTGCTGCAGCAATATGTGCTGAACGACGCCCAGCAGATGACGCTGCTCTATGACGGAGCTTTCATTCCGGTCCTCTATACCGGCCGGTACGGGTTCGACTGGTTTCTCTTCACGCGGCCTTTCACCTATGCCTTCATGCATGGCGGCTTTGCCCATATCGCCATCAACATGGTCTGGCTTGCCGCCTTCGGCTCGCCGCTGGCCAATCGGCTCGGCGCGCTTCGGTTCGCGTTGTTCTTTGCCGCCACCGGGTTGGCTTCGGTGGCGCTCTTCTGGGCGATGCATCCGTACGGAGAAGCGCCGCTGGTCGGCGCATCGGGCGCCATATCGGGCATGATGGGGGCTGCGGCGCGCTTTGGCTTCCGCACCGACCGCTCGGCCGGCAAGGCTGCTTTCGCCGGCCCGGTGCTGCCGGTCGGGGTCGTGCTGCGCTCGCGCGGCGTCGTCATCTTCCTGGCCATGTGGATGATCATCAATCTGGCCACCGGCCTTCTGGGCTTCGCGCCCGGCGTGGATGGCCAGGTCGCCTGGGAGGCCCATATCGGCGGCTTTGTCGCGGGCTTCTTCGGCCTGCGCTGGTTCGACGGGATATGGCAAGCGCCCGAATGGGAGACCTCCGACCGGGCTTGAAATGCAACCGATCACGGCGCACGATGTTCACTCTTATGTGAAAGCCGGTCAGGGCAGGAACCGGTTGGCAAAGTAGAGGAGGACGCCATGACGGTTAAGGCCATTCTCGAGCAAAAAGGCCATGACGTGTTGACGCTCGGGCCGAACGAAAAACTGAGCGAAGCCATCCGCATCCTTGCCGAGCACAGGATCGGCGCGCTGGTCATCACCAATGGCGATCGCAAGATCGTCGGCATCCTTTCGGAGCGCGACATCGTGCGCGTGGTAGCCAGGGAAGGCGGTGCCGCGCTCGATATAGCTGTGCGCTCGGCGATGACGCCGAAGGTGAAGATCTGCAACGAAAACCACACCGTCAACGAGGTGATGGAGATCATGACCAGGGGCCGCTTCCGCCATCTCCCGGTGGAAAAGGACGGCCTGCTCGATGGCATCGTATCCATCGGCGACGTGGTCAAGCGCCGCATCGAGGACGTCGAGCGCGAGGCCGAGGAAATCCGGGCCTACATCGCCACCGCCTAAGCGGTCGGCAACCGCCGGCCGGGTGCCGGCCGGCGGCACCAAGGCTACCTGTTGTCGAGTTCGGAGCGAACGAGTTCGAGCCCGCGCCTCGTGATGCGGTAGGGCCCGCCGCCGGACGACGAAACCGCCTTCTTGCGTTTCAATTTTCGAAACAGGTCGGGATCGACGCCGGGGTAATGCCAGCCGTCGCGGGTCAGGCATTTGACCTAGGCGATCCGTTTCTTGTCGTTCCTTTCGATTTCAATGCGTCCGCCCTGCGCGAGCAGGTGCAGGATGCGCTGTTCAATGCGCGAAATATCCATGTGAAGAGTTCCCGGAAAACGAAAAATACCGCCGCCGCGAAGCTTCGCGGCACGGGGTTTCAGGTTTTCTGCCCTGCCTCGCTACGAGGTCAGGGCCTCACCGGGACTGCGCGTAAGTGGACATCCACTCTCCATTGAGACGAACGGCATATAGGCGAAAGCGGTCGAAGAGGCCAGCCCACGGCTTTGCGCTTGTCTCTTTTGGCGGTTTGCACTAGCGAAGTTGCATTAATGCACTTCAGTCCGTAGGCCACAATGAGCATCATCGACACTCGCACCCCCGACGCAAAACGCCTGATATCCGGCGCCACCGGCGACTGGGAGATCATCATCGGCCTCGAGGTGCACGCACAGGTCATCTCGGAAGCAAAGCTGTTCTCCGGCGCTTCGACCGCTTTCGGTGCCGCGCCCAATGCCAATGTCAGCCTTGTCGATGCGGCGATGCCAGGCATGCTGCCCGTCATCAACGAGGAATGCGTCAAGCAGGCGATCCGCACCGGCCTGGGGTTGAAGGCGCAGATCAACCACAAGTCGGTCTTCGACCGGAAGAATTATTTCTATCCGGACCTGCCGCAGGGCTACCAGATCTCGCAGTTCAAGCAGCCGATCGTCGGCGAGGGCACGGTCATCGTCTCGGTCGGCCCCGACCGCCAGGGCGAGTTCGAGGACATCGAGGTTGGCATCGAGCGCCTGCACCTGGAGCAGGATGCCGGCAAGTCGATCCACGACCAGCACCCGACCATGTCTTATGTCGACCTCAACCGCTCCGGCGTGGCGCTGATGGAGATCGTGTCGAAACCCGACATGCGCTCCGGCGATGAGGCCAAGGCCTATGTGACCAAGCTGCGGACCATCATGCGCTATCTCGGCACCTGCGACGGCAACATGGACGAAGGCTCGTTGCGCGCCGACGTCAATGTCTCGGTACGCCGGCCAGGTGGCGAATTCGGCACGCGCTGCGAAATCAAGAACATGAACTCGATCCGCTTCATCGGCCAGGCCATCGACTACGAGGCGCGCCGGCAGATCGCCATCATCGAGGACGGCGGCAGGATCGACCAGGAAACGCGGCTGTTCGACGCCGTCAAGGGCGAGACGCGCTCGATGCGCTCCAAGGAAGAGGCGCACGACTATCGCTACTTCCCCGATCCCGACCTTCTGCCGCTGGAATTCGACCAGGCCTATGTCGATAGGCTGGCCAAGGAATTGCCGGAACTGCCCGATGACAAGAAGCTGCGGCTGATCTCTTCGCTCGGCCTCTCGACCTACGACGCCGCGATCCTGGTGTCGGAAAAGCCGATCGCCGATTATTTCGAGAAGGTGGCGGCCGGTCGCGACGGCAAGCTCGCCGCCAACTGGGTCATCAACGATCTGCTGGGTGCTCTCAACAAGGCCGGCAAGGACATTGAATCCGCTCCGGTCTCGCCCGACCAGCTCGGCGCCGTCATCGATCTGATCAAGGAAGGCACCATCTCCGGCAAGATCGCCAAGGACCTGTTCGAGATCGTCTGGAACGGGGGCGGCGATCCGCGCCAGTTGGTCGAAAGCCGTGGCATGAAGCAGGTCACCGACACCGGGGCCATCGAGAAGGCGGTCGACGAGGTGATCGCGGCCAATCCCGACAAGGTCGAGCAGGCCCGCGCCAAGCCCAGCATGGCCGGCTGGTTCGTCGGCCAGGTGATGAAGGCGACTGGCGGCAAGGCCAATCCGCAGGCCGTCAACGACCTCGTCAGGGCCAAGCTGGGCATCGAGTAAAAGCATGTTCGTTCGCACCGCCGGGGATCGCGACCTCGCAGCCGTCCGGGCGTTGCTGGTCGAGACCTGGCATGCGACGTATGACGCCATCTATGGCGCGGAACGGGTCACCGAAATCACCAATGAATGGCACTCCATCGCCTCGTTGAAAGCCAGGCTGGTAAAGCCGAGCAGCGAGTTCCTCGTTGCCGATGACGGCAAGCGCATTGGCGGCATGGCGTTTGCCGAAGCCGTCGATGGCGGCGGCGTGGTCATGCTCAGGCAGCTCTATGTGCTTCCCTCGCTGCAGGGCCGCGGTATCGGCGGCATGCTCCTCGACGAGATCATCGAGAGTTTTCCGGAAGCTCACCGCATTCGGCTCGAAGTGGAAGAGAAGAACACCCGCGCCGTTGCCTTTTATCAGGCCAACGGCTTCGTCCAGATCGGCCGCACCGAGAATTGCGGCTCCGCCAGCTCTGCCATCCCGGCGCTGATCTATGAACGGGTACTTGCCGCCTGAGCACCGTGGCGGCGTGATCACCTTCGCGCGAGCGCGCGTCGCGGGATCTGTTTTCGTTTGACGGCCCTGGTGTCCGGCACCAAAGCTGCCTAGGCCGACCCGTGTGAAGCCGGAATAAACCGACACACGCGGGATGGCTTTGGGGGGAACCATGCCAAGTCTGCCGGAACTGATGCCGACCGAGGTGTCGGACGGAACCTTTGGTGGCGTCACCTATCACATAGGGGGTGAACTGGTGCCCGTGCTTTCCGTCGACGTGACGCGGATGCCTGTCTATTTCGAGCACCACATCCTGCTGTGGAAGAATTCCACAATCACCATCGGCCTGAAATCGCTGAAGGGCGCGCTGAAGCGCATGATGGCCGGCATGCAAATCTTCGTCACCGAGGCGTCGGGGGCGGGCATCATCGCCTTCAGCCGTGATGGGCCGGGTCACATCGTACCGATTCACCTGCGGCGAGGCGAGGAGATACAGGTCCGCGAGCACCAGTTTCTGGCCGCCACCGGCAATGTCGACTACACATTCGAGCGTGTACGCGGCCTGGCGACGATGCTGTTCGGCCAGAGCGGCTTCTTCATCGACCGGTTTCGCGGCGATACCGGTGACGGCATCGTCTGGCTGCACGGCTATGGCAACGTTTTTGAAAAGACGCTCGCTCCGGGCGAGATCATAGACATCGAGCCCGGCGGCTGGCTGTTCAAGGATGCCTCTGTCAGGATGGAGACCAAGATCGACCGGCTGTCGAGCGGCTTCTTCGGTGCCAACTTGAATTTCATCGTCAATCGGTTCACCGGGCCGGGCAGGGTCGGCATACAGTCGATGTACCTGCATATGCCGACCGAGGAGTAGGCTGGGAGCCAGAAGCCAGACGGATGAAAGCCTGGCCAGCGCGAACGCGGCGGTGACTTGTCAGCGGATCGCCTCCCCGTGCCCTGGCATCGGCAGCGGCGGGCCTTCGACCTTGATTGAGAATGCTAACGCCGATCAGGCGGCGGGAACTTCCACATTGTCGATCAGCCTGGTTTTTCCCAGCCAGCCGGCGGCGAGAACGCGGCCCGCGCGGTCGCGCCGCCATGGCGTGAGTGTCAGGCTTTCGCGGGCTTCGACATAATCCACCTTCTGGAAGCCGGTCGCGACCAAGACGCGGCCTGCTTCGGCGATCGTTTCCTCCTGTCCTGCGCCCGCCGCCAGCGCAGCAGCTGCCTTGCGCAGAATGACGTTGAATTGACGAGCGATCTGGAGTTCGGCTTCATCGAGATAGGCGTTGCGTGACGACATGGCGAGGCCATGCGCGTCGCGTATGGTCGGCGCGCCGATGATCTCGACGGGCAGGTCGAGGTCGCGGCAAAGCTGCCTGACGACGCAAAGCTGCTGGTAATCCTTTTCGCCAAAGATGGCGAAGTCGGGTGCGGCCTGCAGGAGAAGCTTGGCCACCACCGTGGCGACGCCGTCGAAAAAGGTAGGGCGAAAGTCCGTTTCGAGCCCGGCTGACGGGCCGCCTACCGAGATCTTCGTGGCAAAGCCTGCGCGATACATCTCGCTGATACCGGGCGTGAAGGCAAGGTCGGCTTTGACTGCGGCCAGCATGTCGAGGTCGCGGACCAACTGGCGCGGGTACTTGTCGAGATCCTCGGTCGGTGCGAACTGCGTCGGGTTGACGAAGATCGACACCACGCAACGATCAG
Source organism: Mesorhizobium sp. B2-4-18 (assembly GCF_006441385.1). Lineage (NCBI taxonomy): Bacteria > Pseudomonadati > Pseudomonadota > Alphaproteobacteria > Hyphomicrobiales > Phyllobacteriaceae > Mesorhizobium > Mesorhizobium sp. B2-4-18. Next base: position 124,976 of record NZ_VFUW01000006.1, on the reverse strand, counting down.
CCCTTTCGAGGGCGATCTTGACCAGCGAAAGATGCCCGTCATGCAAGGCGCCCATGGTCGGCACCATGGCGATGCGTTGTCCGTCGCGCCGCCAGTCGCGGATTCGCGCGCGAAGCGCGGCAACGCTGTCGACGACGTGGGGCCGGCTCACGCGTCATCCCCGCCGTTGGTTTTTGAAAAGACGTGGGCGGGTCCGGGGAAAACGCGATCCCGCACCTCCGATGCGTAGCGCTCCGCGGCATGCGTGATCACGCTGCGCAGGTCGGCGTATTGCTTGACGAATTTCGGCACGCGGTCGACCGTCAGCCCGACCATGTCGTCGACGACCAGGATCTGGCCGTCGCAATAGTCGCTGGCGCCGATGCCGATGGTTGGAATGGCTATGCGGCGGGTGATGTCGGCGGCGACCGTCTCGATCGTGCCTTCGATGACCACCGAGAACGCGCCGGCCTTCTCGACCGCCAGCGCGTCGGCGATCAGGGCGGCTACAGTCTCGTCCGTGCGGCCCTTGATCTTGTAGCCGCCATCCTTTTTCACCGATTGAGGCTGCAGGCCGATATGGCCCATGACCGGGATATCGGCGGCCACGATCGCGGCAATCTGACGAGCCATGTCGACGCCGCCTTCGAGCTTCACCGCCTGGCAGCCGGTCTCGCCGACGATGCGCCGTGCCGAGGCCAGGGCTTGCACGGCGGACCCCTCATAGCTGCGGGCCGGCATGTCGACGACCACGCAGGCCCGGGCCGAGCCCCTCATCACGGCTTGGCCGTGCGCGATCATCATCTCAAGCGAGGCGCCCAGCGTCGTCTCGTGGCCATGCACGACCATGGCGACGCTGTCGCCGACCAGGAGCAGGTCGACATGGGGATCGAGCAGGCGAGCGATCGGATAGGTGTAGGCGGTGAGGCAGACGATCGGCGTGCCGCCCTTGCGGCGGCGAATCAGGTCGGCGCCGACGCGAATATCGGTGGTCGGCAATTGCGTGGCCAATCGTCGCCTCCTTCAGCCCCAGCGGGACAGGATTTTCGCATGGGCGCGCAGAGCTTTAGAAAGAGCGGCAAGGCTTGGCAAGCGCGCATCCGGTCACCTCCCGGGGATCACAGGCTGTTGTCGGGTCCCTGGCGCGCCATTTGCGCGCTCCCCGTGGCAAAACCCTTGCCTTCCCGAAGGCCTGCCGCCATAAGCAGGAAACAGGCGCCGCCAGCGCGAGGGTTCTGAGATGAAGACTTTCCTGACGCAGTTTTTCACCTGGTGGAACAGCCAGACGCTGGGAACGCGCCTGCACACATGGCGCTACGGCAAGAGGGTCGGCCAGGACGAGGCCGGCAATGTCTATTACGAAGGCGGTATCGATTCGGAAGGCCGCACGCGTCGCTGGGTCATCTACCGCAACTATTCGGAAGCTTCGGCCATTCCGCCGGGCTGGCACGGCTGGATTCACCATCGTGTCGATATCGCTCCCCCCAGCGATGACTACCGGCCGCGCGACTGGCAAAAGCCGCATTTACCCAATCTGACCGGCACCCCATCGGCCTATCGTCCGAAGGGCTCGGTGCTGACCAATCAACACCGCCCGCAGGTCACCGGCGACTACGACGCCTGGACGCCGGGCTCGTAACGGCGCGAGTTGCAAAGGTAAGGTGCAGGCCGGTCCTTTATCGCCACAATTGGTGTTTAGCTGCTTGCTGATCAGAAAACGGCGACTAGCCTTGGCGATCGACGGAATCACCTGGGCGCGAACCACCGGTACCCCTGCATGAGCTTTTTCAACCCGATATTGACGGGCGGCCTGACGTTAGCAGCCAGCCTCGCCGTCAGCACCATCGCCTTTGCGGCTTCACCCGCACCCGCTCCCGCCGCCCCGGCGCCGGCGGCGCCCGCGGGATCGGATCGCATCACCAACCCGGTCGCCGAGTTCGCCGGCATCGACAAGATCACCGGCCGCATCATCACCTTCGATGTTTATATCGACGAGACGGTGCAGTTCGGCGCCCTGCAGGTCACGCCGCGCGTCTGCTATTCCCGGCCGCAGAACGAACAGCCGAAAACAGATTCTTTCGTCGAGGTCGACGAGATCACGCTCGACCGCAAGATCCGCCGTATCTTTACCGGTTGGATGTTTGCGGAAAGTCCGGGGCTCAACGCCGTCGAACATGCCGTCTATGACGTCTGGCTGAAGGAATGCAAGCAGAAGTCGGATGTGCCGGCGCCCGATGCTGGCAAGAGTGGCGCGACCAAGGCCGATGGGGCGAAAGCCGACGCGTCGAAGCCAGCCGCGACCAAGCCAACGCCCTCGGTCGCTCCGGACGCGGCACAGCCCGACGACGCCGTGGAACCGGATACGACGGACACCAACTGATCTCTTGGAACCGCCATGGCTGGCGCGCGTTGGACCACCACCACGCGCGTTGAGGATACGCCAATGTCGGACAGCAAGCGGATCATGGCCAACAAGGCCGAGTTGCTGGAGCTCGAAAAGGGATTCTGGACGGGCGACACTGCCTACTATGCTGCCAATGTCGACACCGAATGCCTTGTGGCATTTCCACAGATGGCACAGGCCATGGACAATGCCGATCTGGCCAAGACCGCAGCCAAACCCAACCGCTGGCGCGACCTCGACATCGAACTCAAGGGAATAATCGAACCCGGCAGCGATATCGTCATGCTGACCTATGAAGCGCATGCGACGCGCGAAAATGGCGAGCCCTATGCGGCGCTGGTCAGCACCGGCTACGTCCATCGCGTCAACGGCTGGAAGATGATGTTTCATGCACAGACGCCGATCGAGGCGCCGCCCAAGTAGGGCCTGATCCTACGGAAAAAAGACTGCTTCGCCTTTCAGCGCATCTGCCAGCATCTTTTCGTATTTGCCGCGCGGCACGTCGACCGCGCCGAAACGCTTGAGGTGCTCTGTCGTGAACTGCGTATCGAGCAGCGCGAAGCCGCGTGCCTTCAGGCGCTCGACGAGATGCACCAGGCAGGTCTTCGACGCGTCCGTCTCTTTGGAAAACATGCTTTCGCCAAAGAACACGCGCCCGAGCGAGACGCCATAGAGGCCGCCGACCATACGCCCCTCGCGCCAGGCCTCGACCGAGTGGCAATGACCCATGCGGTGCAGTTGCACATAGGCTTCGCGGATCGGCGCATTGATCCAGGTAGAGCGGCGCTCCTCGCGCTTTTCGGCGCAGCCATCGATCGTCGCCTCGAAATCGAAATCGAAACGGATTTCGAACGGGTGCCTGCGGATCGTCTTCTTCAGGCTTTTGGGTGTGTGAAAATCGTCGAGCGGGATGATGCCGCGCGTCTCCGGCCGCACCCAGAAGACTTCTGGGTCACCAGCACTTTCGGCCATGGGGAAGACGCCCGAGGCGTATGCCTTGAGCAGAAGGTCGGTTGGGATGCGATAGCCTGGCGCGTAGGGACGGGTCATCGCGTCATTATAGCGGCAAGTTGAGGCTATTCGCCCTTGGCCAGATATTTTTCCAGCCAGTGGATGTCGTAGTCGCCATTGGCGATGTCGGCATTGCCGACGAGATCGCGAAACAGCGGCAACGTCGTCTTGATCCCGTCGACGACGAATTCGTCGAGTGCCCGCCGCAGCCGCATCATGCATTCGACGCGGTTGCGGCCATGCACGATCAGCTTGCCGATCAGGCTGTCATAGTAGGGTGGGATCTTGTAGCCTGAATAGACGCCGGAATCGACGCGGATGCCGAGGCCGCCTGGCGTGTGAAAATGCGTGATCGTGCCGGGCGAGGGGGTGAAAGTGCGGGGATCCTCGGCGTTGATACGGCATTCGATGGCGTGGCCGTTGAACTTGATGTCTTCCTGTTTGACCGAAAGGCCGCCGCCGGACGCGACGCGGATCTGCTCGTGGACCAGATCGATGCCGGTGATCGCCTCCGTCACCGGATGCTCGACCTGCAGGCGCGTGTTCATCTCGATGAAATAGAACTCGCCGTTCTCGTACAGGAACTCGATGGTGCCGGCGCCCGAATAGCCGAGATCGGCGATCGCCTTGGCGCAGATACCGCCGATGCGGGACCGCTCCTCGGCGTTGAGCGCCGGCGAATTGGCCTCTTCCCAGACTTTCTGGTGGCGCCGCTGCAGCGAGCAGTCGCGCTCGCCGAAATGCACGCCGCCGCCGAAGCCGTCGCCAAACACCTGCACCTCGATGTGGCGCGGTTTCTCCAGGTATTTCTCGATGTAGACCGCGTCGTCGCCGAAGGCCGCGCCCGCTTCCGAGCGTGCCGTCTGCAGTGCGATTTCGAGGTCTGCCTCCGTATGCGCTACTTTCATGCCGCGTCCGCCGCCGCCGGCCGACGCCTTGATGATGACGGGATAGCCAATCTCGGCGGCGATGCGCCTGGCTTCTTTTTCCTCGGTCACCGCACCGTCGGAACCGGGCACAACCGGAATGCCGAGGCGTTTTGCCGTGCGCTTGGCCTCGATCTTGTCGCCCATGATGCGGATGTGGTCGCCGGACGGGCCGATGAAGGTGATGTTGTGCGCCGCCAAAATGTCGGCGAACTTGGCGTTCTCCGACAGGAAGCCATAGCCCGGATGCACGGCGTCGGCGCCGGTGATCTCACAGGCCGCGACGATCTGGTGGATGTTGAGATAGCTGTCGCGCGACGGCGGCGGACCGATGCACACGCTTTCGTCGGCGAGCCTGACATGCATGGCGTCAGCGTCGGCGGTCGAATGCACCACCACCGTCTGGATGCCAAGTTCCTTGCAGGCGCGCAGCACCCGGAGCGCGATTTCGCCGCGATTGGCGATGAGGATCTTCTGGAACATCAGGTCCGCTCTACTCGATCACGACGAGCGGCATGCCGTATTCCACCGGCGTCGCGTCCTCGAACAGGATCGCCGTCACCGTGCCCGCGCGCGGCGAGGGGATCTGGTTCATCGTCTTCATCGCCTCGATGATCAGCAGCGTCTGGCCTTCCTTGATCTTCTGGCCGACCTCGATGAACGGCTTTGCGTCCGGCGACGGCGCCAGATAGGCGGTGCCGACCATTGGCGAGGTCACCGCGTTTTTCGACACGTCGACCGCCGCCGGGGCGGCCGCGGGCTGGGTTGCCGTTGGTGCATAGGTGGGCTGCGGGGCCGCAATCGCGTGAACGGCGGGCGCCTGTCGCGATACCCGTACCTTCAGGTCGCCGAGTTCAACCTCGATCTCTGTCAGGTTGGTGTCGTTCAGTATGCCCGCCAGATCGCGGATCAGTTGCTGGTCAACACCGGTCTTCTTTATCGACATTTTCGAGCCTTCTGTTTGTTGGCCGGTCATAGGCGTGCGGCGAGCGCTTGCAGCGCCAGCGTGTAGCCGAGCGGCCCAAAGCCACAGATCATGCCGACAGCGACCGGCGCGACCATGGAGACGTGGCGGAACGGTTCCCGCGCGTGGATGTTGGAAAGGTGAACTTCGGCGACCGGCAATGGCGCGACCGAACGGATTGCGTCGTGGATCGCGATCGAGGTATGGCTATAGGCGCCTGGGTTGATGACGATGCCGGCGGCTTTGTCGCCGGCCTCCTGGATCCAGTCGACGAGATCGCCCTCATGGTTCGACTGACGGAAATCGATCTCGATCCCAAGCGACGCACCTGCCTGCTTGCAGTCGTCGGCGATCGCGGCAAGCGTCTTGCCGCCATAGATGCCCGGCTCGCGCTTGCCGAGCGCGTTGAGATTGGGACCGTTCAGGACAAAAACCGTTTTCAAAAAAACCGACCTTTTCCGGCGCCGGCGTCAAGCCGGCGCGCTGGGCCTCTATACCGGGCATAGTCGCCCGCGGAAAGAGCGCAAGTGCGTTCTTTCACTGTCCACAACAGGCCGAAATGCGCCCGTGAAGAAAACCACTTGCCGCTCAAAGCGCGGCTTTCGCCGCCTCGATCTTTTCAGCAAGCACTTCCTGCCCGAGCGCCCCGAACACGACCTCGTTGCCGACGACGTAGGACGGGGTTCCGGTGATCTGCAGTTTGTTGGCAAGATCGTAAGTTTTGGTGAAGGCCTCGGTGATCGATGGGTCCTTCATCTTCTCGTGCAATGTCGCCTCGTCGGCGCCGAGCGAAAGCGCGATCTTGATCGCGGTTGCCTCGGTGGCGCGCCCCTGGCCGCCGAGCAGCGCATTGTGGAACTCGCCGTATTTCTCCGGCATCATCAGGTGAAACGCCATTGAGACGACGCTCGCCTTCTGCGAATCCGGGCCGAGGATCGGGAATTCCTTGAGCACGAACCGCAGGTCCGGATCGGACTTGGTAAGCGCCCGCATGTCCTCGATGGCGCGTTTGCAGAAGCCGCAATTGTAGTCGTAGAACTCGACGATCGTGACCTTGCCGTTCGGGTTGCCGACAACGCCGTCGAAGGTGGAATTGAAGATCTGGTCCTTGGCGTTCTTGATGACGCCCAGTGCCGCGAGCCGCTGTTCCTCCTTCTGCTTGGCCTCGAGCGCGTCCTGCACTTCCAGCAGCACTTCCGGATTCTTCAGGAGATAGTCGCGGATGATTCCCTCGACCTCGGTGCGGTCGATTTTGGTATCGGCCGCCGTCTGGACAGGCTGCGCCGTCTGGACAGGCTGAGCCGTCTGGACAGCCTGTGCCGTTCCGGCCTTCGCAACCTGCGGACTGCCGGCCACGAAACCGAAAGCCAGCATGGCAAGGGCGACCGCAACCCCCGTGGTGCCCAGCAGCAGTGCCTTTTTCATCGTTGTCGTTCCTTCTGCCTGTTTTCCGGTCTGGCTGTGTCGCAGCACGCGGCCGGAAGGTTCATGAGATTACTGGCTCTTGCCTGACGATTTGTAGTTTATGATGTCCTGGGCGCGTATCCAGCGCGGCTCGCCGCGCTTCATCTGCTGTTGCGCCCGCATGGCGAAGATCTTCGCATCCTTGTAGTTGCCGGAATAGAAATGGCCTTCGGCGGTGGCAAGCTCCGCGCCCGGTATGTCTCCCAGCTCCCCATAAGCCTGCGCCAGATAGCGATATCCGGTGGAGTTTTCCTTGTCGCGGCCCAGGCCATTGTTGATCTGCACGACAGCTTTCTTCAGCGAGTCGGGCGTGCCGACCGCCATCAGCGCCTGGCCAAGCGAGACAGGCAGCAGGCCGGACCGTGCCGGGTCGAGGCTGACCGCTTTGGAATAAGCGTCGGCAGCATCCGCGGGCTTGTTGGCTTTCATCAGAATATCGCCGAGCAGCTCCTGGAAGTAGGCATTCTTGGGCTGCGCCTTGATCAGGGCGTTGGTCTTGGTGAGCGCCGCAGCGATGTTGCCGTAGAGATAGGCCGACTGGGCATCGCCATACAGCGCCGCCATGCTGCCCCGCATCTTTTGCATCAGCCGCGTCGCGGCGGCGTGGCCTTCCATGTAGACGGCAATCTTCACCCGCATCATGTCGTGGCGCTGCTGCAGTGCCGGCGCGTCGATCTTGTCGACATTGGGGCTCTGTTTGACCAGCACCTCGAGGTTGGCGATGCGGTCCTGCGGCATCGGGTGGCTGATCCGGTAGGGATCGACCTGCGCGCCCGACAGCGACAGCGCGGTCTGGAAGCGGTGGAAGGTCTTCAGCATGCCCATGCCGGACTGGCCGGTGGCATTGAGATAGGTGATGGCCGAGCGGTCGGCCGTGATTTCCTCGGTGCGCTGGTAAGCGAGGATGCTGCGCTGCGCCATCTCGCCGCCGCCGGCCGCCACGCCCATGCCGGCGCCGGCAAGGCCGCGGCTGTTCGTGGTCGCACCGGCAACGATCGCGCCGGCACCGAGCAAGGTGGCGATGATGGCCATGGTCTTGGCGCGTTCGAGCTGGTCGCGCAGCTTCTGCTGGTGGCCGCCGGCGATATGCCCGGCTTCGTGTGCGATGACGCCGATGATTTCGTTCGGCGTCTCAGCCGTCATCAACGCGCCGGTGTTGATGAACAGCCGGCGCCCGGTGACGAAGGCGTTGAAGCTGGAATCATTGACCAGCACGATGTCGATGCCATCATTCGCCAGCCCGGCGGCCCTGAAGATCGGCCGTGCATAATCGCGCACCAGGGCTTCGATCTCGGCGTCGCGGACCACTGGCACGCCTTGGGCGAAGGCGGTCTGCGAACCCGCAACCGCAACCGCGGCTGCAAGCGAAACCGTTGCGAAGACACGCGCTGCCCGGGCAATCGTCGATCTGGGTCGGCTCAACATAATGTGTCCACTGGTAGACGAGCGGGCGAAAGATGAAAAGTCGGCGCCTGAAAAACTTCCTCAACTTGTGATCCTCACATCAATCGGGCATTTGTGCGGCGCATGCGTCAGGACCTGGCGCGCTCAATCCTCGGGACAGGGGTAAAAATGGTCGTTTCGCTCTCCCATCGCGGCAATGTCGAGCCGTTCCACGCCATGGATGTGCTGGCCGAAGCGAACCGGCTGAGGGCTCAGGGCGTGCCGGTGATCTCCATGGCGGTCGGCCAGCCATCCGATCCAGCGCCGGCTCGGGTCCGTGCCGCCGCCGCCAAGGCGCTGGAGGTTGGACGCATAGGCTATACCGACACCTTGGGTCTGGCCTCGCTGCGCAAGGCGATCGCCGGGCATTACGCGGATCATTATGGCCTCGATGTCGACCCCGGCCGGATCGCGGTAACCACCGGATCGTCGGCGGCCTTCAATCTCGCCTTCCTGGCGATGTTCGATCCGGGCGACCGGGTCGCCATCGCCGCGCCCGGCTACCCCGCCTATCGCAACATTATGGCAGCCCTTGGCATCGACGTGGTCGAAATCGAGCTCGGCGACGCGGCTTATCTGCACGCTGGCCATCTGGAAGCCGCGCATCGCGAGGCGCCGCTGAAGGGTGTGCTGTTTGCAAGTCCGGCCAATCCGACGGGCGCCGTCATCCCAGCCGACGAGCTGGCGACGCTGATCACCACGGCGGAATCGCTCGGCATCGCCGTCATTTCCGATGAGATCTACCATCGGTTGGCCTATGGCGCCTCCGACACCACGGCACTCGCCTTCAGCGACAGCGTGACGGTGATCAACTCCTTCTCGAAATACTACTGCATGACCGGCTGGCGCATCGGCTGGATGGTTTTGCCGGAAGAACTCGTGCGGCCGGTCGAGCGCATCGCCCAAAGCCTCTACATCTCGCCGCCGGAGCTGTCGCAGATCGCCGCGATCGAGGCTTTTGCCGCAACCGAGGAACTGGAGGCGGTGAAGGGACGCTATGCCTGGAATCGCGAGCTCTTGATGAAGCGTTTGCCGGAGCTGGGTTTTCCCCTGGCGGCGCCCATGGATGGCGCCTTCTATGCCTTTTGCGATGTCACCCGGCACAGCAACGACAGCATGGTCTTCGCCCGCAGGATGCTTGCCGAGGCGCATGTTGCAGCGACACCCGGCCGCGACTTCGACACCCGGGCGGGGCACCGCACGATGCGGTTTTCCTACGCCGGCAGCCACGACGACATGGTCGAGGCGATGGCGCGCATCGAACGCTGGTTGAGGTAGCGTCATGCCGGAACTCGAACAGGCCCCCAAACTTGATCAAGCATTGGCGGAAGTCGCGGCGGAAATGGCGGAACGCATCGATCGCGGCGATGTCGCGACCTATATTCCCCAACTGGGCAAGGTCGACCCGAAGAAATTCGGCATCGCGGCCGTCACCAATGATGGCCGCACGCTCGTGGCCGGCGATGCCGAGCAGGCTTTTTCGATCCAGAGCATCTCGAAAGTGTTCACCCTGACGCTGGCGCTCGGCAATGTCGGCGATGCGCTGTGGAAGCGAGTGGGGCGCGAGCCCTCCGGTAACCCGTTCAACTCGATTGTCCAGCTGGAGCATGAGAATGGCATTCCGCGCAATCCGTTCATCAATGCCGGCGCCATCGTCATTTCCGACATCCTGCTTGCCGGTCACCAGCCGCGCGAGGCGATCGGCGAGATACTGCGCTTCATCCAGTTCCTCGCCGACGACGAGACGATCATCATCGACCGCGAGGTCGCGGCTTCCGAACGTGCCACTGGCTACCGCAACTTCGCGCTCGCCAATTACATGAAATCCTTCGGCAATCTCCATCATGCACCGGAACTGGCGCTGGGCGTCTATTTCCACCATTGCGCCATCGCCATGAGCTGCCGGCAATTGGCGATGGCCGGCCGCTTCCTCGCCAATGGCGGCAAGAACCCGGCAACCGGGCATTCCGTGGTGTCGGCGGAGCGGGCGCGGCGCATCGGCGCCATGATGCTGACCTGCGGCCACTATGACGGCTCTGGCGATTTCGCTTTCCGCGTCGGCATCCCCGGCAAGAGCGGCGTCGGCGGCGGCATATTGGGCATCGTGCCGGGTGTCGCCTCGCTCGCCGTCTGGTCGCCTGGCCTCAACGCCAACGGCAATTCCAAGCTGGGTTCGATCGCACTGGAAAAGCTCGCCAGGATGATGAACTGGTCGATCTTCGCGCCTTAGAAACGTGACCTGCCGATAAGAAAAATCCCGCGCCGTTCATTCGATCGGCGCGGGATTCTTTCTCAGAGAATCAATTCAACGATTTGAAAAGCTTAGAAAAAGCCTTTCCGCTGCCACCAGCCGGCACGCTTCGGCTTTTCTTCGGTCTTGACTTCGGGCTCGTCGGCGACGGTCGAGGAAACCACCGGTACGACAGGCGTATCAGCGGCTGCCGCCTTGCGGCGCGATGGCCGGGCCTTCGGCGTCTCCTCGGCGGCCGCTGCCTCGTCCGATGCCGTGGCTGGCGTTTCGGCCGGTGCCTGCACGGCCAGTTCCGCGGTCGGCTCCTCGGCGACGGTTTCGGCGGCCGCCTTCTTCGGCTTGGCTGCGCGACGCGGTTTCTTGGGCTTCTCGGTGCTTGGCACCTCGTCACTCACGGTAGCCGCGGGTTGTTCGACGGCGGTGGCAGCCACCGGCTCGATCGACGCAGGCTCGCTTAGCGAAGCATCAGCTTCGGCGGGCTCGGTCGTTTCGCCGGCTTCCGCCTCGGTCTCGCCTTCACCGTCTTCGCGACGGTTGCGCTTGCCGCCGCGCTTGCCGCGCCGACGCTTCTTGCCCTGGCCATCGTCGGGCGCTTCCGCCGTTTCGACGGTCCCGGTTGCGGCGACCGCAGCCTCGTCGTCCACCTCGGCATCGCCATGGTCCGCAGCGCCTTCCGGCGCGGAGAAACCGTCATCGGACGTGGCGAGGGAAGCGCCGTCGGCCGGGGCGCCATGCTCGCGGTCGCGGTCCTTGCCGCCACGCCGCCTGCGGCGCTTGCGGCGTTTGCGATCGCGGCCTTCGCCGTCCTTGCCGGATTTGGGCTGCTGATGCTGCGGCTGTTGGGCGTGGCGCGGCTGTTCGGCCTGGGCCGGCGCCTCGTCCTCCTCCTCGGCGACGACGATCTCGTCCTCGGGCTCTTCCGGCTCGACATAGGCCGGCAGGCTGCGCACCTCGACGAAACCTTCCGGCTTTTCGGCCAGCGCGCCGCGGAAGATCGCGTAGTGCTGGGCACCCACCGCATCGTCTGCCTCGATGGTGATCGTCAGGCCGAAGCGGCTTTCCAGTTCCACCAGCGTGCCGCGCTTGTGGTTGAGCACGTAGAGCGCGGTCGCGGCCGGCGTGCGCACCGTGATGTGGCTTCGCGAATCCTTGAGCAGGAACTCCTCGATCGCCCGTACCACCATCAGCGCCACCGACGAATCGGACCTGACATGGCCGGTGCCGCCGCAATGCGGGCACGGCTTCATGGTCGATTCCAGCACGCTGGCGCGGATGCGCTGACGCGACATCTCCATCAGGCCGAAATGCGAGATGCGGCCGACCTGGATGCGAGCACGATCGTTCTTGAGGTGATCCTTCAGCCGCTTCTCGACGGAGCGGTTGTTGCGGTTCTCCTCCATGTCGATGAAGTCGATGACGATCAGGCCGGCAAGGTCGCGCAGCCTGAGCTGGCGGGCGACTTCCTCGGCCGCTTCCAGATTGGTGTGGAGCGCGGTGTCCTCGATCGAGTGCTCCTTGGTGGAACGGCCCGAATTGACGTCGATGGCGACCAGCGCTTCGGTCTGGTTGATGATGATGTAGCCGCCGCTCTTCAGCGTCACTTGCGGCTGCAGCATGCGGTCGAGCTGCGCCTCGATGCCGTTGCGCACGAAGATCGGCGTCGTGTCGCGGAACGGCTGAACCACCTTGGCGTGGCTCGGCATCAGCATGCGCATGAAATCCTTGGCCTCGCGATAGCCCTCTTCGCCGGAGACGAGAATCTCGTCGATGTCCTTGTTGTAGAGGTCGCGCACCGAGCGCTTGATCAGGCTGCCTTCCTCATAGACAAGGGCAGGGGCCGTGGACTGGAGCGTGAGATTGCGCACGTTCTCCCACAGCCGCATCAGATATTCGTAGTCGCGCTTGATCTCGGCCTTGGTGCGGCTCTCGCCTGCGGTGCGCAGGATGACTCCCATGCCTTGCGGCACTTCGAGATCGGCGACGACCTCCTTGAGGCGCTTGCGGTCGACCGCGCTGGTGATCTTGCGCGAAATACCGCCGCCGCGCGCAGTGTTCGGCATCAGAACGGAATAGCGGCCGGCGAGCGACAGATAGGTGGTGAGCGCCGCGCCCTTGTTGCCGCGCTCTTCCTTGACGACCTGCACCAGCAGGATCTGCCGGCGCTTGATCACTTCCTGGATCTTGTACTGGCGGCGCACCGGCTTGCGGCGATTGCGCACTTCCTCGAGCGCGTCCTCGGCGCCGACCGATTCGATCTCATGATCGTCCGGATGGGAAGAGGATACTTCCTCCAGCATGCCGCGATCATTGTCGGTGGAGGTGGCTTCGCTGCCCTGTTCGGCATGCGGGATGGGCTCGGAAATCACGTCGCCTTCGACGGACGCGGCGATCGACTTGGGGGGGCCGTCGTTGGTCTCGCCTTTATCCTGTTCGGAAGAAACCTCGTCCTGTTCGGATGCGTCGGCGTATTCCGAGGCGTCGGATGCGTGTTCCGTGGTCCCGGAAACGTCGGCCATGTTCTCGGCGACAACGTCCGGGCCATTGTCATCTGGCCCATTGTCGTTGTTTTCGTCTGCCTCGCCGGCGGCTTCGCTTGCCTCGCCGGATTCGGCCGCGCCGGCATCGCGCCTGTTTTCACCACGGTCGCGGGGCTTGCCGCCGCGCCGGCGACCGCGCCGTCCACGATCCCGGCTCTGGCGATCATCGCCTTCGCCGTCCTCGTTCTCTTCGTCCTCGGCCTCCTGCGCTTCCGCGCGCAGCAGTGCCTGACGGTCGGCGACCGGAATCTGGTAGTAATCGGGGTGTATTTCACTGAAGGCGAGAAAACCGTGACGGTTGCCGCCATATTCGACAAAGGCTGCCTGAAGGGAAGGTTCGACGCGCGTTACACGGGCGAGATAGATATTTCCTTTGAGCTGCTTCTTGTCCTGGGATTCAAAGTCGAATTCTTCGATACGGTTACCGCGTACGACGACAACGCGTGTTTCCTCCGGGTGGGAGGCGTCTATCAGCATTTTGTTGGGCATTATTTCGTTTCCTCCCGGCAGCCGTCAGCCGCAGCTTGCAAGGCAAAGCCCGCTGCTGCGTTTCTGGTGTGTGGGTGCCGGATGTCTGAATGTCCGCCGGACGCTGCCTGCGTGTCATGGCGGTGCCGCCCGCAGCCATATTGGCGCGGTTTGATGCGGACCTTTCCATGATTGCGCTTGAAGCCATCGTCACCAGCAGAACCTTTTGAACCAAAGCCCGGAAACCGGACCAGCTTGTTTGCTCATACAGAGCCGGCGCGGGAACAAACCCGGCCGTTTTCCTCACGCAGGCGATTCCCCCGCCACGGGAGCACACCTGCGAAATTCGTCGCAATCACCTGAAGCCTTTTCGCGTGAAGCGAAAGGAGCCGCCTTTCATCTGACCCTGTAGCAGGAAGCTGCGGAGGAGGGCGGTTCCAGGATTGCAGTGATCCACCATCGCTTTTATGATTTGGCGGGTTGGAAGGCAACCCCGATTTCCGATGCCGGCAAAAAGCAGTTCCGTAGCGTAAGCCTGGCCCCGTCCTTGCGTGAAAAGGCTTGGTTAACCTTCTCTGGATACCAATCGTTAATCGAGCTCGCGGCCTAACCGGCATGTTGACGAAACGAACCGGCGCCTGGCGCCAAACCGGGAGCGACTGGAAGAAAGATGGGACTGGCGGACTTCACAGACAAGGGATGTCGTGTTGGCGGCCAGGTTCTCCGTGCCTTCTGTCTCCTGCTGCTGGTGGCGATTTCCCAAGTCTTTTCCCCTGTAGCCTTTTCCATGGTTGCCAATGCGGCCGACGCTCCGCTCATGGCCAAGGGCTACAAAATGGCCGGCGATGCCACCAAGATGCGCATCGTCATGGATTTCGATCGCGAGCCTGACATCAAATGGTTCCTGCTGCGCGGACCCAATCGCCTTGTCATCGATCTTGCGAACACCCGATTTGCCATCGATGCCAAGAATCTGAAGCCGCGTGGCCTGGTCAAGGGCGTGCGGCTCGGCGAGCTCGGCGAGGGCGTCTCGCGACTGATCCTCACCGGCAAGGGGCCGTTCGCCGTCGACAAGCTCGATGTGCTCAAGAACGAGGACGGAACCGGCTACCGCCTTGCCGTCGACATGTCGGCGGCCTCCGAACGTGAGTTCGACGCCGCTCTTGCCAATCAGGCGCTGACCACCGGTTCCACGGTTTCGACCGACAAGGGCGGCCGGGTCGGAACCGGACCTGTCTCCAATCCGGGCCACCGATTCACCATCGTCATCGACCCCGGCCACGGCGGCATAGACGGCGGTGCCGAAGGTTTGAACGGCACCATCGAGAAGAACGTCACGCTGGCCTTTGCCACGGAGCTGCGCGACAAACTCGCGGCCGCCGGCAGATACGATGTCTTCATGACCCGAGATACCGACGAATATCTGCGCCTCGACGACCGCGTCCGCATCGCCCGCCAGCATGAAGCCGATCTGCTGATTTCGATTCATGCCGACACGATCAGCGTCAAGGGAATCCGCGGCGCCACCGTCTATACCGTTTCCGACAAGGCCTCCGATCCGGAAGCGCAGGCGCTGGCCGACCGTGAAAACCTGTCCGACCAGTTCGCCGGCATGGTCATCAAGAACGACAGCAAGGAAGTGACCGACATCCTGATCGACCTGATCCGGCGCGAGACGCACACCTTCTCGATGAGTTTTGCCCACACATTGGTCGGTCAGCTGTCGACCAGCGTCGGTCTTATCAACAATCCGCAGCGTTCGGCCGGGTTCAAGGTGCTGAAGGCCCCCGACGTGCCGTCCGTGCTGGTCGAGCTCGGCTATCTCTCCAATGCCAAGGACGAGGCGCAACTGCTTGACGCCGAGTGGCGCGGCAAGGCAGCGCAAAGCATCACCAATGCCGTGGCATTGTTCGCTTCCGCGCGTGCCGGGGCTGGAACCGGAGGTTGACAATGCCCGGCGGCGCCTGCAACCAGAGGCGGCGTTGCGCGATGACAACACCCTGCGCTTTTATTTCGGGCTTGCGGCTGCGAAATCAGGCCTTGCCGTATTTTGTCCACATGGTGGCGACATGGGTTTTCGATTACGGGTTGGGACCGGCTCGAAAGCTTGCGTGAAAGGCGGCTTCGTTTAGGAAATTCCCGAACCAAGGACTGGAGCGGGTATGATTCGTCTCATTGGCTATTTCTTCGGCATAGGCACGACGCTGGCCCTCCTGGCCGCGGCGGGCGTTGCCCTCTACATCGGCCATGTAGCGAAGGATCTGCCTGACTACGAAGTGCTTGCAAAGTACGAGCCTCCGGTGACCACCCGCATCCATGCCTCGGATGGCGCGCTGATGGCCGAGTACGCGCGGGAACGGCGCCTGTATTTGCCGATCCAGGCTATCCCGGATCGCGTCAAGGCTGCCTTCCTGTCGGCTGAGGACAAGAACTTCTACAGCCACCCCGGTGTCGATATAACGGGATTGGGCAGAGCGGTTATCACTTACGTTTCGGGTGGCCCCATGCAGGGCGGCTCGACGATCACCCAGCAGGTTGCCAAGAACTTCCTGCTCACCAACGAGCGTTCCCTGGAACGCAAGGTCAAGGAGGCCATCCTCTCGTTCCGCATCGAACAGGCCTATTCCAAGGATCGTATCCTCGAGCTCTATCTCAACGAGATTTTCTTTGGCTTCAACGCCTATGGCGTTGCCGGTGCGGCACTGACCTACTTCGATAAATCGGTGAACGAGCTGACCGTGGCCGAGGCCGCCTATCTGGCATCGCTCCCGAAAGGTCCGGCCAACTACAATCCCTTCAAGCACGCCGACCGCGCAATTGAACGGCGAAACTGGGTCATCGGCCAGATGGTCGAGAACGGTTACGTGACGCCTGAAGAGGGCGCAAAGGCGAAGGCCGAGCCGCTTGGCGTTGCTCCGCGCCGCAGCGGCTCCTACCTTTTCGCCGGCGAGTATTTCACGGAAGAGGTTCGTCGGCAGATCATTGCCCGCTATGGCGAGAACGCGCTCTATGAGGGCGGGCTGTCGATTCGCACCACCCTTGACCCGAAGGTCCAGCTCATCGCCCGCAAGGCGATGCAGAATGGATTGGTGAAATACGATACTTTGCGTGGCTATCGCGGGCCGTTGAAGACGATCGATGTCTCCGGCGATTGGGGTGTGCCGCTGGGCGCCGTCAAGGGACTGGAAGACGTTCCCGAGTGGTCGCTGGCCGTCGTGCTCGACAGTTCGGCGTCCGGGCTGTCGATCGGCCTGCAGCCCGCACGCCAGGCGTCGGGCGATATCGTGAAGGAACGCGTCGAAGGCACCGTCAGCAAGGAAGACATGGGCTTTGCCATGCGCCATGTGGTCGAGGGCAAGACAGTCAAGGCCAAGTCGCCGGCCGACGTGCTGAAGCCGGGCGATGTCATCTTCGTCCAGAAGAACGACGGCTCCGACAATACCTACAGCTTGCGCCAGGTTCCCGAGGTGGAAGGCGGACTGATCGCCATGGATCCGCACACCGGCCGCGTGCTGGCCATGGTCGGCGGCTTCTCCTATTCGCAGTCCGAATTCAACCGCGCCACCCAGGCGATGCGCCAGCCGGGTTCGTCATTCAAGCCCATCGTCTATTCGGCCGCACTCGACAATGGCTATACTCCGGCCTCGGTGATCATGGACGGACCGATCACCATCCAGAGCGGCAACACCACCTGGACGCCGAAGAACTATGACGGCACCGTCGCCGGGCCGGCAACGCTCCGCTCCGGCATCGAGAAGTCGCGCAACCTGATGACGGTGCGGCTTGCCAACGACATGGGCATGAAGCTGGTCGTCGAATATGCCGAGCGCTTCGGCGTCTATGATCATCTGGCGCCATATCTGCCGATGGCGCTGGGTTCGGGCGAGACGACCGTCATGCGCATGGTTTCGGCCTATTCGATCATGGCCAATGGCGGCAAGTCGATCAAACCGTCGCTGATCGATCGTATCCAGGACCGCTACGGCAAGACCGTGTTCAAGCAGGACGAGCGTGGCTGCGAAGGCTGCAACGCTCCTGAATGGAAAAACCAGCCCGAGCCGGAACTGGTCGACAATTCCGAGCAGGTGCTCGATCCGATGACCGCCTACCAGATCACCTCGATGATGGAAGGCGTCGTCCAGCGCGGCACCGGCGCCACAATCGGGGAACTTGGCCGCCACATCGCCGGCAAGACCGGCACCACCAACGACGAGAAGGACGCATGGTTCATCGGTTATACGCCGAACCTCGTGGTTGGTCTCTACATGGGCTACGACACGCCGCGCGGCCTCGGCCACGGCGCCACCGGCGGCGGTCTTGCCGCCCCGATCTTCAAGGACTTCATGCGTGTGGCGCTGGACGGCACGCCCAATGTCGACTTCAAGGTGCCTGACGGCATGAACCTGATCGCCATCAACCGCAAGACCGGCATGCGCTCCTCCTCGGGCGATGCGGGCACCATCATCGAGGCTTTCAAGCCGGGGACCGGCCCCGCCGACAGCTACTGGGTGATCGGCATGGGTGCCGATGGCTCCAACGCCTCGGGCGGCGCGCTGTCGCCGCAGGCCAACCAGGCCATCCAGGACGGCGGCGGCGGCCTTTACTGACGAATTCACGCGTCCAGTTGGGCCAGCCTCCGGCTGGCCCATTTCGCTTTACACATGGCGGCACCGTCCCTATGTATCGCGCCGACCGAAGCGTCATTTCAGCAACAGGACAAAACATCAGGCCATGCGCGCGGAAACGCAGAATATCGTCGACGAGATCAGGCAGGCGATAACCCTGCTGAGGAGGCATCTTTGACTGGGATCAGGCCATAAAGCGGCTTGAATACCTGAACGTGCGGGCCGAGGACGCCAGTCTCTGGAACGAACCGCTGGAAGCGCAGAAGCTGATGCGCGAGCGCCAGGGCCTCGAGGAAGGCATCGCGGCGGTCAAGGGCCTGACCCAGGCGCTGGAAGACAATATCGGTCTTATCGAGCTCGGCGAGGAAGAGGGCGACGAAGGCGTCGTCGCCGAAGCCGAAGCCGCGATCCGTTCGATGCAGGGCGAGGCCAAGGCCCGACAGGTGGAAACGCTGCTCTCGGGCGAAGCGGACGCCAATGACACCTATCTCGAAATCCATGCCGGCGCCGGCGGCACCGAGAGCCAGGATTGGGCCTCGATGCTGTTGCGCATGTACACACGCTGGGCCGAGCGCCGCCGCTTCAAGGTCGAGGTGCTTGAAGTGCATGACGGCGAAGAGGCGGGCATCAAGTCCGCGACCTTGCTGATCAAGGGCCACAATGCCTATGGCTGGATGAAGACCGAATCCGGCGTCCACCGCCTGGTGCGCATCTCACCCTATGACAGCAATGCGCGCCGTCATACGTCCTTCTCCAGCGTCTGGGTCTATCCTGTGGTCGACGACAGGATAGAGATCGACGTCTCCGAATCCGACGTGCGCATCGATACCTATCGTTCATCGGGTTCGGGCGGCCAGCACGTCAACACCACCGATTCGGCTGTGCGCATCACCCATATCGCCACCGGCATCGCGGTCGCCTGTCAGGCAGAACGCTCGCAGCACAAGAACAAGGCCAAGGCCTGGGAAATGCTGCGCTCGCGCCTCTACGAGGAAGAGCTGAAGAAGCGCGAAGCGGTGGCCAATGCCACCGAGGCATCGAAGAGCGACATCGGCTGGGGTCACCAGATACGTTCCTACGTGTTGCAGCCCTATCAGCTGGTCAAGGATCTGCGCACCGGTGTCGAAAGCACCAGCCCGTCGAGCGTGCTCGACGGCGACCTCGACGACTTCATGGAAGCTTCGCTCTCGCAACGCATCGAGGGTGGCGCGGGCGAAGCGGTGGCGGATCTGGATTAGGCTGCTTGCGCGGGCAATGATCGCGAGCCGGTCGCAAAAGCGGACGTATTGTCGTGCGGCGCCCGGTGTTGGTCTCAAGTGTTCGCCGGTGCGGCGCGACAAGTTCGCGGTGATTGCAGGGTCCCGACTCGGCATATCGCTCTGGTGCGGGAAGGGGCTTTTCTTCCTCCCAAAGCGGGCGCGGCGCATTTTCGCCGTTCGGCCGGCTGCTCATACCTCCGTCGGCTGCAGGGTGGCTGATTCTCCTTTGCGGACGATCGTCGGCACTATCACCGGCAATCAAGAGCATGTGATTGGATTTGAGCGGCTGGAACCACTCCGGGCCAATCCCGTTGTTTGCATGCCCCGCCTGCCGGGAACTTACCTGGCTTGAATCTCGTCAGCGGTAGCAGTGTGTTATGGCGTGCGCCCACATCTGGGTGCAGCGGCTTCTTGCGCCGACCAAGGAATCAGCCCAGCATCCGAATGCTGGGAGACAAAAAGCATTTATGGCCGGACGCGGCATATCTGCGACTGATGATCCGGCCACTGGGAAGACACGTTCCGGGAACGGGCAGGCGAAATGCTTGACGCTCGAAAGGAACGTCCCATGTCTGCTGCCACGCCCAGATCGGCCCGAGCCGTTCAACCGGTCGGCCGACTTATGTTTTCTCTGTTTGCCGTCGCGATGTTCGCGCCTGCGGCCTTTGCTCATGATGCCAAGCCCACGGCGGCAAAGCCGCAGGGTTGGAGCTATCCGTTCGCCTGCTGCGCCAACTATGACTGTCGTGCCACGCACACCGGCGAAGTGCTGGAAAAGCCCGAAGGCTACGTGATTGCCGGTACCGGCGAAGTCGTTCCGATGACGGACAAGCGCGTCAAGGACAGCCCTGACGGCGAATTTCACTGGTGCGCGCATCAGGCCGGTCTCGATGCCGGCAAGACGATATGCCTGTTCGTGCCGCCGCGCTCATTTTGAGACGCGCCGACAGTTGAAGTGCATTGGCGCAAAGGCTGCTGACGGCCAGTTGTCAGGATCGCTTCTTTATGGTGCCTTGCCGCCTGGGCGGCGGACAATGGAGAGGTGATATTCATGGCCATCAAGGGAAGCTGCCACTGCAAGGCGACGATGTTCGAGGTGTCGGAAGCGCCGCAGACGGTGACGCAATGCACCTGTTCGTTCTGCTCGAAACGCGGCTCGCTTTGGGCCTACTATACCCCATCGCAGTTCAAGCTCGTCACGCCGCTGAAGAATGTTTCCTTTTATCAGTGGGGCTCAAAAACCGTAAAGCATGGTTTTTGCGCAACCTGCGGCTGCGGCACCTTCACCGAAACGCCGGACTGGTCGACCGGCGAGCCGGATTTCGACAATCCGAAGATCAGCGTGAACGCGCGGCTGTTCGATGATTTCGATCTCGATAAGGTCGAAGTGGTGGTCATTGACGGCAAGAATCTCTGGTAGCCACACCGGGCGGCCAACTGGATAATCGGCAGGCGCTTTTCCCGTTCCGTTTTTCGCCGCATTTCATGCTACAAGTCGCGGCAAGGGCTGATTTGGCGCCATCGTAAGGCGTGACTTGGAGAGGGACCATCCTATGAAGAAGACCGTGCTCGTCGTTATGGCGACGGCTCTGCTCGTGACCGCGTGCACCACCACCGATCCGTATACGGGCGACCAGAAGATTTCGAACACGGCGGCGGGCGCGGGCCTTGGCGCTCTGGCCGGTGCCAGCCTTGGTCTGCTTGCCGGCGGCAATGACCGCCGCAATGCCTTGATCGGCGCCGGCATCGGCGCGCTGGCCGGCGGCGCCATTGGCGCCACTATGGACCAGAACGAGGCGGAACTGCGCCGGCAGCTCGAGGGCACCGGCGTCAGCGTCACCCGCAGCGGCGACCAGATCATCCTCAACATGCCGTCCGACATCACCTTCAACACCGACCAGGACGCGGTGAAGCCCGGCTTCTACCAGGTGCTGAATTCGGTGGCGCTGGTGCTGAAGAAGTTCAAGCAGACCACGGTCGACGTTTTCGGCCACACCGATTCGACCGGTGGCGACCAGCACAATTTCGACCTGTCGCAGCGCCGTGCACTGGCGGTCGCCAATTATCTCTCCGGCCAGGGCGTCGACCAGCGCCGCTTCGCCGTCACCGGATTTGGCAAGACGAGGCCCGTTGCCTCCAACGCCACGGCCGAGGGCCGGGCCCAGAACCGACGCGTCGAGATCCAGCTTTCGCCACTCACCTGAGCAGGACCGTGTTTGTCACGCTAAACGGCCTCCAATGGGGGCCGTTTTCATCCAGCGTATACTGGCGCTGCCAGCTTCGTGACAGCAGTCAAATAAAATTAGCAATATCTAATAATTTCTTTTCCGCAGCCGTGGAAAGGATTAGCATCGCCGCTGTTCCAAAGGGATGGGGCGGTTTAATCGGCCGCGCAATCAACGTCTTTGCCGCCGCCTCGGTCTTGCACGGCCAGATCATGAAATCTGGGAGGAATGCATGACAAGAACAGCCAGCCTTGGGCGCTGCGGCGTCCTCGCTTTGACAGGTGTTGTAGGTGCATGGTTGGGCCTCGCCACGGCTCATGCCGAGGACGCCAACAAGGCCGACATCGACGCGTTGAAAAAATCGCTCGCCAAATATCAGGACTACACCGCCGCCGTCCGCGATCTCTATTTGTCGACGGTCGGCTGCGTCTACTACAGCGGAGAAAAGATACCCGGCTCCATGGACTATCCGAAAGGCGCCATGGGCATTCATTTCGTCAATGTTCCAAGCGTCGGCCAGAAACTCGACCCGATGAAGCCCAACGTCCTGATCTACGAGCCGACCAAGAAAGGCCTGAAGTTGGTCGGCGTGGAATGGCTGGTGCCGCTAACCCCGGACATCAAGGCGCCGCCGAAGCTGTTCGGTCAAACCTTTATGGGCCCGATGGAGGGACATTATCCGCTCATCCCGAAGGAGTTCGTCCACTACGATCTTCACGCCTGGCTCGATGACAATCCGAACGGCATGTTCAGTCCGACGAACCCGAAGGTGAAATGCAACAAGGCCGAGTTTCCGATGCTGGAAAAACCGACCAAGATGATGTCCGGGCCGATGTGAACTGGAGCGGACCAGCGTTCGCCTGAATCGCCCCACCTGCTTGTTTCCACGCAATTCGCGACGGAAGAGCGCTACGCGGCTTTTCCTCGAATTGCTGTCGGCTGCAGGGCAAAAAAGAAGGCAAGCCGGCTAGGCGGCTTGCTGGCTGGAATCAGACCTTGGCGACGATGCGCATGAAGGCCGGCATGTCGTCGCCGAAGCCGACCGTGGCGTCGTTGTCTTCCTGATGGTGGCGGGCAGGGCGGTTGTTGCTGCGCTGCGGCCTGGTGTCGCCGCGCTCAGGGGCGCGCGGCTCATTGCGGTCGGACGATTTGCGCTCGGTATTTTCCGAGCGGATTGCATCCTTGCGGGCGCGCCGTTCGACAATATCGGCCGTCTCGGCCACATCGGGCTGCTCCTGCGGCTG
The DNA here is from genome assembly GCF_006441385.1 of Mesorhizobium sp. B2-4-18. Classification (NCBI taxonomy): domain Bacteria; kingdom Pseudomonadati; phylum Pseudomonadota; class Alphaproteobacteria; order Hyphomicrobiales; family Phyllobacteriaceae; genus Mesorhizobium; species Mesorhizobium sp. B2-4-18. The sequence continues at coordinate 102,176 of NZ_VFUW01000006.1, read as the reverse complement.
AGCAACCACGGCCGAGGCATCTTCCTCGCTGTGTCTGCCGCGACGCTCGCCGCTCTTCTTGCGCCCGCCCCTGTCGTTGCGGTCCTCGTCCTTGCGGCCGGCGCGGCGTGGCGCGCCTTTGCCGCGGCGCGGAGCATCGTCCTCGCCTTCGCTGGCAACCACCGTCGACAGGTCGCCGTCATGCCACTCGATCTTGGTCCCGATCAGCCGTTCGATGGCGTCGATATACTTGGTGTCGGACTTGGTCGCGATGGTGAAGGACTTGCCGGAGCGTCCGGCACGGCCGGTGCGGCCGATGCGGTGGACATAGTCCTCGGCATGGATCGGCACGTCGTAGTTGAAGACATGGCTGACGTCGGGAATGTCGAGGCCGCGCGCGGCGACATCCGAGGCGACGAGATAGCGCAGCTTGCCGTCACGGAAATTGGCCAGCATCTGCATGCGCGCGCGCTGGTCCATGTCGCCATGCAGCGCACCGGCATCGAAATCATATTTCAGCAGCGAGCGGAACAGCTCCGAAACCTCGATCTTGCGGTTGCAGAAGATGATCGCGTTCTTCAGCTCCGCATCCTCGGCCTTGATCAGGTTGCGCAGCGTTTCACGCTTGTCCCAAGGCTTCGAGCCCGATTTGACCAACCGCTGGATGATGTTGGTGGCCGCCGAAGCGGCCTTGGAGACCTCGACGCGCACCGGCGCATGCAGGAATTTTTCCGTCAGCTTGGTGATCTCTGGCGGCATGGTCGCCGAAAAGAACAGCGTCTGCCGGGTGAACGAGATCATCTCGCAGATACGCTCGATATCGGGAATGAAACCCATGTCGAGCATGCGGTCCGCCTCGTCGATGACGAGGATCTCGACGCCGTTGAGCAGCAGCTTGCCGCGCTCGCGATGGTCGAGAAGACGGCCAGGCGTAGCGATCAGCACATCGGCGCCGCGCTCCAGCTTTTTGTCCTGTTCGTCGAACGACACCCCGCCGATCAGCAGCGCGATGTTGAGCTTGTGGTTCTTGCCGTATTTGACGAAGTTTTCCTCGACCTGCGCGGCAAGCTCACGCGTCGGCTCCAGGATCAGCGTGCGCGGCATGCGGGCGCGGGCACGGCCCTTTTCCAGCCGGGTCAGCATCGGCAGCACGAAGGATGCGGTCTTGCCGGTGCCGGTCTGGGCAATGCCCAGCACGTCCTTGCCGAGCAAGGCGTGCGGGATCGCACCAGCCTGGATCGGCGTCGGCTGGAGATAGCCGGCATCGGTGACTGCGGAAAGCACCTTCGGCGACAGGCCGAGGTCTGAAAAGGTCAACGCTTCTTGAGCGATCGTCGTGTCTGAGGACAAGTGTTGCTGTCTTTGGCTGGTTCGGGGAAGCGCAACGTCATTCGTCGCGGCAAGCGCCACGCGCCTGCAAGATTGGTATTGCGATTAGGCGCAAGCCCGCGATTTGTCAACAGAAACGGGTAGGATTGGCGCGATTGTGAAGTTGTAACCTTAATCGCGATGCTTAATCCGGCCTCCTGTCACTGTGCCGGCTCAGTAACGGAACTGTTCTGCCAGGATGCGTTCGTTCCAGGAGTGGTTGGGATCGAACAGCAAAGTCGCGGTGGCCGTTGGCGATTCCCGCACCGTGACCGAGGTCACCGCCTTGACCTCCGTGTGGTCGGCGGCCGCGTTCACCGGCCGCTTTTCCGACTCCAGAATGTCGAAGCGCACGGTCGCCTTGTTGGAAAGCAATGCGCCGCGCCAGCGTCGCGGACGAAACGGGCTGACCGGCGTGAGCGCCAAAAGCGGCGCGTCGAGAGGCAGGATCGGGCCGTGCGCGGAAAGATTATACGCGGTCGATCCGGCCGGCGTCGCGATCATGACGCCGTCGCAGTTCAGTTCCTCGAGCCGTATTTGGTCATCGATGCTGATGCGGATCTTGGCCGTCTGGTAGGATTGGCGCCACAGCGCCACTTCGTTGATCGCCAGTGCCGTGACGTGTTCGCCATCCGAGGTGGTTGCCAGCATCTCCAGCGGGCGGATCGTTTCGGCGACCGCCGCTGCGATGCGCTCGGTGAGCCCCCCGGACCGGTATTCGTTCATCAGGAAGCCGATGGTGCCACGGTTCATGCCGTAGACCTTTTTTCCCGTACCCATCGTGTCGCGCAATGTTTGCAGCAGAAAGCCGTCGCCGCCCAGCGCCACCACGACGGTCGCCTCGGCGACCGAACATTGGCCATAGCGCGCCGACAGGCTATCCAGCGCCGCCTTGGCGTCTGCTGTGTCGGACGAGACGAAGGCGATGCTGTTGGTGGCTGTGCTCATGGCTCCCCGATCGCGACCGATTGGCGCCGGCAGGTTCTGGCGCCAGCGCCGGGGTAGCATGGGGCAGGCACGTCTGCAAAGAGAGCCTCTGTCAGCCCATGAGGCGAGGGTGCGGCAGGACCGGCGCACCAGCCGGTCGCGGTTGATGTCACGGCGCGAGCGAATGTGATGGTTAAGGCCGGGCTTAAGGTCTCGTAAAGCCGGATCGATCATGTTAGCCGGCATGGGTGGCGTGGGGCGCCCGCAGCACGACCTTGTCACTTCGGGACGCAAAGGACGCTGCGGCAGTTCAGATATGCGTGCATGAACCCGCGGTTCTCGATGCCAGGGGATATGCGCCAGCCAGACGAGGCCGACATATTGCCGGTAGCACGCCTGATCATCGTCTTTCTCATGTTGGGAAGTTTCGCGCTTGTCTTCGCAGAACTGGTGCGCCAGTCGGAAGAAACGAGCGCTAGGCCGATCCCTACGGCGTCGCGTTGCGGCGATGCCGCCGGCATGCCTTGCCCGCAAAGGGCGCTATAGGGCTTCGGATGTGAGATTCGATTCCGTTCCCTCATCTCCTGGGAACGAGCCTGCGCCGCATTGACCGGCAGAGTTCTGGAATGGAAGACTTTCGCGTGCCGGACCGGGAGATCAGGCCGTTGCGGTTTTTATCAACGCAATCGGCTTTTCTGTGAGCAGCTGAGGCAATGGAGGAGACGCCGCAGGGGATCGGCGCCACCGCGCTATACAATCTCGCTTCCGGCCGAGTGACGCACTGGCTACGGCCCGTTCGTGTCGCGAGCCGGTCGCCCACTGTGTCACCACCGGCGCACTGCGAAGGAGGGTGACGGGCTCGTGCCGCCCCAGGCCTTCCCACGCCATTTCGACTTGATGCCGTAACTCAGCCCTCAAGGGCGCTGCCGCAGATGGCAGCCGGCCTGACGTTTCTGTTCGAGATATTCGTCGATCAACTGGCGGTAGCGCACCTTGCCGAAGCTCGAGAAATGGCCGCCATGGACGGCCGAGACGTCGAGATCGCGCATGGCGAGCAGCGTCGCCATGTAATCTGGTATGTCCGAGTGGTAGACATCATCGATCAGCGGGCCATCATAGATGATGTCGCCGGACAGCAGGATGCCGGTCTTCTTCTCGTAGAGCGCAATGCCGCCCGGCGAATGGCCTGGCGTGTGGACGACCTCGAAGGCCCGGTCGCCGAGATCGATGATGTCGCCATGCGCGAGCATACGGTCGGCCGGCGCGGGCTGGATGCGATAGCGCGCCGTGTCCCAGCCCCGCGGCATGCCATCGAACATTTCTTCTGTCGCATAGGTGCCGGCAGCGGTCCATTCGTTGCGCGGATCGGCCAGGATTGCCGCTTCGGCCGAATGCACGCAGCGATCGGAAAATTCATGGTGGCAGCCGATATGGTCGAAATGCGTGTGGCTGGCAACGCAGGTCAGCTTGCGCTCGCTCACCAGGGACACATGGGTGCGCAGACTGAAATGACCGAGGCCGGTGTCGAACAGGAGATCGCGGTCGCGTCCGCGCACATGCCACATATTGCAGCGGAAGAACGGTTTTATCCATGGCTCGTGGATCAGCGTGATGCCGTCGGCCATGCGGATTGTTTCGTACCAGTCCGGTGCGTCGATGACCGCAAGCGTGCTCATGTTCAATCCGTCAGCAGGATGATCTGGTCGGTATCACAGGAAATCGCGACCCTGTCGCCCGCATGGACGATGGAGGTCGCCGGCAGCTTGGCGATGAACCGCAAGGAAGGCTCTTCGACGGAGGTCGCCAGCACGCGCTTGAAACTGCCCTGGAAAACGACGTCGCTCACATCAGCCTCGCCGAGCTTCGTGCCAGCCGACGCAGCGCCAAGCACAAGGTGCTCAGGGCGTATCGCCAGTGCGGCAGTAGACCCCAACGGCAAGGCACTGGATAAGGAAACCGGTCCGACCGGTGTCGTGACGGTGCTCGTCCTGTCACTGGTCTCGATGACAGTGCCGGCAAGGATCGTGCTCTCGCCCATGAAGGTCGCGGAAAAACGCGTCGCCGGCCTCGCATAGACGCGCTCGGGCGGCCCCTCGTCCTCGATGCGGCCGTCATTCATCACCACGCAATGGTCGGCCAGCGCCATCGCTTCTTCCTGGTCGTGAGTGACATGGATGAAGGCGGTGCCGACCCGCTTCTGGATCGCCTTCAGTTCGTCCTGCATCTGGCGGCGCAGTTTCAGGTCGAGCGCCCCGAGCGGCTCGTCGAGCAGAAGCACCGCCGGCTCGATCACCAGGGCGCGCGCCAGCGCCACGCGTTGGCGCTGGCCGCCGGAAAGCTGGTGCGGCTTCTTGTCGAAGGCGGCGGCGAGACCCACCAGGGCCAATGCATCGCGCGCTTTTGCCGCCCGCTTCGCGCCGTCGACACCTTGCATGCGCAGGCCGAAGCCGACATTGCCGCCGACGCTCATATGCGGGAATAGCGCATAGTCCTGGAACACCGTCGTCGTCGGGCGTTTGGCCGGCGGCACCGAGGTGCAGTCCTGGCCGCGGATGAGAACCTTGCCTTCGCTCGGATTGACGAAACCGCCGAGAATGGAGAGCAGCGTCGTCTTGCCGGAACCGGATGGTCCAAGCAGGATCGTATAGCTGCCGGCCGCTATCGTCAGCGAGACGTTCTTCAGCACGGGATGCTGCCCGAAGCGGTGCGAGATGTCGCGGATATCGACCAGGGGCGCGTTCATGCCGATTTCCTTCGCAGCAAGGTCAGTTCGAAGAACACCACCAGCACGATCGAGACGGCAAAGACCAGCGAACCGACCGCATTGGTCTTGGGGTTGAGGCCGGAGCGCAGCAGGTTCCAGATTTCCACCGGCAGCGTGGTATCGAAGCGCGTCAGCAGGAAGGAGATCACGAACTCGTCCCAGGAGAACGTCATCGACAGGAAGAAGCCGGCGAAAATGGCCGGCGCCATGACTGGCACGGTGATCAACAGCAGCACCTTCCATTCCGGCGCGCCGAGGTCGCGCGCGGCGCGCTCGATGTTGATCTGGTGGTCACCTAACTGGCTGTAGATGATGGCGAAGCACAGCGGCAGGTTGATCACCACATGGCCGATCCCGGCGGCAAGCAGAGATTTCGGCACGCCGGCCCAGTTGAACAGCACCAGCAGCCCCATGCCGATGATGAGATAGCTGACGGTGAGCGGCAAGGTGATCAAACCGCGCAGCAGGCCCGAGCCTGGCAGGACGAAGCGCGCGAACCCCCAGGCCGACAGGAAGCCGAGCATGACGGCTGCGGCCGAGGAAAGAACCGCGACCAGCAGCGAATTGGCCAGCGCCGAAGTCAGCCGGTTATCGGAAAGAACCGCCTCGTACCAGCGCAGCGATGGGCCTGTGAACGGGGGAATGGGGAAGGACGTCGACTGCAGCGAGAACAGCACCAGCACGACGACCGGCAGGAAGATGAAGCCGTAGACGGCAAGCGCGTAAATCCAGGAAGCGATGCGGCCAATGCTGCGCATGATCAGGTCCGCTCGATCTTTAGCCAGCGGGCGCAGGCGAGATAGGCGATGGTCACGACCGCCATCAGGATGATCGACAGCGCCGAGGCCAATGGAAAATCGCCGCGCCGGCCGATCTGCATCATCACCAGCTGCGGCATCAGAAGCTCGTTGTTCCCGCCGAGGATCTGCGGCGTGATGTAGTCGCCGATGCACAGCACGAAAGTGAGAAAAGCGCCGACCATGATGCCGGGCAAGGTCAATGGCAGGATGACATGCAGGAAGGTGCGCACCGGTCCGGCGCCGAGATCGGCGGCGGCCTTGCGGTAACTGGGGCTGAGCTGCTTCAGATTGGCGAAGATGGTCAGCGTCAAAAGCATGACGAAGAAATGCACGAAGGCTGTGACGGTGGCCAGGCGCGTATTGGCGAGTTGCAGCGGTTCGGAGACCACGCCAATGCCAGTCAGCGCCCGGTTGATGACGCCGTTCTGCGCCAGCACCAGCAGCCAGGAGTAGGAGCGCACGACATAGGAGGTCCAGAACGGCAGCACGGCCAGCATCAGCGCCAGCCGCTGCCAGCGTTCAGGAACCTGTTCGGCCAGAATCCAGGCGAAGGGATAGGCAAGCAGCACGGAAACCACGGTGACGATGGCGGTGACCTGCAGCGAGTTCACCATCGCCTGCCAGTAGGCGGGGTTGGTGAAGAATTGGCTGTAGTTGGACAGGGTGCCCCCGCCGCCCTCCTGCGCGGTGAAGCTCGAAAGCCCCATGGCGACGAAGGGCAGCACGAAGAAGAGAAGCGTCCAGCCAAGTGCCGGTGTGACCAGCGCCCAGGGAAGGGCACGGCCTGTCCGCGCGCCCTCACTGTTTCCCGCGGCGCTCATCAGCGTATCGGCTCACTTGGCCTGCAGCATTTCGGTCCACATATCCTGCATCTTCTTGTCGAGGTCGGCGCTCGGCGCCGGATAGGCCTGCGCACGGGCGAGGAAGCCGGGCTGCTCGTCGAAGCGCAGGACCTTTTTCTGGTCGTCGGTCAATGCGGCCTTGGTGTTGGACGGCATGCCCCAGTAACAGGACGAGGTGGCGAGCCGTGCCTGGCCCTCGGGGCTCAGTATGTACTGGATGAATTTCAGCGCCATGTCCTTGTTCCTGGAATCCTTGAACATGGCGAGCGACTGCGACCACAGCACCGCACCTTCTTTTGGAATGGAAAAGTCCAGCGCCGGGTTTTCCTTGGCCAGCCCTGCCGTCACCCATTCGCCGCCGCCGACCAATATGTCGACCTCGCCGGTCGCCAGCGCCGTCTGGCTGGCGGTGACTTCACCGACCAGCTTGGCATTGGCCTTCATCTTGAGCAGCTCTTCCTTGAGCGCGGGCAGGTCGGCTTCGGTGAGATCGGCCGTCTTCTTGCCGATGGCCAATGCCGCCATGCCGATGACGGGGAGATAATAATCGTAGATGGCGACCTTGCCCTTGTACTTGTCTGATGTCAGCGAGGCCAAGGATTGCATGTCCGCCGGATCGACCTTTGTCTTGTTGAAGCCGATCGTGTTGTAACCGAACTTTTCGGTGATGCCGTAGCGCTTGCCGCCGACAATGGTCGAGCCGTCCATCTTCACCTGCGGGAAGAGATCGGCGAACGGCAGCTTGTCTTCCGGCAGCGGCTCGAACAGGCCTTTCTCGACGCCGCGCGGCACGTCGATGCTATCGATCACCATCACATCCCAGTCGCCCGGCTGCGACTGCTCGATGATGGCCAGCCCAGCCCCGGTGCCTTCGAATTCCTTGACGTTGACCTTGACGTTGTTGGCCTCCTCGAAAGGCTGCAGCAGCGCCGGATCGGAATGGTCGCACCAGATCAGCGCGTTGAGATCGGCGGCTTCGGCGAGGCTGCCCGCCGCAAGCAGCAATGCCGTGGCGGCACATGCAGCGTGCATCTGGCGCTTCAGGACGGAAAGCGGATTGCCGGATTTGACGGACATCGAGTGTTCTCCCTTGCCTTTGTGGCTTCTTGCAAAAAACTGAACCAATTCTAAAATTGAGTCAATTCTGTTTTTGTGACAAGAGGCTGATATGAGCGGATTGCGGGCAAGGCAAAAGGCGGATCGCCACCGGCGTATCATCGAGGCGGCGGCGGCGCTTTTTCGCGAGGCCGGGTATGAGGGCGCCAAGATCGAGACGATCGCCGCGCAAGCCGAAGTCTCGATCGGCACCATCTACAATTACTACCAGAACAAAGGCGATATTCTCGGCGCCATCGTCTCGATGGAAGTCGACGAGGTGCTCAATGCCGGGCGCGGCGTGGTCGCCCGGCCGCCCGCCAATGTCGGCGACGCCCTGGACACGCTGATCGGCATCTATATCGAGCACTCGCTGCACTATCTCAGCAAGGAGATGTGGCGGCAGGCGATGGCGATCTCGACGCAACTGCCCGACAGCCCGTTCGGCCAGGCTTATACTGGCCTCGACCGCTCGCTCACCGAACAGATCCGCGCGCTGATCGCCCGCCTTCAGGAGATCGGCCTGGTGCGGCAGGATATCGACGGCACGGCACTCGGCGAATTGATCTTCAACAACATGAACATGATGTTCATCGAATTCGTGAAGCGGGATGAAGCCAGGATACCGGAGTTGAGGGCCGCGATACGGCGGCAGAACCGGATATTGGTGGCGGCGATCGGAGTGTGAGGGCGTCAGGAGCAGGCAGGAGAAGTTGTCGCTTCGGCATCGGACGGCGTCTTACGCGATGATTGGCTCTTGAGTTGAGTTTGAAATCTGCTACAACTTATAGGAGTATAAAAAGGGGGAAGGTAAATGGGGACGTTTTCCATCTGGCATTGGGCGATCGTGCTGCTGCTGATCGGCGTGCCTGTTTTCTTTGCTGTCCGGTCAGCCGCGAAGCCGTCGCAGAATCCTGAGTCACTTGTGGGCTTCGGTGGCTGGCTGATGCTGCTGGCTATCGGTCAGACATTGTCACCGCTGCGCACGCTCGCCGATTTCGGCAATTCCGCCGACGGCTACCAGCAACTCATGACCCTCCCAAACGGCTCTCTGGCTGTGTATGGCGAGGTTGCCCTCAATCTGGCATTTCTGGCGCTTCAGCTGGTGGTGCTGGTTTCAATGCTGCGGCGAAGCCGTCGATTCCCGCAATTGTTTCTCTGCCAATGGTTTGCGATTCCTGTTGTGTTTATCCTGGATACGATCTGGATTTCGTCAATCCTGGGCGTTCCGGTAAACAAGGTGCTCGCTGGCAACGCGCTGGCGGCCCCCATGGCTTGGTTTGTGGTGACCGGCATCTGGGCCGCTTATGTCTATAAGTCTGTGAGGGTGAGGAATACGTTCACCAGGACGAACGTGTCGGCCCAAATCGCGAGCGCTTCGTAAAGGGGGGTGGCGACGTAATCGCCCTACAAGGGGGTTTTCGGAGGACACTCCTGCGTCCCTACGGGCTTGGGGTGGCCTGCCACCCGGAGCTCGAAGAGCGTAGGGTGGTGCCCCCGGACGGAATCGAACCGCCGACCTTCGGTTTACAAAACCGCTGCTCTACCAGCTGAGCTACAAGGGCACGGCGCTCCGGTTAGCATATTTGTTGCGCCAGTAAAGACAAAACTCCGTTTTTGGGCATCAGCCGTGGTGGAGGATGCCCACGCGTCCGCATGCTGAAATCCGCGAACGCGCTTCCTACATCAGGGTAAGTGCAATGCGCTGAACGGAGTGTCGCATGATCAGGCTTGTCATCATTCTCCCTATCGTCGTCGTGGCGTGGATGCTGCTGGTGAAGCTCATCAGCGATGTGAAGAAGGCCAATGTCGACTGGACAGGCGTCACCACCTTCATCGGCTTTATCGCGCTCGCCTTCTGGCTTCGGCATATCACCGGCATGGGCTGAGTGGGTGGTTAGTGAGTGGTGGTCATGGCGTGAGCCGGTACTGCCTACCCAGTTTCGCCAACAGTGCGTCAAAAAAATCTCCAGATCTGTCGAACCTTTCGCCGCGGCGCGCCGACTGATCCTCTGAGGCGAATGGTCGCCTCGATCAGAGATCCAGGAGATCATCATGTTCAAGCGCAGTTTCGTTTCCAGCATCGTCGCCATCGTCGTTGCAACCGGCGCGCTCGCCGGCACCGTTCAGTCTTCGTCGGCTCACGGCATGCATCATCATCATCGTCATTTCGACGACTACCTCTACTACCAGGATTACCCGGACTATCCGGATCACTGGTGGGTCTATGGCCATCACCATCATCGTCATCACCACCACCGCCACATCATCCTCTACTGAGCGCAGCCTGGCGGCTTGATTGAAACCAATCCAGCAAAGGGCGGCTTCGGCCGCCCTTTTCTCATTGAACGCGGCGCTTCCAGTCGCCGTCACGGACGATGACCGATCGGCGCAAGGTGCCTGAAGTGCCGGAATGGATGATCAACGCCGGCGAGGGTCGCCACGCCTTTTTAGCCAGCGAATTCCTGCTACCTCGAAAAAAATCAAAACCCGTCGAACCTTTTTCCTTGCCGCAACGACAGATAATCAAGAGGCGGATGGCTCGCCTCTCCAAACGAAGCAAGGAGATCATCATGTTCAAGCGCACACTCGTTTCCGGCCTCATCGCCACCACCGTCGCCGCCACCGCTTTGGTCGGCACCGTCCAGCCCTCTGCTGCCCACTCGCATCACCACGGCCTCGGCATTGGCATCGCCGCCGGCGTCGGCGGTTTCGTTCTCGGCAGCCTGCTTGCCCAGCGGCAGCCGCGCACCGTCTATGTCGAGGAAGATGGCGGTTCCTGGCACGTCCGCCGCTGCTTCGATCGCTACTCCAGCTACGACCCGGACTCCGACACCTATATCGGCCGTGACGGCTACAGCCATTACTGCCGGCTCTGAGTGGCGGCGGGCGACTGGAAAGAGGGATTGCGAGGCAGCCCCTCTTCGTCGTTTGATGGCCGTCTTTCTAGAGGTGCATCTTCGGGTCGAGGATCGGCAGACCGGCCGCGCGGCAGGTGCCGCCAATCTGAAGCCGGGCAGCCTCGGTCTCGTCGCCCATCGCGACCAGTTCGAAGCGGCTTGCGGCGTCCGGGTAGACCTTGGCGATGAATGGCTTGTCGCCGACGCCGGACGAGGCATTGACGGTGCCGCAAACCACGATCTCCTGGCGGCCATCAAGCATTCGCTCGCCTGCTAACATGGTTCCGAACCTGGCGGAGGCTGAATCCGGCAGCCGCTGGCGGATACCGGCCGTGATGATCTCCTCCAGCGCGAGCGAGATCGGGATGGGATTGACCCGCCGGTCGCCGGTATCGGGTCGTGGTGCCGCCGCCACGCATCCGCACAGCGAAACGGCAAGCAGAAGCTGAACCACTTTCCTCATGCGCGCCCTTTCGCATGCATTCGAACGCGACGGCAAGACGGTCAAATCCCATGCAGCCGGCGGCATGCAGCGATTTTCGGCGCGTCTAGTCTATCCCTTGATCAGCCTGCCTTCGAGCCGCCGATCATTTTCGTCACTTCGGCCGCCGCGTCGCGCACCAGCGGGCCGATCTCGGCCAGCCGCTCGGGCGTGACCCGCACCGTCGGCCCGGACACGGAAACGCCGCCGATCGGCTCGCCATACTCGTTGAAGATGGCGGCGGCCACGCATCGCATGCCGGGATGGCGCTCCTCGTCGTCGACCGACCAGCCGCGATGCTTGATGACGGCCAGATCGTGCGCGAGGGCGGAGATGTCGGAAAGGGTCTTGTCCGTATAGCGCTGCAGGCCCGCCTTGCGCAGGATGGTTCCGACGCGCTCCGGTTCGAGATATGCCAGCACCGCCTTGCCGATTCCCGAGGCATGGAAAGGGCTGCGCGTGCCCGGCCGGAAGAAGGCGCGGATCGCCTGGTGCGTCTCGACCTGGTTGACGAAGACCACGCAATCGTCTTCCGCGACGCCGAGATTGGCGGTCTCGCCGGTCTTCTCCATCAGTTCCTGCATGACGATACGGGCGCGGTCGACCAGCTTGCGGCGGCGCAGGAACGCCGCGCCCATGCGGTAGGTCTCGACGCCGATCGACCAGAGCTGGTCCGATGTATCGAACTCGACCATGCCGTGGTTTTCGAGTGTCGTCAGCATGCGGTAGGCGGTGGAGGCGGCAAGCCCGCTCTGCGCCGATATCTCGCTCAGCGACAGGCCGCTGCCTTCCGCGACAATGGCCAGGATACGCAAGGCCCGGTCGAGCGACTGCACCGAGGCAGCTTCGGCCGGACCATTGAAGGCGCGCGGGCGGCCACGCTGACGTTTTTCGCTCGTTTCCATGGGCTGGCATTCTCGACCGTTTCTCCCAACATGCAACGAAAAAGTTTTTCATGAAATTCTCGGTGCAAAGCCTGGAAAAGGAAAAAGGACACAAAATCAGCTGGTAAGAGCTATTTTCTGTAAATGAAAAAATATTCTGAAAAAATTGAAAAAGCGCTCGCCCGATGACATCCTTAGCCATCCAACAATCATCTCGTGGAGGCTGGAAATGGCCAGGATGCGCGCTGTCGATGCCGCTGTTCTCGTTCTCGAAAAGGAAGGCATGTCCTGTGCCTTCGGCGTGCCGGGTGCGGCGATCAATCCGCTGTACTCGGCATTGAAGGCGAGGGGCACGATCCGCCATGTCCTTGCCCGCCACGTGGAGGGCGCCTCGCATATGGCTGAAGGCTATACCCGAGCCAAGGCGGGCAATATCGGCCTCTGCATCGGCACATCAGGGCCGGCCGGCACCGATATGATCACCGGGCTCTATTCGGCCGCGGCCGATTCCATTCCGATCCTGTGCATCACCGGCCAGGCGCCGCGCGCGCGGCTGAACAAGGAGGATTTCCAGGCTGTCGATATCGCCGCGATCGCTGCGCCCGTCGCCAAATGGGCGGTGACGGTGATGGAGCCCTATCTGGTGCCGATGGCGCTGCAAAAAGCGTTCCATTTGATGCGCTCGTCGCGGCCGGGTCCGGTGCTGATCGACCTGCCGGTCGACGTCCAACTGGCCGAGATCGAGTTCGACATCGATGCCTATGAGCCGCTGACGCCATTCAAGCCGGCGATGACGCGCGCCCAGGCCGAAAAGGCGCTTGCGATGCTCAACGCGGCCGAGAAGCCGCTGATCGTTGCCGGCGGCGGCATCATCAATGCCGACGCGTCCGACCTGTTGATCGAGTTTGCCGAGATCACGGGCGTTCCGGTCATTCCGACGCTGATGGGCTGGGGCGCGATTCCTGACGATCACCGGCTGATGGCCGGCATGTGCGGGCTGCAGACCTCGCACCGCTACGGCAACGCCACCATGCTGGAAGCCGATTTTGTCTTCGGCATCGGCAACCGCTGGGCCAACCGTCACACCGGTTCGGTGGACGTCTACACCAAGGGCAAGAAATTCATCCATGTCGACATCGAGCCCACACAGATCGGCCGTGTCTTCGCCCCCGATCTCGGCGTCGTTTCGGATGCGGGGGCGGCACTGAAGATGCTGCTCGACGTCGCCACCGAGTGGAAGACGGCGGGCAGGCTGCGCGATTGGGCGGGCTGGGCCAGGGAATGCCAGGGCCGCAAGAAGACGATGAAGCGCAAAACCCACTTCGAACAGGTGCCGCTGAAGCCGCAGCGTGTCTACGAGGAGATGAACAAGGCGTTCGGCCGTGACGTCACCTATGTCACCACCATCGGCCTGTCGCAAATCGCCGGCGCGCAGTTCCTGCATGTCTACAAGCCGCGCAACTGGATCAATTGCGGCCAGGCCGGCCCGCTCGGTTGGACCTTGCCGGCCGCACTCGGCGTGCGAGCCGCCGATCCCGACCGCACCATCGTGGCGCTGTCGGGCGACTACGACTTCCAGTTCATGATCGAGGAACTGGCGGTCGGCGCGCAGCACAAGCTGCCCTATATCCACGTCGTCGTGAACAATGCCTATCTCGGCCTCATCCGCCAGGCGCAGCGCGGCTTTTCGATGGACTACGAGGTCAGCCTTGCCTTCGAGAACATCAACCGGGCCGACGATCCGGAGGCGGGCTATGGGGTCGACCATGTCGCCGTCGCCGAGGCAATGGGCTGCAAGGCGGTCAGGGTGCGCAAGCCGGAGGAATTCGCCGGCGCCTTCAAGAAAGCGCAGCGGTTGCTGAAGGAACACCAGGTTCCGGTCGTGCTCGAATTCATTCTCGAACGGGTCACCAACATCTCGATGGGGACCGAGATCGACAAGATCACCGAATTCGAGGACCTTGCCGAACATCAGGAAGACGCGCCTACCGCGATCGTGATGCTGGACTAAGCCATGCTGATATTCAGGTGAGGCCCGCCTGCAAACGGCGGCCTCCTGCGCTTCCGGTGCTCACGTACGAAAAGTACGCTCCGCTCCGGTTCTCGGAAACCACCATTTTCGACTCGGCCTGACCTGAATCTCAACACGGCTTTGGTTCCAGGCAAGAAAAGGAGAAAAAGAATGCCGCGTTTTTCAGCCAATCTGTCGATGCTCTTTGGCGAGCATGATTTCCTCGACCGTTTCGATGCCGCGGCCCGCGCCGGCTTCAAGGGGGTCGAATATATCGGCCCTTACGATCATGCGCCCGAGGTGGTCGCCGCCCGACTGAAGAAGAACGGCCTGACACAAGTGCTGTTCAATCTGCCCGCCGGCGACTGGGCCAGGGGCGAGCGTGGCATCGCCGTGCTGCCGGACCGCGTGCCGGAATTCCGCCAGGGCATTGCCAGGGCGATCGCCTACGCGCAGGCCCTTGGCTGCGGGCAGGTCAACTGCCTGGCCGGCATCGCGCCAACCAATGTCGACCGCAAGGTGCTGGAGGATGTCTTTGCCGAAAACCTGGCTTTCGCGGCGGAGAAACTCGACCAAGCCGGCATCAAGCTGCTGATCGAGCCGATCAACACCCGCGATATCCCGGGCTTCTTCCTCAACTACTCCGACCAGGCGCTGACGCTGATCGACCGCGTCGGCTCGAAGAACCTGTTCCTGCAATATGACATCTACCACATGCAGATCATGGAGGGGGATCTCGCCCGCAAGATCGAGGCAAACCTCGACCGCATCGCGCATATCCAGCTTGCGGACAATCCCGGCCGTCACGAGCCGGGGACGGGCGAGATCAACTACCCCTTCCTCTACGAGCATATCGACCGGATTGGTTATGCCGGCTGGATTGGCGCGGAGTACAAGCCGAAGGCAGGGACGGAAGCCGGTCTGGGCTGGTTCAGGGAACTGACCGGGCAGGGGAGTGCTGCCGCTTAGCTGTCAAGAATCTTGCAATTCAGGTCGCGTTCTGTTGCGCCCCCTCTGGGCGTGAAGGAACGCGATCTGACAAAAAACGGAGAGAAGCAATGGAAACCATCGGCTTCATCGGGCTGGGCATCATGGGCGCGCCGATGGCGGGGCATCTGCTGGCGGCCGGCTACAGCGTCATCGCCAGCGACCACCGCTCAAAACCACCGGCCGATCTCGTCGCCAAGGGTCTGAAGTCAGTCGCCGGCCATGCCGCCGTCGCGAAGGCCGCCGACATCGTCATCCTGATGGTTCCCGACACCCCGCAGGTGGCCGATGTGCTGTTCGGCGACAACGGCGTCGCGTCCGGCCTGGCCAAGGGCAAGCTGGTGATTGACATGAGTTCGATCTCGCCGATCGAGACAAAGGACTTCGCAAAAAGGATCAACGATCTCGGTTGCGACTATCTCGACGCGCCGGTTTCCGGCGGCGAGGTCGGCGCCAGGGCGGCTTCGCTCACCATCATGGTCGGTGGTGAGGAACCGGCCTTCGAGCGTGCAAAACCCGTGTTCGAGAAAATGGGCAAGAACATCACTTTGGTCGGGCCCAATGGTGTCGGGCAGATCACCAAGGTGGCCAACCAGATCGTCGTCGCGCTGACCATTGAAGCCGTCGCCGAAGCGCTTGTTTTTGCATCGAAAGCTGGCGCTGACCCGGCCAAGGTCAGGCAGGCGCTGATGGGCGGGCTGGCCGCCTCGCGCATTCTCGAAGTGCATGGCGAGCGCATGGTCAAGCGCACCTTCGCGCCGGGCTTCCGCATCGAACTGCACCAGAAGGATCTCAACCTGGCGCTGGAGGGTGCGAAGGCGCTTGGTGTGTCGCTGCCCAACACCTCGACCGCCCAGCAACTGTTCAATTCCTGCGCCGCCAATGGCGGCGCGAAGGAAGACCATTCCGCGCTGGTGAGGGCGCTGGAGCGGATGGCGAATTTCGAAATCGGCAAGGAGGCAAGAGAAATCAAAGCGGCATAGGCCGGAAGAGGGCGGCGTAACGTTCCCAGGCCGTCAACTTCCGTCTTAACCCAGCAACGGGTTCCGGCAAGCATCGCCGGGACCCGTTTTGATTTCTGGCGGGAGGCTTGCCGCTTCCAGTCAGCCGCGCTTCAGAAATGCCCGCGCCGCATAAAGGCTCACCGCCGCCGCGTTCGACACATTGAGCGAGCGGATGGCGCCGGGCATGTCGAGCCTGGCCAGCGTCGTCACCGTCTCGCGCGTCTTCTGCCGCAGGCCCTTGCCCTCGGCGCCGAGCACCAAAGCGATCCTGTCGCCGGCAAAGCTGGTTTCAAGCTCAGCCGGCCCGTCCGAATCGAGCCCGATGGTCTGGAAGCCCGCTTCGTGCAACTGGCCGAGCGCATCGGCGAGGTTCTTCACCTCGACCTGGTCGATATGCTCAAGCGCACCGGAGGCGGATTTTGCCAGCACGCCTGATTCCTGCGGGCTGTGGCGCGCCGTGGTGATCAGCGCGCCAGCACCGAAAGCGACCGCCGAACGCAGGATGGCGCCGACATTGTGCGGGTCGGTGACCTGGTCGAGCACCAGCACCAGCCTTGTGTCGCCAAGTGCGTCGAGGCGCTTGGGCTTCAGCGGCTCGGCCTCGATCAGCACCCCCTGGTGCACAGCGTCCGATCCGGTAATCTTGTCGATGTCCCTGGGTTCGACCAGTTCAGCCTTGAAGGGCAGGGCGGCGAGATCGGCGATCTCGAGCCGTTCGGCCGCATTGCGCGTCACCAGCATTTTCTTGATCCGGCGGCGCGGATTGTCGAGTGCCGCGCGCACCGTATGCAGGCCATAGAGCCGCACCAGCCCGTCGGCTGCGTTTTCGCCTGGTGGCACTGGTTGCCGTGGCTTGAACGCCGGCGCGCCGCCGCTCTTCTCGTCGCGAAAGGCGCGGCGCAGCTTGGCGTAATGGGTGTCTTTGGGGGTGTTGGAATTGTTGCTCATGGCCGGCTTCTATAGCCGTGTCCTCCGGCCAAGGATATGCCCTGTCGCCGCAGCCGGCGAACAACATCGAAAAACCGTGGCCGCGCGGTTGACACCCAATGGGCTTGCCGCCATAAGGCGCTTCGCTGGTTTCGGAGAAGACATCTATCTCGGGTCCGGATCGGCAAGAATGCCTCGTTGCATGGCTCCGGCGGCAGACTGGAGAGGTGCCCGAGTGGTTAAAGGGGACGGACTGTAAATCCGTTGGCTTAGCCTACGTTGGTTCGAATCCAACCCTCTCCACCACTGCCGGCCGGAAGCCCTGAAACGTGAAAGCATCGGAGGCGAAAAGCGCATGGCGCTTTTCCGGGAAATCCGATACTTCAGTGCAAGGCGCGGGTATAGCTCAGTGGTAGAGCAGCAGCCTTCCAAGCTGAATATGCGGGTTCGATTCCCGCTACCCGCTCCAGATTTTCAGCGAAACAACCGGCAAGCCGAAACACTGCGCGGCAGGCGCGCAGCGCTTCAGGCATTGGTGTGCGCCGCGTCAGCTGTTGAAGGCGGAGGCGACCTGGTGCTGTTGGGGTATCTGGCCGTTCGGGGTCAGCTTGTCGACGATGCCGGGCAAGGCTGCCGATAGCTGCTTGAGCAGCTCCTGCTCGTCGAGCCCCGTCCTTTGGGCGATCTCGCGAATGACCTGCGGTCCGATCGCGTTGCCCAACTCATTGGCCCCGATTGACTGGTTCTGCCCGGTGCCGACCCAGGAGTCGGCGACATTGCCATGGCCGGCGTTCTTGAGCTTGTCGAGCAGCCCGCCCAGTCCGCCGAGCAGCCCACCGTCACCGGACGCGGTTCCGACAGGCGTGGGATCGGCGGGCGCCGGCGCCTGAGCCTGGTCCGGCTGTTCGGCGCTTCTGCCGCTCAGCATCTTCCCAACCAGCAGCGCACCGAGCGCGATCATCAGCGGTTTGGTGATATTGCCGCCGGGAACGGCGTTGTCAAAAAGTCCCATAGTGGATCCTCCATTTCAACCAAGCCCGGCCCATCTTCAACAATGGCGCATTCGGGGGGAATTTCAAGCTGGCTTGAGCTTTTGACAATCATATGAAAATGTCCGGTTGGCGGAGGAATGGAGAGGAAAAAAATGGGTATCATCAGCTGGATCATTCTCGGCGTCATTGCCGGGTTCATTGGCAGTAAGATCGTCAACAAGACCGGTCAGGGCATGATCATGGATATCGTGCTCGGCATTGTCGGCGCCATAGTCGGCGGGCTGATCTTCAGCGCCTTCGGTGCTTCGGGTGTGACCGGCCTCAACATCTATAGCCTGATCGTCGCCGTCGTGGGTGCCGTCGTGGTGTTGTGGGCCTATCATCAGTTCGCTGGCAAGCGGACCATCTAGACGCAATCGGCAGATTATCAGCTGCCGAATTCTGAATTGCGATGATCCGCCGTCGGTGCTGACCGCGCTCACGGTATCGGAAACTATTATGCCGGTGCGTAGCCGCGGATCAGGCAACCACGGCCAGCCGACGCTTGCGCTGGTCCAGCGACACGATGGTCAGCCCACTGGCGACAACCAGCAGGATGCCGCAGACCGCCAGTGCATTGGGGAATTGCCCGAACACCAGCAGGCCCGAAATGACGGCCCAGACCGTGAAGCAGTAATAGAACGGCGCCACCGCGCCGGTCGGCCCGACGCGATAGGCCATGAAGATGAAGAAGTGGCCGAAGATCAGGAAGAAACCGGCTCCCGCCATCAGCATCAGGTGGTGCGCCTCCGGCGCCACCCAGCGCTCGGAAACCAGATGCGCGGCGCCTGCGCCGATCAGGACCACGACGACCGCCGAGATCGCCACGATCATTCCTGGCACTTCGGCGGCGATCTTGCGGCCGGCCAGATCGCGCGCGGCGGCGAACGTCGCGTTGCCGAGCGCCAGCAAGGCATAGATCGAAATGCCTTGCATGGTGGGCTGCGCCACCATCAGCGCGCCGATGAAGCCCAGCCCGATCAGCGCCATGCGTTGGCCGCCGATACGCTCGCCAAACAGGATCGAGGAGCCGACCAGCATCAGCAGCGGCGTGATCTGCCCCAACGCGGTGGAATCGGCGATCTGCATGTTGGCGAGCGCGACGACGTAACAGAGGATCGCCGCCAGTTCGAGGAGGTTCCTGCGCAGCACCCGCCTGTCGAAGATCAGCGGGATTTGCTTGCCGTAGCCGAGCGCAAACAACAGCGGAAGGCCCCACAGCGTTGCCGCGGCACCGCGCAGGAAGAGCACTTCGTAGGAGGGCAAACCCGACGTGGCGAGCTTCATCATCGTGTCGTTGACCAGATAGGACCCGGTCGAGACGATCATGAACAGCGGGCCGCGAACGGCAGTCGGGATGAAATACATCGGCGCAGGAAATCAGACGCGGATCGCTGCCGCAATGGGCCATGAACCGCCGATAAATCCGACAGCGACTGACGTGGAGACCCGAGCAATCCTCGCTTTGCTCCCTCGGTTTTCGCCCATTCCATTTTCAAAGACGGATCCCCATATCAGCGCCACATCCCCGCAATCGGATCATGGGTTCTGGCCGAGTGAGATGGCGCCCGGGCAAAAGACGCTTGTGTTTTTTGGCCTTTGTCGCTAATCGCCCCGCATTCGACTGAACTGAAGGTCCAGGCCGTCCAAGGAAAGAGACTATGGCAAAAGGTAAATTCGAGCGCACCAAGCCTCATGTGAACATCGGCACGATTGGTCACGTCGACCATGGCAAGACGTCGCTGACGGCGGCGATCACCAAGTATTTTGGCGAATACAAGCGCTACGACCAGATCGATGCGGCGCCTGAAGAGAAGGCGCGCGGCATCACGATCTCGACGGCTCACGTCGAATACGAGACCGCCAACCGCCACTATGCCCACGTCGACTGCCCCGGCCACGCCGACTATGTGAAGAACATGATCACCGGTGCCGCGCAGATGGACGGCGCGATCCTGGTCGTGTCGGCCGCCGACGGCCCGATGCCGCAGACCCGCGAGCATATTCTGCTTGCCCGTCAGGTCGGCGTGCCGTCGATCGTTGTGTTCCTGAACAAGGTCGACCAGGTCGACGATGCCGAGCTGCTCGAACTGGTCGAGCTCGAGGTTCGCGAACTGCTGTCGAAGAACGAATTCCCCGGCGACGACATTCCCATCGTCAAGGGTTCGGCGCTGGCCGCTCTGGAAGATTCGGACAAGAAGATCGGCGAGGACGCGATCCGCGAGCTGATGGCTGCGGTCGACGCCTACATCCCGACGCCGGTTCGTCCGCTCGACAAGCCGTTCCTGATGCCGATCGAGGACGTGTTCTCGATCTCGGGCCGCGGCACGGTCGTCACCGGCCGCGTCGAGCGCGGCGTGGTCAAGGTCGGCGAGGAACTGGAGATCATCGGCATCCGTCCGACGACCAAGACGACCTGCACGGGCGTGGAAATGTTCCGCAAGCTGCTCGACCAGGGCCAGGCTGGCGACAACATCGGCGCGCTGCTGCGCGGCGTTGATCGTGAAGGTGTCGAGCGCGGCCAGGTTCTGGCCAAGCCGGGCACGGTGAAGCCGCACAAGAAGTTCGTGGCCGAAGCCTACATCCTGACCAAGGACGAAGGTGGCCGTCATACGCCGTTCTTCACCAACTACCGTCCGCAGTTCTACTTCCGCACGACCGACGTGACCGGCATCGTGTCGCTGCCGGAAGGCACCGAGATGGTGATGCCCGGCGACAACATCACGGTCGATGTCGAGCTGATCGTGCCGATCGCCATGGAAGAGAAGCTGCGCTTCGCCATCCGTGAAGGCGGCCGCACCGTCGGTGCCGGCATCGTCGTCACCATCAAAGAGTAATCGATCCGGCTGCTGCCGGTCTCGAAAACGAAAGGGCGGTCTTCGGGCCGCCTTTTTTCGTTTCAGACGCCTCGCAACGCAAGCATTGCGCGTTTGTTTCAAAGCTGTTGCAAGCGCCATGGCTGCAACTAGTATAGGTTGCACTGAGGGAGCTTTGCCGACAGTGGTTCCAAGGCACCGTTTCGATGGGAAGGCATGGCGGTTATGGGCACTGGTTTGCCTCGCCGTCGCCATGGCTCTGCCCGTTTTGACAGCGCGAGCGGAGGACGGGCCTCTCGACATCCCGCCCATGCGCTTCGTCGTCGTGCGCAGCAACGCTCCGGGATGCGAACCCAACTGTCCTGAATGGATATCGGCGGATGGCACCATCGACGCGGGCACGCCGTCTCTCCTCAAGCGCACGCTCAAGGCGCTCAAGGGAAGGCAATTGCCGGTCGTCGTCAATTCGCCCGGCGGTAACGTCGACGCCGCGCTGGCACTCGGCCGGATGATCCGCAAGAACAAGCTCGATATCGCCGTCGGCGTGACGGTTTTTTCCGATTGCCAGCCGGAAACAAAAAACTGCGGGGACAACAAGGGCAGGAGTGCCGATTATTTCGGTACGGCCTATGACGACGGAGCCATGTGCAATTCGGCCTGTCCGCTAATGTTTTCCGGCGGTGTCCGCCGCGTGGTTGGAGATTTCGGCTATCTCGGCGTCCACCAGATCACCACCACATACCAGCGGGAGAAGCTGCTCTACCGGACCACGTACCGGATCGTGAACGGCAGGAAGAAGATCATCAGCACCAAGGTGGTCAGCCGCAAAAACGCTGGCAGCTACAAAACCTACGAGATGAGCAGGACAGTCGAGAAGACGCTTTCGGCGTACCTGAAGGAAATGGGGATAGCAGACGGCGTACTGGAAGTCATGAAGGCCACGCCGGCCAGTGAGATTCGTCAGATTCCGCTCGACGACATGGTGAGGATGAAGTTGGTCACCAGCCGGGACACAGTGGATCTGTTGACCACGGCAAGCCTCTGCGGCCTGGCCCAGCCGGCCACGAACTGCCGGCAAATAGCTGGACCCGCAAGCAAGACGACGCCATTGGCCGCAGCCAGGCCCATGGCTGCCGTTCAACCGGACACCGCGAAGGCCGGCGGGGACATGCGGTTTGTCGTCGTTCGCGGCAGCAATCCGCTGTGCGATCCCGATTGTCCGGAATGGATATCGGCCGAAGGCGCGATCACGAACCAGGCGCCGCGGAAGCTGCGGCAGTTGCTGGCCACGCTTGGCGATCGGCGGCTGCCTGTCGTCATCAGCTCACGCGGAGGCGACCTGCCCAGCGCTCTCGCAATGGGGCGGCTTATCCATGAAAGAAAGCTCGACATCGCCGTTGCCCGCACCGATTTCGTCGACTGTGACCCCGACGCGTGGAACTGCCTGGCTACGGAAGGAGCCTATGCCGGATTGAGCATCGATGCGGGGGTGGAGTGTGATTCCGCCTGTGCGTTAGTGGTCGCCGGCGGTGCCAGACGGCTTGTCGGTCCCCGGGCGCGGCTCAGCCTGTATCCGATGGGACAGAAGCTGGTGGTCAAGGCCTACCTCGACGAGATGGCGATCAGTCCCGCTCTGTTCGCAACAATCGAACGACGCTCGACCGAGGGGCAACTTGACCCAGACACCATGCTCAAGCTTGGACTGACAACGGGACCGCAATCGGTCGACGCGCTGACCGGCTCCACGATTTGCAAGGCTGTTGCCAAGCCCGACAATTGCCTGGGCCTGCCAGCCGCCAATGCACAGGCCGACGCGCCCGCCAGGCTGTAGAGCACGGTGATGTCAGGGGAACTGCCCATCGAGGCAGGTTGAGCCATATCCGATTTCCGCTATCGTCGCGGCGGCGGGGCCGGCGAAGGATCGAGAATGAGCCAGGACGTTCCGACACTCTACGAATGGGCCGGAGGCAGCGAGGCGCTGAACCGGCTGACGCAAACCTTCTACGACAAGGTGGCACGAGATCCGGTCGTTGGCCCGGTGTTCAAGCACATGTCGCCGGACCACCCCGCCCATGTCGCGGCCTTCATCGGCGAGGTCTTCGGCGGACCGAAAACCTACAGCGAAACCTTTGGCGGCCACCGCGAAATGGTCATGCATCATCTGGGCAAGCATTTGAGCGAGGAGCAGCGCCGCCGCTGGATCAATCTTCTCGCCGACGCGGCGGATGAGGTCGGTCTGCCGGACGATCCGGAATTCCGTTCAGCCTTCATGGGCTACGTCGAATGGGGATCGCGGCTGGCCAAGATGAATTCCAATCTCGGCGAGACCTGCGATCCCGAGACCGAACCGATGCCGGCCTGGGGCTGGGGCGTGCCTGGCGGTCCGTATCGGGTGCCGGACGCAAAATAGCTTCGGCTGCCGGCGATACCTCTATGAATCGCGCGCCAGCCACTTCAGGCGGGAGCTGGAGATCGATGCCGAGGGGCTGGTCGCCGACCATCTCGATTTCTGGCGCAGGGGTTAAGCACGTTTGCCTGCAAACCGCTCTTTACAGAGCGCGCGGAAGCTTTTAGGAAGCGCCTGCGCCGAAGCGCGCGTGTACGGGCATAGCTCAGTTGGTAGAGCGGCGGTCTCCAAAACCGCAGGTCGTAGGTTCGAGCCCTGCTGCCCGTGCCATTTCCTAAGACTGGCATCAAAACGATGTTTCGCGGGCCAGCCTTTGAAAATCGGCGAGCCGCTTGCCATATTAGCCTGATTGGGGCATAAGGGCGCCATAGCCGGGACGGAACGACTGGATGGTTCCGAGGCGGCGTTTGGTCATAAAGCGGGCACTTGCCACTTGCGTGGATCAAGAATCGGTTTTATGTAGACGAAACAGACACGCGACGCGTGGAGCTGGGAAGCCGGCTTTACGCGTCTGATTTGCATGGGCGAAATGATTGCGCTGATTCGGCGCGAGATTGGGCTCAGGCGGCACGTCCCGGCCAGCGGGATCATCCAGGGGACCCGGCCAACGGGTCTTGAAGACAGGCGGCATATGGCTTCGAAAACCACAAATCCTTTCGTCTTTCTCCAGCAGGTGCGCGCGGAGACAGCCAAGGTGACTTGGCCGTCGCGCCGCGAGACGATGATCTCGACGGTCATGGTCCTGGCCTTTGCTGTGATTGCGATGATCTTCTTCTTCACCGCCGATCAGCTCATGGGCCTCGCGGTCGAGCAGATTCTGGGCATTGGACGCTAAGTCCGGCGATTAGGAGAAGTCGAAAAAATGGCTACGCGCTGGTACATCGTCCACGCCTATTCGAACTTCGAGAAGAAGGTCGCCGAGGACATCGAGAACAAGGCCAAGCAGAAGGGCCTGTCCGCCGATATCGAGCAGATCGTGGTGCCGACCGAGAAGGTCGTCGAGGTTCGTCGCGGCCGCAAGGTCGACGCCGAGCGCAAGTTCTTCCCGGGCTACGTGCTCTTGAAGGCCAACTTGACCGACGCCGTGTTCTCGCTGGTCAAGAACACGCCGAAAGTCACAGGTTTTCTCGGCGACTCCAAGCCGGTGCCGATCACCGAGGCCGAAGCCCAGCGCATCCTGAACCAGGTACAGGAAGGCGTCGAGCGGCCGAAGCCCTCGGTCACTTTCGAGATCGGCGAGGCGATCCGCGTTTCGGATGGTCCCTTCGCGTCGTTCAACGGTTTCGTCCAGGAAGTGGACGAGGAGCGGGCGCGGCTCAAGGTGGAAGTTTCGATCTTCGGGCGCGCCGTGCCCGTCGATCTGGAATTCGGACAGGTCGAAAAGGGCTGATCCGAAATCCCTGATGCCGGTCCGGCGATCAGGGGAGGCGGCGCGGCAACGCGCGGCTCGAGAACGGTGGGAGGCGAAGGCGGCTTTAGCCGGCCGCAAGAACCGCACCACCAGACTGCAACCGCCGGTGTTTCCCAGATCGTGGAGCCGGCATAGACAAAGGCAGGAAAAGAGATGGCTAAGAAAATTGCAGGCCAGCTCAAGCTCCAGGTCTCCGCGGGATCGGCCACGCCGTCTCCCCCGATCGGCCCGGCACTTGGTCAGCGTGGCATCAACATCATGGAGTTCTGCAAGGCGTTCAACGCGCAGACCCAGGAAATGGAAAAGGGATCGCCGGTTCCGGTCGTCATCACCTATTACCAGGACAAGTCGTTCACCTTCGTCATGAAGACGCCCCCGGTGAGCTACTTCCTGAAGAAGGCCGCGAACCTGAAGTCGGGCTCGAAGGAGCCGGGCAAGGTCAAGGCTGGCACGGTTTCGCGCGACAAGGTTCGCGAAATCGCGACCGCCAAGATGAAGGATCTGAACGCGAACGACGTCGAAGCGGCCATGCGCATGGTCGAGGGCTCCGCCCGCTCGATGGGTCTGGAAGTGGTGGGCTAAGATCATGGCAAAGATTGCAAAGCGTGTATCGAAGACCCGTGAAGGCATCGATCCCAACAAGGCTTACGCGCTCGGTGATGCGCTGAAGCTGCTCAAGGATCGTTCCTCGGTCAAGTTCGACGAGACCATCGAAGTGGCCATGAACCTCGGCGTAGACCCGCGTCATGCCGACCAGATGGTTCGCGGCGTGGTCAACCTGCCGAACGGCACCGGCCGCTCGGTCCGTGTCGCCGTGTTCGCCCGTGGCGACAAGGCCGAAGAGGCCAAGGCCGCCGGTGCCGACATCGTCGGTGCCGAGGATCTGGTCGACATCGTCCAGAAGGGCACGATCGATTTCGATCGCTGCATCGCCACGCCGGACATGATGCCGCTCGTCGGCCGTCTCGGTAAGGTGCTCGGCCCGCGCGGCATGATGCCGAACCCGAAGGTCGGCACCGTCACCACCGATGTCGCCGCGGCCGTCAAGGCTTCGAAGGGCGGCGCGGTCGAGTTCCGTGTCGAGAAGGCCGGCATCGTTCATGCCGGTGTCGGCAAGGTCTCTTTCGACGTCAAGGCGCTGGAAGAGAACGTCCGTGCCTTCGCCGATGCGGTGACCAAGGCAAAGCCGGCTGGCGCCAAGGGCAACTACGTCAAGAAGGTGTCTGTCACCTCGACGATGGGCCCGGGCCTCAAGCTCGACGTCGCGACGCTCGCCGCGTCCTGATTGGATTTGGATTGGCCTTTCGAAGGCTGATCCGTGACTGAATTCCGGGCCTTGGATTTATCCTGGGCCCGGTACCGGAAGCCGGAAGGCTTCCGGACATCCTGTCCGAGATTGCGGGCGGCCCGAACCTTGATTCAAGAGGAGGGCCTTAATTCATGTGGGCCTGCATGAGACGGGTGAAAACCGGACAACGGAGCAACAAGCTCCAATGAAAGGTTCGAACCGTGTTTGCCTTTTGTCTGCGCATCGCCGGCTTTGCCGTCGATGTGGCGAAAGGGGGCAGGATCCTCGAGCGTCGTTCGGGAGATCCGTTACTGGATGGCCCGGCCGGCAAAAGGCAACCCGACGCCTGTCCTCGAAATGGGAATGTTCCCATTGGCAGGACTGGGGTCAACTGGAGATAGGCAGTGGACAGAGCGGAAAAACGCGAACTCGTCACGGGCCTGAATGATGCGTTTTCGGGCGCGGGTTCAGTAGTCGTGGCCCACTATGCCGGTATCACCGTCGCGCAAATGAACGACCTTCGGTCGAAGATGCGCGCTGCCGGTGGCACCGTTAAAGTCGCGAAGAACCGTCTCGCCAAAATCGCTCTTCAGGGCACGGACTCCGCATCGATCATCGAGCTGTTCAAGGGACAGACGCTGATCGCGTATTCGGAGGATCCGATTGCGGCGCCGAAGGTCGCGTCCGATTTCGCCAAGGGGAATGACAAGCTCGTCATTCTCGGCGGCGCAATGGGCACCACCTCGCTCAACGCCGACGGTGTGAAGGCACTCGCCACACTTCCGTCGCTCGATGAGCTGCGCGCCAGGCTGGTTGGCATGATCGCCACGCCGGCAACCCGGATCGCCCAGATCGTCAATGCGCCAGCGGCCTCGGTCGCGCGCGTCATCGGCGCTTACGCCCGGAAGGACGAGGCGGCATGAGGCCGTTCCTCGCTATCAAAAACACACGTTCGAACCTAACGAAGGAACACAACAATGGCTGATCTGGCAAAGATCGTAGACGACCTTTCGAAGCTGACCGTCCTCGAGGCGGCTGAGCTGTCGAAGCTTCTGGAAGAAAAGTGGGGCGTTTCGGCTGCTGCTCCGGTGGCGGTTGCCGCTGCTGGCGGTGCTGCCGCTGCTGCTGCCCCGGTTGAGGAAAAGACGGAATTCGACGTCGTTCTCACCGAGGCCGGCGCTCAGAAGATCAACGTCATCAAGGAAGTCCGCGCCATCACCGGTCTTGGCCTCAAGGAAGCCAAGGACCTGGTCGAAGCGGCTCCGAAGCCGGTCAAGGAAGGCGTTTCCAAGGCCGATGCTGACAAGTTCAAGGCGCAGCTGGAAGCAGCCGGCGCCAAGGTCGACCTGAAGTAAGCGTAAAAAGCGGCGGGCGGCCTCGCGCCGTCCGCCACTCCCTTGGGTGACCAGGGGAGGCTGCGTGACGCGAGATGTACGAAAACCTCTTTCCTGAGGGCCGTAAACCGGCCTTCAGGAAACGGGTTTTCTCCCGTTTTAGCCGGTAACCGCCAAGCAATTGGAGAGGCGGCCGGAGAACAGACAGAGAGCCGCCGCCCAGGTGGCTCAGTATGCAAGACGAACCGCGGCGAGGTTCGTCCCGAGTTTAGAGCTAAGGAGCGACGATGGCCCAGACCCAGACTTTCAATGGCCGCAGACGCGTACGCAAGTTCTTCGGGAAGATCCCGGAAGTTGCGGAGATGCCGAACCTTATCGAGGTTCAGAAGGCATCCTATGACCAGTTCCTGATGGTGGACGAGCCCAAGGGCGGGCGTCCCGACGAAGGACTGCAGGCTGTTTTCAAGTCGGTCTTCCCGATCTCCGATTTTTCCGGCTCCTCCATGCTGGAGTTCGTGAAGTACGAGTTCGAAGGACCGAAATTCGACGTTGACGAATGCCGTCAGCGCGACCTGACCTATGCCGCGCCGCTGAAGGTGACGCTGCGCCTCATCGTGTTCGATATCGACGAGGATACCGGTGCCAAGTCGATCAAGGACATCAAGGAGCAGGACGTCTACATGGGCGACATGCCGCTCATGACCTTGAACGGCACCTTTATCGTCAACGGCACCGAGCGCGTCATCGTCTCGCAGATGCACCGCTCGCCGGGCGTCTTCTTCGACCACGACAAGGGCAAGTCGCACTCGTCGGGCAAGCTTCTGTTTGCCGCCCGTGTAATTCCCTACCGTGGCTCGTGGCTCGACATCGAGTTCGATTCCAAGGACGTCGTGCACGCCCGCATCGACCGTCGCCGCAAGATTCCGGTGACGTCGCTGCTGATGGCGCTTGGCATGGACGGCGAGGAGATCCTGTCGACCTTCTACAACAAGATCACCTACAAGCGCGCCGGCGACCATTGGCGCATTCCCTTCAACGTCGAGCGTTTCCGCGGCCTCAAGGCCGTCGGCGACCTGGTCGATGCCGACACCGGCGAGATCGTCGTCGAGGCGGGCAAGAAGATCACCGCTCGCCAGGCACGCCAGCTCGGCGAAAAGGGTCTCAAGGCGATCAAGGCGACCGACGAGGATCTGCTCGGCAACTACCTGGCCGAGGACATCGTCAACTACGCCACCGGCGAGATTTTCCTCGAGGCCGGCGACGAGATCGACGACAAGACGCTCAAGGTGCTGCTCGGCACCGGCGAGCAGGAGATCCAGGTCCTCGACATCGACCATGTCAATGTCGGCGCCTATATCCGCAACACGCTCGCCGTCGACAAGAACGAGAGCCGCCAGGACGCGCTGTTCGACATCTACCGTGTCATGCGCCCGGGCGAGCCGCCGACGCTCGAGACCGCCGAAGCCATGTTCAACTCGCTGTTCTTCGACAGCGAGCGCTACGACCTGTCCGCCGTCGGCCGCGTCAAGATGAACATGCGCCTCGAGCTCAAGGCCGAGGACACCGTGCGCGTGCTGCGCAAGGACGACATCCTGGCCGTGGTCAGGACGCTGGTCGAACTGCGTGATGGCAAGGGCGAGATCGACGACATCGACAATCTCGGCAACCGCCGCGTGCGTTCGGTCGGCGAGCTGATGGAGAACCAGTACCGCGTCGGCCTGCTGCGCATGGAGCGCGCGATCAAGGAACGCATGTCCTCGATCGAGATCGACACGGTCATGCCGCAGGACCTGATCAACGCCAAGCCGGCGGCCGCCGCCGTGCGCGAGTTCTTCGGTTCCTCGCAGCTGTCGCAGTTCATGGACCAGACCAACCCGCTGTCGGAGATCACCCACAAGCGTCGTCTCTCGGCGCTTGGACCGGGCGGTCTGACCCGCGAGCGTGCCGGCTTCGAAGTGCGCGACGTGCACCCGACGCATTACGGCCGTATCTGCCCGATCGAGACGCCGGAAGGCCCGAATATCGGTCTGATCAACTCGCTGGCGACCTTCGCGCGCGTCAACAAGTACGGCTTCATCGAAAGCCCGTACCGCAAGATCGTCGACGGCAAGCTGACCAATGACGTCGTCTATCTTTCGGCGATGGAAGAGGCCAAGCACCATGTCGCGCAGGCCAACGCCGAGCTCGACAAGAATGGCGGCTTCGTCGACGAATTCGTCATTTGCCGCAGCGCCGGCGAAGTGATGATGGCGCCGCGCGAAAACGTCGACCTGATGGACGTGTCGCCCAAGCAGATGGTGTCTGTTGCCGCGGCGCTCATCCCGTTCCTCGAGAACGACGACGCCAACCGCGCTCTGATGGGCTCGAACATGCAGCGCCAGGCCGTGCCGCTGGTGCGCGCCGAGGCGCCGTTCGTCGGCACCGGCATGGAGCCGATCGTCGCCCGTGACTCGGGCGCCGCCATCGGCGCGCGTCGTGGCGGCATCGTCGACCAGGTGGACGCGACGCGTATCGTTATCCGCGCCACCGAGGATCTCGATCCGGGCAAGTCCGGCGTCGACATCTACCGGCTGATGAAGTTCCAGCGTTCGAACCAGAACACCTGCATCAACCAGCGTCCGCTGGTGCGCATGGGTGACCGGGTCAACAAGGGCGACATCATCGCCGATGGTCCCTCGACCGAACTCGGTGATCTGGCGCTCGGCCGCAACGTGCTGGTCGCGTTCATGCCGTGGAACGGCTACAACTACGAGGACTCGATCCTGCTCTCCGAGCGTATCGTGGCCGACGACGTCTTCACCTCGATCCATATCGAGGAGTTCGAGGTCATGGCGCGCGATACCAAGCTCGGTCCGGAGGAAATCACGCGCGATATTCCAAACGTCTCGGAAGAAGCGCTGAAGAACCTCGACGAAGCCGGCATCGTCTATATCGGTGCGGAAGTGCAGCCGGGCGACATCCTGGTCGGCAAGATCACGCCGAAGGGCGAGAGCCCGATGACGCCGGAAGAGAAGCTTCTGCGCGCCATCTTCGGCGAAAAGGCTTCCGACGTGCGCGACACTTCGATGCGCATGCCTCCGGGCACTTTCGGCACCGTCGTCGAGGTGCGCGTGTTCAATCGCCACGGTGTGGAGAAGGATGAGCGCGCCATGGCGATCGAGCGCGAGGAGATCGAACGCCTCGCCAAGGATCGCGACGACGAGCAGGCCATTCTGGACCGTAATGTCTATGCGCGTCTTTCCGACGTTCTCGTCGGCAAGGAAGCGATCGCTGGACCGAAGGGCTTCAAGAAGGGCTCGACGCTGTCCAAGGACACGCTCGACGAGTATCCGCGTTCGCAGTGGTGGCAGTTTGCGGTGGAGAACGAAAAGCTCCAAAGCGAACTGGAAGCCCTGCGTGGCCAGTACGACGATTCCAAGAAGGCGCTCGAACAGCGCTTCATGGACAAGGTCGAGAAGGTGCAGCGCGGCGACGAAATGCCTCCGGGCGTCATGAAGATGGTCAAGGTCTTCGTGGCGGTGAAGCGCAAGATGCAGCCCGGCGACAAGATGGCCGGCCGTCACGGCAACAAGGGTGTCGTGTCGCGTATCGTTCCGGTCGAGGACATGCCTTTCCTCGAGGACGGCACGCATGCCGATATCGTGCTCAACCCGCTGGGTGTGCCGAGCCGCATGAATGTCGGCCAGATCCTGGAAACGCATCTGGGCTGGGCCTGCGCTGGCATGGGCAGGAAGATCGGCGAGCTTATCGATGCGTACAAGACAGCCGGCGACATCAAGCCGCTGCGCAAGACGCTCGAGAGCTTCATGCCGGCCAACGACCGCAACGAGCCGGTTCGCGAATATGACGACGAGAGCATCGTTCGCCTGAGCGAGCAGATGCGCCGCGGCGTCTCCATCGCGACCCCGGTGTTCGACGGCGCGCATGAGGCTGACATCAACATCATGCTGGAGCAGGCGGGCCTGCACACCAGCGGTCAGTCGCAGCTCTATGACGGACGCACCGGCGAGCCGTTCGATCGCAAGGTGACGATGGGCTATATCTACATGCTCAAGCTTCACCACCTCGTGGACGACAAGATCCACGCGCGTTCGATCGGTCCGTACTCGCTCGTCACTCAGCAGCCGCTGGGCGGCAAGGCGCAGTTCGGCGGCCAGCGCTTCGGCGAGATGGAGGTCTGGGCACTGGAAGCCTACGGCGCCGCTTACACGCTGCAGGAAATGCTGACGGTGAAGTCGGACGACGTCGCCGGCCGCACCAAGGTCTACGAGGCGATCGTGCGTGGCGACGACACGTTCGAGGCAGGCATTCCCGAGAGCTTCAACGTGCTCGTCAAGGAAATGCGGTCTCTCGGCCTCAATGTCGAGCTCGAGAACACCAAGCTCGACGAAAACCCGATCCGGCTGCCCGATGCTGCCGAATAGGGGCGCGGCCGAGTAAACAAGACATCCGGGCGCGGGAGAGGGCTCTCGCGACCGGATGCACCAATTCTTCGGCCGGTGGGCCGACCACTCAGCGGGCATTCGGCCCGCGTTAGATGCAAGGGGTTTTCGAGGACCCCGAAAAGGAGAACGGCATGAACCAAGAGGTCATGAATCTCTTCAATCCGCAGGCGCCTGCGCAGGTGTTCGATTCCATCCGGATTTCGCTTGCCAGCCCTGAGAAGATTCTGTCCTGGTCGTTCGGCGAGATCAAAAAGCCGGAGACCATTAACTACCGCACCTTCAAGCCGGAGCGTGACGGTCTGTTCTGCGCGCGCATTTTTGGCCCGATCAAGGACTATGAATGCCTGTGCGGCAAGTACAAGCGCATGAAGTACAAGGGGGTCATCTGCGAGAAGTGCGGCGTCGAAGTCACGCTGTCGCGCGTCCGCCGCGAGCGCATGGGCCATATCGAGCTGGCGGCTCCCGTCGCTCACATCTGGTTCCTGAAGTCGCTGCCCTCGCGCATAGGCACGCTGCTCGACATGACGCTGAAGGACATCGAGCGCGTCCTCTACTTCGAGAACTACATCGTCACCGAGCCTGGCCTCACCGCGCTGAAGGAGCACCAGCTGCTCAGCGAGGAAGAGTACATGATCGCCGTCGACGAATATGGCGAGGATAGTTTCACCGCCATGATCGGCGCCGAGGCCATTCATGACCTTCTGGCCGGCATGGACCTGGAGAAGATCGCCGGCGACCTCCGTTCCGAACTGGCGTCGACCACGTCCGAGCTGAAGCAGAAGAAGTATCTGAAGCGGCTCAAGGTCGTCGAGAACTTCATGGAATCCGGCAACCGTCCGGAATGGATGATCATGAAGGTGGTTCCGGTGATCCCGCCGGACCTGCGCCCGCTCGTCCCGCTGGACGGCGGTCGTTTCGCGACGTCCGACCTGAACGATCTCTACCGCCGCGTCATCAATCGCAACAACCGCCTGAAGCGGCTGATCGAGCTGCGGGCGCCGGGCATCATCGTGCGCAATGAAAAGCGCATGCTGCAGGAAGCCGTCGATGCGCTGTTCGACAACGGCCGTCGCGGCCGCGTCATCACCGGCGCCAACAAGCGTCCGCTGAAGTCGCTGTCCGACATGCTCAAGGGCAAGCAGGGCCGGTTCCGTCAGAACCTGCTCGGCAAGCGCGTCGACTATTCCGGACGCTCGGTTATCGTCACCGGTCCGGAGCTCAAGCTGCACCAGTGCGGCCTGCCGAAGAAGATGGCGCTCGAACTGTTCAAGCCCTTCATCTACGCCCGTCTCGACGCCAAGGGTTACTCCTCGACCGTCAAGCAGGCCAAGAAGCTGGTCGAGAAGGAGCGTCCGGAAGTCTGGGATATCCTCGATGAGGTCATCCGCGAGCATCCGGTGCTGCTCAACCGCGCGCCGACGCTGCACCGCCTGGGCATCCAGGCGTTCGAGCCGATCCTGATCGAAGGCAAGGCGATCCAGCTTCACCCGCTGGTCTGCACGGCCTTCAACGCCGACTTCGACGGCGACCAGATGGCCGTTCACGTGCCGCTGTCGCTGGAAGCGCAGTTGGAAGCCCGCGTGCTGATGATGTCGACCAACAACATCCTGCACCCGGCTTCCGGCGCGCCGATCATCGTGCCGTCGCAGGACATGGTCCTGGGTCTCTACTACCTCTCGATCGTCAACCAGAACGAGCCGGGCGAAGGCATGGTGTTTGCCGACATGGGCGAACTCCAGCACGCGCTCGAGACCAAGGCCGTGACCCTGCACGCCAAGATCAAGGGCCGCTTCCGCACGGTCGACGCCGAAGGCAAGGTCGTGTCGAAGATCCATGACACCACGCCTGGCCGCATGATCATTGGCGAGCTTCTGCCGAAGAACGTCAACGTGCCCTATGAGACCGCCAACCAGGAGATGACCAAGAAGAACATCTCCAAGATGATCGACACCGTCTACCGCCATTGCGGTCAGAAGGAGACGGTCATTTTCTGCGACCGCATCATGGCGCTCGGCTTTGCCCATGCCTGCCGTGCCGGCATTTCGTTCGGCAAGGACGACATGCTGATCCCGGACACCAAGATCAAGCTGGTGTCGGACACCGAGGCTTTGGCCAAGGAGTACGAGCAGCAGTACAATGACGGCCTGATCACGCATGGCGAGAAGTACAACAAGGTCGTCGACGCCTGGGCCAAGTGCTCGGAAAAGGTCGCCGACGAAATGATGGCCCGCATCAAGGCGGTCGAGTTCGAGGACAACGGCCGTCAGAAGCCGATGAACTCGATCTACATGATGTCGCACTCCGGTGCGCGCGGCTCGCCCACCCAGATGCGCCAGCTCGCTGGCATGCGCGGCCTGATGGCCAAGCCGTCGGGTGAAATCATCGAGACGCCGATCATCTCGAACTTCAAGGAAGGCCTGACCGTGCTCGAGTACTTCAACTCGACCCACGGCGCCCGCAAGGGTCTGGCCGATACCGCCTTGAAGACGGCGAACTCGGGTTACCTCACCCGTCGTCTGGTCGACGTGGCGCAGGACTGCATCGTCAACTCCGTGGATTGCGGCACCGACAAGGGCCTCACCATGCAGCCGATCGTCGATGCTGGTCAGGTCGTCGCTTCGGTCGGCCAGCGCGTACTGGGCCGTACATCGCTCGACGACATCACCCATCCGGTGTCGGGCGAGGTCCTGGTCAAGGCCGGAACGCTGATGGACGAGCGTGACGTTGAGCAGATCGAAAAGGCCGGCGTGCAGTCGGTCCGCATCCGCTCGGCCCTGACCTGCGAAGTCAGGATCGGCGTCTGCGCGGTCTGCTACGGACGCGATCTGGCCCGCGGCACCCCGGTCAACCAGGGCGAAGCCGTCGGCGTCATCGCGGCGCAGTCGATCGGCGAGCCGGGCACGCAGCTCACCATGCGTACCTTCCACATGGGCGGTACGGCGCAGGTGGTGGACAGCTCGTTCCTTGAAGCCTCCTATGAGGGCAAGGTCGAGATCCGCAACCGCAACGTGGTGCGCAACTCGGACGGCCAGCAGATGGTCATGGGCCGCAACATGGCGGTGCTGATCCTCGACGAAGCCGGCAAGGAGCGCGCCACGCACCGTGTCACCTATGGTTCGCGCATCTTCGTGGACGATGGCGACAAGGTGAAGCGCGGTCAGCGTATCGCCGAGTGGGATCCCTATACCCGTCCTGTCCTCACTGAAATCGAGGGCAAGGTGTCGTATGAGGATCTGGTCGACGGCATTTCCGTTCAGGAAACGGCCGACGAGTCGACCGGCATCACCAAGCGTGAGGTCATCGACTGGCGTTCGACGCCGCGTGGCAACGACCTCAAGCCCGCGATTGCCATCCTGGACACCAAGGGCAAGGTCGGCAAGCTGTCGAAGGGTGGCGACGCCCGCTTCCTGCTCTCGGTCGAGGCCATTCTCTCGGTCGAGCCGGGTGCTCAGGTTCGCCCCGGCGACGTGCTGGCGCGTATCCCGATGGAAAGCGCCAAGACCAAGGACATCACCGGCGGTCTGCCGCGTGTTGCCGAACTGTTCGAGGCACGTCGTCCGAAGGATCACGCCATCATCGCCGAGATCGATGGCACGATCCGCTTCGGCCGCGACTATAAGAACAAGCGCCGTATTATCATCGAGCCGCATGACTCGACGCTCGAGCCGGTCGAGTACCTGATCCCGAAGGGCAAGCCGTTCCATCTCCAGGACGGCGACGTCATCGAGAAGGGCGACTACATCCTCGACGGCAATCCGGCGCCGCACGACATCCTGGCGATCAAGGGCGTGGAGGCACTTGCTTCCTACCTCGTCAACGAGATCCAGGAAGTCTACCGCCTGCAGGGCGTCTCGATCAACGACAAGCACATCGAGGTGATCGTTCGCCAGATGCTGCAGAAGGTCGAGATCACGGTGCAGGGCGACTCGACCTATATCCCGGGCGACCACGTCGACGTGATCGAACTGGAAGAGGTCAACGAGCGCCTGGTCGAGGACGGCAAGAAGCCGGCCGAAGGCCAGCCGGTGCTCTTGGGCATCACCAAGGCGTCGCTGCAGACGCCGTCCTTCATCTCGGCCGCCTCCTTCCAGGAGACGACCAGGGTGCTGACGGAAGCCGCGGTTGCCGGCAAGACCGACATGCTGCAGGGCTTGAAGGAAAACGTCATCGTCGGCCGGCTGATCCCCGCCGGCACCGGCGGCACGATGAGCCAGATCCGGCGCATCGCCACCTCGCGCGACGAACTGATCATCGACGAGCGCCGCAAGGCCTCCGGTGTGGAAGTCGCCGAGCCGATGCTGGCGGACATGACAACCGCCGCGCAGTAGGCGCGGCGGCAAAAATCTCAGGCAACAGAAGCCGTCGGGGCAACCCGGCGGCTTTTTCATTTTTGCGATCGGAGGAAAGCGGATGAACACGAAGACCTGGACGGCTGTCGATGACTACATCGTTTCTTCTCTCTTCGAGGCGGATCCCGTTCTCGACGCGGTTCTGGCGGCCAACCGCCGCCAGGGCCTGCCGGCGATCGACGTCTCGGCGGCGCAAGGAAAGCTGCTCTCGCTGCTGGTGCGCATCAGCGGCGCGAAGAAGGTGCTCGAGATCGGCACGCTGGGTGGCTATTCGACCATCTGGATGGCGCGGGGATTGCCTGCTGACGGCAAGGTCGTGACACTCGAACTCGATCCGCACCATGCCAAGGTCGCGCGTTCGAATTTGGAGCGGGCAGGGGTTGCGGACCGTGTGGAACTGCGTGTCGGTTCGGCGCTCCAGTCGCTCACAGAACTGGGCGGCGAGAATGCCGGCCCGTTCGATCTCGTCTTCATCGACGCGGACAAGCCGAACAACCCGAACTATCTGGCCTGCGCCTTGCGGCTGTCGCGGTCAGGAACGGTCATCGTCTGCGACAACGTCATCCGCGATGGTGCCGTTCTGGATGAAGATGGACGCGATGCCAATGTCGAGGGCGCCCGCGCGGCATTTTCATTCATCGGTGGCGACAAACGGCTGGACGGCACCGCCATCCAGACGGTGGGCGCCAAGGGCTATGACGGGTTTGCGATTGCGGTTGTCGACTGATGCCAAGGCGGCCCGGCGACCTCAGTCGAAAAACGCCTCGACCACGTTGCGCTTGCCGAGCATGAAGGCGTCGGCGACGTGCTGGAGCGGCGCAAGGTCCACATCCGACGTCCCGGCGTGCACGATTTCGGCAAAGCGCCGGTAGAGCATCGGATATTCCGCTTCCGGCTCCTCGTGTACGATATTGCCATCGACGGCGAGCTTCGAGCCGCCACCCGAGAGCACCATCTGTCCGGCATCCGTATCGGCCAGGATGTCCCAACTCTGCGGTCCGGTCTGCAACCAGTCGAGATCCATCGTCACATCCGATCCGTTCGCTGCCCGGAACGCGACCTGGGCCGCGATCGGCGCGTCACGGTTCGCCGGAAAGTCGAGCACGGCCGAAGTGATGTACATGGCCGGCAGGATGTAGGTTGCGATCGACAGCGCGTTGATGCCGGGATCGAAGACGCCGAAGCCGCCAGGCTGCCAGATCCAGTCCTGGTTTGGGTGCCAGCGGCGCACATCTTCCTTCCAGACGATCGCCGCCGATTTGATTTTGGTCGAAGCGAGGAATGTCCGCGCCGCTTCGACCGCCGGCGCGTAGCGCGAATGCCAGCTTGCGAACAGTGAGACGCCTTGTTTTGCCGCGAGCGCCTTCAGGTCCTCGACCTCGCTGACCGTGGCACCGGGCGGCTTTTCCAGGAAAACGTGCTTCCCAGCCTCGAGCGCCTTGCGCGCGGCGTCATAGCGGAACTGCGGCGGCATGCACAGCGACACTGCATCGAGTTCGGGGACCGCGCCAAGCATCGTCTCGATGTCGGGGAAATTCACAATGCCATCGACCTTGCCGTGCCGGCTGGCCGCCGCGATCAGCTGGTAATCCCGATCCTTGGCCAGGGCGGGAAGGTGTTGGTCGCGGACGATCTTGCCGACGCCGACAATGCCGATTCTTATGGGCGATATGGATGAGGACATGAGGCTCCGCCGGGTTTGGACGACTGCGCGTCTCTTAGCAGATCGGCCATGACGGGCAAGCGTCGGCCGTGCCGGCTATCCAAACGAATCGCGTCACGGCAAGCACGGCAAGGAAGGACACCGCGCCCATGACACGCCCATGATCAGATCGGCGCGTCGAAGGTGACGATCGACACTTCGCCTTCGAGCGCGCCCTGGTAGGCCGACAGATGCGGCTCGTCGTCGGGCACCCCGTCCATATCGCCGATCTGGTCCAGCTCGGCTTCGGCATAGCCTTCCGCCGCCAGCGATTCGAGTGCGCGTCGCACCGCCGAATCGTCATCAGGAGCGACCAGCATGACATGCACGCCTTCCACCTTGCCGCCTTTGCGCTTCCACACCCGGCCGGTGATGATGGTGACCGGGCGTTCTTCATTGTCGTTCACGGCTGATTCCTCCTGGCAAGCGCGGGCGAGGGGATGTTGATGCTCAGGCCGCCTTTTCGCATGAAGCATGGGCGCGCAAAAGCCAAAAGCCGGTCACTTTCTTCCTCGGCATTGCAAAATCGCGAAAGAAAATTACATGCGGTTTTCGCATGGCTGCCAAGTCCCGGCTTCGATGCAATATTTGCCACTGCGGGCTTGACGGTTCGCGGGCTTACGAGTAGAAGCCGCCCAGTCAGAACCGATGTGAGGCTCTCCCTTCCGAAGCGACACGCTTTGGAGTTTGCCTCAAACAGGGTTCGTTTTACGAGCGAAAAGACATTTCCGGCGTGCACGAAGCGGTTTCCGCTTCCTCTGCGATTTGTTCGGGCAAGACCGCGAGGCGCGGTTTGTGGCCCGAATTTGCGTATGGAAATGACGCTTTGAGCGAGCCTTGACCGGCACGAGACACGGAATTGAGAGACAAGAGGGTTTAATGCCTACCGTCAACCAGCTGATCCGCAAGCCGCGCATTGCGCCGGTGAAGCGCAACAAGGTCCCGGCCATGCAGCAGAACCCGCAGAAGCGGGGCGTCTGCACGCGCGTCTATACAACGACGCCGAAGAAGCCGAACTCGGCGCTGCGCAAGGTGGCCAAGATCCGCCTGACCAATGGTTTTGAAGTGATCGGTTACATCCCCGGCGAAGGTCACAACCTTCAGGAGCACTCCGTGGTTATGATCCGCGGCGGCCGCGTCAAGGATCTTCCGGGCGTGCGCTACCACATCATCCGCGGCGTGCTCGACACGCAGGGTGTGAAGAATCGCAAGCAGCGCCGTTCGAAGTACGGCGCCAAGCGTCCGAAGTAAGGCGTCCGAAGTAAGATTTTCGGCCTTGGTGCTGCTTGAATGCGCCGGGCTACGAGATTGAGAGACAAAAGCCATGTCGCGTCGTCACAGTGCAGAAAAGCGTGAGATCAACCCGGATCCCAAGTTCGGCGATCTGATCGTCACCAAGTTCATGAATGCCGTCATGTATGACGGCAAGAAGTCGGTTGCCGAGACCATCGTCTACGGCGCGCTGGACCAGGTCCAGTCGAAGACCAAGCAGGAGCCGGTCACCGTCTTCCATCAGGCGCTCGACAATGTCGCGCCGCATGTGGAAGTGCGTTCGCGTCGCGTCGGCGGCGCCACCTACCAGGTTCCGGTCGACGTGCGCCCCGAGCGCCGCCAGGCGCTGGCGATCCGTTGGCTGATCGCCGCGGCCCGCAACCGCAACGAGACCACCATGGTCGACCGCCTCTCCGGCGAGCTGATGGACGCGGCCAACAACCGCGGCACCGCCGTGAAGAAGCGTGAAGACACCCACAAGATGGCAGAAGCCAACCGCGCTTTCGCGCACTACCGCTGGTAAAGCGCGAACGAGACTGAGAGGCAGCTACGATGGCCCGCGAATACAAAATCGAAGACTACCGCAATTTCGGTATCATGGCGCATATTGACGCCGGCAAGACGACGACCACCGAGCGCGTCCTCTATTACACGGGCAAGTCGCACAAGATCGGCGAAGTGCACGACGGCGCTGCCACCATGGATTGGATGGAGCAGGAGCAGGAGCGCGGCATCACCATCACGTCCGCCGCGACCACGACCTTCTGGAAGGCTCGTGACGGCAAGATGCACCGCTTCAACATCATCGACACCCCCGGACACGTCGACTTCACCATCGAAGTCGAGCGTTCGCTGCGCGTGCTCGACGGCGCCATCGCGCTGCTCGATGCCAATGCCGGTGTCGAGCCGCAGACGGAAACCGTCTGGCGCCAGGCGGACAAGTACCGCGTTCCGCGCATGATCTTCTGCAACAAGATGGACAAGATCGGCGCCGACTTCTACCGCTCGGTCGAAATGATCGGTTCGCGCCTCGGTGCGCATGCCGTCGTCATGCAGCTGCCGATCGGCGCCGAGACCGAATTCAAGGGCGTCGTCGACCTGGTCGAGATGAATGCACTGGTCTGGCGCGACGAGACGCTGGGCGCTGCCTGGGACGTCGTCGAGATCCCGGCCGACCTTCAGGCTCGTGCGGAAGAATATCGCGAGAAGATGATCGAAGCCGCCGTCGAAATGGACGAGACGGCGCTTGAGAATTACCTCGAAGGCAAGATGCCGTCGAATGACGAGATCCGCGCGCTGATCCGCAAGGGCACCATCGCGGTGAAGTTCTACCCGATGTTCTGCGGCTCGGCCTTCAAGAACAAGGGCGTGCAGCCGCTGCTCGACGCCGTCGTCGAATACCTGCCGTCGCCGGCCGATGTTCCGGCCATCAAGGGTGTCGATGCCAAGACCGATGCCGAGATCGAGCGTCACGCCGACGACAACGAGCCGCTTTCGATGCTCGCCTTCAAGATCATGAACGACCCGTTCGTCGGTTCGTTGACCTTTGCCCGCATCTACTCGGGCAAGCTCACCAAGGGCATCTCGGTCGACAACACCGTGAAGGGCAAGAAGGAGCGCATTGGCCGCATGCTTCAGATGCATGCGAACTCGCGCGCCGACGTCGAAGAGGCTTTTGCCGGCGACATCGTCGCCCTGGCCGGCCTCAAGGACACCACCACCGGCGATACGCTGAGCGATCCGCTGCACCCGGTCATCCTCGAGCGCATGGAATTCCCCGATCCGGTCATCCAGATCGCCATCGAGCCGAAGACCAAGAACGACCAGGAAAAGATGGGCTTGGCCCTTCATCGCCTGGCCGCCGAGGACCCCTCCTTCCGCGTCAAGACCGACGAGGAATCAGGCCAGACCATCATTTCCGGCATGGGCGAGCTTCACCTCGACATCATCGTCGACCGCATGCGCCGCGAGTTCAAGGTTGAAGCCAACGTCGGTGCGCCGCAGGTGGCTTACCGTGAAACGATCACTCGCAAGCACGAGCAGGACTACACGCACAAGAAGCAGACCGGCGGTACCGGTCAGTTCGCCCGCGTCAAGATCCTGTTCGAGCCGAACCCGGAAAGCCCCGAGTTCGAATTCGATACCAAGATCGTCGGCGGTGCTGTTCCGAAGGAATACATCCCGGGTGTCGAAAAGGGCATCAACAGCGTCATGTCGTCGGGTCCGTTCGCGGGCTTCCCGATGATCGGTGTCAAGGCGACGCTCATCGACGGCGCATACCACGACGTCGACTCCTCGGTGCTCGCCTTCGAAATCGCCGGCCGTGCCTGCTTCCGTGAAGCCGCGCCCAAGCTCGGCGTGCAGCTGCTCGAGCCGATCATGAAGGTCGAGGTCGTCACGCCGGAAGATTACGTCGGCAGCGTCATCGGTGACCTGAATGGCCGTCGCGGCCAGATCCAGGGCCAGGAAGCACGTGGCGTCGCGGTGGTTATCAACGCGATGGTGCCACTCGCCAACATGTTCAAGTATGTCGACAACCTGCGCTCGATGAGCCAGGGCCGCGCGGCCTACACGATGCAGTTCGATCACTACGAGCCTGTGCCGACCGCGGTCGCCCAGGAAGTCCAGAAGAAATACGCGTAACCCGACGGGTTGCAGCAGTAACTTAAATCAAGGCCCGCACGGGCGAGCAGGATTGGAGACATCACATGGCAAAAGGTAAATTCGAGCGCACCAAGCCTCATGTGAACATCGGCACGATTGGTCACGTCGACCATGGCAAGACGTCGCTGACGGCGGCGATCACCAAGTATTTTGGCGAATACAAGCGCTACGACCAGATCGACGCGGCGCCTGAAGAGAAGGCGCGCGGCATCACGATCTCGACGGCTCACGTCGAATACGAGACCGCCAACCGCCACTATGCCCACGTCGACTGCCCCGGCCACGCCGACTATGTGAAGAACATGATCACCGGTGCCGCGCAGATGGACGGCGCGATCCTGGTCGTGTCGGCCGCCGACGGCCCGATGCCGCAGACCCGCGAGCATATCCTGCTTGCCCGTCAGGTCGGCGTGCCGTCGATCGTTGTGTTCCTGAACAAGGTCGACCAGGTCGACGATGCCGAGCTGCTCGAACTGGTCGAGCTCGAGGTTCGCGAACTGCTGTCGAAGAACGAATTCCCCGGCGACGACATTCCGATCGTCAAGGGTTCGGCGCTGGCCGCTCTGGAAGATTCGGACAAGAAGATCGGCGAGGACGCGATCCGCGAGCTGATGGCTGCGGTCGACGCCTACATCCCGACGCCGGTTCGTCCACTGGACAAGCCGTTCCTGATGCCGATCGAGGACGTGTTCTCGATCTCGGGCCGCGGCACGGTCGTCACCGGCCGCGTCGAGCGCGGCGTGGTCAAGGTCGGCGAGGAACTGGAGATCATCGGCATCCGTCCGACGACCAAGACGACCTGCACGGGCGTCGAAATGTTCCGCAAGCTGCTCGACCAGGGCCAGGCTGGCGACAACATCGGCGCGCTGTTGCGCGGCGTTGATCGTGAGGGTGTCGAGCGCGGCCAGGTTCTGGCCAAGCCGGGCACGGTGAAGCCGCACAAGAAGTTCGTGGCCGAAGCCTACATCCTGACCAAGGACGAAGGTGGCCGTCATACGCCGTTCTTCACCAACTACCGTCCGCAGTTCTACTTCCGCACGACCGACGTGACCGGCATCGTGTCGCTGCCGGAAGGCACCGAGATGGTGATGCCCGGCGACAACATCACGGTCGATGTCGAGCTGATCGTGCCGATCGCCATGGAAGAGAAGCTGCGCTTCGCCATCCGTGAAGGCGGCCGCACCGTCGGTGCCGGCATCGTCGTCACCATCAAAGAGTAATTTGGACTTAAACCGATCTGTCGCGGGCGCCGGAGTTGCCCGCGCCGCGCCAGAACAAGGAAGTGACGCATGAACGGACAGAATATCCGCATCCGCCTGAAGGCGTTTGATCACCGCGTGCTCGACGCCTCGACGAAGGAAATCGTGTCGACGGCCAAGCGCACCGGGGCAAACGTCCGCGGCCCCATTCCGCTGCCGACGCGGATCGAAAAGTTCACGGTCAACCGGTCGCCCCACGTCGACAAGAAGAGCCGCGAGCAGTTCGAGATGCGCACGCACAAGCGTCTGCTCGACATCGTCGATCCGACCCCGCAGACGGTCGATGCTTTGATGAAGCTCGATCTGGCCGCCGGCGTCGACGTCGAGATCAAGCTCTAAGGGAATGAGAGCGCGGTAAGGGGCGGTGCCCCTGGCCCGGAACTCTAAAGGAATTGAACCGATGCGTTCAGGTGTGATTGCAAAGAAGGTGGGAATGACCCGCATCTATAATGATGCCGGGGAACATGTTCCCGTCACCGTTCTCCAGATGGAGAACTGCCAGGTCGTGGCACAACGCACGCAGGAGAAGAATGGCTACACCGCCGTTCAGCTCGGCGTTGGCCTCGCCAAGGTGAAGAACACGTCGAAGGCGATGCGCGGCCATTTCGCGACCGCCTCCGTCGAGCCGAAGGCGAAGGTCGCCGAGTTCCGCGTCTCTGCCGACAACATGATCGACGTCGGCGCCGAGATCACCGTCGACCATTTTGTCGCCGGCCAGAAGGTCGATGTGACGGGCACGACGATCGGCAAGGGTTTCCAGGGCGTCATCAAGCGCCACCACATGGGTGGTGGCCGCGCGACCCACGGTAACTCGGTCTCGCACCGTACACACGGCTCGACCGGTCAGCGCCAGGACCCGGGCAAGGTGTTCAAGGGCAAGCATATGGCTGGTCACATGGGCGACACCCGCGTAACGACACAGAATGTCGAGGTCGTTTCGACCGATGCCGACCGCGGCCTGATCCTGATCCGCGGTGCGGTTCCCGGATCGAAGGGCGCCTGGATC
Organism: Mesorhizobium sp. B2-4-18; assembly: GCF_006441385.1. NCBI lineage: Bacteria > Pseudomonadati > Pseudomonadota > Alphaproteobacteria > Hyphomicrobiales > Phyllobacteriaceae > Mesorhizobium > Mesorhizobium sp. B2-4-18. The sequence goes on along the minus strand of NZ_VFUW01000006.1, from coordinate 58,223 downwards.
CTGGTCCGCGACGCGGCCAAGGTGGCACTGCCGGCCAATGCGCCGAAGCCCGCCGCGATCCGCGCCGTTGCGGCAGCTGCTAAGAACGAGGCTCCGGCCACAGAGGGAGCGGAATAATGGATCTCAAGATCACAACGCTCGGCGGCAAAGACGCCGGCAAGGTGGAACTTTCCGACGGAATTTTCGGCCTTGATCCGCGCGAGGACATCCTGCAGCGCGTCGTGCGCTGGCAGCTTGCCAAGAAGCAGCAGGGCACGCACAAGGCCAAGGGCCGCGCCGAAATCGCGCGCACCGGTGCTAAGATGTACAAGCAGAAGGGTACGGGCCGCGCCCGTCACCACTCCGCACGCGCTCCGCAGTTCCGCGGCGGCGGCAAGGCCCACGGCCCGGTCGTTCGCAGCCATGAGCATGAACTGCCCAAGAAGGTTCGTGCGCTCGGCCTCAAGCATGCCCTTTCGGCCAAGGCCAAGAGCGCGTCGATCATCATCATCGACGAGCTGAAGCTGACCGAGGCCAAGACCAAGGCGCTGATCGCGAATTTCGCGACGCTGGGCCTGACCAACGCCCTGGTGATTGGCGGCGCCGAGCTTGACAAGAACTTCAAGCTGGCAGCCACCAACATCCCCAACATCGACGTGCTGCCCATCCAGGGCATCAACGTCTACGACATTCTGCGCCGCGGCACGCTGGTCCTTTCGAAGGCCGCCGTCGAGGCTCTCGAGGAGCGCTTTAAATGACCGACCTTCGTCACTACGACGTGATCGTCTCGCCGGCGATCACTGAAAAGTCGACCATGGCCTCCGAGCAGAACCAGGTCGTCTTCAACGTCGCCAAGAAGGCGTCGAAGCCCGAAATCAAGGCCGCCGTCGAAGCGCTGTTCGGCGTCAAGGTGATGGCCGTGAACACGCTTGTCCGCAAGGGCAAGATCAAGCGCTTCCGCGGCACGATCGGCCGCCAGAGCGACGTCAAGAAGGCGATCGTGACGCTGGCCGACGGCCAGTCGATCGACGTCGCGACGGGTCTCTGAGCAAGGCCGCGAGGACAACAACAATGGCACTGAAAAAATTCAACCCGGTAACGCCGAGCACCCGCCAGCTGGTCATCGTCGACCGCTCGGGCCTCTACAAGGGCAAGCCCGTCAAGGGCCTGACCGAGGGTCTGACCAAGTCGGGCGGCCGCAACAACCACGGCCGTATCACCGCCCGCTTCATTGGTGGTGGCCACAAGCGTTCGTACCGCATCATCGACTTCAAGCGTCGCAAGTTCGACGTTGTCGGCACGGTCGAGCGCATTGAATACGATCCGAACCGCACCGCCTTCATCGCACTGATCAAGTATGATGATGGTGAGCTGTCCTACATCATCGCTCCGCAGCGCCTGGCTCCCGGCGACAAGATCGTGGCTGGCGAAGCGGTCGACGTTAAGCCGGGCAATGCGATGCCGCTGGCCTCGATGCCGGTCGGCACCATCGTCCACAACATCGAGCTGAAGCCGGGCAAGGGCGCCCAGGTCGCCCGGTCGGCAGGTGGTTACGGCCAGTTGGTCGGCCGTGACCAGGGCATGGCGATCCTGCGCCTCAACTCGGGCGAGCAGCGTGTCGTTCACGGCTCCTGCATGGCCACCGTCGGTGCCGTGTCCAATCCGGACCACGGCAACATCAACGACGGCAAGGCCGGCCGCACGGTTTGGCGTGGCAAGCGTCCGCACAATCGCGGCGTGACCATGAACCCGGTCGACCACCCGCATGGCGGTGGTGAAGGCCGCACCTCCGGTGGCCGTCATCCGGTCAGCCCGTGGGGCAAGCCGACCAAGGGCAAGAAGACGCGGTCCAACAAGGCGACCGACAAGTTCATCCTGCGCTCGCGCCATCAGCGCAAGAGCTAAGAAGAGGTAACGCCAAGTGACTCGTTCTATTTGGAAAGGCCCCTTCATCGACGGCTACCTTCTCAAGAAGGTAGACAAGGTTCGTGAAGGCGGTCGCAATGAGGTGATCAAGATGTGGAGCCGTCGCTCCACCATCCTGCCGCAGTTCGTCGGCCTCACCTTCGGTGTCTACAACGGCCAGAAGCATGTTCCCGTTTCGGTGAACGAGGACATGGTCGGTCACAAGTTCGGTGAATTCGCTCCGACCCGGACCTATTACGGTCACGGCGCGGATAAGAAGGCGAAGAGGAAATAATCATGGGCAAGGCCAAAGCTCCGCGCAGGCTTGCTGACAACGAAGCGCGCGCCGTGTTGCGCACGATCCGTATCAGCCCGCAGAAGCTGAACCTGGTTGCCGCGCTGATCCGCGGCAAGAAGGTCGCGACAGCGCTTTCCGATCTCGAATTCTCGGCCAAGCGGATTTCCGGCACGGTCAAGAAGACGCTGGAATCGGCAATCGCCAACGCGGAAAACAACCACGACCTCGATGTCGATGCGCTGGTGGTGGCGGAAGCCTATGTCGGCAAGTCGATCGTCATGAAGCGGTTCCACGCTCGTGGCCGTGGTCGCGCCAGCCGTATCGAGAAGCCGTTCTCGCACCTCACGATCGTCGTTCGTGAAGTCGAAGAAAAAGGGGAGGCCGCATAATGGGCCAGAAAGTCAATCCGATCGGTCTTCGCCTCGGCATCAACCGCACCTGGGATTCGCGCTGGTTCGCGAACACCGGCGAGTACGGCAAGCTGCTGCATGAGGACATCAAGATCCGCAAGTATCTTGAGAAGGAACTCAAGCAGGCCGCGATCTCGAAGGTCGTGATCGAGCGTCCGCACAAGAAGTGCCGCGTCACCATCCATGCCGCGCGCCCGGGTCTGATCATCGGCAAGAAGGGCGCCGACATCGAGAAGCTTCGCAAGAAGCTGATGGAGATGACGAAGTCCGAGACGCACCTCAACATCGTTGAAGTGCGCAAGCCGGAAATCGACGCGACCCTGGTCGCCCAGTCGATTGCCCAGCAGCTCGAGCGCCGTATCGCGTTCCGCCGCGCCATGAAGCGTGCCGTGCAGTCGGCCATGCGCCTCGGTGCCGAAGGCATCCGCATCAACTGCGCCGGCCGTCTTGGCGGCGCCGAGATCGCGCGCATGGAATGGTACCGTGAAGGTCGCGTGCCGCTGCATACGCTGCGCGCCGATGTCGACTACGGCACGGCCGAGGCGAACACGGCGTATGGCATCTGCGGCGTCAAGGTCTGGGTATTCAAGGGCGAGATCCTCGAGCACGATCCGATGGCTTCGGAACGCCGCGCGACCGAGGGTGATGCCGCGCATGGCGGTGGTGGTGATCGCGAACGCGGTCGTCGTCGCGAAAACGCCTGAGACATTTAGGAATTTGGAGTTAGAACGATGCTGCAGCCAAAGCGCACAAAGTTCCGCAAGCAGTTCAAGGGCCGTATCCATGGTACCGCAAAGGGCGGCACCAACCTGGATTTCGGTGGTTTCGGGCTGAAGGCGCTTGAGCCGAACCGCGTCACCGCGCGTGAGATCGAGGCGGCCCGCCGCGCGATCACTCGCGAAATGAAGCGTGCCGGCCGCGTCTGGATCCGCATTTTCCCGGACGTGCCGGTCACTTCGAAGCCGACCGAAGTCCGCATGGGCAAGGGCAAGGGCGCGGTCGATTACTGGGCGGCGCGCGTCAAGCCGGGCCGCATCATGTTCGAGATCGACGGCGTCAATGAAGAAACCGCCCGTGAGGCGCTGCGTCTCGGCGCGGCCAAGCTCTCGGTCAGGACGCGCTTCGTACAGCGCATCGCAGAATAAGGACGGGCTGATCATGAAAGCCGAAGACATCCGGACCAAGACCCAGGACCAGCTGACCGACGACCTGGCCAGCCTGAAGAAGGAGCAGTTCAACCTGCGCTTCCAGAAGGCCACCGGCCAGCTCGAGAAGACCGCGCGCGTGAGGCAGGTCCGCAAGGACATTGCGCGTATCAAGACCATCGCTGCGGAAAAGTCCGCGGCCAAGAAGGCTTAAGGACGAAAACCATGCCAAAGCGCATTCTGCAGGGCACCGTCGTCAGCGACAAGAACGAGAAGACGGTTGTCGTCAAGGTCGAACGGCGCTTCACGCATCCCGTGATGAAGAAGACCGTGCGCATGACCAAGAAGTACAAGGCGCACGACGAGAACAACGCCCACAAGGTCGGCGATCAGGTGTTCATCCAGGAATCGAAGCCGATTTCCAAGGATAAGCGCTGGATCGTCGTATCCTCGGATCAGGCGTAAACAAACGAATTTTGGACAGACCGGGGAGGGGCTTCGAGCCCATCCCGTTAGAAAAGAAGAAGGCGGCCAGTCATGATTCAGATGCAAACAAACCTCGACGTGGCGGATAATTCCGGCGCGCGTCGTGTCATGTGCATCAAGGTGCTGGGCGGCTCGAAGCGGAAATACGCTTCCGTGGGCGACATCATCGTGGTGTCGATCAAGGAAGCCATTCCGCGCGGCCGCGTTAAGAAGGGCGATGTGATGAAGGCGGTCGTGGTTCGCACGGCCAAGGACATCCGCCGCCCGGACGGCAGCGTGATCCGTTTCGACAAGAACGCGGCCGTTCTCGTCGACAACAAGAAAGAGCCGATCGGCACGCGTATCTTCGGACCGGTTCCGCGCGAACTTCGCGCCAAGAACCACATGAAGATCATCTCGCTCGCGCCTGAAGTGCTGTAAGGAGCCGGACCAATGCAAAAGATTAGAAAAGGCGACAAGGTCGTCGTGCTGGCCGGCAAGGACAAGGGCCGTTCGGGCGAAGTCCTCTCGGTTCAGCCGAAGGATGACACCGCGCTGGTGCGCGGCGTCAACATGATCCGTCGTCACCAGAAGCAGTCCCAGTCCCAAGAGGGCGGGATCATCACCAAGGAAGCGCCGATCCAGCTGTCGAACATCGCGCTGGCCGACCCGAAGGATGGCAAGCCGACCCGCGTCGGTTTCGTCTTCCAGAAGGACGGCAAGAAGGTGCGCGTCGCCAAGCGCTCGGGAGAAGTCATCAATGGCTAAGGCTCAAACCAAGCAGGCGACTGCCAACAACACGCCGCGTCTCAAGCAGGTCTACAACGAGACCATCCGCAAGGCGCTGCAGGAGCAGTTCGGCTACGACAACGAGATGCAGGTTCCGCGCCTCGACAAGATCGTGCTGAACATGGGTGTGGGCGAAGCGACCGCCGATTCGAAGAAGCCTTCGGTCGCGGCCGAGGACCTGGCGATGATCGCCGGCCAGAAGGCCGTCGTCACCCGCGCCCGCAATTCGATCGCGGGCTTCAAGGTTCGCGAGAAGATGCCGATCGGCGCCAAGGTCACGCTGCGCAAGGAACGCATGTACGAGTTCCTCGACCGCCTCGTGAACATCGCGCTGCCGCGCGTCCGCGACTTCCGCGGACTGAACCCCAAGAGCTTCGATGGCCGTGGCAACTACGCCATGGGCATCAAGGAGCACATCGTGTTCCCGGAGATCAACTACGACAAGGTTGATCAGATCTGGGGCATGGACGTCATCGTTTGTACGACTGCGAAGACGGACGACGAAGCCAGGGCTTTGCTCAAGGCTTTCAACTTCCCCTTCCGCCAGTAACGGCAGCGAGAAAAGGAAAAATCTGAAATGGCAAAGACCAGCTCAGTCGAGAAGAACAACAGGCGCCGCAAGCTTGCCGACCAGTACGGTCCCAAGCGCGCTGCGCTCAAGGCGATCATCATGGATCAATCCAAGCCGATGGAAGAGCGCTTCCGCGCTCAGCTCAAGCTTGCCGCCATGCCGCGCAACTCGGCCAAAATCCGCATCCGCAACCGCTGCGAAGTCACCGGCCGCCCGCGTGCCTACTATCGCAAGCTCAAAGTATCGCGCATCGCGCTTCGGGACCTCGGCAATAACGGCCAGATCCCGGGCCTGGTCAAGTCGAGCTGGTAAGGAGGACATAACATGTCATTGAGCGATCCTCTCGGCGATATGCTGACCCGCATCCGCAACGCCTATGGCCGCAAGAAGTCGAGTGTCTCGACGCCGGCCTCGCGTCTGCGCACCCGCGTCCTCGACGTGCTGAAGGCTGAAGGCTATATCCGCGATTACAGCCAGACCGATTTCGACAACGGCAAGTCCGAGATCGAAATCGAGCTGAAGTATTTCGACGGTGCCCCGGTCGTGCGCGAAATCGCCCGCGTTTCGAAGCCCGGCCGCCGCGTTTACGTCTCGGCCAAGTCGATTCCGCACGTTGCCAACGGCCTCGGCATTGCCATCCTTTCGACACCGAAGGGCGTGATGGCCGACCATGAAGCACGCGAACAGAACGTCGGCGGCGAGATCCTCTGCCAGATCTTCTGATCCGGCAGCTTACCGCACGTGGAATTCGGTCTTCGGATCGTTCCCGAAGACAGAGACCTGAAACAAGAGAAGTGACGAGGACAACCTAATGTCTCGTATTGGAAAGAAACCCGTTTCGCTGCCGCAGGGCGTGACCGCGACCGTCAATGGCCAGACCGTGACGGCGAAGGGCCCCAAGGGCGAGCTGAAGTTCGTGGTGAACGACGAAGTCCTGGTCAAGATGGAAGGCAGCGAAATCGCTGTCCAGCCGCGCGATCAGACCAAGACCGCCCGCTCCAAGTGGGGCATGTCGCGCACGCAGATCGTCAACATCCTGCAGGGCGTGAAGGACGGTTTCGAGAAGAAGCTCGAGATCACCGGCGTCGGCTATCGCGCCGCCTTGCAGGGCAAGAACCTGCAACTGGCCCTTGGCTTCAGCCATGATGTCGTCTACGAGACGCCGGCCGGCATCACGATCACCGTGCCGAAGCCGACCGAAATCACCGTGGCCGGCATCGATAAGCAGCAGGTCGGCCAGGTCGCGGCGGAGATCCGCGAATACCGCGGTCCCGAGCCCTACAAGGGCAAGGGCGTCCGCTACGCTGGCGAGAAGATCGTCCGCAAGGAAGGCAAGAAGAAGTAATCGGCTTGGCCCTGAAAAGTTGCAGACTTTTCGCACAGGGACCAAGCCACGGAAGTTAACGCCGCGGGGAGCGGTCGCGGGAGGCGCTTCGCCTACCGCATATGGCGGCCCCCGTTTTTTGAAGGCAAGGGACTATCATGGCTATCAAGGAATCCATCCAGCGCCGCGCGCAGCGCGTGCGCCGTCAGATCAAGAAAGTCGCCGGCGAGCGTCCGCGTCTGTCGGTTCATCGCACGTCGAAGAACATCTACGTTCAGGTCATCGACGACGCCAAAGGCCACACCATTGCCGCCGCCTCGACGCTCGAGAAGGACCTCAAGGGGTCGCTCAAGACCGGCGCTGACACTGCTGCCGCCGCTGCGATCGGCAAGCTGATCGCCGAGCGCGCCACTAAGGCTGGCGTCAAGGAAGTCGTCTTCGATCGCGGCGCCTACATCTATCACGGCCGCGTCAAGGCGCTGGCTGAAGCGGCCCGCGAAGGCGGTCTCAGCTTCTAAGCATGACCCCGAAAAGTTGCAGACTTTTCGGATAAGATCATGCAAGGGAAGAAATGATTTTCACCGTCGGCGACCCAAAGCGGCGCCGGCAATCAGCAACCCGTGCTTCCGGAAAAGAACAAGGAACAGGATATGGCACAGGAACGTAGGGATGGCGGCCGCGGCCGCGATCGTGAAGAACGCGATGACGGCATGGTGGACAAGCTTGTCCACATCAACCGGGTCGCCAAGGTCGTCAAGGGCGGCCGTCGCTTTGGTTTTGCCGCGCTCGTCGTCGTCGGCGACCAGAAGGGCCGCGTTGGCTTTGGTCACGGCAAGGCGCGCGAAGTGCCGGAAGCTATCCGCAAGGCAACTGAATCCGCAAAGCGCGACATGATCTTCGTGCCGTTGCGCTCGGGCCGCACGCTGCACCATGACGTCGAGGGACGTTGGGGCGCTGGCCGCGTTCTGCTGCGCGCTGCCAAGCAGGGTACTGGCATCATCGCCGGCGGCCCGATGCGCGCCGTCTTCGAGACGCTCGGCATGCACGACGTGGTTGCCAAGTCGATGGGTTCGTCGAACCCGTACAACATGGTTCGCGCCACCTTCGACGCGCTGAAGAGCCAGATGCATCCCAAGGATGTGGCTGCCGCGCGTGGCATCAAGTATTCGACCCTTCAGGCCCGCCGCGGCACCGCCGTTGCGGCTGAAGAATAGTCGATCTGACCAGGGATTTTGACCATGGCCAAGAAAGCAACCAAGACCATCACCGTTGAGCAGATCGGTTCGCCGATCCGCCGCCCGAAGGAACAGCGCGCAACGCTGGTCGGCCTCGGCCTCAACAAGATGCACAAGCAGCGCACGCTGGAAGATACGCCTTCCGTGCGCGGCATGATCGCTGCCGTCCAGCATCTCGTCCGCGTCGTGGACGAGGGCTGAGCAAGAGCGCAGGAGAACCCAGATGAAACTCAATGATCTGCGTGACAAGGACGGCGCGACGCACTCCAAGAAGCGTCTCGGCCGCGGCATCGGCTCCGGCTCGGGCAAGACCGCCGGTCGCGGCGTCAAGGGCCAGAAGGCGCGCTCCGGCGTCGCAGTCAACGGCTTCGAGGGTGGCCAGATGCCGCTCTACAGGCGTCTGCCGAAGCGTGGCTTCAACAACATCTTCGCCAAGAGCTTCACCGTCGTGTCGCTGGCCCGTATCCAGGAAGCCGTCGATGCCAAGAAGCTTGACGTCAAGGCGACCGTGACGGCCGAGGCGCTTGTCGCCGCCGGCGTCATCCGTCGCGTCAAGGATGGCGTGCGCGTGCTGTCCGATGGCGAACTCAAAGCCAAGCTCGCCTTCGACGTCGCCGGCGCCTCCAAGGCCGCGATCGAGAAGATCGAAAAGGCCGGCGGTTCGGTCAAGCTGCCGGAAAAGGCAGCCGCCGAGTAACGGCAATTTGAAGAGCGGTCGGCAAGAGTGGTATCCGTTTTTGCTTCCGATCGCGCTTTGACCTGCTCAATTTAGCGGCCGCGTCGACGCGGCCGCTTGCATGTTTACAGCCCGGAGCTTATCTCGTGAGCTTCGGTGAAACGCACCGCCTGACCTCACGGGCCATCAAGCGTTACCAAGCGGAGAATCAGGCATGGCTTCGGCTGCTGAACAACTAGCCTCGAATCTGAATTTCTCGGCCTTCGCCAAGGCGGAGGACCTTAAGAAACGCATCTGGTTCACCATCGGCGCGTTGCTCGTCTATCGTCTCGGCACCTACATCCCGCTTCCCGGCATCAATCCCGACGCTTTCGCCCAGGCCTTCTCCTCGCAGAGCAAGGGCGTGCTCGGCATGTTCAACATGTTCGCCGGCGGTGCCGTGCAGCGCATGGCGATCTTTGCACTCGGCATCATGCCCTACATCTCCGCTTCCATCATCATGCAGCTGATGACCTCGGTCATTCCCTCGCTGGAAGCGCTGAAGAAGGAAGGCGAGCAGGGCCGCAAGGTCATCAACCAGTACACGCGCTACGGCACCGTGCTCCTGGCGCTGGTGCAGGCCTATGGCATTTCGGTGGGACTGGAGAACGGCAACGGCATCGTCAGCGATCCCGGCATGTTCTTCCGCATCTCCACCGTCGTCACGCTGGTCGGCGGCACCATGTTCCTGATGTGGCTGGGCGAGCAGATCACCGCGCGCGGCATCGGCAACGGCATTTCGCTGATCATCTTCTCCGGCATCGTCGCCGGCTTGCCGCATGCCATTTCCGGCACACTGGAACTCGGCCGTACCGGCGCCCTGTCGACCGGCCTGATCCTGGCGATCATCGTGCTGGCCATCGTCGTCATAGCGCTTATCGTGTTCTTCGAGCGCGCCCAGCGCCGCCTGCTGATCCAGTATCCGAAGCGCCAGGTCGGCAATCGCATGTTCCAGGGCGATACCTCGCATCTGCCGCTTAAGCTCAACACCTCGGGCGTCATCCCGCCGATCTTCGCGTCGTCGCTGCTTCTGCTGCCGGCCACCGTCGCCGGCTTCTCGCAGACGACCAACATGCCGGCCTGGGCCAGCACGATCCTGGCCTCGCTTGGCCACGGCCAGCCGCTCTACATGGCATTCTATGCGGCGATGATCGTGTTCTTCGCCTTCTTCTACACAGCGATCGTGTTCAACCCGAAGGACACCGCCGACCAGCTCAAGAAGCATTCGGGCTTCATCCCTGGCTATCGTCCGGGCGAGCGCACCGCCGATTACATCGACTACGTTCTCACCCGCATCACCGTCGTCGGCGCCATCTATCTGGTGCTGGTGTGCCTGTTGCCGGAGTTCCTGATCTCGGCGACTGGCGTACCATTCTACCTCGGTGGCACATCGCTTCTGATCGTGGTCAGTGTAACGCTCGATACGGTTGCGCAGATTCAGGGTCACCTGATCGCGCACCAGTATGAAGGCCTGATCAAGAAGTCGAAGCTGCGCGGGGGGAAGAAAGCCAGATGAGGTTGATTTTGCTTGGGCCGCCAGGAGCGGGCAAGGGGACACAAGCACAAAGACTGGTAGAAAAACACGGCATACCCCAGCTCTCGACGGGTGATATGCTGCGCGCCGCCGTTCAGGCCGGTACCGAGGTCGGCAAGCGTGCCAAGGCGGTGATGGATGCCGGCGAGCTGGTGTCCGACGCCATCGTCAACGCCATCGTCGCCGAGCGTATCGATCAGGCTGACTGCGCCAAGGGTTTTATCCTCGACGGCTATCCGCGCACGCTGGTGCAGGCGGATGCGGTTGAATCGATGCTTTCAGCGCGTGGCATTGATCTCGACACCGTCATCGAACTGGTTGTCGACGACAGGGCCCTGGTTGGTCGAATCGTCAAGCGCGCCGATGATGCAAAGGCCGCCGGCCAGCCGGTGCGCAAGGACGACAATCCCGCCGTGTTCGAAGAGCGGCTGCGGGAGTACTACAAAAAGACCGCTCCGCTGACCGGCTACTATTACGCCAAAGGCAAGCTCAAGACTGTGGACGGCATGGCCAGTATCGACGCGGTAACCGCCGAGATTGAAGCCGTTCTCGCGGCGGCCGAGAAGGCGCGGTAAGGGAATTTAAAGATTAAGCTTGACGGAGACGACTTGCTGCGGTATGGCGGCCCGTCTTCCTATCAGATGCGCGCTTTGCCTGTCCGCAAGGGCAGGGCAGTCGCTTTGAACTGGAAACTCCCGCAAGGGCCGGCCTCCACCGGACGCGGGGCAATCTGAATAATGCCGGCTTGTCCGGCCCACATGGAGAAGAGAAGATATGGCTCGTATAGCCGGCGTCAACATTCCGACCAACAAGCGCGTCGTCATCGCGCTTCAGTACATTCACGGCATTGGCAAGAAGTTCGCCCAGGAGATCGTCGACAAGGTCGGCATCCCGGCCGAGCGCCGCGTCAACCAGTTGACCGATGCGGAAGTGCTGCAGATCCGCGAGACCATCGACCGCGACTATCAGGTCGAAGGCGACCTGCGCCGCGAAGTGTCGATGAACATCAAGCGGCTCATGGACCTTGGCTGCTACCGCGGCCTGCGTCACCGCCGCTCGCTACCGGTTCGCGGCCAGCGCACGCACACCAATGCACGTACCCGCAAGGGCCCGGCCAAGTCGATCGCCGGCAAGAAGAAGTAATAAGAGTGAGTGGTTGGTAGTGGGTGGTGAGGACGTCATCGCTACTCATTAATTCACTATTCACTTTTCCAGGTGGAGCCGCTGGCATTACGGCGGTGTAGAGATCAACTGAAAGGACTATCATGGCCAAGGAAGCCGCTCGTGTTCGCCGTCGCGAACGCAAGAACATTTCGTCGGGCGTTGCCCACGTCAATTCGACCTTCAACAACACGATGATCACCATCACCGACGCGCAGGGCAATTCGATTGCCTGGTCGTCGGCCGGTGCCCAGGGCTTCAAGGGTTCGCGCAAGTCGACCCCGTTCGCCGCCCAGATGGCTGCCGAGGACGTTGCCAAGAAGGCCCAGGAACACGGCATGCGCATGCTCGAAGTCGAGGTCTGCGGACCGGGCTCCGGTCGTGAATCGGCGCTGCGCGCCCTGCAGGCGGCCGGCTTCACCATCACCTCGATCCGTGATGTGACGCCAATCCCGCACAATGGCTGCCGCCCGCGCAAGAAGCGCCGCGTCTAAGCAATTTATCGAACGCCGCGTGAGCGCCCAAGGGCGTTCCTCCACGGTATTCCAGGTCGCCCGCCACGATTGGATGGTGGCGGGTCAACGGAAGGAAAGCATCATGATCCAGAAAAATTGGCAGGAACTGATCAAGCCGAACAAGATCGAGTTCTCGTCGAAGAAGAAGACGCTGACCACGCTGGTCGCCGAGCCGCTCGAGCGTGGCTTTGGCCTGACGCTTGGCAACGCGCTGCGCCGCGTGCTTCTGTCTTCGCTGCGCGGGGCGGCCGTCACCGCCGTGCAGATCGACGGTGTTCTGCATGAATTCTCGTCCATCGCCGGCGTGCGCGAGGACGTGACCGACATCGTCCTGAACATCAAGGAAATCGCAATCCGCATGGAAGGCGATGGCCCCAAGCGCATGGTCGTTCGCAAGCAGGGCCCGGGTGCGGTTCTTGCCGGCGACATCCAGACGGTTGGCGACGTCGAGATCCTCAACCCCGACCACGTCATCTGCACGCTGGACGAAGGCGCGGAAATCCGCATGGAATTCACCGTCGACACCGGCAAGGGCTACGTGCCTGCCGAGCGCAACCGCGCCGAGGACGCGCCGATCGGCCTGATCCCGGTCGACAGCCTCTATTCGCCGGTGAAGAAGGTCTCCTACAAGGTCGAGAACACCCGCGAGGGCCAGGTTCTCGACTATGACAAGCTGACCATGACCATCGAGACCGACGGTTCGATCTCGGGCGAGGACGCGGTGGCTTTCGCCGCCCGCATCCTGCAGGACCAGCTTGGCCTGTTCGTCAACTTCGACGAGCCGCAGAAGGAAGTCGCCGCCGAAGCCGTCACCGAGCTCGCCTTCAACCCGGCGCTGCTCAAGAAAGTCGACGAACTCGAGCTTTCGGTGCGTTCGGCCAACTGCCTGAAGAACGACAACATCGTCTATATCGGCGATCTCATCCAGAAGACCGAAGCCGAGATGCTGCGCACCCCGAACTTCGGCCGCAAGTCGCTGAACGAGATCAAGGAAGTGCTGGCGGCGATGGGCCTGCACCTCGGCATGGAAGTGCCGGACTGGCCGCCGGAAAACATCGAAGACCTCGCCAAGCGTTACGAAGACCAATATTGAGCATGAATTCCAAGGATTGGCGGCGTGAGCCGCTCGATCCGACGGTCATGCGGAAAACCCTCGGAGGCCGTGGCCTCTTGAACAACTGAAGAAGGAAAAGAGCCATGCGCCACGGTTTCAAAGGCCGCCGCTTCGCCCGCAGCATAAGCCACCGCAAGTCGATGTTCGCCAACCTGGCGGTGTCGCTGCTCGAGCACGAGCAGATCGTCACCACCTTGCCGAAGGCGAAGGACCTGCGTCCGATCGTCGAGAAGCTGGTGACGCTCGGCAAGCGCGGCGACCTGCACGCGCGCCGCCAGGTGATCGCGCAGATCGGCAATGAGGGCGTCGTCAAGCGCCTGTTCGACACCATCGCCCCGCGCTATGCCACCCGCAACGGCGGCTATCTGCGCATCATGAAGGCCGGCTTCCGTCACGGCGACAATGCCGCGATGGCGGTCATCGAGTTCGTCGATCGCGACACCTCGGCCAAGGGCGCCGGCGACCGCGCCCGCATCGAAGCCGAAGCCACCGACGCGGATGCCGCGGCCGCATAAGGCTCGGTCTTTCCGAATTGAATTGAAGGGGCCTGCGGGCCCCTTTTTGCGTCTGCCGATGTTTTACCGTCCGCTGGCAAGCGCCAGATACTGGCTTCCACTCAACAGCTTCCAATTGAATGCGCCCGGTACCTCTTCAGTCTTCGGGCTGGGGTAAGAATAGATACTGTCGAGGACGGCCCGAGAATCGATCTCCCTCATCGATTGCGACGTGGAGGACGCGCCCAAATACGCTTCGGTGTCCTGATCGCCGATGAAGTCAGTAGCCACATGAAAATGAATCTGAATCAGTCCGGCGCAGATATTCATCCCGATGTCATGGCCAGACGTAGCGTAGAAAACTTTAGCCTGATCTGGAAGCCAAAGGCCGGCCCCCAGGAACTCTGATGGCTTTGTCTTTCCGCTGAGCCCATCTAGAGCAAGCGCAAAGCAATCGGTGACAGTCTCCGACTGGCCTTTGAGATAACCGGCCTCTTCGATTTGAAACCAGTTCATCTGGTGCGGTGGCTCGATATCAAAGGAAATTTCGAGCTTTCCGAACGTCCAATAGTCCGGGTCAGCATGCTCAGGCGTGCCGAGCACCTCGACAATCTCGGCCATTGTCATGTCGGGGCGGATCGGCCCCAAGCTGCCGGTCTTCAAAAAGTCACGGAATGACAGGAGTTGTTTTTTCATGTGAGCTGACGAGGTTTTCGGCTTCAGGTTCAGCTTTAGCTGCTTTTACTGCTTAAAAAATCGGATTTCAGCGGCTTAGCCTTTCATTTTGCACATTCGTCGGGACAATGCGCCCGAACTCGCTTGGAGGATTCGCAATGCGCGCCAAAAGACTGTCCCTTGTTCTGCTCTGCGCCTTCATTGTGTTCGCAGCCGCACCGGCAGTTCGGCAGGCGCAGGCCGAAGACGTCGCCAAGCCCGCCGATCCAGGCCTCTCCGATGTGTTGACGGACTTGCTGCATGGCGTCGAAGGCGAGAATGCCACTTCAGGTCCGGACAAGCGCGTACCTTTCGGCCGCGAGGAGGTCCAGCTTTCATTCGCGCCGCTGGTCAAGCAAACGGCACCCGCGGTGGTCAACGTCTATGCCTCGCAGACCGCCAAGGTGACATCGCCTTTCGAAGGCGATCCGTTCTTCGAGGAATTCTTCGGCCGTGCCCAGCCGCGTGCGCAGTCTTCGCTCGGCTCGGGCGTGCTCGTCGATCCGAGCGGTGTCATCGTCACCAATTTCCACGTCATCAAGGATGCCGACGAGGTCAAGGTAGCGACCGCCGACGGCCGCGAATTCACCAGCAAGGTGATGCTGAAGGACGAAACGCTCGATCTTGCCGTGCTCAAGATCGAGTCCGACAAGCCGTTCCCGGTCATCGCCATCGGGGATTCCGACGCGCTCGAGGTCGGCGACCTGGTGCTGGCCATCGGCAACCCGTTCGGTGTTGGCCAGACCACCACCAGCGGCATCGTTTCCGCGCTTGCCCGCAGCCATATCGGCGTTTCGGATTCGGGTTATTTCATCCAGACAGACGCCGCCATCAACCCCGGCAATTCCGGCGGCGCGCTGATCAACATGGGCGGCCAGCTGGTCGGCATCAACACCGCCATCTACAGCCGCAGCGGCGGCTCGATCGGCATCGGGTTCGCCATCCCCGCCAATATGGTGCGGGCTTTCGCCGATGCCGCCAAGGCCGGTCTCGATTTCTTCGAGCGGCCCTATATCGGCGCCGAATTCGAAGCGGTGACGCCGCAGATCGCCGAATCGCTGGGCATGGAAAAGCCGACCGGGGCGCTGGTCTCCTCGGTCGACGCGACGGGTCCCGCCGGCAAGGCAGGGCTGAAGCCGGGCGATGTCGTGCTGCAGATCAATGGCAAGCCGGTCGAGAGCATTGAGGCGCTCGACTACCGCATGGCGACGCTGTCGATCGGTACCAAGGCGAATTTCGCGATCCTGACCAAGGGCCAGCAAGCGGCGATGGACATTGCGCTGGAGCGCGCGCCGGAGGGGGCAAAAGCCTCGGAAGTGACGCTGCATGGCCGCAGCCCGTTCTCGGGCGCGAAGGTCTCGGAACTGTCGCCGCGGCTTGCCCAGAAGCTTGGCTTGCGTACCGACCTCAAGGGTGTGACGGTGATCGATATCAATCGCGATTCGCCGGCCGCCGATTTCGGCTTTCAGCCAGGCGACATCGTGCGCGAGGTCAACGGCACCACCATCGACACCGCCGCAGTGCTGGCGCAGGTAGCCCAGCAGGATACGCGCTGGTGGCGCTTTACCGTCGAGCGCGGCGGGCAGATACTGCGCCAGGTTTTGCGTTACTGAGTTCGACCCTGAAGGGATCGCGCTCCAAACTTGGAGCAGGTCGGCGTTTCACCAAAACGCCGACCTGCCCTATATCCTTGTTTTGACGCAATCCCGGACGGAAAACCGCTTCACACTTTTCCTGGAATTGCTCTGAGGAAGTGCATGGCCGATCTGTTCAGCGTTGACGAACCGGAAAAGGTGCCGCCCGGACGGCCGCTGGCCGACAGGCTGCGTCCGAGGAATCTTGGGGAGGTCGTTGGCCAGGAACATCTGACGGGACCCGATGGCGCGCTGACTCGGCTGATCGGCTCCGGTTCGCTGGGATCGATGATCTTCTGGGGGCCGCCAGGCACCGGCAAGACCACGGTGGCGAGGCTGCTTGCCGGCGAGACCAGCCTTGCATTCGAGCAGATATCGGCGGTCTTTTCCGGCGTCGCCGACCTGAAGAAAGTGTTCGAGGCGGCCAAGCTGCGCCGTGCCAACGGCCGCCAGACGTTGCTTTTCGTCGACGAGATTCATCGCTTCAACCGCGCTCAGCAGGATTCATTCCTCCCCGTCATGGAGGATGGGACGGTCGTGCTGGTGGGCGCCACCACCGAAAACCCGTCCTTCGAACTCAACGCGGCCTTGTTGTCGCGCGCGCGGGTCATGGTCTTTCATTCGCTGGGTGAGGACAGCATCGCCAAGCTGATGACGCGGGCGGAAGAGGCGGAGGGCAGGGCGCTGCCGCTTGATGATGAAGCACGCACGATGCTCATTCGTATGAGCGATGGCGACGGACGCGCATCGCTGACCCTGGCGGAAGAGGTCTGGCGCGCGGCCAAGCCGGGCGAGATATTCGATCCCGAAGGGCTTCAGCGCATCGTCCAGCGCCGTGCGCCGATCTACGACAAGGGCCAGGACGGCCATTACAACCTGATCTCGGCGCTGCACAAGTCGGTGCGCGGCTCGGATCCCGATGCCGCCCTCTACTATCTCGCGCGCATGTTCGATGCCGGGGAGGATCCGCTCTATCTCGGCCGCCGGCTGGTTCGCATGGCGATGGAGGACATCGGGCTGGCCGATCCGCAGGCCCTGGTCGTCGCCAACGCGGCCAAGGATGCCTATGACTATCTCGGCTCTCCGGAGGGCGAACTCGCCTTTGCCGAGGCCACCGTCTATCTCGCCACCGCGCCCAAATCCAATGCCGTTTACACTGCCTTCAAGGCTGCCACGCGGGCCGCCAAGGAACATGGCTCGCTGCTGCCGCCGAAGCATATTCTCAACGCGCCGACCAAGCTGATGAAGGAAGAGGATTACGGCGCCGGCTACCGCTACGACCATGATGAGCCAGATGCCTTTTCAGGCCAGGATTATTTTCCGGAAAAGATGGGCCGCCAGACCTTCTACGATCCGCCCGAGCGTGGTTTCGAGCGCGACATCAGGAAGCGGCTCGACTACTGGGCAAAGCTGCGCAAAGAACGGGAGTAGCCGGCTTGCGGAGCCCGGTGGCCTTGTCGGTGGGAAACGAGGCCTCGCCCTGGGGGATTTCCACTTCGGTTCTCCTGCATGGGCTGCTCGCCGCCAGCGTTATGTTGATACCATCGCCGAAGCGCCCGAGTCGGCCAGAGGAGGAGCGCGTGTCGGTCGCCATCCTGACGCCACGGCAATTCGAGGTTTCGACAAGGCCGCCCGCACCTCCCATCGAGGAGGCACCCCGCGCACCCATCCCTGAGGCACCGGCGCTTGCTCCAAGCGCTCCTCAATTTCCTGCCACACCCGCCATGATCCGCCCAACGCGGATGCTGTCGGCCAAGACGCTCGCCGATCCGCGCAGCAAGCAGGCCCGCGCCGATCTCAGGACCTTCGCATCCGATGAGCGCATGGTGCAGCTTTGCAATCTGGAGGCCATGGACCAAATCCGCCAATGGCATGCGGATTTCCAGCCGGAGCGGGTGGTGCCCTACGCGACCGCGGAGGAGAAGATCACCGGCACGACGATCGCCGCTAATGGTGCGGCCTTTCGCAGTCGTAAAAACTGGTACAGTCTGAAGTTCAAATGCCAGCTCGCCAAGGACGGCGAAAGCGTCATTGGCTTTGAATTTCTGGTCGGCGATCCCGTGGCCAGGGACAAATGGGACGAGCTTGGCTTGCCGGCAGTGCATTGACGGCCCGGCAAACTCCACCAGGCAACCAGCCCGGCCAGACACCATGGCCGTTGTGCGGTGACCCAAAAAACCTTATCAAGGCGCACGGTCGGGCGGTGGCCGTTGCCATGATTGGGCACCTCATTCGCAACAGGATCGCGCTTCGCGCGTGGAAAAATGACAAAAACCCTTCGCAAATCCCTTCGCAAGTTCGCCATTGCCATCCCGCTTCTCGCCCTTGGCTTCTATTTCATCCCCATCCTGACGACGATCTTCATCGTCTGTGGTCTGATCGACGTGTTGCGCAACGACAGGAAGGATTTGGCGCTGTTCAGTGGCTACTTCCTTGGCAACGGGCTCTTCACCTGGTTGCTGTCGCCCTTCAACCTGCTGGTCGATCTCCTGTGCTACAGAAATCCGGGCGTGTGGAAGCTGGAGCAGTTTCCCGCCGACTACCAGCGTGAGGTGAATGAGGTCCTTGATATCTTCAAGGCGCGCAAGGATGAGATCATCGCCGACATCGACGCCAATTTCGGCGCCGGCCGGCGCGGCATGTATGTCTACCAGTGGTACGGCAAGCACAGGATCGACAACGTCGAGGAATTCAACAAGGATTTCAAATACATCAAGACAATTGCCGTTTCCGTCTTCAGCAAGCGCGAATCGACCTCCTGGCATTTCGGACCGCTGCGGCTCAGCCTGCGCATCCTCTACAATCTGATCCCGGTGAAAGCGGAGATTTTCGTCGAATGCGGCAACGTCAAGAACTACTGGTACGACAATCCGCAGTTCATTTTCGACGACACGCTGCTGCATCGCTCGGTCAACGAGTATGATGGCCGCCGCTACTGCGTGTTCATGGATATTATCAGGCCATCCCCGGTGCCCCGCCTGATCGCTGGCATGCTTGCGGTCGTCTCGGTGAGCGTCGAGCGCATCAACTCGATGTTCTACAAGAACTGGAAGATGATTGGCTCGACAAAGCCAAAGAAGGTCGAAACCACCTAAGTTGAAGATCTGTCGATACTGCCGGCAGAGCCGGCAGTATCCTGAATGCGTCACGGCAGTGATTGCGCTACGAGTGATTGCGCTTCGTGAGTTGGAAGCGCGGTTCTTTATCGGTCGACTATCTCTGCCATTCCCCGAAGCTGCGTCACCCCGCTCAAGGGATTGACGCCGGCGCCCTCGCGGGGGCAGTAAAGTTCTATGTTCAATCTGCTTCTCGTAGCCGTCGGCGGCGGCATCGGCGCCGGCATCCGCCATCTGACCAGCATGGGCGCGCTGCGCCTCGTCGGTCCCAATTATCCCTGGGGCACGATGGCGATCAACATCGTCGGCTCGTTTGCGATGGGGCTGTTCATCGCCATCCTTGCGCGTCGCGGCGGGTCCGATGAGGTCAGGCTGTTCGTTGCTACCGGCATTCTCGGAGGCTTCACCACCTTCTCCGCCTTTTCGCTCGACTTCGCCGCCCTGTGGGAACGAGGCTCGACACTGCCGGCATTCGGATATGCGCTTGCCAGCGTCGTTGGCGCGATCATTGCCCTGTTTCTGGGACTTTGGCTCGCAAGAACCGTTTCATAATGTTATTGCCGCGCCAAGCGCAGGCCAAGAGCCCTGCTCGGGAAACGGATAAGCGAAGAAGACATGGCAGGCGTTGAACAGATCACTGTGGAGGCCGGCGAGGCGGGCATGCGGCTCGATCGCTGGTTCAAGACGCATTTCCCGGGCCTTGGCTTCGGCCATCTACAGAAGCTGCTGCGCTCCGGCCAGATCCGCGTCGATGGCGGCCGGGTCAAGGCCGACACCCGCGTCGAGCCGGGGCAGATGGTCCGCGTTCCGCCGCTCGAGGTGGACAAGAAGGGCGAGAGTGCGCTCACCGGCCACTCGATCCGCAACCAGGGCGACGCCGATGTGCTCGCCAAGATGCTGATCCACGAGGATCCCAAGGTCTTCGTCTTCAACAAGCCGGCGGGCCTCGCCGTTCAGGGCGGCTCCGGCGTTACCCGCAATGTCGACGACATGCTGGAAGCCTGGCGCAACCAGAAAGGCGAGAAGCCGCGGCTGGTGCACCGGCTCGATCGCGACACGTCGGGCGTGCTGGTGGTGGCCCGCACCAGGCTGGCCGCGATGAAGCTTTCAGAGGCGTTCCGGGCGCGGGAAACCAAGAAGACCTACTGGGCGCTGGTCAAGGGCGTGCCGCCCAAGCGCGAGGACAAGATCTCGACCTGGCTGATCAAGGAGGCTACGCCGGACGGCGACCGCGTGCGCATTGCCGCGCATGGCGAAAAAGGCGCCGACCATGCCGTGTCCTATTATCGCATTATCGAGCAGGCGGCGCAGACCATGACCTGGCTGGAGATGGAACCTTATACCGGCCGCACACACCAGCTTCGCGTCCATGCCGCCCATATCGGCTGCCCGATCATCGGCGACCCGAAATACTTCGAGGCCGACACCAACTGGGATTTTCCTGGCGGCATTCAAAACCGCCTGCATCTGCACGCGCGCCGCATCATTATCCCGCACCCGGACAAGGGCGTCATCGACGTCACCGCTCCGATGCCGCCGCATATGCGCCAGAGCTGGAACCTGATCGGCTTCGACGACGCCAGCGCGGAGGACTAACCGTGAGCGGCGCCACCGATGCGCTCGATCGGCGCGACGCGGTCGACATGGCCGCAGCCGCCATCATGGTCGGCCTGACCTTTTCCTGGGGGCTGAACTACGTCGCCGCCAAGATCTCCTATGCAGGCTATGATCCCGTCTTCCTATCGATCGCGCGTTCGGTCATCGGTGGTTTCTGCGTCTTTCTCTGGTGCCGCTGGCGCGGCATTGCGCTGTTCAGCAGGGATGGGACATTGCCGGCGGGCATTGCGGTCGGCGTGCTTTTCGGCGTTGAGTTCCTTTGTCTCTACGTTGGCCTGGAGCATACGACCGTGGCGCGCAATACGCTGCTGGTCAACTCAATGCCGTTCTGGATGCTGATCGGCGGCCATTTCCTGCTCGGCGAACAGATCACCATGCGCAAGTTTCTCGGCCTGCTGTTGGCCTTCGCCGGTCTTGCCACGGTCTTTTCCGACAAGCTCGGCGGTAGCGGAGACATGCTGTTCGGTGATCTCCTGAGCCTCGGTTCGGGGTTTTTCTGGGCCCTGACCAATATCCTTATCAAACGATCAAAACTGGTCGAGGCGAGTGCGGAAAAACTGCTGCTCTATCAACTCGCCGGCGCGGCGATCGTTGGCATGATGGTGCTGCCTCTTGCCGGCCCACCGGTGCGCGATCCGTCCCTGTTGCCGACATTGGCGCTGCTTTTCCAGGCGGTCTATATCGTCGCTTTCACCTATGTGCTCTGGTTCTGGCTGCTGCGCCGCTATCCGGCTTCAGGCTTGTCCAGCTTCACCTTCCTGTCGCCGGTCTTCGGTGTCCTGTGCGGTGCGATCATCTTGAACGAGCCGCTGACCATTCGCATTTTTCTTGCACTTGGCTTGATTGCGGCCGGCCTGATCATCGTCAACCGGCCGGCACGCAAGCTGATACCGGTGTAAGAAAGGCACTTCATGCGTGATATCCTCAACGACCTCGAAGCGGGCAAGTATCTTTCCGATCCGGATCCGGTGCGTCGCGCCCAGATTCAGATGAAGACGCCGCTGCCCAAGCGCTTCTATAAGGAGGTCTCGGTCGCGTCGGCGGAAGGTGGCTTTGCCGTCCATCTCGACGGCAAGCCGGTGCGCACGCCGGGCAAGGCAATGCTGGCGCTGCCGACCGAGGCGGCCGCGACGCTGGTTGCCGGCGAGTTCGCGGAACAGGGCGAGACGATCAATCCGATGACGATGCCGGTGATGCGGCTGGTCAACACCGCCATCGATGGCGTAGCCAGCGATCCGCAGGCGGTGCTGGAAGACATTCTGCGTTTTGCCTCGTCGGATCTGCTCTGTTATCGCGCCGATGCCCCGCAAGGGCTGGTCGAGCGGCAGAACGAGCGGTGGGATCCCGTCATCGACTGGGCTCGCGCAGCACTTGGGGCCCGTTTCAACCTTGCCGAGGGCATCATCCATGTCGAGCAGCCACGCGAAACCATTGCCGTGCTGGGCAGCCATCTGGCGCAACGCGCCGAACCGCTGCGCCTTGCCGCCATCCATGTCATGACATCGTTGACCGGCTCGGCATTGCTGGCGTTGGCGGTCGATTTCGGCGAGCTCGACGGCGAGGAGGCCTGGGCCGCCGGCCATGTCGATGAGGACTGGCAGATCGCACAGTGGGGACAGGACGCCGAAGCCGTCGCGCGCCGCGCCGCTCGCAAACGGGACATGATGGCCGCCGTCAGCTTGCTCGAAGCGCTGCGGGCCTGAGGGCTTCGCTCCGCCTTCGCACTGCACCTAATACGAAAGTCATAATCCCATCGTCGCGGTGCCCTTTCCCCGCCCTTTCTGCCATTTTTCCTGTGTTGGCTGCGTCTTTGAGTCCGCGTTCGGAGGAGAACGCGGACGTCGGCGCACAGCATCGAAGTCTCACGGGAGGATAGCTCTATGGCAATGGCATCGACCGCCGGCGGAACGAGCCGCGGCATGACGCGGGAGGAGAAGAAAGTCATCTTCGCTTCCTCGCTCGGCACTGTTTTCGAATGGTACGATTTCTATCTCTACGGCTCACTGGCGGCTTTCATCGGCTCGACCTTTTTCAGTCCGACCATTCCCGAGGCAACGCGCAACATCTTCGCGCTGCTGGCCTTTGCCGCAGGCTTCCTGGTTCGCCCGTTCGGCGCGCTGCTGTTCGGTCGCATCGGCGACCTCGTCGGCCGCAAATACACGTTCCTGGTCACAATGACGATCATGGGCCTGTCGACCTTCCTGGTCGGTCTGCTGCCCGGCTATGCAACCTTGGGCATCGCGGCTCCGGTGATCCTTATCGTCCTGCGCATGCTGCAGGGTTTGGCGCTGGGCGGCGAATATGGCGGCGCGGCGACCTATGTCGCCGAACATGCACCCGATGACCGCCGTGGCTTCTACACCTCGTGGATCCAGACAACAGCGACGCTCGGCCTGTTCCTGTCGCTGATCGTCATCCTGATCGTGCAGGGATCGCTGAGCAAGGAGACCTACGCCGCCTGGGGCTGGCGCATTCCGTTCATCGTCTCTTTCCTGCTGCTCGCCGTTTCGATCTGGATCCGGTTGTCACTCTCGGAGTCTCCGACCTTCCAGAAGATGAAGGACGAAGGCAAGGGCTCAAAGGCGCCGCTCTCGGAAGCCTTTGGTCAGTGGAAGAACGCCAAGATCGCGCTCCTGGCGCTGCTCGGCCTCACCGCCGGTCAGGCCGTGGTTTGGTACAATGGCCAGTTCTACGCGCTGTTCTTCCTGCAGAACGTGCTGAAGGTCGACGCGCAGTCGGTCAACATCATGATCGCCATCGCGCTGGCTATCGGCTCGATCTTCTTCGTCGTCTTCGGCTGGCTCTCCGACAGGATCGGCCGCAAGCCGATCATCATGGCTGGCCTTGCGCTGGCCATCGTCTGTACCTTCCCGCTGTTCAAGGCGTTGACCTGGGCCGCCAATCCGGCGCTCGCCAAGGCTCAGCAGAGCACTCGGGCAACGGTGACGGCAGCTCCCGGCGACTGCAAGTTCCAGTTCAATCCGGTCGGCACGGCGAAGTTCACGACGTCCTGCGACATCGCGACTTCGTTCCTGACCAAGAACTCGGTTCCCTATGAAGTGGTGTCGACGGCTGCGGCCGGGACGCCTGCGTCAGTCAAGATCGGTACAGAGACAGTGGCGTCCTACGATGCGGTCGCCGCCGGCGATCAGGCCAAGGCCAAGGACGCCGCCTTCGTCAAGGCAGTCAACATGTCCTTGCAGGACGGCGGCTATCCGCTGAAGCGAGCGCCGATCAAGGTCGCGGACCAGAAACTCGATGCCTTCATCGCAGCCAATCCTGAACTTAAGCTCGACGCAGCCGCCATCCGCGGCGGTGAAAAGGCAGCGGTGCCGACCGACCAGGCGGTTAAGGACAAGCTCTTGACCGCCGATGAGGCAGCGGGCGCACCCGAGGTCACCGTCTACAACATACCGGGCGGCGGTGCCTTTGCCATGTTCGCCGATCCGGCGGCGGTTAACTGGCCGATGACGATCGGCATCCTGTTCATCCTGGTCCTGTTCGTGACCATGGTCTATGGGCCGATCGCGGCGATCCTTGTCGAGATGTTCCCGACTCGCATTCGGTACACGGGCATGTCATTGCCCTACCACATCGGCAATGGCTGGTTCGGCGGCCTGCTGCCGGCGACGGTGTTCGCGCTCAGCGCCTACAAGGGCGACATCTACTACGGCCTTTGGTATCCGGTGGTCATCGCGGCGATGACGCTGATCATCGGCATGATCTTCGTCAAGGACACGCTCGGCACCGACCTGCACGCCAAGGAATAGTCGGTAGGCCAGAACGAAAAGCCCGGCGCGAGCGATCGCGCCGGGCTTTTTTATTCAAGATCGACGTGGAAGGGTTCAGCCCTTCCGCTGCGGGTCTTCTTCCTCGACGGCGGCCTCGTGATACCAGCCATCGAAATCGGCGTGCTCGCCGCGAAGCGCGGCAAGCTCTGCCGCGAATTTGGCCTTGGCGCCTAAATTTAAGGCAGTCCTGCGCGCTGCCAGCGGGAACATCAGGATTTTCGCCGACGGACGCGATTGCGTGACTTGCATTGCCGGTGTCCCCGCTTTTTCAGGCGCTCGTTGATTCAGCTTTCACCAAAATAGGTCCTGCGATTCATTTAGGCAATATGCCTATGAAAAGATCATGATTTGCCTATGATTTAAGCAATATTGCTGCCTGGATCATCCGCATGCATTGCTGAGGCGGCTCATTAAGATAATCGCCTGGGCACGATCATTTTGCCGCACCCTGCGAGAGCCGAGTGGCACACGAATTGCTTTTTTATCCATCGGCAGGCCGGCCTGTTTCGGCCATGCATCGACATCCGCCTGCTTGCGGTGTCCAAGCAACGAGAGGCTCTAGAATGACCAAATACAAGCTCGAGTATATCTGGCTCGATGGATACACCCCGGTCCCGAATCTTCGCGGCAAGACGCAGATCAAGGAATTCGCTGAGTTCCCGACGCTCGAGCAGCTGCCGCTGTGGGGTTTCGACGGATCCTCGACGCAGCAGGCCGAGGGCCACAGCTCCGATTGCGTGCTGAAGCCGGTCGCGGTCTATCCCGATCCGGCCCGCACCAACGGCGTGCTCGTCATGTGCGAAGTCATGATGCCCGACGGCGTTACGCCGCATGCATCCAACAAGCGCGCCACCGTCCTCGACGACGAAGGCGCCTGGTTCGGCTTCGAGCAGGAATATTTCTTCTACAAGGACGGCCGTCCGCTCGGCTTCCCCGAGAGCGGCTATCCCGCACCACAGGGGCCGTACTATACCGGCGTCGGCTACTCGAATGTCGGCTCCGTTGCGCGCCAGATCGTCGAGGAACATCTTGATCTCTGCCTCGCGGCCGGCATCAACCATGAAGGCATCAACGCCGAAGTGGCGAAGGGGCAGTGGGAATTCCAGATATTCGGCAAGGGTTCCAAAAAGGCCGCCGACCAGATGTGGATGGCCCGCTATCTGATGCAGCGCTTGACCGAAAAGTACGGCATCGACATCGAATACCACTGCAAGCCCCTCGGCGACACCGACTGGAACGGCTCGGGCATGCATGCCAATTTCTCGACCACCTATATGCGTGAAGTCGGCGGCAAGGCCTATTTCGAAGCGCTGATGGCGGCTTTCGACAAGAACCTGATGGACCACATCGCCGTCTACGGCCCGGACAACGACAAACGTCTGACCGGCAAACACGAGACCGCGCCGTGGAACAGGTTCAGCTACGGCATCGCCGATCGCGGCGCCTCGATCCGCGTCCCGCATTCGTTCGTCAAGAACGATTACAAGGGCTATCTGGAAGACCGCCGTCCGAACTCGCAGGGCGACCCCTACCAGATCGCCTCGCAGATCCTGAAGACGATCGCTTCGGTGCCGGCGAGCGCAGAGATTTCGGCCGCCGCCTGATCCGTTTTGCGGGCGCTTCAATGCGCGGCAGATGGATGTTCTTGCAATAAAGGCCCGGGCGGAAGCGCCCGGGCCTTTCTTTTTACCGACCCGACATGACGCCACGCGCGGTCAGCGTCGTCACCGACTGCCCCGGAGCGGCGAATTCCCCCAAAAAAAGTCAGGTTGAAAAACAACGAGCGGTTTCACCGAAACGAGCGGCTTTGGCTGACGCTCCTTGCCGCTACTCGTCTCGTGCGGTTCCAAGTTTTCATTGAAAAAGCCCGGAAAACAGCCTGTTTCAGCTCGGTTCGTACGCGGCGGTCCTTTATATAAGCCACTGTTCATACATTGAAATCGGCGATTTACGCCTCCGTGTGGTGGCGTTGACAGGCTACGCCGCGGCATGCGTATTCGTGGCCTTGGGGTTACGCCAAGCGATGCTGTTCGAACGGGGCGGGGGTTTCGTGAACGACGGCATTGGCGGGGGCGCCGGACGAGCGGGCATTGCAGCCTGAGGCAGTGTGCCGCTCGCTCCTGGCGATTGATTGCGTCCCCCAAAAAAGCAAGTTGACCATCGTTGCGTGGCTGGCCGCACGCAATCCATCGATGAGCCTTTGGATCAGCAAAAAGCCCTTGAAGGGGAAAACCTTCAAGGGCCTTGAAACATTATTCGAGCGGAATCCTAGACCGAATAGTACATGTCGTACTCGACCGGATGCGGGGTCATTTCGAAGCGCATCACTTCGGCCATCTTGAGCTCGATATAGCTGTCGATCTGGTCGTCGTCGAAGACGCCGCCGGCCTTCAGGAAGCCGCGGTCCTTGTCGAGGCTCTGGAGCGCTTCGCGCAGCGAACCGCAGACGGTCGGGATCTTCTTCAGTTCCTTCGGCGGCAGGTCGTAGAGATCCTTGTCCATCGGCTGTCCCGGATGGATCTTGTTCTTGATGCCGTCGAGACCTGCCATCAGCATGGCGGCGAAAGCGAGGTAGGGGTTCGCGCCCGGATCGGGGAAGCGGACTTCGACGCGCTTGGCCTTTGGTGAGCTGCCGAACGGGATGCGGCAGGAAGCCGAACGGTTGCGCGCCGAATAGGCAAGCAGCACCGGCGCCTCGTAGCCCGGCACCAGGCGCTTGTAGGAGTTGGTCAGCGGGTTGGTGAAGGCGTTGATCGCCTTGGCATGCTTGATGATGCCGCCGATGTAGAACAGGCAGCTCTCCGAAAGACCGGCATATTCATTGCCGGCGAAAGTCGGCTTGCCGCCTTTCCAGATCGACTGGTGAACGTGCATGCCCGAGCCGTTATCGCCGAAGATCGGCTTCGGCATGAAGGTGGCCGTCTTGCCATAGGCATTGGCGACCTGGTGCACGACGTACTTGTAGATCAGCATCTTGTCGGCGTTGCGGACAAGCGTGTCGAACTTGATGCCGAGCTCGTGCTGGGCGGCTGCCACCTCGTGGTGGTGCTTTTCGACGCGCACGCCCATTTCGGCGAGTACGGTCAGCATTTCGGAGCGCATGTCCTGCGCCGAATCGATCGGCGGCACCGGGAAATAGCCGCCCTTGATGCGCGGGCGGTGGCCGAGGTTGCCGGTCTCGTAATCGGTGTCGTCGTTCGACGGCAGTTCCGTCGAATCGAGCTTGAAGCCGGTGTTATACGGATCGGCCTTGTATTTCACGTCGTCGAACACGAAGAACTCGGCTTCCGGGCCGACATAGATGGTGTCGCCGATGCCTTCCGACTTCATGTAGGCCTCGGCCTTCTTGGCGGTGCCGCGCGGGTCGCGGTTGTAGGATTCGCCCGAGACCGGATCGAGAATGTCGCACAGGATGACCATGGTCGACTGCGCGAAGAACGGGTCCATGTGGACGGTGTCCGGATCGGGCATCAGCACCATGTCGGATTCGTTGATGGCCTTCCAGCCGGCGATCGAGGAGCCGTCGAACATGACACCGTCGGCGAACATGTCTTCCTCGACCTCGACGACATCCATGGTGACGTGCTGCAGCTTGCCCTTCGGGTCGGTGAAGCGCAGGTCGACGAATTTCACGTCGTTGTCCTTGATCTGCTTCATGATGTCTTTGGCTGTCGTCATGTCATGTAATCCCTGTGTGCTGACGTTTTTTGATGGATGACGTTTCTTAGAGGATGGCCGGCTCGGATCAAACCGCGTCCATTCCGGTTTCGCCGGTGCGGATGCGCACCACTTCCTCGATGTTGGAGACGAAGATCTTGCCGTCGCCGATGCGGCCGGTCTGGGCCGCCTTGCGGATGGCCTCGATCGCGCCTTCCACGGCATCGTCGCCGAGCACGACCTCGATCTTCACCTTGGGCAGGAAGTCGACGACATATTCGGCGCCGCGGTAGAGTTCGGTGTGACCCTTCTGGCGCCCGAACCCCTTGGCCTCGGTCACGGTAATGCCTTGCAGTCCGGCCTCCTGAAGCGCTTCCTTCACTTCGTCCAGCTTGAATGGCTTGATGATCGCTTCGATCTTTTTCATGTAAAAAGTGGCCTCCACTGCCAAAAAAACGGGTTGTGAGCCCCCGCTTGCGCCTCAATCAAGCACGAACTGTGCCAGTCGGAGGGAACGGAAGCGGTGTCATACGATTTCAAAGTCATGTCACCCCCATATGCAAATTCGCGTCATTCGCTGCATCGGAAGCGGCATAGATGGCTGCAGCCTACCCGGCACGACTGTGCATGTCTGCCCAATATTCGGGCAAATTGCTCATCCTGCGGGCAGATCGGTGCCTGCAATCCTCGCGCCGATCGACGTGCTCATGACAGCGCCAGCTCCTCCCCGTTTGCGTCGCGCCGAAAACTGGACAATGCTTGATCGAATGCGGATCGGCAATCCATGAGCCACGAACTTCTTACCTCCGCCGAGATGGGCGAGGCGGATCGGCTGACAATTGCAGCAGGTCCAACCGACGGCGTTGGATTGATGCGCCGTGCCGGGCAGGCCGTCGCGACCGAAGTGCTCAGCCGCTATCCCTCGGCAGCGCATGTCCATGTGTTATGCGGCCCGGGCAACAATGGCGGCGACGGTTATGTCGTCGCTCGCATTCTGGCCGGCAGCGGTGTCGCCACCACGATCTGGACGTCTGGCCCGCCGAGGCTGGGTAGCGACGCGGCACTCGCCGCCGCGGAATGCCCCATCAAGCCCCGGCCGCTATCGGACTTTGATCCCGGTCCCCGCTCGATCGTGGTCGATGCGCTTTATGGGGCAGGGCTGTCCAAGCCGCTGTCCGGCGACGCCGCCAGGGCGGTCGATCTGGCGGCCAAGCTGAACTTGCGGGTTGTCGCGGTCGACCTGCCTTCCGGCATTTCCGGTGACAGCGGCAAAGTGCTCGGCACATCGTTTTCAGCAGAGCTCACCGTGACCTTCGCGCGCAAGAAGCCCGGCCATCTGCTGCTGCCGGGCCGGGAAAGATGCGGCGAGATCGTGCTTGCCGATATCGGCATCGGGGCGGAGATCATCGCAACGCTGCAGCCCCGCACGTTCGAGAACGGACCAGCGCTTTGGCAGCGCGAATTGCCGGTGCCGGCCATCGATGCCCACAAATACAAGCGCGGTCATGTCGGCGTCTTTTCCGGCGGGCCGAGCGCCACAGGCGCCGCGCGGCTCTCAGCGCTAGCCGCTGCCCGAAGCGGGGCAGGGGCGGTGACGGTTCTGTCGCCGGGCAACGCCATGCAGGTCAATGCCGCGCACCTGACCTCGATCATGCTGCGCAAGGCCGACGATGCTGCCGACATTGAAGCATTCGTCAGGGAGCGCCGGCCATCGGCGTTTGTGCTCGGACCCGGCTTTGGCATCGGTGAGAAAACCCGGGCGTTCGCACTTGCGCTACTCGCGTCGGGCAAGCCGGCGGCCGCGTCCGCCGGAATTGACGGCCTTGTCTTCGACGCCGACGCGATCACCTCGTTTCGTGAGGCGCCGGATGTCTTGTTCGAAGCCGCCCGCAGGCCGGACGCGCCCGCGCTGGTGATGACGCCGCACGAAGGCGAGTTCGCCAGGCTGTTCGCGGACATCGCCGATGACAATGTCTCGTCCAAGCTGGACAAGGCACGCGTGGCGGCCGCGCGCGCCAATGCCGTCATCGTCTACAAGGGCGCCGACACGGTGATCGCCGCTCCCGATGGCAGAGCGGCGATCAATTCCAATGGCGCGGCCTGGCTTGCCACCGCAGGATCGGGCGATGTGTTGTCCGGCATCACGGCCGGCCTGCTTGCCCAAGGCATGCCGGCTTTCGAAGCGGCCTGCGCGGCGGTCTGGATCCATGCCGAGGCCGGCAGTCGGTTCGGGCCGGGGTTGATCGCCGAGGATTTGCCGCTGGCGATGGTGCCGGTGCTGCGCGAACTGGTGGCTGCCAGAGGAGGGCGCTGATCAACCGCACTTGAGCGATGACCTCGATGCCGTTCACAGTGGGATGTTGTCGTGCTTCTTCCAGGGGTTCTGCATATCCTTGTTGCGCAGCATGCGTAGCGCGCGCGCTACGCGGCGGCGGGTCGAATGCGGCATGATCACCTCATCGACATAGCCGCGCTCGGCGGCCACGAAAGGCGACAGGAAGCGGTCTTCGTATGCCTTTGTATGGGCCGCGATCTTTTCGGCATCGCCGATGTCCTTGCGGTAGATGATCTCGACCGCGCCTCTCGCCCCCATGACGGCGATCTGCGCCGTCGGCCAGGCATAGTTCATGTCGCCGCGCAGATGTTTTGACGCCATCACATCATAGGCGCCGCCATAGGCCTTGCGGGTGATGACGGTGATCTTCGGCACGGTCGCCTCGGCATAGGCGAAAAGCAGCTTGGCGCCGTGCTTGATCAGCCCGCCATATTCCTGCGCCGTGCCCGGCAAAAAGCCTGGAACATCGACAAAGGTAACGATGGGAATAGAAAAACAGTCGCAGAAGCGCACGAAGCGCGCCGCCTTGCGGCTGGCGTCGGAATCGAGCACGCCGGCCAGCACCATCGGCTGGTTGGCGACAAAGCCAACGGTACGGCCTTCGACCCGGCCGAAACCGGTGACGATGTTCTTGGCAAAACTCTGCTGGATCTCGAAGAAGTCACCTTCGTCGGCGACCTTCAGGATCAATTCCTTGATGTCGTAAGGCTTGTTGGCGTTGTCGGGGATCAGCCGGTCGAGCGACATGTCATGGTCGGTGACCGACTGATAGCATTCGATCTCGGGGATCTCCGACGTGTTGGAAGCTGGCAACAGGTCGATCAGCCGCCGCATCTGCAAGAGCGCCTCGACGTCATTGTCATAGGCGCCGTCGGCGATCGAGGACTTCGTCGTGTGCACCGACGCGCCACCGAGGCTCTCGGCGGTCACCGTCTCATTGGTCACGGTCTTCACCACGTCCGGTCCGGTGACGAACATGTAAGAGGTGTCGCGCACCATGAAGATGAAGTCGGTCATGGCGGGCGAATAGACGTCACCGCCGGCGCATGGGCCCATGATGACCGAAATCTGCGGAATGACGCCGGACGCAAGCACGTTGCGCTGAAAGATCTCGGCATAGCCGCCGAGGGCTGCCACGCCCTCCTGGATACGCGCCCCGCCGGCATCGTAGAGGCCGATGATTGGCGCACGGTTGCGCAGCGCCATCTCCTGCACCTTGATGACCTTCTCGGCATGGGCTTCCGACAGCGAACCGCCGAAGACGGTGAAATCCTTGGCGAAGAGGTAAACGGGACGGCCATTGACCGTGCCCCAGCCGGTGACGACGCCATCGCCGGCGATCTTTGTCTTCTCCATGCCGAAATCGGTCGAGCGGTGCTCGACATACATGTCGAATTCCTCGAACGAGCCTTCGTCGAGAAACACTTCGATGCGTTCGCGCGCGGTGAGTTTGCCCTTCTTGTGCTGCGCATCGATACGGGCTTGGCCACCACCCAAGCGGGCGATGTCGCGCCGCCGCTCGAGTTCCTTCAGCACGTCCTTCATCGTTCGATCCCCAAAATCGGAAGCTGCGTTTGTGGTAATGATGCCGGTCGGGGAGTGCAAGCGTCGGCTTTTTGGCTGGTTTTTGCTGCACCGCAACGTTGCGCCCCTTGCATTCCAGGCCGAACTCAGCCATATGCAGCCCATAGGCGCTTGGGCCGGGAGATTCCGGCCTTCTCGACAAATGAGACTGGTTGCGTCTGTTTTCCCTCTTTCCGGTATATCGGCCCTCTTCCGGTACATCACAAAGTGGCGAAAAAGCCCCGTGGCATGAAGCCTGCGGGCACGACAGCGCAGCCGAGTGGACGCACGCGTCCGCCCGCCTTGTCGTTTCATATCAAATTTTCGACGGCAGGTTGCGCCCTGCCGCCATTGACGTTTGCGGCCAGAGGCCGCGTGAAAGAAGATTATTTTGACCAACGAAAACACATTGCCCGGCAACGACACCGCGGAACTCTCCGGTTTCGCGGCGCTGGGAATTACCGGTGCGCTGCTCAAGGCCACCCACAATGCCGGCTTCGCCGAACCGAAGCCGATCCAGATGCAGGCGATCCCGCCGCAGCTGGAAGGCCGTGACATTTTCGGCATCGCCCAGACCGGCTCCGGCAAGACCGCTGCCTTCGCGCTGCCGATCCTGTCGAAGATCATCGCACTCGGCACCAAGCGGCGCGCCAAGACGACCCGCGCGCTCATCCTGGCGCCGACCCGCGAACTCGCGGTGCAAATCGAGGACACCATCAAGATCCTCGCCAAGGGCGCGCATGTCTCGACGGCACTCGTGCTGGGCGGTGTCTCGCGCTTCAGCCAGGTGAAGAAGGTTGCTCCCGGCGTCGATATCCTCATCGCCACGCCCGGCCGGTTGACCGACCTGGTGCGCGAGGGCGACCTCATCCTCTCCGACACCAAATGGCTGGTGCTGGACGAGGGCGACCGCATGCTCGACATGGGCTTCATCAACGACGT
This sequence comes from Mesorhizobium sp. B2-4-18, assembly GCF_006441385.1. NCBI lineage: Bacteria > Pseudomonadati > Pseudomonadota > Alphaproteobacteria > Hyphomicrobiales > Phyllobacteriaceae > Mesorhizobium > Mesorhizobium sp. B2-4-18. Next base: position 25,200 of record NZ_VFUW01000006.1, on the reverse strand, counting down.
CAAGCGCATCGCCAAGGCGACCGCGCCCGATCGTCAGACGGCGCTGTTCTCGGCCACCATGCCGGACGAGATCGCCGAACTCGCCAAGGGCCTCCTGAAGAACCCGGTCCGCATCGAGGTCTCGCCGCAAAGCACCGCGGCGGCAGAGATCGTCCAGGGCGTCGTCTTCGCCCGCACCAAGCAGAAGCGTCAGGTTCTGTCGACGATGCTCGCCGACGAAGCGATGAAGTCCGTCATCATCTTTTCGCGCACCAAGCATGGCGCGGACCGGGTGACCAAGGACCTGGAACGCGACGGCTTCAAGGCCGCCGTCATTCATGGCAACAAGTCGCAGAATGCCCGTCAGAAGGCACTGAATGATTTCCGTGATGGATCGGTGCGCATTCTGGTCGCGACCGACATCGCCGCGCGCGGCATCGACGTGCCCGGCATCAGCCATGTCGTGAATTTCGACCTGCCGGACGAAGCCGAAAGCTATGTCCACCGTATCGGCCGCACCGGCCGCAACGGTATGGATGGCATCGCGATCACGCTCTGCGATCCTTCGGAGAACAGCAAGCTGCGTCAGGTCGAGCGCATCATCCGCACGAAGCTGCCAATCGTTGCCGACCATCTCGGCAGCCCCGATCCCGCACGCAATCCTGCGGAAAAGAACGAGCGCTTCGAACCTGCCAACGATCGCGACCGCAATGGCCGTCGCGACGGCAGGCGGCCGGGCGGCGAGAAGAAGCCGAACAACGGCTTCGGCAAGAAGCGTTTCGGCGACAAGCCGGCCTTTGCCGGTGAGCGCAAGCCGGAAGGTGCAAAACCCTTCAAGGGCAACAACAAGCGCCGCTTCGGCGGCAAGCGTCCGGCCGCACGGGCTGCCTAACGAAACCTCGCGGCAACCGGCCAGTTCCTAACGGTTGCCTGGTGCCGACTACGAATGAAACGGCGGCTGAACATTGCTTCAGCCGCCGTTTTGTCTTCCAACCTCACTTCGCCACCGCTTCGATCCAGACGGCAATCCGTTGCGCCAGGAATGCGGTGGTGGATGGCGATAGCGCGTCGCCGGCAATGACATGGTTGTCTGGATCGCCAGTGCTTTCGATGGGCACCAGCTCATGCGCGGCACCCCAGCGCGCGGCGATCTCACGCGTGCGGTCGGGTCGCACGACCCTGTCTATATCCGAGAAGATGAACAGGGCGGGAATGGTCGCCTTCTCCACCGGCGCGCCATAGGCAAGGTCGGTCAGCGCCTGCATCGGCATCGTCGCGGCGATCGGATATCTGGTGGTCCAGAATTTCTCATGCAGCGCGTTGCGCGGCGCGAAGCTGCGTTCCTTGCCGGCGACGAGTTCGGCGATCTGCTTGCCCCAGGGCATGGTCAGGATCTCGGCGCCGGATGCTTTCACGCCGAAATTGGGCGAGATGAATGCAATGGCCGCCACACCCTCGGACGCCCCGGGCTGCGTCGCCGCCCAGGCCGCCAGCGCGCCGCCGGTCGACGTTGAGATGACGATCACCTTGTCGCCGATTGCCCGGCCGATGGCGAGCGCCTCCTCATAGTCGTTGATCCAGGCGTTGACGCTGCCTTGCGTCATCGCCGCGCCGTCCTGCCCGTGGCCGGTGAGGCGGGTGTAGAACAGGTTGGCGTCGAGCTGGTCGGCCACGTCGTCGGGCAAGGGTCGGCTCTCGCCCTTCGATGCGGAAAAGCCGTGGATGTAGACGATCGACAGCGGTGTCTTTGCGTGCACCATTGGGTTGGCCCAGACGATCTCCTTCTCCAGCCCGTCGCGGATACCGGGTACGGCAGCCTCCACTTTTGCCACATAGGCCTGTGGGTCGTCGCCGATGGCGGAAGGATCGAAATGGATCGTGGTGTCGACGGGTACGCGTGGACCCAGTAGGAAGGTCAGTGCAAGGACGGCGATCAGGCCCAGCACAGCAAGCACGATCCGTCGCCCCATCGCAGACTCCACGCAACAACATTCAAACTATGGTGGTGGCCATGAACAGGCAACGGCCGTTCAGGCGGCCAAGCCACCAATCCTGTGGGCATTATTTGTTGGGCGGTTTGCGCTCATAATGCAGCGGGCGCGCTTTCCAGCTGGTCGTCAGGCTGATCACCCATCGGCATAGCGGCCTTGGCAGCATGCCGAGAATTTTCAACGGCCAGCTCGTTCTGTACGGGAACGTCACTTCGAAGCCGCCGGATTTGATTCCCCGCACCATGCGGCGCGTCGCGCGGCCCACCGGCATCAGGCCAGGCATCGGCAGCATGTTCTTTTCGGTCAATGGCGTGTCGACAAAACCGGGGTTAATCACCTGGACGCGGATGTTCATCTTGTCGAAATCATATTTCAGCGACTCGGCCAGAATGTTGATAGCCGCCTTGGTACCGCCATAGGCCGCCGTGGTCGGCCAGCCGAAATAGGCGGTCACCGAGCCGACCAGAACGACATGCCCACGCGCGCGCACCCGCATATGCTCGACGACAGGCACCAGCCCATTGATGATGCCGAAATAGTTGACTTCGAAGGAGCGGCGGAAATCCTTGACGACGAGGGACTCTCCGGGTGTCGAGATGTAATTTCCGGCATTGAAGATGGCGAGCACGATCGGCCCGAGGTCGTTCTCGATCGCCGCCACCGTTCTTGCCATGCGCGGCTCGTCGGTGACGTCGCAGGGAAAGGACACGACTTTGCCCGGCATCTGCGCGGTCTCGACGATGAGCGTGTCGATCGGATCGTCGTCCAGCGCTGTCACAGCCACCGCATAGCCTTGTGACGCCAGATCCCTGGCCAGCGAGCGGCCAATGCCGCTGCTGCCGCCGGTGACCCAGGCAACGCCGTGTTTCGGATCGGCCCGATAGAGTGTCATGCTGCGCCCTGCCGAGTTGTTATGTCTTGCTCTAGCGGTGGAGAAATCGAATGAAAAGAGTGCTTCTCGACGCGGGTGCAAATGAACTGTCCGGTGTCCACCGGTCCCCGGCGACATCCATACACCGCAGCGCCGGAAATGCGACTGGACCAGACGAATTCTTGCCTTGAAACCGAAGCGTTGGGTTTCTAGGGTTTCGGCGCACGCATACAAGGAATCCCGAATGCCCCGTTCAGTGATCGACGCGATCGGCAACACGCCCCTGATCCGCCTCAACAAGGCTTCCGAAGAAACCGGCTGCGAGATCCTGGGCAAGGCCGAGTTCATGAATCCGGGGCAGTCGGTTAAGGATCGCGCCGGCCTGTTCATCATCCGTGATGCCGAACAACGCGGCCTGTTGCAGCCGGGCGGTGTCATCGTCGAGGGAACCGCCGGCAACACCGGCATCGGGCTGACGCTCGTCGCCAAGGCGCTGGGCTATCGCACTGTCATCGTCATTCCGGATACGCAGAGTCAGGAAAAGAAGGACACGATCAGGCTGCTCGGCGCCGAGCTGATCGAAGTGCCGGCCGTGCCTTACAGGAATCCCAACAACTACGTAAAACTGTCGGGACGGCTGGCGGAGCAGATGGCCAGGAGCGAACCGAACGGCGCGATCTGGGCCAACCAGTTCGACAATGTCGCCAACCGCGATGGCCATATCCGCACCACGGCCGAGGAAATCTGGGCCCAGACCGGCGGCAAGGTCGACGGTTTTGTCTCGGCGGTGGGGTCGGGCGGAACGCTGGCCGGTGTCGGGCTCGGATTGAAGGCCAAGAGCAAGAACGTCAAGATCGCGCTCGCCGACCCTCTCGGCGCCGCGCTCTACAGTTTCTACACCAGCGGCGAGCTGAAGTCAGAAGGCAGTTCGATTACCGAAGGCATCGGGCAGGGGCGCATCACCGCCAACCTCGAAGGCTTCACGCCTGACTTCTCCTACCAGATCAGGGATGAGGACGCGCTGCCGATCGTCTTTGACCTGATCCAGGAGGAAGGCCTGTGCGTCGGCGGCTCGACCGGCATCAACATCGCCGGCGCGATGCGGCTGGCTGCGGAATTGGGTCCGGGCCACACCATCGTGACGATCCTTTGCGACTACGGGACGCGCTACCAGTCGAAGCTATTCAACCCCGAATTCCTGCGCGAAAAGCAACTGCCGGTACCAGGCTGGATGGAATTGCAGAGCAAGATTTCAGTGCCCTTCGAGAAGGTCACGTGATGGCGCACCGGACCGAAGCGCTGTTTCGCGACGACGCCTATCTCCGCACGGCGGATGCCACGGTCGTCGCCATCAATGAGCGCGGCGGCATCATCCTCGACCGGACGATCTTCTATGCCACTTCCGGCGGCCAGCCGGGCGATAGCGGCACGTTGGAGCGTGCCGACGGCAGCCGCGTCGCAATTGCCGCCACGATCACTGGCGAGACCAAGGACGAGATCATCCATGTGCCGTCACCGGAGCAGGCCTTGCCGGAGGTGGGCGAGACGGTGAAGCTCGCCATCGACTGGGAGCGCCGGCATCTGCTGATGCGCATGCATGCGGCTTGCCACCTGCTCACCGTTGTCTGCCCGTTCCCGATCACCGGGGCGGCGGTTTCCGAGGACGACAGCCGTGTCGATTTTGACATTCCAGACGCCAGCTTCGCCAAGGAAGAGGTGACCGCCGGCATGATGGATCTGGTGCGGGCCGATCACCCCATCTTCACCAGGCTGATCAGCGACGAGGAATTGGCCGCGAATCCTGGCTTGGTGAAGTCCAAGAACGTCCGACCGCCTGTTGGCACCGGCAAGATCCGTCTGGTCTGCATCGGTGACAATGCCTCGGTGGACAGCCAGCCCTGCGGCGGCACCCATGTGAGGAGCACCGGCGAAATCGGCGAAATCCACATCGGCAAGATCGAAAAGAAGGGCCGGGAGAACAGGCGCTTCCGCATCCGCTTCGGCCCGATGCCGGCGAACTGAACAGACAGACACCATCAAAAGGCGGCAGGAGAAAAGAATGGCCGAAGACAGTCCTTTTACCGTCGATGCGGACTGGCTGCAGGAACGCCTCGGCCAGCCGGGCCTGACGATCATTGACGCCTCCTGGTATCTGCCTGCACAAAGGCGCGACGCGCGCGCCGAGTATGATGCGGCTCACATTCCTGGCGCCCGTTTCCTGGACCAGGACGCGGTTTCGGATCCTGACGCTGCCTTGCCGCATACACTGCCATCCCCGCAGCATTTCGCCCAATATGTCGGCGCGATGGGCGTTTCGGCCGATGACACCATCGTCGTCTATGATGGCCCGGGCTTTTTCTCCGCACCGCGGGCATGGTGGATGTTCCGGATCATGGGTGTCTTCCAGACCTATATTCTGGACGGCGGCTTTGATGGCTGGAAGGCGACCGGCCGGCCGGTAACGGCCGAGCCGACGAAGATCGCGCCAAGCGTCTTTCATGCCGATTTCGACGCCGGTCGCGTCGTCGGTCTGGCCGATATGCGCCGGATTGTCGATACAAAGACAGCACAGATCGTCGATGCCCGTGGGCCGGGCCGCTTCACCGGCAGCGAACCCGAGCCCCGCGCTGGCATCCGCTCCGGCCACATGCCGGGCGCGCGCAATGTGCCGTACTCCGCACTGTCGGAAAACGGCAGGCTGCTGCCGAAGGACCGTTTGCGCAAGGTGATAGAGGACGCCGGTATCGACCTATCCAAACCCGTGGTCACATCCTGCGGCTCCGGCGTCACCGCCGCGGTGGTCACGCTGGCGCTGGAGACGCTTGGCCATACCGACAACAGGCTTTATGACGGCTCATGGACCGAGTGGGGCGGATTGCCCAATACACCAGTCGTGACCGGCCCAGCGACCACCGGCCCAGCAACGACCGGCCCAGCAACGACCGGCAAGGAATGAATTGATGGAAAACGGCGTGCTGCAGGACATTGAGGTCACGGTGACTTTTCTCGAAATGCATGCCCCACCGCCCGTCTCGCCACCGGTACCCTACAACCGCCAGGTCGCGCTGCTGAAAACCAGGGACATTCCCTTGCACTTCTATCGCTACCTGATGGACCGGGTGGGACGCAAATGGCACTGGGTGAATGTTCTGAGGCTGAATGACGATGAGCTGTCAGCCGGAATCCACCGCGAGGATCGCGACATCAGGGTGCTCTATCTCGACGGTGCGCCGGCCGGCTTCTTCGATCTCAAGCCGCATCTGCCCGAGGAAGTCGAACTCGCCTATTTCGGCATGATGGAACATGCCACCGGTCAAGGCATCGGCCGCTGGTTCCTTGGTTCGGCGATTGCCGCGGCATGGTCGTATGGGCCGAAAAGGGTGACGGTGCAGACCTGCACGCTCGACCACCCGGCCGCGCTACCGCTCTACCAGAAGCTCGGTTTCAAGCCGGTGGCGCAGAAGAAGGAAGTCGTGCATCCCCTGCCTTTCGCCGAGCGCTCGGCCAGCGTCATGCGGCCGTAAGTTCAGCCGGAATCCGCCGCCGCTTCGATGATTCATCAAGGGATTGTCGAACTGATTAGCCGATTAACGATTTCGGTGGCCCTCCCGGAGCTCGAAGGGAGGATCCGACATCGGATCGGCTCATGCACGCTTGGCAGGAATCGGGTGGGAAGCACGGCGGCGAGCGCATAGTTTCCGGTCGCCAGTACCGGAGATCTTACGATGACCATCCAATTCACAGCTCTGCCGACCGAAAATGTCAGGGCGCTGCAGCGCGGCGGCCCCGATGCCTATGGCCGTACGCCCGAGCGGAAAATCTCTGACGGCGACGGGATGCCTTGCCGTCATTGTCTCAGGAATATCGCCGCCGGCGATGTCTATCTCATCCTCGCCTACCGGCCATTTCCAGACCCTCAGCCCTATGCAGAAACCGGGCCGATCTTCCTGCATGCCCAGGAATGCGAGCGTGCCGTCGGGACAAGGGAGCCGCCGGAGATCCTCGACAGCCCGGACTATATCGTGCGCGGCTATGGCGGCGATGATCGCATCGTCTACGGCAGCGGTGGCATTATCCCGACCGGAGCAATTGCCGCACGAGCCGAGACTTTGTTGGAGCGTGAGGACATTGCCTATGTGCATGTCCGCTCGGCGCGCAACAATTGCTATCAGTGCCGCATCGAGCGCGCATAAGATCAAGGGATTGGCGGCAGAAAGTCTCTGTCGCACTGCTGTCGCATAGACGCGCTAGAAAGCCAGTGTCGATCGATTGGCCGACCGCGGATGAACCGGCGGCAATCTTGATATCGAGGAAGCGGGGCTTTGGCTCCGCTTTTTTGTTGCCGCGTTCGGCCCTAACGTCTTTCGCCGCAAAAAAGCCCGCCGGCATGGCCGACGGGCTTCGACTGTTTGCCTGGAGGGGGCTTAGTTGAACTTGTACTTCGCGCCGATACGCACGGTATGGAAGGAAGCCTTGGAAGTGATGGAGTCGTCGGGGAGGCCGAGATCCGACGAGAAATCCTTCTTGGCAAACTGCGAATAGCGGTATTCCAGACCGAGCGTGACGTTGCTCGACACTGCCGTTTCCAGGCCACCACCGACTGAGAAGCCGCTGGAACCCCAGTCGATGATATCACCGACCGGATCGGAAGCGTTCAGATCGAAATGCTGCCAGCTATAGCCAGCCAGTGCATAGGCAAGGGTCGATTCGTTCATCTTCATGCCGACGCGGCCCAGCACATCGAAGCCGTAGTCCGTATCCAGATTGATCGAGCCGCCTGGGATGTCGAGCTGGCTGGTCATGCCCGAATAACGAGCATCGACCATGACACCCGCAACCCAGCTGCCGAAGTCATGATCATAGCCGACGTTCAACTCGCCAAGCACGCCTTCACCACCAAGGCCGTTGAACTTGGCACCGAGAAGCGGCGGGATTTCGAGCTGGTGCACCGATGCGCCGGCGCCCAAGCCACCACCGATATAGAAGCCGGTCCAGTTGTAGGCGGGTGTTTCAAACGAAGCGGCGGCTCCGTTCTGCGCACCGAAGCGATAGCTGGCGGCAACCTGGAATGTGTGACGCGACGTGTCGAGATTGAGTGCGCCGTCCGGCGAAGGAATGCCAGCTTCGGAAAGGAGATCGTCCTTGGTGCCGAAGCGGGTGTAGCGGTATTCTGTTTTGATCGTCCAGTTGCTGTTGATCGCGGTTTCGAGACCACCCCCGACGAAATATCCGCTCTGGTCCCAATCGAAGCCGAAACCGGCATTGGTATCGAGCTTGTACTTCTGCCAGGAATAGCCGCCCATGACGTAGCCCAGCGTAGTCGGCGTGATCAGGTAACCAGCACGCAAACCGGCATCGAAGCCGTATGTCTCCTGAATAGACGCGTCGAAAGGGCCGACATCCAGCGACGTTTCAATGTTGCCAACATGGACATCGACAAGCCCACCCAGAAGGAAGCGGGGCGACACCATATAGTCGTAACCAGCGGTAAGTTCGCCGTAGACCCCTTCACCGCCGATGCCATCCAAAGACAGACCGGGGATGAAATCGCTGCTGAGCTTGTGCGAGTTGGCTCCGGCGCCGATACCGAAGCCAACATAAACGCCACTCCAGTTAAAACCGGATGCCTCGACCGGTTGCACAACATCAGCGGCATGCGCGACTGACATAATTGCCACCGCCGATACTGCACTAAGAAGAATAGATTTCGCTGAAACGCGAAGAAACATAGCCCGTACCCCTAATCAATAAGCCCAAGATGTTCCTAGCAGGGAGTCGGCCAAGACGGGTATGACAAAAATGCAACAATAGGGGGTAAAGTGCCCTTACGGCACACGCTTCGATGGTCCTCTGGGAAGCGGGTTTGGCGCATCATTGCCCAAAGCAAAAAGCCCGCCGGAGTGAACCGGCGGGCAAGAGTGTGAGTTGACTTTTTCTGGGTATATTCCGGGTATATTAAGCCGCCAGCACTGCTTTCGGCTCGACCAGTTCGTAGCCGAGCGCTTCGGCGACCGCGCGGTTGGTGATCTTGCCCTTGTGGACATTTAGGCCGTTGCGCAGGTGATGGTCATCGACCAGAGCCTTCAGGCCCTTGTCCGCGAGTTGCAGACCATAGTGCAGCGTCGCGTTGTTGAGCGCGTGGGCCGAGGTGACCGGCACGGCACCTGGCATGTTGGCAACGCAGTAGTGGATCACGCCGTCGACCTCGTAGGTGGGCTCGGCATGGGTGGTGGCGTGCGAGGTCTCGAAGCAGCCGCCCTGGTCGATGGCGACATCGACCAGTACCGAGCCCTTCTTCATGCCGGACAGCATTTCGCGGCTGACGAGCTTCGGTGCGGCGGCGCCCGGGATGAGCACGGCGCCGACGACGATGTCGGCCGAGAAGCATTCTTCCTCGAGCGCCTCGACGGTCGAGTAACGGGTGTGGACCCGGCCGGCGAAGAGGTCGTCAAGCTGGCGCAGGCGCGGGATGGAGCGGTCGATGATGGTGACATCGGCGCCAAGGCCGGCGGCCATACGGGCCGCGTGCAGGCCAACGACGCCGCCGCCAAGCACGGTGACCTTGCCCGGCAGCACGCCGGGTACGCCGCCGAGCAGCACGCCGCGGCCGCCATTGGCCTTCTGCAGCGCCGTGGCGCCGGCCTGGATCGACAAGCGGCCGGCGACTTCCGACATCGGGGCCAGCAGCGGCAGGCCGCCACGATCGTCGGTCACGGTTTCGTAGGCGATCGCCGTCACGCCCGAGGCGAGCAGGCCCTTGGTCTGCTCCGGATCCGGAGCCAAATGGAGATAGGTGTACAGGATCTGGCCTTCGCGCAGCTGTGCCCATTCATTGGGCTGCGGCTCCTTGACCTTCACGATCATGTCCGACTTGGCGAACACGTCGGCGGCCGTCTTGGCGATGACGGCGCCGGCAGCGCGGTAGGCATTGTCATCGGCGCCGATGCCGGCGCCCGCGCCGGTCTCGACCAGCACTTCATGGCCATGGGCGACATATTCGCGAACCGAGCCCGGCGTCAGGCCGACACGGTATTCGTGGTTCTTGATTTCCTTGGGGCAGCCGATGCGCATTTTCTTCTCCTGATCCGGGCCCTTTTGGGCTCACTCCCTGTAGTGCTGGAGTGAACCATGAATCGGCGTGCAGGTGTTTGCGAATGCGCTTGCGCGAACAGGCCGGTTTCGATATTTGTTGCAAAAAATAAACGGATTTTCGCAGGAATCACGAAAAATGCCGCTCGACAGGATTGATATCGCCATTCTTGAGACTTTGCAGAAGGACGGGCGGATGCCGAACGCGGCCCTTGCCGAGAAGGTTGGCCTGTCGCAGTCGGCCTGCTCGCGGCGGCTCGACAATTTGGAGAAGTCCGGAACCATCCGCGGCTATCACGCCCGGCTGTCCAACGCGGCCCTTGGCCACCAGATGACGGCGATCGTCCACATATCGCTCTCCGGCCAGTTCGAAAAGACGCTGTCGGATTTCGAGGCGGCGATCAAACGCTGCCCCAACGTGCTGTCGTGCCACCTGATGTCGGGCGAGTACGACTATATCCTGAGGATCGCGGCCAAGGATCTCGTCGACTACGAGCGCATCCACAAGGAATGGCTGTCGGCGATGCCGCATGTGACGAAGATCAATTCGTCCTTCGCCCTGCGCGAAATCGTCGACCGGACGGCAATGGGTCTGAAGCCGGAGATGGCCTAGAGCCCTATACCGTGGCCGCCTCCGTCACGATCCGATCCATCGGGATGTCGTGCGGCTGCGGATAAATGGTGGCGATGCGCTGCAATTCGTAGCCGACACCGATGACCAGTGGCTTGAACGGCATGGCGGCCAGCGTACGGTCGAAGAAGCCGCCGCCATAGCCCAGGCGATAGCTTGCCGGATCAATGCCGACAATGGGCGAGATGACGATGTCCGGCAGCACCGGATCACCCTCTGCCGGAATCGGGATGTTCCAGACGCCCTTTTCCAACCGGTCGCCCGGTTTGTAGGCGCGGAAGATCAGCGGTTGCCCTTTCTCGACAACGATGGGCAGCGCGGTGCGACCGCCACGCTCATTGACGGACGCCATCCAGGGCCGCAGATCCGGCTCGCCGCGAAACGGCCAGTAAAGGCTGACCATGCGGCCCGCGATCTCGCCGACAAGTGCATCCAGCCCGCCGGCGATGCGTTGCGACATTGCTGTTCGGGCGTCGGCGGAAACTTCAAGCCGGGCGGCGATTAGCCTTTCGCGCTCGGCTTTGCGCCAACGCCGCACGTCGGTCCAGTCGCTGAGTGGTGCCTGGAACGCAGGGTCGAGCTCGTGCATGAAGCAGGGCGGCGAAGAGTATTGCGCCGGGCCCTGGTTGTCATGATCGTTAGCCATGCCTCACCTCATCTCATGTTCGATGACGCTATACCTCGCGATACGATAGAACATGTGCATTCACGACATGGAACGACGAGTCTCAAGCACTGTCCTGCCATTGTTGCATTGCACAAGATACCTACATCTAGGGCAGGCAATCTTGCCCATCAGGGGTGAATCAAATGAGCGATGCCAGACATCATGTCGTCGTCGTCGGTGCCGGGTTCGGCGGTCTCGAATTCACCCGCGCACTGGCCGGTGCACCGGTGCGCATTACCATGATCGACAAGCGCAACCATCATCTGTTCCAGCCGCTGCTCTATCAGGTGGCAACCACGGCGCTGGCAACCTCGGAGGTTGCCTGGCCGATCCGCCATCTCCTGCGCAAGCGCAAGGATGTGACGACACTGCTCGCCAATGTCACGGGTGTCGACCGGTCCGGCAAACGCGTTCTGCTCGACGACGGCAGCGCCGTCGCCTACGACACGCTGGTGCTCGCCACCGGCGCGCGCCATGCCTATTTCGGCCATGACGAATGGGAGCCTTTCGCGCCGGGCCTGAAGACTTTGGAGGATGCCACCACCATTCGGCGCCGCATTCTTCTGGCCTTCGAGCAGGCGGAGCGGGAATCTGACCCTGCCAGGCGCCAAGCGCTGCTGACCATTGTCATCGTCGGCGGCGGGCCGACCGGGGTCGAACTCGCCGGAACCATTGCCGAACTGGCACATGACACGCTGCGCGGCGAATTCCGCAACATCGATACGCGCCAGACGCGGGTGGTGCTGATCGAGGCCGGCGACCGCATTCTGGCCAATTTCGCGCCAAAGCTCTCCGACTACGCTCGGAAGGCGCTGGAACGGCTTGGCGTTTCGGTCGAGCTCGGCCGGGCCGTTACGCGCTGCGATGCCGACGGCGTGGTTTTTGGCGACACGATTCTGCCGGCCCGCACGATCCTGTGGGCAGCCGGCGTTGCCGCTTCGCCAGCCGCCGAATGGCTGGAAGCGAAGGCGGATCGGGCGGGCAGGGTGTTGGTCGAGCCTGATCTCAGCGTGCCCGGCAGCCCGGAGATTTTTGTCATCGGCGACGCCGCCCACGTGCTGCGGCCCGACGGGCGGCCCGTGCCCGGCGTCGCGCCTTCCGCCAAGCAGGAGGGACGGCATGTTGCCGCGACCGTCAAGGCCAGGCTTGCCGGCGACACCAGCCCGCGGCCTTTCCACTACAAGCACGCCGGCGATCTGGCGACGATCGGCAAGCGCGCCGCCGCCATTGATTTCGGCTGGATCAAGCTCACCGGTTGGCTTGCGTGGTGGCTTTGGGGCATTGCACATATCTATTTCCTGATCGGTTTTCGCAATCGGCTTGCGGTTTCGCTGAGCTGGCTATGGATCTACGTCACAGGCCAGCGCAGCGCCCGGCTGATCACCCAGGGCGACGACGACAAGACCTGACTTTCTTCACCGCGCCTTTCATCCGGCCGTCATCTGTTGCTGATGGATTGGCGTGCCAATGCGCGCGACTTCTTGAGTGGACTTGAGCTGATTTCAGCGCGAAGTTCGCTTCGGGGCAGGACTCGTCAGGTCGTTGAAGAAGGAGAAAACATGTCGCAACTGCTCCATCCCGTCTCTCGCCGTGGTCTCCTAGCCGGGGCCGCCGCCACAGGGGCGCTGATCGTGCTTCATCCCTTCTCCGCCCGGGCGCAGGCCAACCAGGCGCATCTAAGGATCATGGAAACCACCGATATCCATGTGAACGTGCTGCCTTATGACTACTACGCCGACAAAGCCAATGACACGATGGGCCTGTCGCGCACGGCCTCCCTCATCGACGCGGTGCGCAAGGAAGCCGCCAATTCGATGCTGATCGACAATGGCGACCTTTTGCAGGGCAACCCGATGGGCGACTACATCGCCTATGAGAAGGGCCTGAAGGAGGGCGATCTCCATCCGATCATGAAAGGCATGAACCTGCTCGGCTACGAGTGTTCGACACTGGGCAATCACGAATTCAACTATGGCCTGTCCTTTTTGGACAAGGTGCTGGCCGGCGCCAATTTCCCGTTCGTCTGCGCCAACCTGATCCGGGGTACCGAGCTTGCCGCCAACCCGCGCGACGACAAGCTCTACCTCAAGCCTTACGTAATCCTGGACAAGAAGATCAAGGACGGGTCAGGCTCGGAACAGCCGATCAGGGTCGGCATCATCGGTTTCGTGCCGCCGCAGATCATGGTCTGGGACCTCAAGAACCTCGAAGGCAACGTCAAGACACGCGACATTGTCGAAGCGGCGAGGGCGTGGGTGCCGCGGATGAAGGAGGAGGGCGCCGACATCGTCATCGCGCTCTCGCATTCCGGCATCGACGTCAAGCAGGGTGACATGATGGAGAATGCCTCGTTCTTCGTCGCCGGCGTCGAAGGCATCGACGCGGTCTTCACCGGCCACCAGCATCTGGTCTTCCCCGGCAAGAAAGATTTCCAGGCGCTCGAGGGCGTCGACGCACAGAAGGGGACGCTGCAAGGCAAGCCCGCCGTCATGGGCGGGTTCTGGGGCTCACATATGGGCCTGATCGACCTGATGCTGGAGCGCGACGGGTCGAAGTGGAAAGTGGTCTCGGCGACATCGGAGGCACGGCCGATCTTCGAGCGTGTCGACAACAAGAACAAGCCGACCGTCCCGGACGACAAGCGCATCATCGCCGCTCTCGAGCAGGACCACCAGGCGACGCTCGCCTATGTGCGCCGCCCTGTCGGCAAGACGTCCGCGCCGCTCTATTCCTATTTCGCGCTGGTCGCTGACGACCCGTCGGTGCAGGTCGTCAGCCAGGCGCAAACCTGGTACCTGAAGGACATATTGAAAAGCACACAGTGGAAGGACGTGCCGTTGCTGTCGGCGGCGGCCCCGTTCAAAGCCGGTGGACGCAACGGCGCCGATTACTATACCGATGTGCCGGCGGGCGACATCGCCATCAAGAACGTCGCCGACCTCTACCTCTATCCCAACACGGTGCGCGCCGTGGAAATCACCGGGGCTCAGGTCAAGGAATGGCTGGAAATGTCGGCCGGCATCTTCAACAAGATCGAGGCCGGGAAGGCCGACCAGGTCCTGATCAACACTGATTTTCCGTCCTACAATTTCGACGTCATCGACGGCGTCACCTACAGGATAGATCTGTCGCAGCCGCCGAAATACGATGCCAAGGGCGGCATCGCCAATGCCGGTTCCAATCGCATTGTTGAGCTTATGTTCGACGGAAAACCGATTGATCCGGCAGCGAAATTCGTTGTCGCGACCAACAATTACCGGGCTGGCGGCGGTGGCAATTTCCCCGACATCAATGCCGCGAAGATCATCTACGAGGCGCCGGACACCAACCGCGACGTCATCGTCCGCTACATCGTCAGCCAGGGCACCATCAACCCGTCGGCCGACGACAACTGGTCGTTCGCGCCGTTGCCGGGAACCAGCGTCGTCTTCGACACCGGCGTCAAGGCAAAGGACGTCATCGCCGATGTGAAGTCGCTGAAGATCGAACCTGCCGGCGAGGGCGAAGCTGGCTTTGCCCGATATCGCATCCTTCTCTGATCAGCCGTCAAAGCTGGATGCGGTCAGCCTTGGAGGGGCCGGCGGCACGAATCGCCTGGCATGACAAGATCCAGCGCATCGATGGAAATGCCGCCCGCAAAAGGAAGTCGACGTGCGTACCCAGCTACGCCTTGTAGACCACCTGGCGCACATCGATGTAGCTGGCTCGGAAGCCGGCTTCGCAATAGTGCAGGTAGAACTCCCAGAGTTTCTTGAAACGATCGTCGAAACCGAGCGGTACGATTTTCTCCCAGGACCCTCGGAAACGCTGGCGCCATTCGGCAAGCGTACGGGCATAGTCCTCGGGGAAAACGCGTTCGCGCAGATGGGCAAGGCCGTGCGCGGCGCCAAGTGATTTCAAGATGGACGGCGTCGGCAGCATGCCGCCCGGGAAGACGTAGCGCTGGATGAAATCCGGCCTGGCGCGATAGGTGTCGTAGGCGGCTTCGTTGATGGTGATGATCTGCAGCCCAGCCATGCCGCCGGGCTTCAGGCAGTCCTTCATCTTGGAGAAGAACACCGGCCAGTATTTCTCGCCGACCGCCTCGAACATCTCGATCGAGGCGATGCGATCGTAGGTGCCCGTTTCGTCGCGGTAATCCTGCAACTTGATGTCGACCTTTTCGGTAAGGCCGGCCTTGGCGATGCGCGCCTTGGCGAAGTCGTGCTGCTCGCGGCTGATGGTCAATCCGGTAACCCGGCAACCGATTTCGCGTGCCGCGAATTCGGCAAAGCCGCCCCAGCCGCAGCCAATCTCCAGCACATGATCTTTCCCGCCTATGCCGGTGTCCCTGGCCAGCGCCCGGTATTTGGCGGCCTGGGCGCTCTCGAGATCGTTGACGCCATTGGCGTAAAGCGCCGAGGAATAGGTCATGCTCGGGTCAAGCCATTCCTTGTAGAAGGCGTTGCCGAGATCGTAGTGCGCCGAGATATTACGCTTCGATCCGGTGCGTGTGTTCTCGTTGAACCAGTGACGGATGCGCTGGACTGTGTTGATGAGCCAGCTGGCGCCGCCGGCAACCCTTTCACCGAAGGCGGAGTTGACCACGAATAATTCCAGGAAGCTGGTGACGTCAGGGCTTTCCCAATCGCCGTCCATATAGGATTCGGCAACACCAATTGTGCCGCCGGAAAAGGCGCGGCCCGGCAGGCGCCAGTTCTTGAGCACCAGTTCGGCATCGGGCCCCGGCGCCTTTCCGCCGACGAGAACGGCGCGGCCGTCCGGCATCCAGACTTTCAGCGAACCGCGCGGCAGGTTCATCGCCGCCGACAGCACCATGCGCGCCTTGGCCGGCAGGCCCTTGACGATCTCGGCGAAATTGAACTCGTCGAGCCTGACCGCGTCGCCCGGCGCTATGCCATGATGTTCCCCGTGTGTCATTCCAAGCCCCTGGATCTCCGTGGTGCCGGCGCGATCGCCGAGCCGCGGTTCTCTTGGTTCATCCGCCGGGTTCGAACGCCATTGCCTGGTCCCGGTAGCTTGCGGATCCGGCGACAGGCGGGCTCGAACGAAGCGCGCGCCCCTTAGCCAGAGCTTCAGCGCTTCCCGATGAATGCCTGCGCCAATCTTCCACGCCATGAGGCGGAACTTCAAGAGGCATGCCAAGAGCTGGACTGTGCCACGCGGGCGGCTGGCATCCGCCGCCTTGCGGCAGGCTGCTGCCCGAAATCGAAAACGTCTATGGCAGCCGCGGCGCTAGTGCGATAGCTTTAGCCATGCGTTATGTGATTGTCATTGCCGCCATCGCGTTCTTCCTGATCTGGGACGGTCTCTACAATCAGGGCCGGTATCTCGACGTCACGGTCAGGGAACTCTCCCATGTCGTGCGCTACGTCACCGGAAAAGCCTGATATCCCCTCTTGAGATAGCAGCCTGGCGCCTCATTTGAGGTGCTCACCGGTGTGAGACGAGGTCCAGCCCGATCGAGGCGCGTCGCAAGGACGCGTGGCGCCATGACCGGTTGACGCAAAGAGACCGCCGTCACAAAAGACCCCGACATTTCAGATCGAGGAGGCGGGATTGATCCGGCATATCGTTTTCTTCAGCGCGCGCCGCAAGGAAGATGTGGAAGCAGTTCGCACCGGACTGCTGGCGCTTGGGGACATTCCTCATTCCAGTCTCTTCGAGGTCACGTTGAACACCAAGGTCGACCCGCTGTCGGATGAAGTCGATGTCGTCGTCTACGCGGAATTTGCCGATGACGCGGCGCTGGCAGCCTACAAGTCGCATCCGCTCTATGCGCAGACCACCAGCAAGGTCAAACCATTGCGCGAGCTGCGCTATTCCGCTGATGTCGTGGCTGGAAGCTGATCCCGTGCCGGGATAGCCTCATGTCAAGTCCAGTTGCGGCGGAAGGGAAAGTCCACGGCTGTTTCAGGTGGTTGTTGCGGGGCCGCCGCCGGCGGCATTGCGATCAAGTCTTGAACCGATCTTCCGAATGATGCACATCGCGCTTCCATGACCTCGTCAGGCATTCATCCGCTCGATCATCTGGTTCTGCCGACGCAGAGCCTCGATGTGGCGCGTGCCCGGCTCAACGCCCTTGGCTTCGTCGTCGCTCCGGCCGGAATCCATCCGTTTGGCACGGAAAACTGCTGCGTTTTCCTCGCCGACGGCACCTATCTGGAGCCGCTTGCGATCGGCCGTGAACAGGCTGCGATAGAGGCGGCTGCCGAGGGCAATGTCTTCGTTGCGCGCGATCGCCTCTATCGCGAAAGTCGTGGCAACGGGGGATTTTCCGCGGTGGTCCTCGGCACGGACAATGCCGATGACGACCATGAACGCTATGTCGAAGCGGGTCTGTCGGCGGGAGACAAGCTGAGCTTCTCCCGAGCCTTCACAGACACGGCGGGCAAAAGCGATACGGCGTCATTCAAGCTCGCCTTTGCCGCGGCTCCCGGCCAAACGGACGCATTTCTTTTTGCCTGTCAGCGCATCAACGCGCCGAGAGTAGACCGAGGAGCCTTGCAGGCTCACCCCAATGGGGTCGACGGAATTGTCGAGGTGGTTGCAATCAGCAGCGCTTCCGCCGAGCAGCATCGGCTGATTTCAGTGGCGGTCAATGATCAGGCCGCCGATGCGCACGACGGCGTTTTTCATCTGCCGAACGCGGTCTTGACCGTGCTGGACACCGCCGCTTTCACGGCGAGATTCGGCATACCGGCCGGTACGCCATCAGAATTGCACTTCGCCGCCGTGGTTTTTTCGATCCGCGACATTGGCGCCACCGCAGGTCTGCTTGCGGCCAATGCCGTCCAGCACGATATGTCGGGCAATGACATCATCGTGCGGCCGGCATCTGGGCAGGGCGCAGCCTTCATCTTTCGGGAGATCCCATGAGCAACCCCCTGGCGCCCAATTCGTCGGTAACCGTCGGCAACGTCGTCTTCGACAATGCGGGACCCCTGGCGCTGATCGCCGGCCCTTGCCAGTTCGAATCGCGCCAGCATGCCTTCGACATGGCCGGCACGCTGAAGGAGCTGACCGGTAGGCTCGGCATCGGCCTCGTCTACAAGACGAGTTACGACAAGGCCAATCGCACCTCGTTATCGGCAACGCGGGGTGCCGGCATGGATGCCGCGCTTCCCGTCTTCGACGAGTTGCGCAAGGAATTCTCGCTTCCCGTCCTGACCGATGTCCACACCGAGGAACAGTGCGCGATCGTGGCGCCGCATGTCGACGTGCTGCAGATTCCGGCCTTCCTGTCGCGCCAGACCGATATGCTGGTCGCCGCCGCGACGACGGGCAAGGTCATTAATGTGAAGAAGGGGCAATTCCTCGCGCCCTGGGACATGAAGAACGTCGTCGCCAAGATCACCGGCTCGGGCAATGCCAATGTGCTGACCACCGAGCGCGGCGCTTCTTTCGGCTACAACACGCTGGTGTCGGATATGCGGGCGCTGCCTGTCATGGCCGAGATCGGCGCCCCGGTGATCTTCGACGCCACCCATTCGGTGCAGCAGCCGGGCGGGCAGGGCGGATCGTCTGGCGGGGAGCGCCGCTTTGTCGAGACGCTGGCCCGCGCGGCCGTTGCCGTCGGCGTTGCCGGCGTCTTCATCGAGACCCACCAGGACCCCGACAATTCGACTTCCTCCGACGGTCCCAACATGCTGCCGCTAAAGGATATGCCGGCACTGCTGGAAAGGCTGATGGCCTTCGACAGGATTGCAAAGGGCTGAAAAGCCAATGTCGTAGCGGATAAGCCCCGGTTGTAGGCTCGTCCGGCAAATGAGCGCTTTGGCAAGAGGAAGCCAATGTCCGTCGCCCGCGTCACCGAAATCACCTCGTCGTCCAGGAAAAGCTTTCAAGACGCCATCGAGAAGGGAATTGCGCGCGCCGCGAAGACCCTGAAGAACGTCGAAGGCGCCTGGATCCAGGACCAGAAGATCGTCGTCGAGGATGGCAAGATCGCGGCCTATCGCGTCAATATGAAGGTGACTTTCATCCTCGCGGAGTGATTGGGCAGCCGCCAAAAAAGTCGGGAACTTTCGCCCGCGCCCCTCATTGTCAAAGTGCGGATTAACGACAACGAGGAGCAAACAATGACGACGCAAACAGGCCACACCGAAGCCATTGCCGCTTCGCGAGTCATCGGCACGACCGTCTACAACACCCAAGGCGACAGCATCGGCAGCATCGAGGACGTCATGCTCGACAAGACGTCGAACGGCATCATGTTCGCGGTGATTGGATTTGGCGGCTTTCTCGGCATTGGCGAGAAGTACCACGCCATCCCCTGGGCAAGCCTCGACTATGATGAGGCAAGGGGCGGCTATGTCATACCCTTCTCCAAGGAACAGCTGAAGGCAGCGCCTGCCCATTCCATCAACGAACTGGCCGGCGCGGATGGCGAGAGCGCGCGCGACGAGTCATACGAATATTACAAGGTCGCGCCCTACTGGCATTGACGCCACAATCGAAAAGGGGGTCGTTTCCACGGCCCCCTTTTTGATTCAAACGCAACGCTACTCGCTGATGTGCAAAGCCGGCAAAGACGCAATAGCCTTTGGCGGCGACTGCTGGTTGTCGCATGACGTCAGGAACGCCGCGGCGATCAGGAACAGACTGACAATACCGCTCACCTCAGACATGGCGAACCCCTCCTGTTTCGCCCCACGATAACATTCCTAACCCGAAATGCGCGTCCGGTGGCATGACTTATGATGACAGGAAATTGCGCTTCGTGAATCGGGCGGGCGGCACTATTCGATCAGGCCCCGATTGCCTTTTGCGTCGCTTTGGCTAAGACGGGCGCGACGTTTTCTCCAGATCAATCGAGGACATCGCAATGACCGCCATCATCGACATTGTCGGGCGTGAAATCCTGGACAGCCGTGGAAACCCGACCGTCGAGGTCGATGTTGTTCTCGAAGACGGTTCGATGGGCCGCGCCGCGGTGCCGTCGGGTGCCTCCACCGGCGCCCACGAAGCCGTCGAGCTTCGCGACGGCGGCGCCCGCTACCTTGGCAAGGGCGTGCTCAGGGCCGTCGAGGCGGTCAATGGCGAATTGTTCGAGGCGATCGGCGGCATGGAAGCCGAAAACCAGATCCATATCGATCAGACCATGATTGAGCTTGATGGCACGCCCAACAAGAGCCGGCTCGGCGCCAACGCCATCTTGGGCGTTTCGCTGGCGGTCGCGAAGGCCGCGGCCGATGCAGCCGGGCTGCCGCTCTACCGCTATGTCGGCGGCACCAAGGCGCATGTCCTGCCTGTGCCGATGATGAACATCATCAATGGTGGCGCGCATGCCGACAATCCGATCGACTTCCAGGAATTCATGATCCTGCCGGTCGGTGCGCCGACGCTGCGCGAAGGCGTGCGCTGGGGCTCGGAAATCTTCCACACGCTGCGCAAGAAGCTGAAGGATGCCGGCCACAACACCAATGTCGGCGACGAGGGCGGCTTCGCCCCGAACCTGAAGAGCGCGCCGGTGGCGCTCGACTTCATCATGGAATCGATCGAGAAGGCCGGATTCAAACCAGGTGAAGAGATCGCGCTCGGCCTCGATTGCGCCGCGACCGAGTTCTTCAAGGACGGCAACTATGTCTATGAGGGCGAGAAGAAGACGCGCGATCCCAAGGCGCAAGCCAAGTACCTCGCCAAGCTCGCGGCCGACTATCCGATCATCTCGATCGAGGATGGCCTTGCCGAGGACGATTGGGAAGGCTGGAAGTACCTGACCGACCTGATCGGCAAGAAGACGCAGCTCGTTGGTGACGATCTCTTCGTCACCAACACGGCGCGCCTGCGCGACGGCATCCGCATGGGCGTCGCCAACTCGATCCTGGTCAAGGTCAACCAGATCGGCTCGCTGACCGAGACGCTGGATGCCGTCGAGACCGCGCACAAGGCTGCCTACACCGCCGTCATGTCGCACCGTTCGGGCGAAACCGAGGATTCGACCATTGCCGATCTCGCCGTCGCCACCAATTGCGGGCAGATCAAGACCGGCTCGCTGTCGCGCTCCGACCGCATGGCCAAATACAACCAGCTGATCCGCATCGAGGAAGAACTCGGCAAGCAGGCGCATTACGCCGGCAAGTCGGTGATCAAGGGCTGATCCGGCCGCACATCGTTGATACGGAGAGGGCGGGACATCCCGCCCTTTTTCATTTCAGGCCGGCATGGCGGTCTCCCGTAACCGTCCGTTAAGCACAATCAGGCGAAAAAGACTTCGAGCCGTTTGAGTTCGCGGCACGGGGAATCGGTTATGTGGACGCGTCAGCACAAGCAGAGAAACACCGGCCGGCTGATCATTCCCTCGCTGTGCGTGCTGTTCCTGGCTTATTTCGGCTTCCATGCCTATCACGGTGAATTCGGCATCAATTCGAAATACAAGCTTGAGGCCGAGACGGTTGCGTTGCAGGGTCAGCTCGATGCGATCAAGGCACGCAGGATGGAACTCGAGCGGCGCGTCAAGCTCATGCACGACGGCACGCTGGAGAAGGACATGCTCGACGAGCAGGCGCGCAAGGCACTCAATCTGTCGCAGGCCGACGAGATCACCATCATGCTGCCGGCTCCGGCGAAGTAACCAATTTCAGGTTAATCACCAATATTTTCAATGATTTTAATTGCTTAGGCGCATGCCAGCTATGCAATTTCGACATGGCGGAACGCCTTTCTACGTGTTAGCCTCCCATAAATCGAAGGGGAGGGCGATCTCCCCGGAGCAGTTTGATCTTGCTCCAGTGTCCGCAAAGAGACGCCAACAGGGAGTGATGCATGGCCACCGCAGCCAGAAAAGCGCCTGCCAAATCGAAATCCGACGGCAAACCCGGTCTATCAGCACCCAAGCCTGTTGACTTCACCAAGGACGAAGAGCTTGCCGCCTACCGGCACATGCTGCTCATCCGCCGTTTCGAGGAGAAGGCCGGCCAGCTCTACGGCATGGGCTTCATTGGCGGTTTCTGTCACCTCTATATCGGCCAGGAAGCGGTCGTCACCGGCATGAAGATGGCGCTGATCGACGGCGATCAGATGATCACGGCCTATCGCGATCACGGCCACATGCTGGCGATGGAGCTGTCGCCGCGTGGCGTGATGGCCGAGCTGACCGGACGCCGCGGCGGCTTGTCCAGAGGCAAGGGCGGTTCCATGCACATGTTCTCCAAGGAGAAGCATTTCTATGGCGGTCACGGCATTGTCGGTGCGCAGGTGTCGCTTGGAACAGGTCTGGCCTTTGCCAACCGCTACCGCGACAACAACAATGTCTCGCTGACCTATTTCGGCGACGGCGCCGCCAACCAGGGCCAGGTCTACGAAAGCTTCAACATGGCCTCGCTGTGGAAGCTGCCGGTGATCTACATCATCGAGAACAACCGCTACGCCATGGGCACCTCGGTGTCGCGCTCTTCGGCGGAAACCAATTTTTCGCATCGTGGCGCGTCGTTCAAGATTCCGGGCATCCAGGTCGACGGCATGGATGTGCGTGCGGTGAAGGCGGCTGGCGATCTGGCTACCGAGTGGTGCCGTGCCGGCAATGGGCCGATCATTCTCGAAATGCAGACTTATCGCTATCGCGGCCACTCGATGTCCGACCCGGCGAAATATCGCTCCAAGGAAGAAGTCCAGAAGATGCGCTCCGATCATGATCCGATCGAGCAGGTCAAGGCGCGGCTCATCGAGAAGAAGTGGGCGACCGAGGACGAACTCAAGACCGTCGACAAGGAGGTTCGCGACATCGTCGCCGACGCCGCCGAATTTGCCCAGCACGACGCGGAGCCGGATCCGTCCGAGCTCTGGACCGATATCGTATTGTAAGGGAGGGCCAGGACATGCCGATCGAAATTCTCATGCCCGCCCTCTCGCCGACCATGGAAGAGGGCAATCTTTCCAAGTGGTTGAAGAACGAGGGCGACAAGGTCGTCGCCGGCGACGTCATTGCCGAGATCGAAACCGACAAGGCGACGATGGAAGTCGAAGCCGTCGACGAAGGTACGCTGGGCAAGATCCTGATCGCCGCCGGCACCGAAGGCGTCAAGGTCAACACGCCGATCGCCGTTCTGCTGCAGGATGGCGAAAGTTCTGGCGACATCGACAAGGCCTCCAAGGCGGCTCCCGCCTCGACGCAAGACGCGGTGTCAACTGGTGGGCAGCGCGCCGACGCGGCCGAGGAAGGCTCGCAGCGGGCGCCGCAGGATGCTGGAGAGGCGCCGAAAGCCTCCGTCCCCGCCGCCCCGGTGGTCAACCTCGCTGCCGATCCGGACATTCCTCCCGGCACCGAAATGGTCTCGACCACGGTGCGCGAGGCGCTGCGTGATGCCATGGCCGAGGAAATGCGCCGCGACGGCGATGTCTTCGTCATGGGTGAGGAAGTCGCCGAATACCAGGGCGCCTACAAGATCACACAGGGCTTGCTGCAGGAATTTGGGCCGCGTCGCGTCGTCGACACGCCGATTACCGAGCATGGTTTTGCCGGCGTTGGTGTCGGTGCGGCGATGGCTGGACTGAAGCCGATCGTCGAGTTCATGACCTTCAACTTCGCCATGCAGGCGATCGACCAGATCATCAACTCCGCCGCCAAGACGCTCTATATGTCGGGCGGCCAGATGGGCGCGCCGATCGTGTTCCGCGGGCCAAATGGCGCGGCGGCTCGCGTCGCGGCACAGCACTCGCAGTGCTATGCCGCCTGGTACAGCCACATTCCAGGCCTGAAGGTGGTGATGCCATACACGGCCGCCGACGCAAAGGGCTTGCTCAAGGCAGCGATCCGCGATCCGAACCCGGTCATCTTCCTCGAGAATGAAATCCTCTACGGCCAGTCCTTCGACGTTCCGAAGCTGGACGACTTCGTGCTGCCGATCGGCAAGGCGCGCATCCACAAGGCAGGCAAGGATGTCACCATCGTCTCCTTCGGCATCGGCATGACCTATGCGGTGAAGGCTGAAGCCGAGCTGCGCGGCATGGGCATCGACG
This sequence comes from Mesorhizobium sp. B2-4-18, assembly GCF_006441385.1. Classification (NCBI taxonomy): domain Bacteria; kingdom Pseudomonadati; phylum Pseudomonadota; class Alphaproteobacteria; order Hyphomicrobiales; family Phyllobacteriaceae; genus Mesorhizobium; species Mesorhizobium sp. B2-4-18. The sequence continues at coordinate 1,012 of NZ_VFUW01000006.1, read as the reverse complement.
CCGAGATCATCGACCTCAGGACTATCCGTCCGCTCGATCTCGACACCGTCATCGCCTCGGTCAAGAAGACCAACCGGCTGGTCGTGGTCGAAGAAGGCTACCCGCAGAATTCGGTTGGCGACCACATCGCCAACCAGGTCTCGCAGCGCGCCTTCGATTTCCTCGACGCACCGGTCATCACCATTGCCGGCAAGGACGTGCCGATGCCTTATGCGGCGAACCTCGAAAAACTGGCTTTGCCGAATGTCGGCGAGGTCATCGAGGCCGTCAAAGCCGTCGCATATCGCTGAACCGGGTGGGAGGACAATATGCCAATCAACATCACCATGCCGGCGCTCTCGCCCACTATGGAAGAGGGCAATCTTTCCAAGTGGCTGGTCAAGGAAGGCGACAAGGTTTCGCCCGGCGACGTGATCGCCGAGATCGAAACCGACAAGGCGACGATGGAGGTCGAAGCCGTCGATGAGGGCACGGTTGCCAAGCTCGTCGTGCCGGCCGGAACCGAGGGCGTCAAGGTCAACGCGCTGATCGCGGTGCTTGCGGCGGAAGGCGAAGATGCCGGCGCGGCGACGAAAAGCGGCGGCGCCACACCGGCGAAAGCCGAAGCTCCGAAAGCGGATGCGCCCAAAGCCGAAGCGCCGAAGGCTGAAGCGCCAAAGGCCGAGGCCGAGGCCCCAAAGGCGCAGGCGGCTCCGGCCGCCAATGGCAACGCGGCTGGCGACCGCACCTTTGCATCGCCGCTTGCCCGCCGTATCGCCAAGGACGCCGGCGTCGACGTCTCTGCGGTCACCGGCACCGGCCCGCACGGCCGCGTGGTCAAGGCTGACGTAGATGCCGCGATTGCCGGTGGTGGCGCCAAGGCGGCACCGGCTGCCAAGGCTCCGGCCGGCGCGCCTGCCTCCACCCCGGCGGTAAAGGCGATGTCGGACGAGCAGGTGCTGAAACTGTTCGAGGAAGGCTCCTACGAACTCGTCCCGCACGACAATATGCGCAAGACCATCGCGCGGCGCCT